>CAZEFT010000003.1:0-204884 GCA_964511495.1 uncultured Algimonas sp. | reverse complement strand
TCTGTGCGGATGTGAAAACACCTTTTAGCTATCCGTGGTTTACCGCCAACATCCAAACAACCCCGCAGACGCCCACTTTTTTCCGAAGTAAATAAGACAAGAGAAACGAAAGACAAAATAAGAGAGAAAAACGAAAGACAGGATATGAATTGAGATTAAGATATCAAATTCAGGTATAAAATTGGAGCGGGCGATGAGATTCGAACCCACGACCCTCACCTTGGCAAGGTGATGCTCTACCACTGAGCTACGCCCGCTCATATTTGCGTAATGACAGGGACAGGCCCTGCGCGGCAGAAGAAGCGCTATATACCCCCTTTTTCAGGCATTTCAAGCAATTTGATGCAGTTTTTTCACTCGCCTTTCGGGCATACTCGCGTTAGCCATTTTCATATGAGTACACCCACCCCGTCACATGCTGAAACCGCCCTTTTCGCCCTCTTCGACACGCTCGGCATAAAAACCGAAACACGGGAGCATCAGGCGATATTTACCGTAGAAGAAGGGCACGACATCCGCAAAACCATGCCGGGCGGGCATACGAAAAACTTGTTCCTCAAAGATAAATCAGGCGCCTATGCCCTGATTTGTGCGCTCAATGATACGCAAATTCGCCTGAACCAGACTCATAAGGCGGTCAATATGAAGCGCTTTTCATTTGGAAAGGCCGATGCGCTAGAGGGCTATCTCGGCGTCAAACCCGGCTCTGTTACATTGTTCTCTGTTGCGAATGATGAAGACAGCCATGTCAGGCTGATTTTAGACAAAGCTTTGTTTTCACATGATCGTGTTTGGTTCCACCCCTTGCGAAACACGGCCAGCACCGCCATTTACACCTCGGATATTGAAAAATTTGCCGTTGCAACAGGGCATGAACCGACGCTTGTAGATTTCACCGAAATCTAGGTTCGGTGCGGCAGACAGAAAGGCTTAAAATGGACACTCCAACTGCGGACCTTATTAAGGACTCATCCGATATGGGTTTTATGGCTGATGTGATTGAGGCCTCGAAAGACACCCCTGTCGTCGTAGATTTCTGGGCCCCTTGGTGTGGGCCTTGTAAGCAATTAATGCCGGCATTGGAGCGCGTCGTGAAAGGCGCAGGCGGTAAAGTCAAAATGGTAAAAGTCAATATTGACGAGAACCCCGGAGTTGCCGGACAGCTCGGCGTTCGGTCTATCCCTGCGGTCTTTGCCTTTAAAGACGGGAAGCCTGTGGACGGCTTTATGGGGGGGCAACCGGAATCTGAGCTAGAAAAATTTGTTGGGCGGTTGGCGGGTGATGTTGATCCTGCACAAGAATCCCAAAGCCTTGTTGAACGGGCGCGCGATAGTCTGGCGGCCGGAGATGTCGGCGGCGCCGCACAGGATTACGCACAGGCTTTGAGCCTGGACGATAATAATCCGTCTGCACGAGCGGGTCTGGCACAAATCTATCTTAACTCAGGGAATGAGGCGGGCGCTGCGGAGCTTATTCAATCCGCTCCCGACTCTCTTCATGACCACCCGGAAATTGCGGCTGTGCGGTCCAAATTGGCCTTGGCAGAAGCCGCTCCAGAACCTGATGAGGATGACCCGACTATTGAATTATTGGCCGCAGTGAACGCCAAACCCGATGATCTGGATGCGCGGTTGGATTTGGCAAAAGCCTATGCTGCGACAGGGCGAAACGCACAGGCGGTTGAGCATTTACTTTATTCCATTCGTAAAAACCGCGCCTATAATGACGAAGCTGCGCGCCTCTTCCTGCTAACGATTTTTGAAGCAGAAGGGCCACAGTCTGACGTATCTATTGAGGGCCGTCGTGAGCTCTCCTCAATTTTATTTGCATAGATGTGGCCGCAGAACCGTATTGAGTGAATGAGCGCTTATTATAAATCACTGGCCAAAAGAACAACACCCGAAACGGTGTCGCTCTTTCCGTTGAATGGCACAGTTTTATTGCCGGCTTGCGACCTGCCCTTGAACATATTTGAGCCGCGCTATTTAAACATGGTGGATGATGCACTGAAATCTGACCGATTAATCGGCATGGTGCAAAGCCGGAAAGAAGGCTTAGTCTCTGTCGGTGGCCTTGGTCGGATTATTCAGTTTTCGGAAGCCGAAGACGGGCGGTATTTAATTGTCTTGAAGGGTTTAAAACGTTTCAAGTTGGGCGAAGAAGTCGACACATCGACGCCTTATCGTCAGGCGAAAGTTGATTTTTCGGACTTTGAAGAAGACGCAATGATTCACAATGCACAACGCACGCAGGAGACCTTGTCGGAAAACGGACGTACGGATCGATCCGCCCTCACCGTGGCCATGAAGGCACTCGCAAAAAAGCTTGGTGTTCAGGTTGATTGGAAAGCCCTTGCGGAAATTCCTCTGCCGATTTTGATCAATCAGGCGGCCATGATTTCACCCTTCCAACCCGAAGACAAGCAATCCCTTTTAGAGGCGGTGACAACAGATGACAGACGTCGTCTTTTGATAGGGTTAATGCATTTATATGCGGGCAGTGACGGACCTGATGCCGCAAAGCCACAATAGGATATATTATGTCAAACACAGGCAGTTCTTCCGGCCCACTCATTGACCCGAAAATGCTGAATATTCTTGTTTGTCCCAAAACGGGCGGGCCACTTCAATATGACAGTGACAGCCATGAGCTGGTCAGTAAAAAGGCGAAATTAGCCTTTCCTATTCGAGAAGGCGTGCCGATTTTATTGATTGATGAGGCTCGCTCACTTTAGGTTCAAAGCCCCTAAACATATTTAATTCGGAACGCTTTTTCGCTTTGAGCCGTTCTTTGACCGAATTCGCCATTTGCGAAACAGGGAAAAAGAATGATATACGGTTCAAAAAAACAAAAGACTAAAGCGGCGAAAACACGGCTTCTGACCAGCGCCATAGTGGGTGCATCTTTATTGGCTCTTTATCCAAGCGCGACCGCCACCCATGTCCCCTTGGTGAAAAAAGAAGCCCCCTCAATCGCAACCTCAAAACTCTTGGGTGACAATGATCTATCCGCTATGGCGGCCCATATCGAAGCCAAGTTTGTTAAGGATTCTGTTGAAGAAAAATTGGACAGAGGCTTGTCAGAAAGTGCCGCTGAAGCCGCCCGTCTGGCCTATGCACAATCCGTCTTTAAGCCACTTTGGACGCAAGCTTCCGCTGAAACCCTATTATCAGCCCCAGAGTTTTTCGCCAGTCACGGCATGGAAACGCCGAAGGTTTTCATCAATGCGCCAGCCTTGGTAAAAAATAGATTTGAAACGCCTGACGCTGAAATTCGGGCGAACGCAGATATTCAGCTTACTTTTCTATGGTTACAAATGACCTCA
This sequence comes from uncultured Algimonas sp., assembly GCA_964511495.1. GTDB lineage: Bacteria > Pseudomonadota > Alphaproteobacteria > Caulobacterales > Maricaulaceae > Litorimonas. The sequence continues at coordinate 201,559 of CAZEFT010000003.1, read as the reverse complement.
GTTTTGTCTGTAGGGCTCTCTGATGAAGGTGAAGCAATCAAGCCAAGGAGTAACGCACCGGCCCGTTCAGAATTAGTGGCGCGTATTGTCAACGCTGCCTCTGGCGACCCATTATCAGAGATGAACGCTTTTGCACCTCAGGCCCCGCAATATAAGAACCTTCGTCTTTCTCTCGATCACTATGAAAATTTAATCAACAATGGTGGTTGGAAAGCCGTACCGTCAACGCGCGATATTATCGAAGTCGGCGAAACGCATGACATTATTCCTGCCATTCGGCAGCGATTGATTGACGAAAATTATATCGACGCTTTAATCGTGCCTGAAACTCTCAGCCACCCTTTATTGCTAGATGTTTCTATCCCGACAGAAAATATTCTTCCGCTCGACGATCAAACAGACCCACTTTTATTTGATTCAGAACTTGAAGCTGGATTGAAACGCTTTCAAGCGCGTCACGGTCTGACACAAGACGGGAAAATCGGACCCGCCACATTGCGTGCAATGAATGAAAGCCCAGCCTCAAAAGTAGAACGCATTAAGGCGACACTGTCTGATTGGCGGAATCATAAAGCCTTTAACCAATCTGCATCAGGCCAATATATATGGGCAAACATTCCGTCATATTCTGTCGAAGGCTGGAGTAACGGCATCAAAGAAATTTCCATGAAAACAATTGTTGGTAAAAAGCGGACACCTACGACTGATTTCTCAGATGAAGTCGAATATATTGTCGTGAACCCTAAATGGTTTTTACCGATTGGATTGTTTAAGCGTCAAAAGCTTAGAAAGCTCCGCAAAGATCCGGGTTACGCTGCGCGTCATCACTATAAAATTTATGATCGCTCGACAGGCACAGAGCTTGATTCATTTGCGATTGATTGGAAGGAAAAGGGCATCAGCCGCAAAATTCAAATGGTTCAGCAGCCCGGCGCGCACAATGCTTTGGGTGAATTGAAAATCATTTTTCCTAACCGTCACTCTATCTATCTTCATTCAACACCGGACAAGCATTTATTCGAACGCGACATACGGGCCTTGAGTTCCGGTTGTATCCGATTGCATGACCCCGTTGCTATGGCAAATTGGATTACGGATAAAGACAGCAATATTGACACTGAACAGTTTAATCGCATTCTTAACGCTGAAGAGCGCAAGCGCTTTTATTTAGAGACTCATATGCCGGTTCACATCACCTATATGCAAGTCACTGCGGATGAGAGTGGCCAAGCGAGTTTCCATCGTGATATCTATAAGAAGCACGAAGCGCCTGAAAAGGTGAATGAGCTCTATAACTTGGACACTCCGCAAAATTATATTGTCTCCTTAAAGGGCACGTAGATAGAGACGATTATGGATGTCCAAGTTAATTATTAATTTCGCAAAGGAATATGCCTTAAATTTATGTTTTCGAAGGTTTTAAAATCATCGCTCGTCTTAGTCAGTCCCGCCTTTATCGGTTCTGGCGCAACCGCCTTGGAGACTGAAACCCCAAAGCTTAATGGAGAGGCCATTCCCTTTAAACATTGGCACATGACGCGCCTCCCCAATGAAAGTTTAGGGCTCGATCTGCCGCCGGGTTATTCGGCCACATTGTCAGGGGAAAGCGTGTCAGAGGAGACGCGCGTTTCAGATGAGGCCGGTAAAGAAGATTTGGTCATCCGTGATGTTGATGACAAAATCCGTCACAAAATAGCGGTCTTTACTTTAGAGCCGCTTTCAAATGTCGATAAAAGGGGTTGGCTGAACGGCTATCGAATAGGAACTTATCCGAAAAACGCGCCAAAAGGCTTTATCAAATTGGAAAGCCCTGAGGACAGAAACATCTCCGTTTCCCCGCACTTCAAATTGGGGCAATTTCTCTGTAAACAACAGCCTAAGGCTTGGCCGAAATATGTCCTTGTCTCAGAACCCAATTTGAAACGGTTGGAGTTGTTGAGGGAAAATCTGGTTAAAGATGGCATAACTGACGCTCAGACGTTTTTTGTCATGAGCGGTTTTCGGACACCTTTTTATAATACAGCTATTGGTTCTGCAAAATATTCCCGTCATATGTATGGTGATGCAGCAGATATTTATGTCGATGTTAAACCCCGTGACGGCAATATGGACGACCTCAATGGTGACGGTAAAGTCAATAAGGCCGATGCGAATTTCTTATATGATTATGCCGCGAAGCTTTATGCCAAACACCCCGACATCGCGCCCGGCGGCTTAGGAAGCTATAAAGCCAATGCCGTTCACGGCCCCTTCGTTCATGTTGACGGACGGGGAAGAGCCGCACGCTGGGGACGTTAGCGCGCCTTGACGAAACCCTTTCGCCTTCCCACTTAAACGGTTCAAGATTATCGCTTTAAATTCGGGACTGATGAATGTTTGACCCTCATTACGATTATGCAGACGCCTCCAAATGGCGCGGCACCACGATACTGACCGTCCGTAAAAACGGTAAAGTTGTGATTGTCGGCGACGGTCAAGTCAGTGCCGGAAATACGGTGATGAAAGGAACGGCTCGCAAGGTTCGCACACTGGCTGGTGGTAAAATTCTTACCGGGTTTGCAGGCGCAACGGCGGATGCTTTTGCTTTATTGGAACGTCTTGAGGCTAAAGTGGAACAATATCCGACGCAACTGGCCCGTGCCTGTGTCGAACTGGCCAAAGATTGGCGAACGGATAAATATCTGCGCCAATTACAAGCCATGATGATCGTTGCTGATAAATCCGAGACTTTTGTCCTTACCGGGAACGGGGATGTCGTGGAGCCTGATGGCGGCATCACGGCGATTGGGTCCGGCGGTAATTATGCCCTCTCTGCTGCCATAGCCATGGATGAGTATGAAAAGGATGCAGAGACCCTTGCCCGAAAGGCAATGAAAATTGCAGACCGAATTTGTGTTTTCACCAATAATAATTTGACGGTCGAAATCTTGGATTCTGAGACTTAAGCTTAACCCCACTAACCTTGGTTAACTAGCCAATCTAGCTTTATTTTGGCCTCGCCCAGCCTCCACGTCGAAAATTGTTCCCCGTGGAAAGCTCTCTATGTCGGTCAGAGGCCGATCAAAGTCTTCCGTGTCCAGTATCGCTAAAGCCCGATTTCCGCTCTCCATTTCCAGATAAAGCGTCGCGGAGCTCGGGGCACCTTTTTTATATTGTAAAGCAAATGAGATGAGACGGCCTTTCCCCTCGGGTCGCGCCTCTATCATCACCTTATCAGAGCTGGGCACCAGCCTTTTCTTTTCCTGATGAATGCCCTCAAACGAACCGGACCTGTTCGAAAAAATTCCTACGGCATGTTTTGTCATAATTCCACCATTGGCGTGAACCAAGCCGACGCCGTTATGGCCGCGCAGACGCGTTACCATTTCAGAAATAGCGTGAAGGGAATAATTATTCCCCGGACCCCCGAAGAAAGGCAGTCCGCCGGTCTGTGTCGGGGCCTCCAGAGCCGCCTCATCCAATAAAGGAAGGGAGTTGAAAACAACGATAGGAAAACAACTGTAAAAATCAGCGTGAGAAATATCTTCTTTTTTAAAAGGCGAGGAAGAAAAAGCCTCCTGCATGACTTTATCCAAAACGGGGTATCGCTCTATTTCTTGTCTCTCACATAAGTTGGGTTCGCCTCCCTGCGCAAAACCGTTCAAAAATACACAATCTTTTTCAGAAAGGCCCATAGCCTTTGCCCGCCCATATGTCGTCATAATAATCGCCGCGCCTTGGTTCACAGCGTCTTTGGCAACCATGGCTTTTGTGTAGGGGCTGACTAATATCGGGTTATACGCAGAGGGTGAGGCTATCTCTCGGCCAGAGAGCGTCTCTTTGAACATGGCATAAGGGTTCTGCGCTGCCACACTTGCAAAAGGCGCAAAGGCATCTCCGATTCGTGTCCTATACTCTACAACAGATAAACCCATTTTCAAACGCCGCGCTGTTTCGGATAATGCGTATAAGGCGATCGTGCTGGTTAATCCGTGACGCGCCTCCTCGGGGTGAATGGGCAAATCTGAAAACTCAAACTTATGGTCGTCAAAAACGACGCCGGCCTCCAGCGCCTCCTCCCTTTTCCAGTTAAGGCTCTGTCCCACTTTTAAGGCTGCTTTCATATTGCCTATGGCTTCACCCCCGCAAATCACAGCCATTTCAGATTCCCCACGAGAGAGGGCTTTAGCGGTTTCCGCGATTTGAACTTGGGGCTGTTCCCCACCAAGCTTGGTATAAATCAGATGGGCAGGCTTCAATCCAACAGCCTTTGACACAGAAAGCGGAACATTATTTGAGCCCCCAAAAGGACAGGGAAATAAAGGCCCGCTATCGGAAAAAAGGCGCACGGCTGTCACCCTGTCAATCTGGGTCTTTATTTGGTCAGAGTTTTGATCCGGTGATATCCGCCCTATCAAATCGGATAAAGCCGCTTGAATGGCGGCTGCCATCATATCAATAGGGTCTTTCGCACCAGACAAGACCTTTGGCACATCCTGTTGAGACTGCCCTGCCCCAATAAGAACGGGAAGGTTTTCTATATTTTGTCTTATCATTTTTTCAGGTTAAGAAGGTGCCATGGGAAAGACAAGTCAGATGAGTGCGGAGCAAATCCAAAAAGCCCTAGAGGCGGAGATTATATCGCCTGAACAAGCAGACGCTATGCGGTCTTCCCTCAAAAACACGCTACAAAACGCCCCTCAAGGCCATAACTCGGTCGCAACCCCTCTTGAAACCTCACAAATCGGAAATGAAGAAAACCTCCGGTTTTTGCGAAGCTTTTCTGATGTCTTTATCGCAATAGGTTTAATCATTCTGGGGTTTGGGGCGGCGGGGCTTGTGCGCTTAGTGGGCGGTGGTGTCGTCAATATTGTTGCGGCCCTCGCCTGCTTCCTCTTTGCACTTTATTTCGGGAGAAAATTAAGAGCGCATTTGCCAACCCTTATCCTGTCTCTTGCCTTTTTATTTTTCACTCAAGCCGGCGCACAATATCTTTTTGGCGGAAGTGGTATAATCGCCGCTTCTGTCACGTTATTCGCAATGGCCGTATTTTATGTTTTTATTCGTCTCCCCTTTTGCATCGCCCTGATTGCCGTATCTGTTTTATATTTAGTTTTTGCACTTTTACGGTATATCGTTCCCTCGCTTCTCGTGAATCAAACGGGAGCCGTTTTAATGGTTTGCGGTTTTATCATTTTCTGTCTTGCGCTGTTTTATGATACGAAAGACTTCCATCGACAGACCCGCTTCTCTGATAATGCTTTTTGGCTTCATTTTCTGGCAGCCCCATTAATGATTCACGGCCTCGCCATTGGCGCAATCAGAGGAAAGGTTGAAACCTTATTTGGTGTTGTTCCCATTATCACCATTAATCAGGGCGAAGCCGCGCTTATCTTGATCGCCGTTGGTCTGACGATTTTAGTTGGCTTGGCCATTAATCGCCGCGCTCTTATTGTTTCTTCACTGGGTTATGCTGCTGTGGCTTTAGCCTATCTCGTCTATGGAACGGGTTTGGGATTGAGTGCCGTCTTTGTCGCCACCTTAATCCTGCTTGGGGCCTCTATCGTTTTATTGGGGGCGGTTTGGCATAATTTGCGTAACCTGCTGATACGCATCCTTCCAAAATGGAAGGTTTTTCCACCTCCCTTTCCCTCCGTCAGAACCCGTTAAGAGAGACAGTTCTGCCTCTTGAATTTATCGCGTTGACGCCCATGTCTTGGCAATGACCGATAATTTTACGCCCAGAGAAATTGTATCCGAGCTGGACCGCCATATTGTGGCACAAGGCGATGCGAAACGTGCCGTCGCCATCGCGCTGCGCAATCGTTGGCGTCGAAAGCAGGTAGATGCAAAGCTCCGGGGCGAAATTACCCCTAAGAATATTCTCATGATTGGGCCGACAGGCGTCGGCAAAACCGAAATATCACGCCGTCTTGCAAAATTGGCGCAAGCCCCTTTTATCAAGGTTGAAGCAACGAAATTTACGGAAGTCGGCTATGTCGGACGGGATGTTGAACAAATCATCCGCGATCTTGTTGATGCGGCCATTTCATTATTGCGCGACCAAAAACGGCAACAGGTGAAAGCCCAAGCCGAAAAGGCCGCAGAAAGCCGAATCATCGAAGCCCTCGTCGGTGAAAATGCAGGTGACGCCACGCGAGAGAAGTTTCGTCAAAAACTTATCGCCGGTGAATTGGATGATAAAGAAGTCGAACTTGAGTTGACCGACACAGGTTCTCCCTTTCAAGGGTTTGAAATTCCGGGACAGCCCGGTGCGAGCATGGGCATGATGGACCTCAGCAGCCTTTTCGGAAAAGGCGGCCGTACGAAAAAAGTAAAACTGAAAATCGGTGATGCACACGGCCCGCTCCTCTCTGAGGAGGCCGATAAGTTACTGGATGATGAGTCTATCAAGCGTGAGGCCGTGGAGCTGACCGAACAGGATGGTATCGTCTTTCTGGACGAGATTGACAAAATTTCAACACGCTCTGATGCGCGGGGTGGTGATGTTTCACGCGAAGGTGTTCAGAGGGATTTACTTCCCCTTATAGAAGGCACAACAGTCTCAACAAAATACGGCCCGGTGAAAACGGATCATATTCTTTTTATTGCGAGCGGGGCATTTCACGTTGCCAAGCCCTCTGACCTTTTACCGGAACTCCAAGGCCGCTTGCCTATTCGCGTTGAGTTACGGGCTTTGAAAGAAGAAGATTTTGTTCGTATCCTGACGGAGCCTGAGGCCAGTCTCATCAAACAATATAAAGCTCTGATGGCGACCGAAAATGTCACGTTGGAATTTACCGATGATGGGATTGCAGAAATTGCGAAGATATCCGCCGAAGTGAATGCAAGTGTTGAAAATATCGGAGCGCGGCGCCTCCATACTGTAATGGAAAGACTGCTCGATGAGATCAGCTTCGTCGCCACAGATAAAAGCGGGGAAACGCTCTCAATCGACGCGGACTACGTGCGTGAACATGTTGGTAAACTGGCCAAAAACCAAGACCTCAGTAAATTTATTTTATAATTGTTTTAGGCAATCAGCTTTTCAAAAACACATACCAAGCCCCGGCCCCACCATGGCGTTGGTGGGCTTGGGCATAAGTCGCAATGTGCAGACGTAAACCCGGATCATTAATCCAGTTAGGGAAGTTTCGTCGCAAAACTCCATCCAACCGTGCCCCCTTACCTGTCACGACCAAAAGACATTTTTTATTGTGTTTAGCGGCGCGCATAATGGCCTTCACGAGAGCCGGCTTCGCCTCGCTCTGGGTCATGTCATGGAGATCAATTTTACTGTCTATTTCCACGCGGCCGCGCCTGATTTTCTTATCCTGATTGATTTCAAGAGATTTCGATAATCGTTTGACCGGCTCAGACGCAGGGGGTGACACGCGTAACATATTGGCGAAGTCTTCACGCGACGGAAGGGGTTTGGCGCTTCCCTTTCCTTTCGGATAACGACGCGGGGAGACGGTACGTGCAACCTTTTTCCAAACCACGCGGTCCTCGGGATTTAGCTGCTTTTCTATCTCGCCCGGTTTACGCATGACATTAACTGACAGGCGGCTGAGGCACCAAATGTCTGGGGACCAAAAGAGTCCACCGAACAGGATGTTTCATAACGCCTGCCTTGTCTCCGGCTTCATCGCCTGCACCAAAGAAAAGATCCCCTCGGAGAGCCCCTTTAATTGCACTGCCCGTATCTTGGGCAGATACCAATACACCCGCTGGCTGACCCCGATAGTCTCCGCCGCTTTGCGGTAGAGTCGTTTCCAACCAAGCCAATATACCATAGGGGTGATAGCGCGGATCCACCGCAATAGAGCCCATGGCCGTTAAAGGTACACGCATTGCCCCATTCGGCCCCTCACCTGGCCGGATGGCTTGTTCCGCGAAATAAATATAACGTGGGTTTTCATTCATCAATGCTCGCGTTTTTTTCAATCCCGCTTTTTTCATCCAAGCTTCAATCGCCTGTTTGGAGGCCTGACTTAATGTCATTTCGCCCCGATCCACCAAAACACGGCCAATGGATTTGTAAGGCTTGCCATTATTCGCCGCATAAGCGGCACGTAGGCTTCGCCCATCTTTAAACTTCACACGGCCTGACCCTTGAATTTGCATAAAAAAGACATCAATCGGGCGGCCATAGGCTATCACGCGCGACGAGCGGGCATTTATTTTAGACCGCGGGAGCGAAAGAGTTTCAGGGTTTGTCGGTTTTGCCAATATCGGTTCAGAAAACTCCCTGTCTGCACGTAGTCTCACTTCAATTTCAGGCTCATAATAACCGGTTAAAAGCCCTTCACTCTCCCGCGGGGTCGTCAAAGAAAGAGGCGCAAATTCATTTTCAAAAAATGCTCGCGCAGCAGCTTGGCTATTGCCTTGATATTGGCGGTCAAAAACCAATAATTTGGCGCAGGCCGGTAACCAGTCCCGATAGCGACCATATTGCGGGAAGTTTTTATTCAATAAGGCATCGGGGTCAGCCTTCTCCCAACTTTCACAAGAGCGCCTAAAGGCCTCTCGGGCGGGCCGATGATCAGCCGTCTGCCAGCCTTCTAAACCTTCAAACCAAAGGGGCCGCTCAATTAACGGCTCTATGGGGGGCGATGGTGACCAACCTCTTGGGGGAGGAATGTCTTCTTGCCGCGGCGCGGGTTGAGGTCGCGGTTCTGCCGGGATGCTTGGTACTTCTACCTTCGGTGGATTTTCATATCCGGTTTCAATGCTCGGCGGCATCTGGGAACCTGTTGTCGAGCAAGCCGAAAGCGCTATCACTCCCAGACAGATATAAACACGGTTTAGAAGCCGCATTCTATTCTGACGGTTTCGTATCAGGAGACGGGTCAGCTTCGAGCTCATCGCCCTCTGATGGTTCAACATCAGATAGGCGCCATGTTGGATCAGAGGATTTCAAATTCCGCTCATATGTCCAGACTTCGGAAACAGAGGATAAAATATCCGGATCGCCCTGGACCACATTGCCTTCTTCATCCAGAATGGCCGAGGTTAGATCTGCCTCATAGAGAACTGCAATATGCGCGACACTACCATTAATTTTTGCAGATTTAATGGATGTTTTTCTTAAGCGGCCCAAATCCGTGACTTGTTTTTGGCCAGCAGCTTCACGCTCAGCGATTGCTTCTTCATAGGCTTTCATAGTATCCGCCTCCAATAGGTTGGAAAGCGTCTCTCGGTCTCCGGCAGCGTAGGCCTCCAAAATCATGGAATAGGCTTGCTTGGCCCCGTCGATAAAAAATGCCGGCGAGAAGTCCGCATCCTTTTTTGCAATAGCCCCTAAACCTTTCGACTCCATTTCAGGCGAAATAGGTGTCACCACGGACGGTCCGTCTTTGGTTCCGGAACTCATATAGTTTTCAGGGTCAATCGCATCGTCCGGGCCTTTACCAACAGACTTACCCAGAACACTATAAAACATGACGCAAACGACCGTTGCAATTGCGGCATAGAGAATGACTTCGTACATAAAGCGTCTTTTCAAATTTAAATTAAAGCCGTGTGTTGAAACTATACGTCTCAACAACCAAATAGGGGCTGTTGTATCATGTCGCAATAAGGAATTGCGGCATAAGAGTCCTCATGATAGCAGGCAACGCGTTAATAGAGTTATATTTTTATGGGAGCCGTAAATGGCCAAAAAACCAAAAAAGGCAGAGGAAGGCGACAGCCTGTCCATTGAAGGTGAAAACCCTGCCGCAGAAACAGCACCAGAACAAATAGCGGATCAAGCGTCCGGCCCAATGTTGAGTGTTTTAGCACAATATACAAAAGACCTTAGCTTTGAAAATCCACATGCGCCCAATTCGTTACGCACCGGATTGGAGCCCCCCCAAATTGGAATCAATATCGAAATCGGGCGTCAAATGCTCGAAAATGATAATGTTGAGGTAACGCTTATGTTGCGGGCTGAAGCACGTCGCGGAGAAGATGTCGCCTTTATTGCCGAGCTTGAATATGCGGGCCTGTTTGCTTTCCAAGGTGTGAGTGTTGAAGAAATTCAGCCGCTTATCTTGATTGAATGCCCAAGACTGCTCTTCCCTTTTGCACGGCAGATTATGGCCGAGATGACACAAAATGGCGGCTTCCCGCCGATCATGTTGGAGCCGCCGGATTTTGCTGCCATGTTCCGCGAGGAAATGATGCGCCGCGCCGCAGATACTCCGAAGAATTAGAGTATCAAAATCAAAGACAGAGAACCCGCTCATTTGGCGGGTTTTTTATTGACGTATTTTTTAAAACTCAATTTTTGAGAGAGTTACTTTTTAGGAGAAAGCCTTAACAACTTTCCCTTTTCAGCATCGTCCGTCAAAATCAAAATTGCGCCGTCGCGCGCCACGCGGACATCGCGAATGCGTTCGTCCATATCGCTCAAAAGGTCAATTTCTCCAACAGACTGGCCATTTGCTAATTCAACGACTCGTAAATCCCGAGAAGCTAGGCCTCCGACCAAAGCATCCCCGTTCCAATCCGGGAATAAATCGCCTCGATAGATGGCCAGACCTGATGGGGCAATGGATGGCGTCCAGCCATGCACCGCATTTTCCATGCCGTCATAAGTTTTAAAGGGTGAAATTTTGGCGCCTTGGTAATCCGTGCCTTTTGTTGCAATCGGCCAACCATAATTTTGACCAGGCTTTGTATTATTCAGCTCGTCGCCACCGCGTGGGCCATGTTCATGTGACCAGAGCGTTTGGGTTTCGGAGTCAAAAGCCAAGCCTTGCACGTTACGGTGACCTATGGAGTAAATCTCAGGCTTGAACTCATCTTGACCCAGATAAGGGTTATCCGCCGGAACATCTCCGTTTTCGGTTAAACGCACAATTTTTCCGAGATGGGTCCCCGGTTTTTGCGCATCTTCACGAAAAGCAAAGCCATCGCCCAGTGTAAGGATTACACTTTCGTCTGGTAGAAAAGCAATGCGACCACCAAAATGTTGAAAGGCTTGTTTAGGCGGGTTTGCTCGGAAAATAACGTTAGGGTCTTCTAATGTGTCTCCATCCAAGCGTGCCTTCATTAACGCTGTCCCGTTAGAGTCTAACGTCCCGTAAGCGTAAGAGAGATAAACCTCAGCGGACTCAGCAAAGTCCGGCGCCAGAACCACATCTAATAACCCGCCTTGGCCGTCTGCTAAGATGTCAGAGGGAAGACCTTTAATTTCAACCTGCCCGGTTTCTGAATGGCGATAAAGCCTCCCCCCTCTTTCCGTAATCAGAAAACCACCATCAGGAAGCTCCGCTACAGCCCAGGGATGTTTCATATCTTTTGCCAGAATATCAATCGTAAAATCAGATTGATCAAGGCTCGGCAAATTCGGTGCGGTTTGAGATTCCAAACACGCGCTCAATCCGAGCATTAAAATAGAAGAAGTGAGAACGAAGAACTTTTTCATTTCGAGCCTTTATTGACTTTTTGTGCGTCTAGCTTAGCCTTTGTAAAAGAGAAACAAAAGCCAGACCCCAAAGGGTCTACTGGCAGGAAGAAAGCAAAGCAATGTCTGAGGACCAAGCGAGAAACCATGAGGGGCGACAGGACAATAAACCGCTTAATTGGATTTTACGAACCCTCAAATATGCAGGGCTTTGGATTATAACAGCTCTAGTTACGACCCTTTTGGCTGTTTCCCTGCAAACTCAAAATGTTATTTCCCGATTAGGCGACATCGGCGCAGATATCGGCTTTCTTGAACGGCTCTCTATGACATTTTATGATATTTTGCATTTGGGCTCCGTCTACGGCATTTTCATTGCGCTCGCTTTCTTAATTGCCTTTCTGGCTGCCGCTTTGCTTCATCACTTCACTCAGTTTGGTCGATCCATTATTTTTGGCGTGGCAGGCGGCATGGCTATATTGGTTATGCTCTTTTCAATTAAGCAGGTTTTCTTCGATATCCACATCATTGCTGGCGCGCGGGATAGTGTTGGTATTTCTCTACAGGTGATAGCTGGCATTTTTGGTGGCCTATTCTTTGCCCGGGTCACACGTAAAAGATATAAAGACGCCTAGCCAAAGAAAAACCCCGCTTGAAGCGGGGCTTAAATAATCAATTCAGCCTATACTGATTAAGTGTTCATGCTCTCAAAGAAATCTGAGTTTGTTTTACTGTCTTTTAATTTAGAAAGCAGAAATTCGATTGCGTCCATCGTTCCCATCGGATTGAGAATACGCCGCAAAACATAAGTCTTTTGCAATTCAACAGGACCGACCAGAAGTTCTTCCTTCCGTGTACCGGATTTCGTGACGTCAATAGCCGGGAAGATGCGCTTGTCAGCAACCTTACGGTCAAGCACGATTTCGGAGTTACCCGTTCCCTTAAACTCTTCAAAGATGACTTCATCCATACGTGAGCCTGTATCAATCAAGGCTGTCGCAATGATTGTAAGGGAGCCCCCTTCTTCGATATTACGGGCTGCACCAAAGAAACGCTTTGGTCTTTGCAGGGCATTTGCGTCCACACCACCGGTCAAAACTTTACCGGAGCTCGGCACAACAGTGTTATAAGCACGACCCAAACGCGTGATAGAATCGAGCAAGATAACCACATCCTTGCCGTGTTCGGTCAAGCGCTTCGCTTTTTGAATGACCATTTCAGCAACTTGGACGTGGCGTGTCGCAGGTTCATCAAAAGTTGAAGAGACAACTTCGCCTTTTACCGAGCGCTGCATGTCTGTCACCTCTTCGGGACGCTCATCGATCAGCAGTACAAGAACATAACATTCTGGGTGATTACGTTCGATGGAATGAGCAATATTTTGTAGAAGAACTGTTTTACCGGTACGCGGCGGAGCAACGATCAGTGCGCGCTGTCCTTTCCCAATGGGCGAAACAATATCGATCACACGACCTGAATTGTCTTTGAGGGTTGGATCTTCGATTTCCATTTGGAAACGTTGGTCGGGATAAAGTGGTGTCAAATTATCAAAATGGGCCTTGTTGCGGGCTTGCTCGGGGGTGCCGAAGTTCATTTCGGTGACTTTGGTCAGAGCAAAGTAGCGTTCATTATCACGCGGGCTTCTTATTTCACCGGCGACCGTATCACCAGTGCGAAGTCCCATTTTTCGAATTTTGTTCGGGCTCACATAAATATCATCTGGCCCGGCTAAATAATTGGCTTCCGGAGCACGCAGGAAACCAAAACCGTCTTGGAGGACTTCCAAGACGCCGCCGCCATTGATTTGAACTTCGCGTTCAGCGAGGTCTTTAAGTACGGTAAAGAAAATATCTTGTTTCCGCATTGATGCGGCATTTTCAACACCAACCTCTTCAGCGAATTTGATAAGCTCTGCAGGTTTTAATTGCTTGAGATCCTCCAAGCTGATGGAGGTCATACCCTCCAGGTCTAATTTTGTTTGTTCGGTCATTATAAATCTTAATTTAAAAGTTTTGGGGGGTTGGCTCTTCGGTCTGTCGATTTGAGAGAAGAGAAGGCGCACGAATGGCGCGTAAAGACTCAATATGTTTTTTTACAAAGAGTGTCAACTCCCTGTTTTTCTCACATAAATCAGGGTAATTCAGCTTTTATCTTATAAAATCATTGATCTTATGGCAAAGGCTAAGAGGCTGATACAAATTACGCCCGCAAGCCATAACCCGATAAACCATATCAACTTACGCCCCAATGATGTCTTTTTCGGTGGCGTGTTATGTGAAGAGAGAGCGGCCTTCCAATTGATCATTAATGATATCCGTCATCATATGAGATTTTACCACGGAAGACCCAATAGGCATAAGCCGTATATCCCAAGATCAGGGGTATGAGCACGCAAGCCCCGACAAACATGAAAATCTGAGAGATAAAGGGTGTAGCCGCATCAACAATCGTGACTTCTGTCGGAATGATATAGGGATACATCGAAATTCCTAAACCCACAAAACACAGTGCAAAAAGCATAATCGCTAAAATAAAAGGGCGATATTCATGGTGATGCACATTCAAAGAGCGAAACATCAAGATCGTTATCACCGCGATGATAAGCGGCATAGGAATGGTGACGAAAAGTCCGGGCATTTCAAACCAACGGGCGTAATAGCTCGCTTCAAGAAAGGGCGTCATTAAACTGATGATACCAATACAGGCGATTGTCCCTAAGCCAAAAACCCAAGACAAACGACGCGCTTTTGTTTTCACCTCACCTTCTGTTTTCATAATGAGCCATGTCCCACCCAAAAGTGCATAACCTATGACAACGGAAACTCCCGTCATCAAAGAGAAAGGCGATAACCAATCCCACCATCCACCATCATAGGCTCGCCCATCTACTTCGACGCCTTGAAGCAGGGCGCCTAAGGCTATTCCTTGCGAAAAGGCTGCAATTGTCGAACCGCCAATAAAGGCATAGTCCCAAAATTTCTTCCATCTTTCTGTGCGCCATCGATACTCAAAAGCCACGCCGCGAAAAATAAGCGCTAAAAGCATGGCGATAATCGGCACATATAAGGCGGGCATTAAAATTCCATAGGCCATAGGAAAAGCGGCGAATAATCCGCCTCCACCTAGAACCAACCAAGTTTCGTTTCCATCCCAGACCGGAGCGACTGAATTCATCAGCAAATCACGGTCTCTTCGTTCAGGATAAAAGGGATAAAGAATGCCTAAACCCAAATCGAAACCATCTAAAACAACATAGACGAAGACGGCTAATGCGAGGAGAAAAGCCCAACTATTGGCCAACCATGTACTGACTTCCATGGCTTACTCCTCTTCTGTTTCATAAGATGATGGGTCCGTTTTATTCTGCGCCTGTGTTTGTTGCGCAGGAGTTATACCGGATGTCCGAATTGGGCCTTCAGCTGTGGACATGCCAGTCTCTCCCAAAAGTGGGGGTTTTGACATGAGCCTGAGAATATAAAAAACACCCGCACCAAACACGAAGAAGTAGACGACAATGAAAGCCATGAGAGACGCCCCGACAGCGGGCGCATCCAGCGGGCTCGCAGACTGGTCCGTTCTTAACAGCCCCCAAATCGTATAAGGTTGTCGCCCCACTTCTGTTGTAATCCAACCCGCCAGAACGGCGACCAAGCCCGATGGGCCCATTATAAGCGTAAATCGATGGAGCAATTTATGCGTATAGAGTGTCTTTCTGAAACGCGCCCACAATCCCAAGATTCCAACAAACAACATCAAAAACCCAATACCGACCATGATCCGGAAGGACCAAAAAACAATCGCCACAGGGGGCTGGTCATCATCTGCAATGGTATCAAGACCCTTCATAGGGGCATTGGGATCATGTTTTAAAATCAGCGAGGACACCTTCGGGATGCCAATAGCATATTTTAATTTTTGCTCCTTATCATCGGGAATTCCGAAAAGGTAAAGCGGCGCACCTTCGGGATAGCTTTTATAATGGCCTTCCATCGCCATGACTTTTTGCGGCTGATATTCCAAAGTGTTCAGTCCGTGCAAATCACCAAGGACAATTTGAAGCGGCGCAGTAACAGCAATCATCCACATTGCCATAGAGAACATACGTCTCACACCGACATTCTCTCTACGCCCTTTTAATAAATGCCATGCCCCGACCCCACCGACGATAAAGGCCGTCGTTAGATAGGCCGCCGTCAATGTATGGGCGAGGCGATAAGGGAAGCTGGCATTAAAAATGACCTTCACCCAATCAACCGGGATATATTGACCATTTTCTGCTAGAACATAACCATCAGGCGTATGCATCCAACTATTAACAGATAATATCCATGTCGCGGAAAGCGCCGTGCCGAAAGCCACCATCAAACAGGCAAACATATGCAGTTTTGGCCCGACACGTTCCCGCCCAAAGAGCATGATACCTAGAAAACCGGCTTCCAAGAAAAAGGCGGTGAGCACTTCATAAGCCATAAGCGGGCCGATAACCGGCCCCGCAATATCGGAAAAGACCGACCAATTGGTTCCGAATTGATAAGACATGGTAATGCCGGACACGACACCCATAGCAAAAGTGATGGCAAAAATTTTGATCCAGAATTTGAAAAGACGCAAATAGGTTGCATCTTTCGTTTTCAAGTAAAGGCCATTCAAAACGGCTAAATAACTGGCCAATCCAATAGAAAAGGCCGGAAAAATAAAGTGAAAGGCGACCGTAAAGGCAAATTGTATGCGCGCCAGTAAGATTGCATCAAAATCTGCAAACATAAACGGCCTCTCCTATTGTGTAGCCTTTCGCCAGTAACAGGCGAAGCAATAATAGGGAATAGTGAAAAACGGGAGGCCGCTATGCGTTTTCACGCTTACGCAAACCTAAAACGGTTTCACAATTGCCAAGATAACAATGATCAAGGTCACAATGGCCGGAACTTCATTTATCCGTCTGAAGAATTTTTCTGACTTTGGGCGTCCACCATTCAAAAAGGCTTTTCGGGTTTTTGCCAGATATCCATGATATCCAATCAAACCAAAAGCCAACAGAATTTTGATGTAAATCCAAACGCTTCCTGCATAAAGCGATGCGTTGGAAAACAATATAACGAGACCTAAGACAAAAGCGACAATCATGGCGGGGTTCATAATAATCCGCAAAAGCTTCACTTCGGCTTCTTCCATTTTTGCTTCAAGCTCACCGCCTTTTTTAGCTGTAGAATGATAGACAAAAAGGCGCGGAAGATAGAGCAGACCTGCCATCCAGAAGATAACGGCACTCAGGTGCAACGCTTTTAACCAGAGATAAAGATCAAACATAATGCGCCTCTTTCCCGCGAATATGATTAACAACGGCTTGGACATTGTCAATTTTTACGTCCGGCGTAACGCCATGGCCTAAATTGAAAATATGAGGCCCTGCTGACGCCTCTCTTAATACATGGTCGACGGCGCGACGCAGGGTTGATCCACCGATACGCAAGGCCAACGGATCCAAGTTTCCTTGGACCGGCATATTTTCAGGAATAGCACAGCGAAAATCATCCATGGGCATTTGTGTTCCCGCAGCAATGGCTGAAATCTCTGTTTCATGCGCGTAACGAATGGCGTTTAATCCGGCCCCTCTTGGAAAGCCAATAATAGGCACATTTATTCCGGCAGCCCGGACTCTGCGCACAATATCGCGGGTCGGATTAATAACAAGACGATCAAACAAGTCTGGAGCTAACGCTTCTGCCCAACTCTCAAAAATTTTCAAAACGTCTGCGCCAGCTTTCGCTTGTCCGATTAGATATTCCGCACTTGAGATAACCAAGGCCTCTAATAAGTCCGCCATAGCTTCAGGGTTTTCATAAGCAAAACGTTTTGCAATCTCTTTCGTGGGAGAGCCTTTACCTTCAATCATATAAGTTGCGACGGTCCAGGGAGCACCACAAAAGCCAATCAAAGCTTTAGACTTATCAAGTTCTGCTCTTACACGGGACACAGTTTCATAAACAGAACTGATCCGCTTTGCTGCACCGTCTATTTTCAAAGCCGCAATATCGGATAGTGTTATAGGGTCTAAAACGGGGCCCGTGCCTTTTACAAAGCGTACATCTCGTCCTAAGCCAATCGGGATCAAAAGGATGTCAGCAAATAATATGGCAGCGTCCATATCATAACGTCTTATGGGCTGAAGTGTAACTTCTGCGGCTTTTTTCGGTGAGAAGCAAAAATCGATAAAGTCTTTGGCGGTTGCTCTGATCTCTAAATATTCAGGTAAATGTCGCCCTGCTTGGCGCATAAACCAGATGGGCGGTATGTCAGTACGATTTCCGTCTAATACGCTCAGAATTTTTGCCGTCATGGACGAGCCTTTCTTTATACCTGAACTTATCCGAAGCTCTCAAATTCCTCTCTTATATTTTTTAAAAAAGAAGTGATAGTCGTAGAAAGTTGTATATGTGGACTGCGTTAACCTTTGAGTAAGGAATCTTAATGAATTGCTAATAAAGTATTATAACTCACAATGGATGATTAAGTCTGTGGATTATACGAAAAGCGGGGATAAGAAGATCTTTGTCTTTTGTACTCTGATTTATAGTTGAATAAATCCTTGGGACAGAATTTTATAAAAAACAATACACAGGACTCATAAGATTAATGATTTGACTTATCGACTCGGGATTGAAGCTGTGAGTTCTTCTCATTTATTTGCCTTAACCCGATACTAGCGCAGCATAATGCTTGGGCTGTGTATAATATCGGACAAGAAGAAACAGAGATGGCTTATTGAGCTTTGACCCGGGCAAAGCTATGAGCGGATATGTCCGATGTGAAACGCAATATTGCTATATATTTTCATGTTCATTTGGTCTCTGACTCAACAGGTGAGACTTTGGTGGGATTGATGAAAGCCTCAACGGCACAGTTTCGAAATGCGACAGCCTTAGAACATATTCATGCTTTGGTGCGCAGCGAAGCCCAATTAGAACAAACCCTCCAATCCATTGAGGAAAAACCGGGTGTTGTGCTTTATACCTTGGTCAACGCAGAAAGGCGCCGTCGATTGGAAGAGTTTTGTCGTGAGCGCAAAATACCGACTGTCTCTATTCTTGATCCGACATTAGCCATGCTGGGCCGTTATTTAGGGGCCTCTATAATTTCTGAAGTCGGTGCGCAAAGAAACCTTGATGCGGAATATTATAACCGTATCGAAGCCCTTGATTACGCTATGGCTCATGATGATGGTCAAGCAGCGCAAGGTTTGGAAGAAGCAGACATTATTTTACTCGGGGTGAGCCGGACGTCGAAAACACCGACTTGTATTTACTTGGCCAATCGCGGTTATAAGGCCGGAAATATTCCCCTTGTTCCCGGGGCGCCTCTTCCCGTTATTTTGGACAGATTTGAAAAGCCTTTCATTGTAGGCTTGGTCGCTTCGCCTGACCGGATCGTGCAAATCCGAGAACAAAGATTAATGGGGCTGCGCCAACAAGGGCAGACTGATTATATCGATCAAGACCGTGTGCGCGATGAAATGCGTCAGGCGAAACGTATGTTTGTCAAAAAGGGCTATAAAGTGATTGATGTTACGCGTAAGTCCATTGAGGAAACCGCCGCGCAGATCATCAATTTATATAAGGCGCATAATGGGACACTCTGAAACAATGGGGTTAGATGTGAAACCATTTAAAACTGAGGGCCGCTTGATTTTGGCAAGCGGTTCAGCCATTCGCGCCCAAATTATGGACGGAGCCGGATTGGATTATGAGGTTATCGCGAAACCCGTAGACGAAGCTGCCATAAAATCCGCTATGCTGGATGAAGGGTCACGCTTAAGAGATATCGCGGATGCTTTGGCGGAAGCCAAAGCTATAAAAGTCAGCCGGCAGGAAACGGGCTTTGTGATTGGAGCGGATCAAATCATGGTTATGGAGGGTGAGCTTTTCGATAAACCCAAAGATATTGACGAAGCAAGAGAACGCCTTAAATCGATGCGGGGCAAGACACATCAATTAATGGGCGCTGTGGTTGTGTGTGAAAATGGTCAGGCTATTTGGCGGCATTTGGCTATCACAACACTCAGCGTTCGTAAATTTTCAGACGCTTTTTTGGATCGTTATATTGAGGCGGAAGGAGAGGCACTTACGAAATCAGTTGGGGCTTATCGCTTTGAAGGGCCGGGCTCTCAATTGTTTTCAAAGGTTGAAGGCGACTTCTTTTCTATATTAGGCCTGCCCTTATTACCGCTTCTCGATTTTCTGCGGGTCAGAGGTGTTATCCCATCATGACGTCTGCGAGACCGATACCAAAACTAGCGGGTGTTTGTGGGTGGCCCATTCACCATTCCTTGTCACCCGTTCTTCATAATTTTTGGCTCAAACGATCTGGTATAATGGGTGCTTATATCCCCTTTGCGGTAAGACCAGATAAAGCTTTGGATGCGTTTAAGAGTTTGAAATATACTTCCATTGTCGGGGTAAATGTCACTCTTCCCTTAAAAAGACAGGCATTCCGGGCCGCAGATGAGCACACACCCGAAGCCGAGCTTTTGGGTGTTGCGAATTGTCTTTTTAAACGAGAGGGCCGACTTGTTGCCCACAATACGGATCTCGAAGGATTTGCCGCCCCTTTGCTGCGTTATATTCACCCAAATAAATTGGCGCAAAGCTCGGTTTTATTGATCGGCGCTGGCGGTGCGGCCAGAGCAGTGATTGGCGCATTATTATCTATGAATGTTCCTGAGATACGCGTGGTTAACCGGACAGATGGTAAGGCCGAGGCGCTTGTTGATTCACTGAACTTACCGAGCGTTTATGCTCTGCCTTGGTCACAAAGACAGAATGCGGTTCTCCCCAGTGACATTATAATTAATGCGACATCTGCCGGAATGAAAGGCTATCCGCCCCTTGATTTGTCTTTGAAAGCTGTGAGTCCCGATACGCTTATATATGACCTGATATACACCCCTAGGATGACTCCGTTTTTGAAAGCGGCAGAGGAGAGAGGGTGTCAGACTTTGGGGGGATTGGAAATGCTGATTGCTCAGGCACGGCCGAGCTTTCGTCATTTTTATGGAGACTATCCGCATATAGAGGATGACCCTACAGACACTCTTTATGCAGCACTTGAAAGTGGTATTCGGTGATTACTCTTGGTCTTACGGGGTCCATCGGTATGGGCAAAACAACGACGGCCAAAATGTTTTCAGAACTGGGGATTCCTGTTTTTGATGCGGATGCTGCGGTACATAAGCTTTACGGAAAAGGAGGAAAAGCTGTTCCTTTGATCCGTGCAGTCTTTCCGGATGCCGTTAAAGGCGGGGCAGTAGACCGTAAGGTGCTCGGTCAATATATGCGTTCTGATCCGTTAAACCTTTCCGTACTTGAAAGCTTCATTCATCCGTGGGTTGGAGAACTTCGACAAAGATTTTTATCGCAAGCACGTGAAAATAAAGCAGATATTGTTCTCTTTGATATTCCGCTTCTGTTTGAAACGGGCGGCGATAAACGGGTGGATTACACAATAGTTGTCTCGGCTCCCTTTGAAGTTCAAAAAGCGCGTGTTTTGGCCCGTCCGGGTATGAACCCTGATTTATTTAAAAAATTGCTGTCCCGGCAAATGGCGGATTCAGAGAAACGGAAGAGGGCGGATTTTATTATATCCACAGCGGACAGTCTTTCCGAAACTCGCAAAGCAGTGCATGACTTGGTGAAGCGATTAAGGGATAGGTCGCAAAACAACTAATAAAAGGGCGCGTTATGTCGGGTATACGCGAAATTGTTTTTGATACGGAAACAACGGGTTTTGATGCGCGTGGAGCTGACCGTATTACAGAAATCGGCTGTATTGAAATCGTCGATCTCTTGCCGACGGGGAGGCAATTTCACGCTTATCTTGATCCGGAGCGTGATGTTCCTGAAAAGGTCGTTGAGATTACAGGGCTTACGACAGAGTTTCTTCGGGGCAAACCAAAATTCAAAGAAGAGGCCCAAGGCTTTTTAGACTTTGTGGGTGATAGTATCTTGATTGCGCATAATGCTCGTTTTGATGAGGGCTTTATCAATGCGGAGCTTGAGCGTGCCGGGTTTGATCCTATTCCCAAAACGCGATTCAAAGACACTCTGGCAATGGCCAATGCAAAGTTTCCTGGCTCCCCTGCGTCACTGGATGCCTTGTGTCGTAGATTTGATATCTCTTTGTCTTCACGTGATAAGCATGGCGCCATTATTGACTCGGAATTATTGGCTGCAGTTTATCTTGAGCTTTGCGGTGGACGTGAACGCTCATTAGGATTGGGCGGAAGCAAAGAAGTCAGTCATGACCCTTACCGTAATTCCAATACGGCTATGGCGAAGCAGCGCCCGCAAGCCCTCGCTCCCAAGCTCAGTGAGGCGGAAAAAGAAGCGCATCGTAACTTTATTTCTAAATTGGGCGACGAAATGATTTGGCAAAAATATTGGTCGCGTGAAAACGCTTAGACTTGGCTTAGGAAACTTAACCTGCCTTTAAGCAAGCCATCATTGTATTCGTGTCCAACTCACCAATGACACTGCCATGATCGGTCGGCCAGTCTGAAACAAGGAAGACACTAGGCCCGGCTTTCACCTCTTTGTTGTCATCTTTTCCTAAAAGGCCGATATACCCCAAGGTTGGCGTTGCTTCTAAGTCTGTAGAAATATTACGTCCCATCCAAAGCAAAGTCTTATCGGGGTTTAGCCCCTTGCCTTTTTCATCGCCGGGGGCAGAGATAAGCATCTCAGGCGCTAAGGCATAAAGCTCTTGTGCCCGCTCATTTGTATAGGCAATGAGAACGACTTGATTGGCCATATCTCTTTGCCGAATAAGCTTGAGGACTTCGTCAGTTTTCGCGCTTGATTTGAAATCAATTTCTAAGAATATTTTACCTTTGGCGACATCTAGGACGTCAGAGAGCAAGGCGGGTCGCTCCGCTGAGAGTGTTCCAGCAAAACTTTTAAGAAGAATTTTTTCGGCTTGATCCCACGTGGTGCTAGCAACAGGCCCCTTCCCCGTTGATTTCCGATCCCAGACACCGTCATGGAATAGAATTTGTTCTCCGCTTTTAAGCCCGGCAATGTCAATCTCCGCAATGAGTGTGCCGTGATCCATAATGCGTTTTAAGGCGCCCATGCTGTTTTCGGGAATATCCCAAGCGCGTGAGGTTCCGCGATGGGCCGCAACCAGAGCGTTTTGCTCGGGCAGGCATTTCAAAACGGTCTCAAACGGATAGTCGAGAAGGTTGACGGTTTCCGCAGAAATAGGCTCAACTTGCTCGACCTCGGACACTCTTTGGGAGCAGGCCGTTGAACCTATCGTCAATAACGCCAAGAGCGCCAATTTTGAAGTATTTCGAAACATTCCACCCCTCCTTAATCTTTGCGACTTTTGTGATTTCGCCTTATAGCGTCGCTTATGACGAGGCTAAATAATAATTCAACCGTTTCAACAAAAAACGATGAGGCGAAAGCGAAAACCCCTACATTGAAGGGCGCTGAGGACACGATTTTTTCTTTAAGCTCCGCTCCGGGACAGGCAGGAGTTTCGGTTTATCGTATTAGCGGCCCAGCGAGCGCGGAAACAATAAGACAGCTATCGCAAAAGAAATGCCCAAAAGCGCGCTTTGCCGCTCTTCGCAGATTATATAATGTTGATTCAAAGCCAATTGATGAGGCTTTGGTGCTTTGGTTTCCCGGGCCAGCCAGTTTTACGGGTGAAGATAGTGCTGAATTTCACACACATGGCAGTCCGGCCGTCACGCAAGCGCTCAGCCATACGCTGTTAAGTCTTGGTCTATTACAGGCCGAGCCGGGTGAATTTACACGGCGCGCCGTTCAAAATGGCAAGCTTGATCTCACGGAAGCAGAAGGTTTGGCGGATCTGATAGACGCACAGACGGAGGGTCAGCGTGTTCAGGCTTTGCGACAAATGGGCGGCGGTTTGAAGGAGCTTTACGAAAATTGGCGGGAGACAATTCTGGATGCCTTAGCGCAGATTGAAGGTGAAATAGATTTTCCGGATGAAGCGGACATACCTGATAATTTATCCCATGGTGCTTACACCCCGCTCACAGAGGTTATGCAGGATATGCAAAAAGCGAGGGGTGATATGGGCCGAGGAGCCGCGATACGATCGGGCCTAGATATCGCGATTATAGGCGCACCGAATGTGGGGAAATCTACCTTGATAAACGCACTGACACGGCGTGAGATTGCCATTACCTCTCCAGAAGCCGGCACAACACGTGATATTGTAGAGGCACAAATGGTGATTAGCGGGCTGCCAGTAACTCTTTCAGATACGGCAGGATTGCGGGTAACAGAAAATAAAATCGAAGCGGAGGGCGTGAGACGAGCGAAGAAAAGAGCGCAAGACTCTGAAATCACGATTTATGTCATTCGATCCGGGGTGAGTGATTATGATGGGGAGATTGCAAAAAGCCTGTCGGTCCATGACATTATATATGTCAATGCAGAGAACGCAGACTTTGAGCTCGATAAAGAGACGGTAACAGCTGTTATTATTGACGATCTACTTTCGGGCGAAGGCGAGAAGCGCCTCTATGAACAACTTGAGAAAACGATCAGCGAGAACTTTTCTGTCGGTCAAGATGTAGGCTTAACGCGGGAGCGTCACGCTGATTGTGTGAGGCGGGCTGAAAGTGCGATTGAAAGGGCAAGGTCACATCTGGCTTTTTCTCCTGAATTGGCGGGGGACGATCTGCGGACTGCCCTGCGTGCGATTGCAGAATTGGCGGGGGAAGCTGATATCGAAGCCGTCTTTGACCGCATCTTTTCGCGTTTTTGTGTTGGAAAGTAACGGAACTGCCACAGCTCCCTCGACAAAAACCTTTTGAGTGCGTAGAGGGTCGCGAAACGATGTAGCTTCATGTTTCACGTGAAACATGGCCCGAAAGAACTAAGTGAACGCGTTATGACCCTATCTTGGGATGTCATTATTATTGGCGGAGGCCATGCTGGCTGTGAGGCGGCAGCGGCCTCTGCGCGTCTGGGCTCTAAAACCTTACTGCTGACGCATAAGATCGAAACCATCGGTGAAATGTCGTGTAACCCTGCGATAGGCGGTTTGGGTAAGGGTCACCTTGTACGCGAAGTTGATGCGTTGGGCGGCTTGATGGGTTTGGTGGCCGATGACTCAGGCATTCAATTTCGCCTACTAAACCGCTCCAAAGGCCCAGCAGTTCAGGGGCCGCGCACGCAGTCTGATCGGTTTTTATATCGTCAGTCCATGCAGTCTCGTCTGAATACCGTAGATAATCTCGAAATTATGGCAGGCGCTGCCGAAGACTTGGTTGTGGAGGGGGGTCAAGTTGTCGGCGTTGTGACTGAAGCTGGGCAGATATTGTCTGCACCCCGCGTCGTGCTGACAACGGGCACCTTTCTAAAAGGGATGATTCATATTGGGGAGACGCGCATTCCTGCTGGCCGTGCTGACGAAAAGCCTTCTATTGGCCTGAGTGACCGCCTCTATGATTCCGGCCTCTTGATGGGGCGTTTGAAAACTGGAACCCCTGCCCGCCTTCGCAAAAGCTCAATTGATTGGGACGCTTTGGATATGCAGGCGGCTGATGATGAGCCCGTTCCCTTCTCATTCATGAATACAGAGATTACTGTGCCGCAAATCGCTTGCGGTATCACGCACACCAATGCGGAAACGCACGGCGTTATCCAAGACAATATAACACTCTCCGCTATTAATAACGGATCGATTTCAGGGCGCGGGCCACGCTATTGCCCATCCATTGAAGATAAGGTTGTGCGTTTTGCAGACCGAGGTCGTCATCAGATATTCTTGGAGCCCGAGGGTTTGCCGGACAACCCTGATGGAGATATTGTCTACCCTAATGGTATCTCTTCATCCCTCCCTGATGACGTTCAGGATAAATTCTTGCGAACCATAAGGGGTTTAGAAGAGGTTGTTGTTGAGCGTTTTGGATATGCGATTGAGTATGATTACGTTGATCCACGCGAACTGAAGTCCACACTAGAAGTGAAAAAGCTAAACGGGCTTTATTTGGCCGGGCAAATCAACGGAACAACAGGTTATGAGGAGGCAGCCGCACAAGGCTTAATTGCGGGTGCGAATGCTGCACTGGCCGCTCAATCTCGCGGGCCCCTCATTTTGGATCGTAGCCAAGCCTATATTGGTGTGATGATTGACGACCTGATTTCTAAGGGCGTTACCGAGCCGTACCGTATGTTCACATCGCGTGCCGAATATCGTTTAGCCTTAAGGGCGGACAATGCCGATACGCGTTTGACTCCAATTGGAGAAAATCTAGGCCTCATTTCAGAGTCTCGAAAAGAGGCGTTTCACGTGAAACATGAAGCGTTTTCTTATGCAAAAGATCTAGCCGGGAGTTTGAAGGCTTCTCCGAACACCCTCAAATCTAAGGGCTTAACCGTAAATCAAGACGGTGTGACGCGTTCTGCACTGGACTTACTGGCTTATCCTGACATCTCAGTTGAAGCTCTCAAGCCTGTCTGGTCTGAATTAGGGGTGCTGTCGTCTCAGCAGTCTGATTATTTGAAAACTTATGCGACATATGCAGGGTATTTGGAAAGACAAGAGAAAGACATTGAGTCCTTCCGTCGCGATGCAGGACTGCGCATACCGGCCGACATCGATTTTGCGAAAATTGGCGGCTTATCAAATGAGGTGCGCCAAAAGTTGAACGAAGGGCGTCCGGAAACATTAGGCCAAGCTCAAAGGCTAGAGGGTGTCACCCCTGGAGCCTTGATGGCGGTTCTGGCTTATCTGAAAAAGCACTATCGTGCAGCCTGAAGACTTATTTCGAGAAAAAAGTGGTGTTTCACGTGAAACATTTCTTCTCTATGAGGCGTGGCACGAGGCGCTTCTTAAGTGGAATAAGCGGATCAACTTGGTCGCCAAGTCCACCCTGCCTGACTTTTGGACGCGCCATGCTTTAGACAGTTGGCAAGTCACGCCTCACATTAAGGCGACCGACAAAATGGTTATGGATTTCGGATCGGGCGCTGGCTTTCCCGGCATTGCAGCGGCGATTGATCTGAAGTCAAAGGGCTCAGGTCAGATAACTATGGTTGAGTCCGCAGGCAAAAAAGCAAGCTTTTTGAAAGCTGTGGCACGAGATCTAAAGCTGCCTGCAGAAATTAGGGCTGATCGTATTGAAGAGATTGAGGCGTCTCAAGTTGATGTGATTACCGCCCGTGCTTTCGCGCCCCTGCTAAGATTATTGTCCTATGCGGAGCCATTCCTGTCCCCTTCAACACGTCTTTTATTGCTTAAAGGCGAAACTGTGGATGAAGAGGTGAAGGCTGCCTCCGCAATATGGACTTTCGACAGTCATAAGATAAAAAGTTTGAGCGATGAAACAGGTTGTGTGCTCATCGTTGAGAACATCAAAAGACAAACGGATTAAGGGTCAATATGCGCGTTATCGCGATTGTAAACCAAAAAGGCGGCGTGGGGAAAACCACAACGTCAATTAACTTGGCCGCCGCCCTGGCTTTGGAGGGCCAATCAGTCTTGCTTATTGATATGGATCCGCAAGGCAATGCCTCAACAGGTCTGGGCATTCCCCGTCAAAATCGAGAGAAGTCAATCTATCACGTTATGACGGAAGGTTTGCCGCTGGCAGAGGCTGTGCTTTCAACCGATATTGATCGGCTTTCCATCGTGCCATCCCATATTGATCTTTCTGCGGCTGAAATGGAAATTGGTTCAGTCGACGGTCGGACAAGTCTATTGAAAAATGAAATTGCCAAATTCGTACGAGAGGGTCGCCTTAAATTTGATTATGTCTTGGTGGATTGCCCCCCCTCACTCAATCTTTTGACAGTTAATGCGCTGTCTGCAGCCAAATCCGTTATTGTACCATTACAGTGTGAGTTTTTCGCTTTGGAGGGCTTGAGCCAATTATTGCAGACGGTGGAAATGGCCAAGGCTAATTTAAACCCTGACCTTGTGATCGATGGCGTGATGCTGACAATGTATGACCAACGTAACCGTTTGTCATCACAAGTTGCCGAAGATGTTCGTCAACATTTAGGTCGCGCAGTCTTTAAAACTTTGATACCACGTAACGTAAGAATTGCAGAGGCGCCGTCTTTTGGCCAACCAGTTTTGACATACGATCCACATTGTGCGGGGTCGGTTGCATATCAGGACTTGGCCGTTGAAATATTGCGACGCCATAAGAAACGATAATACCGTTATATAACAAAGGCTTAAATATGTCTAAAGACAAAAAAGGTGAACCAAAAAAGGCTGCAAAAAAACCTCAAAACCGTGGGTTGGGGCGCGGCCTCTCCGCCTTGATGAACGATATTAACAGTATGCCTGAAGTTAGTCCGCAACCAAGCTCGACTGAAAAGCCAGACGCACTTGTGGCGCAGCAACCCGCAACAACAAACCCTGATGTTACAGATCGACGTGTTCAGTTCGTCTCCATTGATAAGCTTGAACGAAATCCGGACCAGCCCCGACGACATTTTGACAAAGAAAAACTTGCCGAGCTAACCGAATCTATTAAATCAAAAGGAGTCTTACAGCCTATTTTGGTGCGGGCTCTAGCGGGTGGAAAAATAGGGCGCTTCCAAATCGTAGCGGGTGAAAGGCGTTGGCAAGCTTCGACGGCGGCCGGGCTCACAACAATGCCTGTTTTGATTCGCGAACTTAACGACGAAGAAGTTTTGCAGATTGGTGTCATTGAAAATGTTCAGCGTGCTGATTTAAATCCGGTTGAAGAAGCCAAAGCCTATGATGCGCTCATTACTCAATTTTATAGAAAACAAGATGAAGTGGCAGAGGCTGTTGGGAAGTCACGCTCCTACATTACCAATATGTTGCGCCTGTTGAAGTTGCCCGAGCTGGCACAAGATATGTTGGCGGTCGGGGAAATTACAACAGGTCATGCTCGCGCCATTATCTCAGCGCCAGACCCAGCCGCTTTAGCTCGTGAGATTTCAGAAAAATCGCTTTCTGTCCGTGAAGCCGAAGATTGGGTACGACGCATTAAAAAGGCTGATGGCCGTCCTGCCAAAGCTCGCCGTTATAAAGATGCTGATACGCAAGCCGTCGAAAAGCGTTTAACAGATGCGCTCGGGTTGAGCGTCGATCTGAACCATAAAGGGCCCGGTGGGGCACTTAAGATTTCTTATAAAACAAGCGACCAGCTAGAAGCCTTAATAAAGAAACTATCAAAGAACGAGACGCTCTCTGCCTGATTATGATTCGGCTTTCATTGTTACGACCCGTTGCGGGAAGGGTATTTCCACACCTGCCTCGTCAAGCGCGGCCTTAATCTGAATTCGTAAATCAGACGCTCGTTGAAACCAATTATCTGCCGGTAACCAGCAACGGCAGGAAAAATTAATCGCGCTGTCGCCAAAACTCATCACGTAAACTTCGGGCGCGGAAGGCGCTTGGCTCGGCCCGTTTGGGTCGAAGGGAATTAAGTCAGGCGTTGATCCCAAACAAGATAAAAGTAGAGACTGAGTCTTCTTCAAATCGCTATCATATCCGACCCCGACATCAATAATAGCTTTTCTGATTTTGTGGCGACTGAAGTTCTGTATGCGGTTCACCCAAACTTGGCTGTTGGGCACATAAATATAAAGACCTTCCGCGGTTTTAAGGCTTGTTGCGAAGAGGCCGATTTCGCTCACGCTCCCCATAGTACTGCCCGTATCGACGAAGTCACCGACGGCTAAGGGGCGTAAGATAAGCAGCATCACACCAGCGGCGATATTTGATAACGTGTCTTTTAAGGCTAAGCCTATGGCTAGGCCGGCCGCACCAAAGACAGCCAAAAGCGAAGCGGGCGGAACGCCGAGTTTGATCAAAAACGCATAAAGCGTCATGGCCATAATAATATAGAAAACAACAGAGGCTAGAACAGGCCGTAAGGTTGGGTCGACTTCGTGTTTGCCGATGTGAATTTTACTGACTCGGCCTTTAATCCACTTTGCGACAATCCAACCTAAAACCAAAATGGCAAAGGCGGCTGCAATACTCATAACCAGATTCAATAAGACTGGAAATTGCTCACTTAGCTGATGCCATAATGTCGATAGCTCTTCCATGATCCTTTACCCTCTCTTTGCCGCGTAGGATGATAGGGCCAAAATCAAACGCCCCATAATTGCTTCGACGGGTGCGCCCGCCGTTTTCAACTCACTCTCCGCCTTTTGGCTTTGAATCAGCGCGCGCCGTAGCATGGTTTGCGGCCAAAGCGAAAGGTGGCGTTTAAATAAATCTTCCTGCATGGAAAAAACGGGTGGCCGTAAAGATCTTAGGGCCTGTGTCATCGATTCCCCGCTATCCATTGCTGTGGAGGCCTCTATCAATCGTAGCAAATGTCTTTGTAAGCCGACCAAAACAGAAACAGGGTTAAGCTTTCCGGCCATAGCGCGGCGATAGCTTGCATCAGCGTCCTCAACATCCCCGCTCAAAGTTTGCATAACTATGCTATCAATCGAGGCGCTTTGCCCTCCCGCTGCAATAGCGCGAATATCTGCCACAGTGATAACGGCACTTTCTCCTCGACCATAACCCTTATAGAGCATCACCTTTTCAATCTCACCTGAGGCCAAAGCGTGATCCCCTTCGAGCAAAGGTACCCAGAGGTCTAATGCGTCGGGCTCAATCTTTATGTTTTTCTCTGACAATGATGCTTTCACCAATTCGGCAATATCTCTGGCGCTGGCAGCGTAACAGCCTATGGATACAAAATGAGCGGCGGCTTCGCAGGCCTTTCGAATTGCGGAGCGAGGGGTCATGTCTCCGGCTTCGATAATAAGTTTTGCCTCGGCTTTATTCGGTTCGGTGTCGAATTGTTTGATTAACTTAGAAATGGCCGCCCCATTACGCTCATGATCCAATCGTAACCGCACGAGCCTGTCATCTCCCAACAATGACAAGGCGCTCATTTCATCTGCCAGACGGGCAGGGTCTCCAGACAAATCATCTGCCGTTAAGATGGTGGTGCCGAAAGCATCATCTGCATTCGGCATAAAGATTTGGGTAAGCGCCTGACTACGGGCTTTAACCAACCCACGGTCAGGACCGAATAATAAAACCCCAATGACATCGGGGGAGGGCTTTTCAATAAAGCGTGTGGCTCTGACACCTGTAAGTTTCATAAAAAGCTTAGGCCGGATTATCTGCGAAATAGCGGGCAAGTTTGAAAATCAAGCGGTCTGCCGCTTCAGACGCCACATTACGCATCGCATTATCGTTAGACGCAATCACCGCATAGGGGTCTTCTGAGGCACCGTAAGTCGAGATGGCTGTGACATTGCCTTTGTCTAAAATTTTCCCACTTTTAGCTTCGGTCAAACTATAGTTTGCGCGCAGGCTGCCATCATAGCGGGACGCCACATCATCCGAGGAAATGCCTAGGCGGCCTCTCGACCAAGATGGGGTAACTGTCAGGATATAGGTCCCTTCATTGGTTCCAATTCGGTCGCGTAAGCGTTGCTGTAGATGAAAGCTCGCTTGTTTATCATTGGCATCTTTCCCGTCTTCAACGACCAAGATGATATTTTGCAACGGTTGAACGGCACGATTATCAGAGAGTGTGCCCCCGTGGACAGGCGTAAACCCACACCCTGTCAAAAGAACAGATAAGAGTAAGCCAATGATGAAGACAGCAATTTTGCGCATAGGAACTCCTAATTGGTCACTATATTGATTATGCGTTTGGGAACAATAATGACTTTACGAACAGTTAAACCCTCAATGAGACGCACAACATTTTCATCTGCCAACGCTAGAGCTTGGATGTCGTCTTTGGACATATCAGCGGGAACGCTCAATTCGGAGCGACGCTTCCCATTGACCTGAATAGGCAAAGTAAAATTGTCTTCAACCAAAAGGGCCGGATCGACCACGGGCCATGGGGCGTGATAAACTAAAGTTTCCCCCCCCAGCTTTGCCCAACATTCTTCGGCCAAATGCGGCATAAAGGGAGCAATAGCGCGAATGAGAATACCTAATGCCTCCATTTTGGCATCGTCGTCTGATTTATATTTGCCGATGGCGTTGGTGAGCTCATAGATTTGCGCAACGGATGTATTAAAACGGAAGGCTTCAATTCCTGCCGTAATTTTGTCCATGGCTTTATGGGCAAATTTGCGAAGTGCTAAGCTGTCACCTTTGGCATCAGATGCAATGACTAAAGGATCGCCAGACTCTAAATTCGCGACCAAAGCCCAGACCTTTTTGGAAAACCGCCAGGCTCCAATGACCCCTGACTCCGTCCATTCGACATCTCGCTCAGGTGGGGAGTCAGAAAGCACAAACCAACGCGCCACATCCGCCCCATAGGTTTTGATAATATCATCGGGATCAACAACATTTTTCTTGGACTTGGACATCTTGATGACGTCGCCTTTGAAAACAAGTTTCTTACTGTCAATGTGCAAGAGTTGATTGCCCTCTTCAATGACATCATCAGGCAAAATAAACTCGCCGTCTTCATCTGTAAAAACCGCATGGGTGACCATGCCTTGTGTAAATAGTCCGGCAAAAGGTTCGCCATTGGGCAAATCAAGAAGGCCGCAATCACGTAAGCCCCGTGTGAAGAAGCGGGCGTAGAGCAAATGCAGAACGGCGTGTTCCACCCCACCCACATATTGATCGACGGGGAGCCACTCACTGGCTACTTTTTTATCAAAAGGAGCATCAGTGGTGTTGCCGCCTGCAAACCTTGCAAAATACCATGAACTATCAGCAAATGTATCCAATGTGTCCGTTTCGCGTCGCGCAGGCTCACCACAATTCGGACAATCGACATGTTTAAATGTTGGATGACGGTCAAGCGGGTTGCCGGGAATGGTCAAATCAATATGGTCATAAGGCAGGGCGACAGGCAGGTCTTTTGCGGGGACCGGCAAAGCCCCGCAATCTTCACAATGAATGACAGGAATCGGGCACCCCCAATAACGTTGGCGGCTAACCCCCCAATCGCGGAGGCGATATGAGGTTTTTTTATATCCTTGATGACGCTGTCCTGACTCTAACCCTTCAATTGCAGTTTTAATGCCTTCTTGTTTATTTAGGCCATTTAAAAAGCCTGAGTTATAAAGCGTGCCATCTCCAGTGTAAGCCTCAGCTTTGATTTCAAATGTTTTCCCGTCTTCACCTTCAGGCAATACAACAGGTTTAACCGATAAATTATATTTCCTAGCAAAATCTAAGTCTCTTTGGTCGTGGGCTGGACAACCAAATACGGCCCCTGTGCCGTACCCCATTAATACGAAATTGGCTATCCAAACAGGGAGGGGTTCATTAGTGAACCAGTTCGTTACGACTAACCCTGTATCCAAGCCTAACTTTGGAGCGCTGGCTAATGCTTCTTCAGTCGTTCCTATTTGTGCACACTGTTTTCTGAAAGCTTCTACAGCTTCATCATTTTCCGCTAACAACTTACTAATTGGGTGGTCGGGTGAAATTGCGACAAAACTTGCTCCAAATAGTGTGTCTGGACGAGTTGTGAAAACATCAATTTTATAATTCTCTGGATCTTCATTTCCTTCTAATTTAGCCACACGAGAGTATGATGAATTTTCAGACTCTTCGACTTGAGTAGTTTCGTCTGACCCAACTTTAGTTATGAAACCACCATCACCTTCAAGTAAGAAGTGAATCACAGCTCCTTCAGACTTCCCAATCCAGTTCGCCTGCATTGTGCGAACCTTCTCCGGCCAGCGATCTAGGCTATCCAGTCCTTCTAGCAATTCTTCTGCATATTCAGTGATTTTGAAAAACCACTGATCCATGTCACGCTGTTCAACGACGGCACCACTACGCCAGCCCTTGCCGTCAATAACCTGCTCATTGGCAAGGACGGTATTATCAACCGGGTCCCAATTAACTTTGGCGGTCTTGCGGTAAACCAGTCCTTTGTCCCAGAACTTTAAGAAAATGGCTTGTTGCTGTTTATAATAGTCTTCGTCACAGGTCGCGAATTCGCGTGACCAATCCAGCGCAAAACCAAGCCGTTGCATGGGGGCGCGCATGGCGTCAATATTCCCATAAGTCCAATCCTTTGGGTGACCTCCATTGTCTTTGGCCGCGTTTTCCGCGGGCATGCCAAATGCATCCCATCCCATCGGGTGTAAAACTTCAAAGCCGCGCGCCTTTTTATAACGGGCTACGACATCGCCCATCGCGTAATTGCGCACATGCCCCATATGAATGCGCCCGCTCGGGTAAGGGAACATTTCCAAAGCATAGAATTTAGGCTTATCGGATTGATCCTTCGCGCGAAAAACATCTTTTTCTGCCCATAGCTTTTGCCAGCGGGGCTCGACCTCGGCGGCATTATATCGGCTATTGTCAGTGTCTGACATTGTGAACTCTCATTCTTTTTAAATCCGCGTCATTCACGCCACGGACATGATATACAATATGATTACGCTTCCAATAAAAATCCCGACGGCTTGTATCAAGCGTCGGGACCGAAATTCTTAAGTTTTAAGGTTCAATCTTAAGAGGCATCGACCGTAGCGATATAAAGCTCACGCGCGCGAGTGAGAATGGCATTCTCGATTTGACGGGCCGTATCGGCATCCACTGCGGCATCTTCCCAGCCATTAGGGCCACGTGTTTGTTTGAAGATGGACGCTTTTAAAGCATCGGCCCGTAAGCCGGTGTCCAGAATATAGACATTAGCTTTAAACCGTTCGGTCGGGGCTTCGGCCGACGCATACCAATCCGTGACGATAACACCACCAAATGGATCAACTTGCTCCAAAGGCATGAAGTTGAGGGTTTCGAGAGAGGCACGCCACAAATAAGAGTTCACACCCATATTGGGGGCCTGTGCGGCCGCGGCGGCTCGCTCGGCTTTTTTACTACCTGAAAATGTGGAGCAGGCAGACAGGGCCGGGGCCAAAATCAAGGCAGTCGCGACACTAAGCAGAAGTGGGCGTTTAAGTTTCGATGACATTCACGAACTCCGAAGAAAAAGTCTTTTGCGGCTTATACCCGAAAAATTTGACGGGACTAGCCTCTCTTTGCAGGAAAGCGCGAAAGTCTCACGCCAAAATAGCCCATAAAATGGGAGGTTTTAATCTTTGTTAACCATTTTTTAGGGAAGCGGAGTGCAAACAAAAGGTTAACGCGTTGCGATGGCCTGTTATCGGGACTTGTCAGGCTATGCGGACGCTAACGGGAATTTTAAGGATCATTATGCCTTACAGACAGCTTCCAGAAGAACCCAAGCGGTTTGCCCCTCGGCTTTCTTATGTGCTCGGCCCGATTATCGTCGCCGCACTCGGCACCATGACGATTGCCAGTGCGCAGTCTCCTTTTGCGTCAAAGAAAAAGAAGCAGGCTTGGGAAATGCCGCAAAACAGCCAACCCTCTGCACCCACAAGCCAACCACCTCAATCCGCCCCCTATATCCCGCCTTCTTCTATCTCCGGCTCTTCTGTTCCGCCTGCGTCTGCGCCATCATATTTACCGTCATCTCCGATGCCATATTCACAAGGTCGTTCAACACCTCCAAATGCAGCGTCGACTCCACCGGCTGATTTTACACAACCGCGCTATGATACGGGCAGTGTCGGATCATCATATGATTATACGCCACCTTCTGAAGGAACCTCTCCTTCTGTTACTTATGAATCAAGTCCGACTGACTCAAACTCGCCTTTCGCTCGCCAGAGCTATAGGCAGACAAATGACCCTTATGCACCGGAGCAAATCCAACGTTCAGGGCCAAGTCAAGCCTATCAAACATCGCCTTACCCGACTTCTTCCTACCCTCCATCATCGTATCCTCCTTCATCCGCACCGGATCCTTCGGCTCCGCCCCATTCAGGGCCCTATTCAACAGGGCCTTATTCGCAAAAACAAGGTTGGGCAGATAAGTTGGGCCTTCGCAACCTTCGAACGCTCTTTAGCGGCTTTATCAAAGGCGGCGCAGCCGGTGTAAACCGTGATGACGGGACCACATCGGATTGGGACGACTCTTATATTGGTGACGCCAAGGCCACATTTGAAATCAGCGCCGTCACGGACTCCGGCTATGAATACGGCATTAATTTGGAAGGTCGCGCACAATATGACAAATTCAGACGGGGTTTTGGTGGCCGGCTAGCTGAGTGCCCTCCGACAGAAGCTGGATGTTCTTCTGTCCTGATTGGCGGAACCTCCACATCCTTGCGGGGCCACACATCCCGCTTTTACAGTTTCGGTACAGATGATGCGAAAGAGACGGAAGTGGCCTTGGAAAGTGCTCACCTCTTCTTGCGTAGTGCCTATGGTGATTTCACAATAGGGCGGGATGATGGTGCCGCTTATCTCTTCAGTCTCGGCGCCCCTTCGCTTCTGGCGGTTGGAGCCTCAAACTCTCCAACGGATTATACCGGCTTGGACAGTGTAAAAACAGCGAATGATGCTTCAGGCTTTGCCGAGAAGATTACTTATACAAGCCCGAGGCTTTTGGGTGATACTGTCGGCGTTGGCGTACAAATTGGCGGGTCTTACGCGCCCAATGCCCGCGCTTGCGGCGTTGATTATTGTGTCAAACGCGATGACGGAACGGGAACCTTGTCTGCTGATTTGCAAGATATTTTCGAAGTGGGCCTGGCTTTGGACAGAACCTTCCAGAACGGACTGAAAGTCGAAGCCACCGCCACTTATGCGACAGGACAAGTGCAAGGCGGCTTCGCTGGATTGGATGATCTGCACAGCTATAATGCGGGGGCAGAGGTTTCGTGGATGGATATCACTTTGGGTGGCTCATTCCTCAAATCTAACAATGGCCTCGCCAATGGCGATTACGAAGCTTGGGATATTGGGGCCACATGGAAGCCTTCTGCGCTTGGTTTTACGGTAGGTTACGGCCACGCCAAGGATGAGAATGTCAATTTGGTTTCGGATCAAATTCTGGCGGGCGTCACTTACGACTTCAACAAGTTCACGCTCGGCGCCGGCGCGCAATATATTGAGCGTGAAACACTCGGCTTTAACGGGGTTTTGACAGAAGCGCAGACGGAAAAAGCAACAGCGCTGTTTGTTGAAGGCGGGTTTAAGTTCTAGTCTGAACCCGCTCTCAATACAGGCCTCAGCGTTTGTAAAGAGCGGGGTTCTCTGCCGCCATTTCTGCCCATTCGGGTTTGCGTTTGAACCAGATAGCCACAAAAGGGCAGCCTGGATGAATTTTATATCCTTCTATTGAGGCGTCCTCGACCATAGTCTTCACCAGCGCTGTCCCAACCCCCTTTCCACCCATGCTTTTTGGTACGCCGGTATGATAAGCATTATAAACGCCTTTAGACATCAGCCTCATATCTAAAACGGCCTTGTCTGAAACATCGGCCAGGGTAGCCACAAATTGAATTGTGTCGTCGGTGATAGTTTTAGAGATTTTCAGCTTATCCATAAATTTGACCTTCTGTTCTTTTATTAGGCTTTTCTCTATTTGACTGTTGAGCGCCCCAACACAGGCAATGCCTGCAATCTTTGTCTGAGTGAGTTGCTTTACGGTCTCGAGGGTGACACCGCCTAAAGCAAAGACTGGCGCGTCTAAACTTTCAGCTTTTTTTCTTAAAGTATCTACACCAATAGGCTCGCCAGCGCTCGGACTTTGGCTGGGAAAGGTAGAGGATACGAATAAACCATCGAGAGGGGGAAGAGGGCTTTGATAATGTCCCTCTTTCAGGGCTGCCAGTGTCAAAAGCTTTTCCGGGTATAATGCCGCGAATTTTGAAAGCACCGCCAAATCAGTATTTCGAATAAAATGATGGCCATCACAAGAACTGTCAGGGTGAGTATCTATCAAGGTTTGTCGAGTTAAAAGTTGTTGATGCCGTTTTTTAGTGAGCGCGCGTAAATTTTTGGCGAGGCCCTTATCGAATTTATGGAACCGATAAATTACGGCGCAATGCTCCGGCAGGCTTTTTGCCCATGACAAAATATCTGGCGTCCGTTCAGGGTCGCTCATGGCAATGAGCGGAGACAGGCGCGTTGGTGGCTTTTTCAAGGCTTCATATTGTACCCGTAAAGCCAAAGCTGCTTCACCCAAAGGGTGGCTTTGCAAACCGGGCCAGACTTTGTATGGGGACGTCATGTCAGATAAAACTTCTTCTCATATAGATGATGCCCAACCCATTTCGGATAAACACGCGGGGATTATGGCGCGAATAGAGCAAGCTGCCAAGCGGGCAGGGCGCAAGGCTGATGAAGTTTCATTGGTGGCCGTTAGCAAAGTTCAACCCGATGCGCGTATTTCCGAGATGTTGACGACGGGCCAAGTTGTTTTCGGGGAAAATCGCGTGCAAGAAGCTCAAGCTCGATGGGGGGAGCGTTTTTCCAAACACCGTGAGGCAATAGAACTTCGCTTGATTGGTCCTTTGCAATCTAAAAAAACCGAAGATGCTGTTGACCTGTTCGACGTCATTGAAACGGTTGATAGAGAGAAACTTCTCAAATCTTTGGCCAAAGTGAGAGATAAGGGTAAAACTCTCCCGAGGCTTTTCGTGCAGGTGAATACAGGGGAAGAGCCGCAAAAGTCAGGTGTTTTACCCCAAGACCTTCCGAACTTCATCAAAACGATGAGGGAGGATTATGAATTTGAGCCTGCGGGTCTGATGTGTATTCCGCCACTCAAGGAAGCGCCATCACCCCATTTTTGGTTATTGAAAAAACAGGCCGAGGCGTTGGGTGTGACACATCTTTCTATGGGCATGAGTGGTGACTTCGAAGTGGCTATCGAAATGGGCGCGACATCTGTGCGTGTCGGTTCGGCCCTGTTTGGCGCACGGGATTATGATTAAATATTGACCTAGCGATGAATTTTCACGGGCAGACCTGACTGTAAATAGGGTAAAAGCTGAACCATGTCTTCGGGGGCAAAAGCAATACAGCCCAATGTTTGTCTGTCATCCGGTTGCGCAATATGGATAAAGACGGCACTACCTCGACCAGAAACAGGCGGACTGTCATTATGGTTTATAACCAAAATAATATCATAGGCCCCATCTTCGCGCCATAAAGCTTCATGACTTTCGTGATTGGGTAATTTTATAAATCGATTATAGGCGGCACTTTGCGGCGCATCGCACCATGCGTCATTATTGTCTAATGCGCGCCATGTTAAAGGTCTAAGGGAATGGCTTGGGGGTTTGGGCAAACGATCAGCCCGATAAAACCCCCATCGCAAATGATAGTGGCCCTGAGGTGTTTTTTCATCACCTTCCCGCCCTTTGGCATCCGCAATACACCCCTTCCGACCGATACGGCATGGCAAAACCAGTCCATCAATTGTGGCGACACGATTAAGACAATCAATGGTGAGTTCTAGATCAGTCTGCACGAAAGTCTCTCATTTTTGTGATGCAATTTGTATAAACTGCGATTAGCATAAAAAAGTCTAACACCATAAGACACACCAAATTTAAACCCAAAGCCTTACGTTCATTATTTTGAGATTGAGGTTTTGAAGCCAAGAGGCTTTTGAGGACTATATTATGGCCGTAAAGAAACGTATTTTGCTTGTCGATGATGACGAAATGTTGCGAGGCGAATTGGTGGAACAATTTGCCGTCTATGATGAATTTGAAACCTATGATGTCGGAACGGCAACTTTGGGAATCGAAGCTGCAAAAAACCAAACTTTCGATTTGATCATTCTGGATGTCGATTTGCCTGATATGTTGGGTACAGAAGCATGCGAATTGATGCGTAAGGGCGGGATTGCGGCACCGATTGTCATGTTGACAGGGAATGACGGAGAAATGAATGAAATTCTGGGGTTGAACTCTGGCGCCAATGATTATGTCACTAAGCCTTTTCGGTTTTCCGTTCTTCTAGCGCGTTTGCGAGCCCATTTGCGAAGTTTCGAACAGAGCGAAGATGCGATTTTCCAAATCGGGCCTTATGCTTTCAAGCCGGCTTTCAAACGCTTAACGCCGCCTCAAGAAGAGGGAGGTCGCCCCGTCCGTGATATTCGTCTCACGGAAAAAGAGACAAATATTTTGAAATATCTCTATAGGGCAGGGGGTAAGCCGGTAGCGAGAGAGGAATTGCTCGAAGAGGTTTGGGGTTATAATTCAGGTGTCACAACGCATACACTTGAAACCCATGTCTATCGGTTGCGCCAAAAAATCGAGCCAGAAAAAGGGATTGCGACCTTATTGATGACTGAGCCGGGCGGCTATCGACTGGCCTTGGAATAGGTTTACTCTCCACAATGATCCTTGTGGGCCTCTATCTATTAATTGTTCTGGCGCTCATGGCGGCAGAATTAAAACAGGACAAACGCGCCCAATATTTTTTCAAGCCGCTCTCAGCATTAGGCTTTCTCTTATTAGCGATACAATTCGGTGCGTTGGACACAGATTTCGGCCGATTGATTTTTGTGGCATTGATTGCATGTGCCATTGGTGATGTTTTCTTACTGTCCCGTAACAACCACTCTTTTTTTAAAACCGGCATGGTCGCTTTCGCCATCGGGCATGTTCTTTACATATTAGCGGCTAAGCAAATTATATCTCAAAATTTGTCAGTATGGGTTTATTTCGGGTCTTGGGCTTTTGGATTAATGACGGGCTTGGCCACATTTTATTTTTTAAAATCTAAATTACCCAAAGATATGGTTTGGTCTGTTGGGCTTTATACGCTGATCATATCCGCCATGTTGGTCTATGCTTTGCAGACGGACTTTGTCGGCACACATAAATATTTTGTTCTGGCCGCAATCTTCTTTGCCCTCTCGGATATGTTTGTGGCGCGGGACAGGTTTGTTAAGCCGTCTCCGAAGAACGCCCTTATCATCACGCCTTTTTATTTTGGTTCACAGGCCTTATTCGCCCTTTCTGTGACACCGCTATAAGTCGGTCAGTTCCATAATCTGTGTCATAGGGACGTGATCCGACGGTTTTTCCCAAATTCTGCAAGGGACGTGAATTTTATGTCCGCCCCGTCCGACTTTCTCTACACAAGGCTTCAGAGCAGGGCTGACCCATATATGGTCGAGGCGGCGTCCACGATTTGATTTCATGACGTCACGCGCGCGATAAGACCACCAGCTATAAAGCTTTTCGTCATCTTCGCGCAACAGGCGGGATGTATCGGTAAAATCATGTGTGTTTTGAAGGTCTTTCAATATGCCGACCTCTAAAGGTGTGTGGCTGACAACCTTTAAAAGCTGCTTATGTGACCAGACGTC
The DNA here is from genome assembly GCA_964511495.1 of uncultured Algimonas sp. Taxonomy (GTDB): domain Bacteria; phylum Pseudomonadota; class Alphaproteobacteria; order Caulobacterales; family Maricaulaceae; genus Litorimonas. The sequence continues at coordinate 161,009 of CAZEFT010000003.1, read as the reverse complement.
ATTTTCATGAGGGGCGATATTAAAATCCCCGACGAGAACCTGCTGATCATCACCTTTCTTGAAACGCTCGGAAAAGTATTGGTTCATTGCGGCCAAGAAATCCAGCTTATGCTTGAACTTATCATTGATTTCCGGATCGGCCACATCTCCGCCGGCAGGAACATAAAAATTGTGAAATTCAAAATCTTGATTGCAATCATCCCCTTTGGCAATCACGCGGGTGCTGACGTGGCGCGCGTGACCCAAGGGACAAAATGTAGTGGGCAGACGTTCCATTGGCAGTTTGGAAAGCGTCGCCGCACCATGATAGCCTTTTTGTCCCGCGACCTCGATATACTCATAGCCCGCCTCTCGGAAAGCTTCGAAAGGAAACTGCTCTTCCTGACACTTTATTTCCTGCAAACCAAGAATGTGAGGCGCTTCTTCTTCCAAGAACCGTAAGACCTGAGGAAGGCGCAAACGCACGGAGTTAATATTCCAAGTGGCAAGTTTAATTTTCATGACAGTCAAATACCCTTTGCGCCGATGAATTGTAACCCTAAATGCCGCAGAATTCTCGCTGTTGGTTGGAATAATCTGTGATAGAGAGCTCTTGTGAGACATGAATTTGACATTCTGATTGTTGGCGGCGGGCTGATTGGACAAATCACGGCTCTTGCCTGTGCGCAAAAAGAATCCCTATCAATTGCGTTGGTTGATGGTCGTGATTTATTCGACCAAAACAACTTGTCTCGTGATGGGCGGGCTTTTGCATTGACGCCGGGTTCTCTTAATTTGCTCAAAGCGCTAAATCTCGACATCGAGGCCTTTCTCCAACCCATGCGGGATATGTTGATCACTGACGGCCCGATTGGGGAGGAGCCTGCTTGGCGATTACATTTTGGTTCAGAAGGCGCTGAATTCGTTGCAAAAATGGTGGAGAGCACGCCCTTATCGCAAGCGGTGTGGGGCGCCGTCTCGGAGGCTGCAAACATCTCTATTTTTGCGCCGCGGAGAATAACGGGTCTGACACATGATGTTTCAGGGGTCAGTGGGCGGTTGGACAAAGATATTGTAAAGGCTCGCTTATTGATTGCATCTGATGGAGCCAATTCGGCCATTCGGGATGCAGCGGGCATTGCCACAGACGGTCGCGATTATGGCCAAAAGGCTTTAGTCACAACGATTTCGCACAGCCTGCCACATGATAGTTTAGCTTTGCAGCGCTTTCTCCCTGGAGGCCCCTTAGCTGTTTTACCTTTGACCGGACAACGCAGCCAAATTGTCTGGAGTGACAAAGCGCAGGCTGTCGACGCTGCTTGCGCTTTGGATGAAGAGACTTTTCTGGCGGAACTGTCCCTGCGTATTGGGCTCCATTTGGGCGAGTTGAACAGTCCCGCGCCGCGGCAGTCTTACCCGCTGCGATTACAATTGGCGCAGGACTATGTCGGTACGCGTATGGTTTTGGTTGGGGATGCCGCGCATGTCATTCATCCTTTGGCGGGGCAGGGTTTGAATTTAGGGCTTCGTGACGTGGCGGCGTTGTACGATGTTTTGCATGAAGCAGTATCTTTGGGTCGAGATATTGGCGGTGCAGTTCTTGGCGACTATGCGGCATGGCGGAAAGTGGATGTTACAAGCCTTGCGGCTGCGACGGATGGTTTAAGCGCTCTCTACGAGAACCCGAAAGGTCCGCTTAGTCGCCCTATAGCCAAAACCATTGGGCATTTCCTCCGGCTAGGCCTGTCTATGGTGAATGAGACGGACGCGTTGAAAGGGTTTTTCATGCAACAAGCCTCAGGGCAGGTAGGTGATGTGCCGTCTCTGTTAAAATAAACGGAATGGAGCGATTGAGCCTTCAAGATTAGAGTGTTGAGTTTGGATTTTAAATGAGAGTGGTTTTGTCTCTTATTAGGGATTTACACGATAATTATTTATAGAGTAAAGTAAGTCGCTGGCCGGGCAGGGCCGCAATGTTTCAAACTTAAAATTTATCCCCCGTTTAAACCGAATGTTGGTATCGGACATTTGCGCCCCGTTTGATACTGACGCCCTGTCATGCTCAATGCATGACAGGGCATTTATATTGTTTCTAGGTTCCGTTTTTTCCTGTCATCTCAAGATCGACTTGAGCGTTTTTCACATTAAAAACCTGCGCTCGCCCGGCAAAGGCCTCGAAAAGGGACGCATCTGTCCCTGTCATGAAAACTTGCGTATTTAACTCCAAAAGCTCTTCAATCAAAGCTCCTCGTCTACCTCGATCCAGATGTGCTGCGACCTCGTCCAACAACAATATGGGCTTTCGGTCTTTTTGTGCACGGGCTTGAGCCAGCATCAGACCAATGAGAAGCGCCTTCTGTTCTCCGGTCGAACAATCACCGGCTGGCATGGATTTATCAATATGCGTCACAATCAAATCAGACCGATGGGGCCCGACCAATGTCCGCCCTGCCCGCAAGTCAAGGGTGCGATTATTCGCTAGATCTATCCTAAGGTTCTCCGCAATTTCCTCCAATGGTAGGCCGTTTAAGCATTGGTTTTCATAAAGGCCGTCTATGGCTAATCCTGCTTTTGGGAAAACGGTGGAACCTCCTTGAGAGGCCCGCTCGTCTCTGGCAGCAATCTCTTCACGAAGCGCGGTGAGTGTGATGGCGCGAGCCTGCGCGATATGCGCCCCTTGCCGGGCTAAGTCCTGCTCGAGCGCATCATACCAAAAACCGTCCGTAACCCCGTCCGACAAAAGCCGGTTACGTTCGCGGCGGGCTTTTTCATATCGGTTACTAATCGTTCCATGTGCCGGAGAGTGCGCTAAGGTAAAACGGTCAAAGAATTTTCGCCGATCTCCGGCGGGACCAGTAAATAATCTGTCTTGGGCGGGAGTGAGCCACATAAGGCTAATTTTTTCGGCGAGCTGTGTGGCGGTGGCGTGAGACCCGTCAAGACGCATTAAGCGGCGGCGCGGATATTCCGGAACTTGTCCGATACTGATTTTCACACCATCTTCGAGCGTCGCATTAATCCCCCAAGCCGGGGCTTGATTGTCCCCGTGACGTCGCGCGAGGTCTTCAACCTTGGCGCGGCGCATGCCGCGACCTGGCGATAAAAAAGACAAAGCCTCTAAAAGGTTGGTTTTACCCGCACCATTGTGGCCGTAAAGCACGACGGGCTCTGGGCCGAATGTGATATCCAGGCTTTGATAATTACGAAAATCCGTGAGGCGTAGAGTCGTGATATGACGCGAAGCCGGAATTGAAACCGCACTCACTGTCTGAATATCAGTATTTGCCCGGCGTCACGTTTAAACGCGCAAAGGCATTAAAACAAAGAGGGCATCGGGGTCTTCACTGTCTTTGACGAGTGCAGGGCTTGCCGCGCTATCGAGATAGAAGGTCGCATCGCGCCCTTCGATTTGCCCGGTTACATCTAATAAATATTTAGCGTTAAACCCGATCTCCAATGGTTCCTCTGTATAGCTGACCATAAGTGCCTCATGCGCATTACCGCTTTCAGGGTTATTTACAGTCAGTTCGAGATTATCTTCACCAAGACCCATTTTAATTGAGCGTGATTTTTCAGCAGAAATTGTTGAGACGCGGTCAACTGCATCGGCAAAGACTTTATTATCAATCACCAATTCCTTTGGATTATTTTTGGGAATTACGCGCTCATAATCCGGGAAGGTACCGTCAATCAATTTCGAAGTGAGTACGGCTGTGCCTGTGGTAAAACGGATTTTGGCTTCAGACACGCTAATAGCCACATCACCATCGGCTCCGTCAATGAGGCGACGAATTTCCGCCACGGTTTTGCGCGGAATGATGACACCGGGCAGGTCTTCGGCGCCGACCGGAAGCTCCGTTTCAGCCAAGGCCAGACGATGGCCGTCAGTTGCCACTGTACGTAATTTTCCAGCATTGGCATGCATGTAAATTCCGTTGAGATAGTAACGTGTTTCCTCCGTCGAAATCGCAAAGCGCGTCTTGTCGATTAAGCGCTGTAAGGCGGCTGCCGGCATCACAAATTCATGGGTGAAACCATCTGCTGTCATTTTTGGAAAATCCCCCGCAGGCAGAAGTGGTAGAGTAAAATGCGCCCGGCCTGAATCTACATCCAAACGATCCTCACTATTGATTTGTAAAACCACCTGCGCACCATCGGATAATTTGCGTACAATGTCATAAAGCGTATGGGCTGGGGCGGTGATCTGGCCGGGTTGCGCGACATCGCCTTCCGTGGATTCGGACATTTCAATGTCCAAATCTGTTGCAACGAGACTGATTTTACCGCCCTCAGCGCTCATCAAAACATTGGATAAAATCGGAATCGTGTTGCGGCGCTCCACAACATTCTGAACATGGCCTAAAGCCTTCATCAACGCGCTACGTTCGAGTGTGACTTTCATGCAAATTCTCTCAGATAAAATCTGGGCGAGCTGCCCTCAAAATTTTGAACACAATCATAGTCGAGATAGGCGAGAGAGCAAGCGCAAACCGACGGTCACAAAGCCTCTGCCACGAATCCACTACAAATTTCGTAATGGATTATCAAAGCTCTCGGTTTCTAGGCATGGCTAAAAGGCGCATATTTTCATCAAGAGAGCTTTAGCAAAAGCGTCTGATAATTCTTCATCTCAAACAAAACCGAACAAAGCAAGATTAGGCTTGCAAAGCACTTTCTACGGCTTCGATGCGAGCGTTAAATTCAGCATCCGTCGCGCGTAATTCTTCGATCCGTTTGACGGCATGCATAACCGTTGTGTGATCACGTCCGCCAAAGCGTCGCCCAATGTCAGGCAAGGAGCGCTTTGTCAGTTTTTTCGACAAATACATGGCAACTTGACGCGGGCGGGCAATAATACGCGCGCGACGTTTGGACACCATATCGGTTAGACTTAAATCGAAAGCCTCACAGACGGCGCGTTGAATGCGGTCGACTGTCAAGCGTTGACCCGCCATGTAACGGGAATCGGATAGGGTTTCCTGCACGGTTTCCAATGTGATGGGCGTTCCCAAAAATTCGCTTTGCGCTACGATTTGATTAAAAGCACCTTCTAGGTCGCGCGGCGTTGCATTCATCCGCGCAGCCAAATGATCTCTAGCATTTTGCGGTATGGCCAGTTCGGGATTACCCGATGCTCGACGGCGCTGTATCAGGCGATCCAGAATACGCAGGCGCAACTCATAATCCGCTGCGCCAATGCGGCAAACGAGGCCGGATGACAAATAAGATTTTAACCGGTCGGAGGCTTTTTCAATCTTATCTGGGTGGCGGTCAGCGGCGATCAAAATCTGACGACCCTGGGCGACAAGGCTGACCAGTGTATGCAATAATTCTTCCTGAGAACCGGGCTTATCGGCGATAAAATGCGCATCATCAATTATTAGCAAGTCAACGTCCCGTAGAGAGGCTTTGAAAGCTTCAATGGCCTCGCGCCCACCAGAGCCTCTGACAGAAGAGACGAAGGCAGAAACAAAATTCTCAGACGATATAAGTTTAACGCGGTAATTCGGGTCAGTTTGGCGGGCACCATCCTCAATCGCATGAAGTAGGTGGGTTTTACCCATGCCATTGGCCCCGTGAATAACGATGGGGTTGTATTGTGGGACCCGGCATGACGCGATTTGGCGGGCAACGGCAAACGCTAATTCGTTGGATGCTCCGACGACAAAATTGTCGAAGGTGAAACGATCGCGGGGGTTTTCGGAGCGTACTGCGACGGGGTCCGCATTTGCGACCTCCCCAGCCGTACCTACTTCTCGTAAATGCGGAACGACATTAGAGTGTCTCTGTGAGGATAATTTATTTTGAGCGGGTGATGGGTTGAAGCCTGCTGCAGAGCCACGACGTGGCGCAGAACTTATGGCGTTACGTTCATTTGTGGCGGAAAAAATAATATCGCGCGGCGGGGCAACCATATCATGTTTCTTCCACAGACGACGGACGGTTTCCGCATAATTCGCTTCGATTTTGGAGGCGATGAAACGGGATGGGGCGGCCAATGTCACGATACGCTCATTGGCTTGGCTCACGCGTAACTGTCCGGTCCAAGAGCGGTGGACGTTTGGCCCCAAAGCATAGCCCAAATCGGTTTTTACCTTGGCCCATGTATTATGCGCACTTTGTAACGGAGGTTCCCCTGTATAGAGGTCCGGTGCTGTCTGAGATCGTCCTTGTTTGCCCTTCCGCAGGTTCTGAGAAGAATTTATATGAGAGTCGCTCATCTTATTTTACCCCAAACGGTACCGTTGACGAAAATGGCACTTTTCGTCATATTCAAATTTATCTTGCGTGAACCCGCCCGCGCAGAAGCCCCTTCATGCCCGTTTGGTTATCCCTGATGCTCAGGACATTTCTGTTCCTGTGCCCCTTTTAAACCGACTCTTTTTCATTTCGTCAACGGGCAAAAATTGTGATTCTGGCAACCTTTTTTATTGACTCAAAAAAACGTAAGAATCTCAGAACGCTGGCGTTGCAAAAAATTCATGTTTCTCTGTATTTTTTATGAAGAAAGGAGAAAAACCTCCCAGTTTAGTGGAAGTTTCGCCTTTAAATTTGATGCCACAACCAAAAAATTAATCGTTTGAAACCTCTATCAATAATTTGAAAATTCTAAGAGCCTTGAGGTGTACACCACCTCGTTGTGCTCATTAAAACCGCTCCCACACAATCTAGCCCCCTAACCTTTTGGGGGTCGGTTATTGGGTGTCTTTGACGGTCTCAAAATCATGGCTTTCTTGAATGCCAATTCATCGATGTTTTGGGCGTGCTCAAGTGATTGTAGGGGGTGTGATAATACGCCCACCAGACCGGCGAGCATAAAAAAACCGAGCATATGCCCGGTATTTGGTTTGAAAGGTTCGTGAGAGACCTTTCATTTTATATATAGCCGCATAAAATTACGCGATGGCTTTAACGCGCTTATTCAAGCGAGAAATTTTACGTGCAGCAGTGTTTTTGTGAAACACACCGCGAGAGACAGCGCGCATCATAGCCGGTTCCGCCTGTTTCAGGGCATCATTTGCTGCTGATTTATCACCCGCGGCAATCGCATCTTCAACGCGACGTAAAAATGTGCGCACCTGAGAGCGACGAGCACGGTTGACTTCTGTCTTACGTGCCATTTTACGCACGTTCTTTTTGGCAGATGAAGTATTCGCCATGTTTTACCTCTATTCCATATCATAATAGGGCAGGCACATGGCCTACCCGAATTTCGAAACGCGCCTATACGCGCCCTTGGCCCTATCGTCAACCATGCAATCTCATTGATTTATGACAGGAGAGAGAGGGGCCTATTTATTTTTGAAATGCGGTTTGCGCTTTTCGATAAAAGCGGTCATGCCCTCTTTCTGATCGCCTGTGGTAAACAGGCTCTGGAACAAGCGGCGTTCATAATGAATGCCCTGCTCCAAGGTCATATTAAAGCCGGTATTGATAGTTTCCTTGGTCATCATAGCCACGGGTTGACTTTGGGCGGCAATTTTTGCTGCGGCCTCCTGCGCTGTTTCCATAAGGTCGTCTAGCTTGACAATGCGGCTGACAAGGCCCGAGCGTTCGGCTTCCTCAGCATCCATCATACGCCCCGTGAGGCAGAGATCCATGGCTTTGGCCTTACCCACCGCCCGCATAAGGCGTTGTGTGCCGCCAATACCCGGCATAACGCCGAGATTAATCTCAGGCTGACCAAATTTAGCATTCTCGGCAGCGATAATAAAATCACACATCATGGCAATCTCACAGCCCCCACCTAAGGCATAGCCCGCTACGGCAGCAATAATAGGCTTACGAAAGCGTTCGATAGCACAGTGATTGGCTTTAAACGGGTCGGTTTTATAAAGGGTGAGATAGTCATTATCGGCCATTTCCTTGATGTCTGCCCCGGCGGCAAAAGCCTTCTCGCTTCCTGTGAGGATCACACAACCTACACCATCATCGGCCTCCAATGCAGCCAAAGCGTCAGAAACTTCGCCCATCATGGCATTGTTGAGGGCGTTGAGCGCCTTGGGCCGATCCAGTTGAATGGTGGCCACATGGCCGTCACGCGTCAATTCTATATTCTGGTATGCCATAACGTTTGCCTGCCTTTACTCGGTTGGTTCTTTAATGAACTAGCTCAAAAGCCGCTATTTGTCCGAAAGCCCGACTTTTAGCTTTGAGCCCGCCCTCTGGCAAGGGCTACGGGGAGATGGGCTGTGAGGATTAACTCTGACACACCCGACACAAAAAAGAGCTGCGTCCACTTTGAACAATTCTCTGTATGGGGGCGGCACAGGCCGGGCAGGGCTCATTTTCACGACCATAGACGTCAAAGCGATGTTGGAAGTAACCGAGTTTGCCATCTGTGTTGGAAAAATCGCGCAATGAGCTGCCGCCCGCCTCAATCGCTTCGCTCAGGACGTCTTTAATATGAACGGACAAAGCATCGGTTTCTGCGACTTTTAACCGCCCGGCGGCCCGCCGAGGAGAGATATGTGCGCGGAACAAGGCTTCACACACATATATATTGCCAAGGCCTGCCACGACTCGCTGATCCAGTAGCGCCGCCTTAATCTTGGACTTTTTTCCGCGCAGAGCTTCGCGCAATACGGGGCCGTTAAATTGATTGGATAGAGGTTCCGGTCCGATATGATCCAAGCGGTAAGCTTCGTCTTTTGCGGCAAGCTCCATAAAACCAAACCGGCGCGGGTCATTAAAAGTAATGATAGCCCCGTTATCCATACCAAAGACAACATGGTGGTGTTTTGGGTCGGCTTTATGGTCATGCACGAAAGCGGCTGTATCCGTCTTATCAATAATGAACCGGCCACTCATACCTAAATGCATAAATAGGCGTTCGCCTGAGGACAGCTCAGCCTGTAAGAATTTTGCCCGACGTGAGAGACGGAGCAAGGTCTGGCCCTGCACGCGCTCTATAAATTGTGCGTCAAAAGGAAAGCGAAGATCGGGTCGGTTGAGCCTAACTGTCTCAAAAACAGCGCCTTCCATAACAGGCGCTAAGCCGCGCCTGACCGTTTCAACTTCGGGAAGTTCAGGCACGCCCTACTTTGCAGGTCCGGTACTGACGGCGACCATAGCGGCGCGCAAAGTGCGGTCCCCGATTTTAAAGCCAGTCTGCATAACATTGGCAACATTGCCCTTGTCTTCTTCGGATGGAATATTGGCGACAGCCTGATGCACATTCGGATCAAATTTGGCTCCGACACCCGGTACTGGCTTCACACCGTGACGGGATAAAACCATGATGAGGTCTTTCTCGGTCAACTCAATTCCGGCGACGAGGTTTTTGGCGTTTTCGCCCAATTCATCCTTATTCGTTCCTTCCAATGTCAGCAAAGCGCGGGAAAGGTTGTCGTGAACAGAGAGAACGTCCTGCGCAAATTTTTCAATACCAAATGTCTTGGCTGCGGCAACTTCGCGCTCGGCGCGTTTTTTGACATTTTCCGCATCGGCCAAAGCGCGTAGCGCCTGATCTTTCATGTTGGCGATTTCGGTTTCCAGTTCTTGAATGCGAGCGATAGCGGCCGAACCCGCATCAAGTACCTCTCCATCAATCCCCGCCTTTTCCAGCTCGGCTTTAATATCATCTTCGGTCATATCGGCATCCGCCTGAGCTTTGGCGGCTGCTGCCCGCGACCCCATGCCCTGTTTGGCTTTGTTGATCTCAGCTTGAAGAGCATCCAGCTCATCATCGCTGGGCAAATCACTCATCCCTTTCACGTTGGGCATAGTCGGTTTTTTCGAATCAGACATAAGTCTCTCTTCATCAAGTCGCAGGGAAAAGTTCTGCGCACATTTACAGTTCGTTCGGGTTATTGGCGGTTTAACCAACGCCCCACTAATTGCGCTGTATAATCCACCATAGGGATAACCCGCGCATAATTAAGGCGGGTCGGGCCAATCACGCCCACCGCCCCTATAATTTTTTGCGTAGCGTCACGATAAGGCGCGACGACCACACTGGATCCCGACAAAGAGAATAAAGGGTTCTCTGTGCCGATAAAAATCTTTACTCCATCAGCCTGTTCGGTTCTGTCGAGCAAGGCAATCAATTCTTCCTTACGCTCCAAGTCTTCGAATAAGAGACGGATGCGCTCCAAATCGGTTTGCGCTTCCAAATTGTCAAGGAGTTGTGCGCGTCCGCGAACAATTAAAGCCCGTTTTGACTGTGTTTCGGTCTCCTCGCCCGACCAAGAGGCAAGGCCTTGCTCAATAAGGCTTGCTGCAGCGGCGTCAATCTGGGCGTGACCCCGTGCAATCTCTTCCAAAACATCTGCACGCGCTTCCTCCAGGCGCCGACCCTTTAGACGATTCGACAGAAAGTTTCCTGCCCGCTCCAAAGAGGCCGGTAATAGTCCTTCCGGGCGTGGCATGAGGCGATTTTCCACTCGCCCATCTTCGTAGACGAGAACAACCAAGGCCTGACCATCATCCAAAGCAACAAATTCAACATGCCGCAAAGCTGAATTGGGTGCAGATTGTGGAGTCAAAACAAGCCCCGCCCCGCCAGCCAACCCGGCCAGCATATCCCCGGCTTGCGCCATGAACTCTTCTGATGATTGTGGCGCGGCGGAGAGCTTGGCCTCTAATCTGGCTTGTTCGACCTGTCCTAAATCTCCAACTTCCAAAAGCCCGTCAACAAAGAGGCGCAATCCCGCTTGTGTAGGAATACGCCCGGCACTGACATGAGGAGAGGCCAGCAGGCCATAACGGCTAAGCTCGGCCATCGTATTGCGGATTGTTGCCGGTGAGAGAGACTGACCGCTAGACAGCGCTAATGTTTTTGAGCCGACAGGCTGACCCGAGTCTAAATAAGCCTCCACCACATCACGAAAGATATGACGGGCCCGCATATCCAAATCGGATAAAGAAAAATGTGGAAATGGCTCACTCATAGGGTTTCTATTTGGACCTATCGTGCGGCAAGTTCAATAAGAACGGTGTAATATACAAGACCTGAATAAAGGGTCCGAACAAAACGAAAAGATTTTTCTAACGAAGCGATATTTTACTGCTAAGCACTCTTCATACATCAAAAGGGTTTATCATGAAATTTATAAGCATAGGACTCACTGCCTTTGTCGCGCTTTTGCATTCAGGTTTTTTGGCTATGGAGATGTTTTTCTGGACAACACCTTTTGTGCGCGAACGCTTTGGTCTGTCCGCTGAGTTTGCGGAAGAGACAGTGGCGATGGCCGCGAATCAAGGGCTTTATAACGGTTTCCTTGTGGCGGGTTTGTTGTGGGGTTTATTGGCAAAAAGGCGTGACGTGAAAACATTCTTCTTGCTTTGCGTCATCGTTGCCGGCGCTTTTGGCGCCCTCAGTGTCAAGCCAAGTATTTTCGTCATTCAATCCGTCCCGGCCATACTTGCCCTTGGGGCCTTATGGTTCGCCAAGAGTGAAAAACCTTAAGCAGCTTCCGGACGCGTGAGGGCTTCAAACCCGTTTTGTAAATCAGCTAGAATGTCCTCCACGCATTCCAAACCGACAGAGAGACGAATAAGTCCGTCACTAATGCCGTGCTTGGCGCGCTCTTCGGGGGTGTATGTCGAGTGTGTCATGCTGGCCGGATGCTGAATAAGGGTTTCAGCATCTCCCAAAGATACAGCACATTGGATGAGACCGAGTCTGTTAATAAAATGCCGTCCCGCGCTCAGACCACCTTTCAATTCGAAAGCGATCATGCCGCCAGTATGTTTCATTTGCTTTTTGGCGAGATCATATTGAGGGAAACTTTCAAGGCCCGGATACCAAATCTCTGATACAAAGGGGGAGCTTTCCAAACTTTGTGCGATAATTTGGGCGTTGGCGGAATGACGCCCCATGCGCAGTTCAAGCGTTTTTAAACCACGCATAATTAACATGGCGGTGAAGGGGCTCATTACGGCACCAGTCATATCTTTTAACCCCACCAATCGGACTTGTTCTATCAGTGCGGCGGACCCGACAATGATGCCAGCGACTAAGTCGCCATGGCCGCCCAGATATTTTGTGGCGGAATGCACCACAATATCAGCCCCTAATTTTATGGGTTGCGTCAAATAAGGTGTGGCATAGGTGTTGTCGACGAGCGTTAAAGCGCCATGGACTTTCGCTATTGCTGAGACAGCCGCAATATCGACCAAGCGCATATTTGGATTGGCGGGTGTTTCAAAATAAACCACCTTCACATTCGGGTTTAAATGCTGCTCCAAGGCTTCTGGGTCAGTCAAATCGACATGGGTGATTAAGACGCCAAACTTTGCGAGGCCATGATGCAGGAATGAAAATGTACAGCCATAAAGCGTGGTGTCGACAATGATCTCATCACCCGCTTTTAGCAGCGTCCAGAGTGTGGAGGTAATTGCACCAATGCCGGACCCAACGGCGAGGGCGGCTTCCGCTCCCTCCAGCGAGGCCATGCGGTCTTCCAAAATAGAAAGCGTTGGGTTTGAGATACGTGAATAAACATGGCCTGTTGCCTCTCCGGCAAACCGAGCACTTCCTGTTTCGACGCGGTCAAATGCGAAGGTGGAGGTAAAATGGACGGGTGGGGTTAGCGCGCCCTCATGTGCCAGAGGGTCATAGCCCTGATGAATCGCTCGCGTGGAAAACCCGTGATTATCATTTGCCATAATCTTATCCTGTAAAAGAGATCTTCCTTTTGTAATGGTGATATATGCTATTTTTAGGGTTATTAATGTGCTATTTATAGCGCATCAAAATAGAATTATGGCACTTTCTGCCAATCGGAGAGCATATGGACAGTAAAGACCGTCAAATTATCCGAGCATTACAATCCGATGGGCGCATGACCAATCAAGATTTGGCGGAGAGAGTGAACCTTTCGCCGTCTCCTTGTTTACGACGTCTGCGCAATCTGGAAAAGTCAGGTATTATTCGAGGGTATAGTGTGGATGTGGACTCCAAAGCTTATGGCTTGCCCGTCACCGTATTTGTGCGGGTGCAACTTGAAAAACATACTGAAGATGTGGTGCAGAATTTTGAAGCCAAAATCGCGAAGACGGATCATGTTCTGGAATGTTACGTGATGACGGGTCGGGCAGATTATCTGCTCAAAGTCATTGTGGCCGACCTAAATGACTACGAAGCTTTTGTGCGGCGTTCTCTGCACCCCATTGGTGGGATTGCGTCAATTGATACCAGTTTTGCCTATGGCGTTGTGAAGAAGACTGGTGTCTTTCCTAAACTCTATCAAGCGTAAAGTGCGCGCCTTGTGAACCCTGCGGCTTTCAGGTGGGGTGACATTTCATCCGTGAGCGTTAAACCATTATCGAGACGATAAAGAGTCTAAAAGGGGAATAGAATGAGTGCCAAATCAAACATCGCATTGGGTTTAATGTTTTTAGGGGGTGTGTCGCTCATCGGGCTTAGTGCCTGCAGCCCTCAAGCGTCCATTCAAAATGAGACTGTTGCAACATCGACAACATCCGAATTTAAATTGGAATATGAAAAAGTCATACTCGATAACGGATTAGAAGTCATTCTTTCTGTCGATAAATCTGATCCAATTGTGGCGGTCACGACCATTATTCACGCGGGAAGTAACCGCGAAAAACCGGGACGCACGGGATTCGCTCATTTCTTTGAGCATATGGCCTTTAATGATTCTGAGAATGTACCACGCGGGTGGAATCGTAAAGCCATTCCCGAATGGGGCGGTCAACGCAATGGCGCTACATGGAGTGACGGCACAATTTATTATGAGGTCGTGCCCAAAGATGCCTTTGATAAAATCCTTTGGATCGACAGTGATCGCCTCGGCTACATGATTAATACGGTCACTCAGGCAGCGCTTGACCGCGAAAAACAAGTGGTAAAAAATGAAAAACGTCAGCGTGTTGATAATGCACCCTATGGCTATACGGGTGAGGTCATTCGCAAAAACCTTTATCCCGAAGGTCACCCTTATAGTTGGACTGTGATTGGCTCGCTACCAGATTTGCAGGCGGCGACTTTGGAGGACTTGAAAGAGTTTTATGCAGAGAATTACGGGCCGAATAATGCAACGCTCTCTATCGTCGGTGACATCGACATAGAAGAGACTAAGCGTAAGGTTCAGCAATGGTTCGGTGAAATTCCGCGCGGCAAAGATATTAAGCCCTTGCCGCCCATGCTTGTTACATTGGAGGCTGATAAGCGGCTCTTCTTTGAGGATAATTTTGCCAAATTGCCCGAATTGCGCCTTACCTTTCCGACGGTGGAGGCCTTTCACCCTGATGAAACGGCCCTGAATGTTCTAGGTCAAATTATTGCCGGGAGTAAAAACTCCGTTCTCTTTAATCAGGTCGTGGCAGATGATAAACTTGCTCCAGGTGTTTCGGCCTATAATAATAGTATGGAATTGGCTGGAGAGTTTGTCTTCCGTGTTCGTGCCAAGGCGGGTGTTGATCTGGATGATGTCAAAGCCTCTATAGACGCAGCGCTTATGGCGTTTGAAATAGACGGTATTGATCCGAAAGACCTGCAACGCATTAAGGCCGAGCAAGAAACAATTCTTTATAACCGTGTCGCGACAATTTTGGGCAAAGGGCGCCAGCTGGCACAAGCGAATGAGTTTGCAGGCGACCCTGCCTATGCCGTCAAAGAAGCCGCGAAATTACAGGCTGTGACCGCCGAAGAGATTTTGGCTGCTTATCGAAAATACATCAAAAACAAACCGTCTTTACAAACAAGCTTTGTCCCGAAAGGGCAGGCTGAGTTAGCACTGGAAGATTCGGAGCTTGCAACAGTTTGGATAGAGGAAGTCACAACCGGCAAGGCGAATGAAAATGTTTCTTCCGGCGATATTGGAGAGTTTGAAAAAACACCAACGAAATTTGACCGCAGTGAGCCACCTTTTGGCGAGTTACCGCTCATTAAAATGCCCGAGATTTGGCAATCTGAGCTTGGAAACGGTGTCGATATTTACGGCATAGAAAATGACGAAATTCCGCTGGTTACTTTCGATATGACGCTCACGGGCGGTATGTGGACAGAAGGTGCCGATAATTCAGGCGCGCTATCTTTACTGGCGGCTTTGATGAATGAGGGTACGGAGAATAAAACTGCGGCTGAGCTGGAACAAGCTATTGGATTGCTAGGCTCTGGCATAGCTGTATCTTCAGGACGTGAAGAGACCCGCATTAGCGCCACAACATTGACGCGGAATTTCGAACCCACCGTCGCTTTGGTCAAAGAAATTTTGTCGTCTCCCCGTTTTGAGGGTGAAGATTTTGAGCGGGTGAAGTCCGCTGCTTTAACGCGGATTAAGGGGCGAGAGGCCAATCCGCGCGCTATTGCGGGGCAGGTTTTTGACAAATTAATTTACACCGCGTCGCATCCCTTGGGTCGACCGGTGGGGGGTACGAGCGAAACGGTATCGGGCCTTGATTTGGATGATATGAAAGCGGCCCATCAAAACCTACTTCAGGCCAAAGCCACAATCCATGTAGCCGGGGATATTGAACCCGCACGCGCCAAAGAAGCGATGAGTGATTTGGCCGAGAGCATGGGTGGCGCCAAAGCGACGCTCTCTAAAGCCGCTATCCCGCCTCAATCCAATGAAGGAAAAGTCTTCTTCATTGACGTGCCCGGTAGTAAACAAAGCGTCATCACGATCGGGAAGCTGACGGTCGCGACCACTTATGCTGATGCAAATAAATTGGATTTCACCAATGAAAAACTAGGTGGCGGTATTAGTGGTGACCTTGGACAAATGCTGCGGATTGAAAAAGGCTATACTTACGGCGCAGGCTCATGGGTGTCGGGCGGTACGGTGGCTCAGCCTTGGCGCGCCCGCACTTCGGTTCGCGCCAATGCAACACAGCCTTCACTCGAAATTATGCGTGATATGATTAGTGCGCATGGCCCGGAATTTGACGAGTCCGACCAAGAGATCACGCAACAGAAAATCATCAAAAGCAAAACACGTGCTTTTGAAAGCCTCGGTGCCAAGCTCGGCACTTTGCGTGCTATCAGCAAATACGGAAAATCCACACGCTATGTTGAGGACGAGCAAGCCGAACTTCTCGCTATGTCTGTAGAAGATTTCCAAAACACGGCGGCCAAGTATTTGGTCGAGCCTAAAATGACTTATCTCATTGTCGGTGACAAGGAGACACAATTTGGGCCTGTCCAAGCTTTTGCCCGCGAAAGCGGCAAGGGCGATGTTGTCGAGCTCGACATTTACGGCAATAAGATTGAAGGCTGACAAATGACATAAAAAAGGCGGGGTGTTTTGAACATCTCGCCTTTTAAATGAATGTTACACAATAATACTTGCTCTTTAATTCCTGTATTTATGCGGCCGCGTATCCGTGGAGGTCGGATTATAGCGATCGCGTAAAAGGGTTTGACGGCTAGAGAGGCTTTGCTCTTTTCCATCAATCCAGAGCTTAATCGGGGCGGATGTTGCTTCCAAAGGATCACCATCCCAAACGACCAAAGTTGAAATCGGGCCTGTTTGAATTTGAGACTTTGGCAAGCCGAACCACGCACGCGGCGTCGCAGAAATCGCGGCAAAAGCCTTATCCCAATCCAAGCCATTGCCGACGGCATTGCCCGCATGCTGATTAAGTGGAGACGCTTTGGCGACGCGGAATGAACTGAGATTGGAAATAGCATAGTCCACGCCTTCGGCGTCCAAAATCATGATATTATCATAGCTCGCCCCACGCTGTTCAAAGCCCTCAGGGAGGTTTTGAACCGGATCTAAAATGATTTTAATTCCGGCTTCTTTTAAAGCATCTGTTACTTGCCACGCCTCTGCGCCTCCGACGACGATCATGTTCAACCGCGGAAACTCTTTCTTGAGTCGAGTCAGCGTCAAAAGATCAGATGCCTGATTGGCGCTAATAAGCAGAGGCATATTTCCGCGTGCCGCAGGGGCCAAAGCGGCCGCATCTTGCCGGGCTAACGCATCACCATCAGTTGGTGCAGAATATTTCGTGCGATAATTCAGAGCATCACTGAGAGCGGCCCGTAATTGGGCAATTGAAGCTGCCCGTGATCCGCCTGCACGTGCGCTGCCGGTTTCGCCTAATGCGACATGAACAAAGGCTCTGTCTTTGACGACGGAATCAAAATCTCCTTCGGTCGAGGCAATCAGTCCCGTTCCGGCAAAAATTGAATCACCCGAGGCAGCCCCCGTTGACACAATATGAGTAATGCCCCGTCTTTTGACATTGGCAATATGAACGGAGCGGGGGTTAAAGCTGTCCACGGCGCGCTCACTCACCGATGTTTTCGCACCAGAGGCTCGTGTGTCATTGGTTGAGCTTTCAGCACCGACTTCGACAAGGCCGAGTGAAGAATAAGACGCGAATAGACCGGGGGATACCCAATGTCCGCTTCCGTCGTGAACGGTCACGCCGTCCGGCGCCGCAATATCCGTACCGATCGCAATTATGCGTCCATCCTGAATCAGGATATCTGTATCAGATGATCGTCCGTCCTGCACAACAACAGTCGCATCTTTGATAAGGAGGTCTTGTGCCGCAACGGATGTCGCCAAACTGGCAGAGATTGCGGTGGCTAAAGCAGCAGAGAGAAGTTTTGAACGAATACTCATGAGTCGTCTCCCGGAGCTTTGCCCTGACCAAGGCGGAAATCACTTTTCGGTTTAATGCCATTCGCGCGATCAAAAGCGACAGCCCCGTCAATCATAACGGTATCAGGGCGGCTATAAGTCGAAAAAGGATCGCCTGACCAAATCACGATATCAGCGCGTTTGCCGACCTCCAAAGTCCCGGTCTCATCCAAAATACCCAAGGCTTTGGCCGGATTGGTAGAGAGCCATTTCCAAGCCGTGGCTTTGGAAATGTCCAAGCCTGCGCGATTGCCGTCCGCCCAAGTCTTTGCGACTTCTTGGTTTAAGCGTTGAATGTTATCCTGATCATCCGAATGGATCATAGCGCAAGCGCCTGCCGCATGGACGAAGGGGACGTTTTCACGAATGCCGTCATAAGACTCCATTTTAAAGCCGTACCAATCGGCCCACATGGCCGAGCAAACATCGTTCTCTGCGAGAATATCGGCAATTTTGTAAGATTCGACGGCGTGATGAAATGTTGTGACTTTATAATCAAATTCTTTGGCAATATCCAAAATCTGCACCATTTCATCTGCGCGGTAGCAATGCATTTGTACAAGGATTTTCCCGTCGAGTACGTCAGCCAATGTTTCCATTTGCAAATTACGCGTGAAACCGTCTCCGCCTTTCTCGCGTTTCTTTTTATACTCTGTCGCTTTAATCCAGTTCTTACGATAACCGGCAACGTTACCCATACGGGAGCCGGGGCCACCCTTGTTGCCGTAAACCCGTTTTGGATTTTCACCGCAAGCCATTTTCAATGTGTCAGGCGCGTCTGGAAATTTCATCCCCTGAACAGTGCGGGACGGAACATTCCGTAAGGTCACGCCGCGTCCGCCAAACAAATTGGCCGATCCGGGCAAGATATGCAGGGTCGTAATACCGCCTTGTAGAGCTTCATCAAAGCCAGGGTCTTGTGGCCAAACACCATGTTCCGCATCAACTTCTGAAGTAATCGGGCTTGTCACTTCATTACCATCGCTGTGGGCGCGCACATCGGGCGAAGCATAATTGCCGAGGTGAGAGTGAATATCGATAATGCCCGGAGTTACAAAACGACCTTCGGCATTGACGGTTTTTGCGCCGTCCGGTGCCGTCACATTTGCGCCCAATGCAGTGATGCGACCGTCCGTAATGACCACGTTCCCGGTTGTGATGGTATCACTGACGCCGTCTATCAAGCTTGCGCCCGAAATAAAAGTTGTCTCCGACGGCATGGGTTCATAGGTGGAAAGGAAGGCCACCGGGGTTTCCGCTGGCTTGGAATCTGATTTTTTATCCTTATCGCCGCAGGCCACTAAAAGCGCCGTGCCAGCCATAAGCAGGGTGGAAAGAAGTTTTTTATTTTGCATGAGGCTTTTAAGGCGTAAAAAATAGCGAAGTTCAAGCCCAAACGATAAAATGTGAAGACTTTATCGTCGATTTATTTTGGTTTTGGCTATGCTTTTATCATGGAGACGCGCTCCATTCTTCTGGCTTGATGTTGCATCCTGTTTGGCATGGGTCTAAGTCGCTCTGACGCAATTATCTGCTGAAATTTTACTTGGAGACCTCATGTCTACACGCCCTCTCAACCGTGCTCTTGATGAATTACGCCCCGTCTCTCTGGAGGTCGGGGTTTCGCGTTATGCCGAAGGCTCCTGTCTGGTGAAAATGGGGGAGACACATGTTTTGTGTACAGCGTCTGTTGATGAAAATGTTCCGCGTTGGATGAAAGGGTCCGGCAAAGGTTGGGTCACAGCGGAATATGGTATGTTACCGCGCGCGACCCATTCGCGTAATAATCGTGAGGCGGCGCGGGGCAAGCAGGGAGGGCGCACCGTAGAAATTCAACGCTTAATCGGGCGATCTTTGCGAGCGTCTATTGACTTGGAAAAGCTTGGTGAGCGTCAGATTATTATTGATTGCGATGTTATGCAGGCTGATGGCGGGACACGGACAGCCTCCATTACCGGTGCATGGGTGGCTCTATCGCAAGCCTGTGCCGCTCTGCTCGAGCAAGGTTTAATCAGCGAAAACCCTGTCACCGATACAATGGCAGCAGTCTCTTGCGGTATTGTAGACGGAACATGTCGGTTGGATTTGGAATATATTGAAGATAGCAATGCGCAGGCTGATGCGAATTTTGTCCTGACAGAAGCGGGGGGCATTATTGAAGTCCAGGCCAGTTCCGAAGATGTACCCTTCAAAGCCGAACAGATGGCGGAATTGACACGCCTCGCGGCGAAAGGCATTGCGGAATTGTGTCGGGCACAAGCTGAGGCGTTAAAGGTATAATTTCGTTCGTTGGATTTTATGTGCTGAACAAAATAACACATTCGTCATCAAGAACTGCCTTGTCATATAACCCATCAACATTGTAATAGAATAACGTGACGTCAGATCGCACATATCCTTCTGCCTCTCTCAAAGGGCTAAGCCTGCGCCGCGCTGCTTTGGCTTTGCTGGCGGCATGGTTCCTTTTGGCGCAATCCTTTTCACTGGCTCATGCTAGTGCTTATGGTGACGGGCCGCACGAACATGATGGTGTTGCCTGTGCTGTCACTATTTTGGTGGAGGATGAGATTGTTCCTCTAACGGATAAGCTTGTCTTCGAGCCTGTTTTATATACGGCGTCCGTGTCTTATGATGCGAGCTATATCACATTAAATTATTCTCCTCTGCAGGGTCGTGCGCCCCCGCCCAGAGGCCCCCCTTTCACTTTATAAACACGCCTAGACCCAAATCGCTCGCGCTTCGGTGCGTGAGCTCCCTTGTTTATAAATTGAAAGACTCTCCTATGTCGCGCTTATCACTTTCGCCTGTTTTATCAGGCTCTTTTTCTGCGTCCGTTTCTGTCACGGCGCTTACTTTTGCCTTGTCCTTTGCGCCTTCTGCATTGGCTCAATCTTCCAATGACTCATTTTTGGACTCCGATATTGATGAAATCATCGTCACGGGTTCTCCGTTAAACCGTTCTGTGGATGAAGCGATCACGGGCGTCTCAGTCCTCAGCGGGGATGAATTATCAGACCGTTTGGCCACAACAATCGGTGAGACGCTAAAATCCGAACCCGGCGTGTCCTCGACATTTTTCGGGGCTGGGGCGTCCCGCCCAATATTACGGGGCCAAGGTGGTGATCGCGTTCGTGTCTTGACCAATGGTGTGGGTTCGATTGATGCCGCATCGGCCTCCCCAGATCACGCTGTAGCCGCGGAACCGGCTCAGGCTGAACGGATTGAAGTCCTGCGCGGTGCAGCACTTTTGCGTTATGGCTCATCCGGCGCGGGTGGCGTCGTTAATGTGATTGATGGCCGCGTTCCAGATGCTTTGCCCGAGGACGGGTTTGATGCGGCTATACGCATTGGCGGATCAACAGTTGATGAAGGCAAAGAAATCGCCGTATCGGCGGATCAAGCCTTGGGCAATTTCGTTCTACATTTAGATGGGACTTATAAAAAGACGAATGACTATGACATTCCCGGCTTTGCTGAAAGTGAAGCCTTTCGTGCTTTAGAAGAAGCTGAAGAGGAAGAGCATGATGATGACCATGACGAAGAAGAACACGAAGATGAAGAAGAAGTTTTCGGCACATTGGAAAATTCCGCCACGGAAACAAAATCTCTGACCGGTGGCCTGTCTTACGTCGGGGAACGTGGATTTTTAGGCGTAGCCGTTCATCGTTTCGAAAGTGATTACGGTATTCCGGGCGGACATCATCATGAAGAAGAAGGGCATGATGAAGACGAAGATCATGACGAGGATGAAGATCACGATCATGAGGAAGAGGAAGAAGAAAACATCACAATCGGCTTAGAGCAAACTCGTGTTGATGTGAATGGTCGCTTGAATATGGACGGCGTGTTTGAAACTCTGCAAATTTTTGCAGGCTATGCCGATTATGAGCACATCGAGTTTGAGGGTCCGGGTGAAGTCGGGACTGTTTTCAGTAATGAAGGCTATGAGATTCGCGCCGAGGCGATCCAAAAAGAGCGCGATGGCTGGCGTGCGGCCTACGGCCTGCAAATTCGTGACCGCGAGTTTTCTGCCATTGGCGAGGAGGCCTTTGTGCCACCAACGCAAACCCAACAATATGGTGTTTACACCTTCCAAGAAGCCACACTTGGTGGGCTTCACCTTGAAGGGGCTGCTCGATTTGAGCGTACCGACCAAGAAAATGCCGTGACAGGAGAAACTCGCAGCTTTGACGGTCTCAGTCTTTCGGCAGGCGGTGATGTCCATATTAGTGGCGCATTACGAGCTGGTGGTACAATTTTCCGTACCGAGCGAGCGCCTACAACTGAAGAACTCTTTTCCAATGGCCCGCATTTGGCGACAGAACAATTTGAACTGGGCGATTCGACTCTAGGCTTGGAGACGGCCACAGGCGTGGAAGCAGCCATCCGTCACCGTGAAGACGGTCACTTCATCACGCTCAATCTGTTCTATACGGATTATAGTGACTATATTTTTGAACAGGCCACCGGCGATGAAGAGGACGGCTTGGACGTTTTCCAATTCCAAGCAGAAGACGCCACATTTAAAGGGTTCGAAGTTCAAGGCGGGTTTGATGTGACCCGTATGGGCAGTTTTGATGTCAAAGTGGATGGATTGGTCGAATATGTTCGTGCCAAAACAGACAGTGGCAACTTGCCCCGCATTCCGCCTCTATCTCTTTTGGGGGGTATTGAAGCGGAGTCGGAAATGTTCAAATTGCGGGCTGAGGTGGACTATGCAGCCGAGCAGAATAAAATTAGCGCGTTTGAACTTGCGACAGATGATTACACGCTTACCAATTTCTTCGTGACGTGGAAGCCTGTCGTGAATGAAAAACCTGTGCGCGTTAGTTTGGCTCTTATGAATGCATTTGATGTAGAAGCCCGCCAACATACTTCGTTCCTAAAGGATGTCGTACCTTTACAAGGGCGCAATTTGCGTTTCTCAATCGGAACCCAATTTTAAACAGCCTACATTTAAAACTAAAAAGGCCCGCACAATTTGGCGGGCCTTTTTCATATTCATAACGCTTTACGTGGTGGGCGTAAGCCTATTTGATAATACGAGGATAAACGACGCCGTCCCTGAAAGTGACAGGGATTTGGTTCCCTGTTTCAGGGTCTATGTAATAAGGCTCGGATTGGATTTCAGAGACAGTGTCTCCTGCCTGCCCCGTTCGGTAAGCGCCCAATTCTTCATCCGTGGGCAATTCTTTTCCCAAACGGTCTCCCAAATTTAATTTTTGTGGTGTGTTCGGGCCAGCGGCTTGTCGTCGATTTAACGGAATGGGTTGTCCCATAGGGGCATTTTGTATCGGCGCACGCGGTTGTTCGGCTTGGGGCGGCGTCGTGCTGAGAAAGTCAGGGAGAGCTCTTTGTGTCGGCGCTGCGCCAATGGCCGCGGACCCTCCGGCATAACTCTCCGGGAATTGGGGTTGTGCTACAGGCTGACCCCCATAATAGTCTTGCCCCTGATAAGTCTGGCCTTGAGGGATAGGTTGCGAATAATAATCGCCTTGGGCAGAATATTCCGGAACGCTTCCTTGCAGAGATTCATTTGCATTGAGTCGGGCCATTTGTTGCATATCCGCGATACGGACATAAGAAACGACCTCTCTAGCTCCGCGTGTTTCTGCGGCAATTTTTGCAGCAAGTTCTAACTCACCCTGCGTACGGGCAACGCCCATCAGATAGACAATCCCGTCATGAGTTTCGACATTAAGGTTGCGGGCTTTGACATTTCGTTCCGCCACCAGACGCGTACGGATCGCTTTTTCCAAAAAACCATCCTTGGCATTTCGGGTGAAGCTCTGCTTGTCCTTGATCATGATTTCGTTTCCGACTTCGTCGATTTTTGGAGCGGACCAAGCAATACGGGCCGCTTCGATGCGGTCAGCTTTCGTCGGAGCGTTTCCGGAAAGCAGCACAATTCCCTCTGCCACTTCGACATCAACGCCTTTTAAGGAATAATCATAAGCGCGTAACATGCGGGCTTTAATCGCACGCCCTGCATTCACATCATTGAGTGAGCGCGCAAAGTTACGTTCATCCCCTTTTTTGATCCCGGCGGTGGTGACCGCACAACCGGAGATAAGCGAGGCGCAGAGGAGGGGGAGTAAGACAGCATGTTTCATGCCGACAAATTACCCGTTTATGGTGAACGAAGCGTTACCAAGGCAGAAGACTTACAAAAGCTTAATCGGGACGAAAAGCGTTTTTTATATACTCTACAGCGCAGAGAGGCGTAACGGGTCCGACAATGAAGGCCACATCAAAGCGTAGTTCAAAATCTTGAGGGAGGGTCTGAAAGTGTTGGTTAACCCATATCTCTGCTGCATTCATTATGCGTTGCTCCGTTCGCCAATCCATGGCCTCTTGAGCCGCTCTTTGGCTTTTACGTTGTTTGACTTCGACACAGGCAAGGGTGGTGCCTTTTCGGGCGATAATATCAATTTCCCCTTCGGGAGTTCTAAAGCGCTCCACCAAAATACGATAACCCCGCAAACGTAGATAGCGTGCGATGCGGGCTTCTGCTTTGCGGCCCTCTTTTTCATAGTCTTGGCGGCTCATTCTGGTGGATTTTATTTTAGTGAGAGAGCCAGAGCATAAACATCCCGCTTGGCCCAACCGCTCTCTTCTGCAATGGTAGCGCTAGCTCTTTTCACACCGAGTTTGGGCAGAGCGGTTTTGAGTGCGGAGAGCACTTCAGTTTCCGACCATTGGTTCGGTGTTTCGGGCGGCCCAATTAGCAAAACAAGTTCGCCTTTTGGAGGTGTGGTTTTGACCGATTCAATCAGGCTCGTCAGCGTGCCGTAGCGAGCTTCTTCGTAGCGCTTGGTCAACTCGCGCGTCAGTACGGCAGATCGAGACCCCAAAACACTCTTCATATCGGTCAGAACAGCCGCAATACGGGGGCCAGTCGTGAAAAAAACCAGTGTCGCCTGTAAGCGCGTCAATTTCTTTAGTGCGGTTTGTCGTGCCGCTGATTTGGGTGGGAGAAAGCCCACAAAATAAAATGCATCCGACGGCAAGCCTGATTTCACTAAGCCTGCCAACAGAGCGGAAGCCCCTGGTATCGGCCAAATATCAATTCCGGACTCTGAGGCCGCCCGAACGAGCCGAAAACCAGGATCTGAAATCAAAGGCGTGCCTGCGTCACTGACAAGGGCGAGGGTCGCCCCTTGTTCCAATCGCTCTATTAACTCGGGGACGCGGGCTGCCGCATTGTGGTCATGATAGGCCGATAAAGCTGTATCAATATTATAAACATCGCATAATTTGCGGGTTTGGCGCGTATCTTCGGCCAGAATATGATTGGCTCCACGCAGGACATCTAAAGCCCGTAATGTAATGTCACGGAGGTTACCAATGGGTGTCGAGACAATATATAAGCCTTTTTCTAAGGGTTTGATGCCGCGGTCAGAATATTCATCCGCAGTTGGCTTTTCGGAATTATATTGCGGCGAACGGGGTTTCTTGGTTAAGGACACTCAGGATTCCTTTTTTATTAAAGCGGGCATGAGCTTTGCAGGCTTTAGGGAAACATGATTATGATGAAATTCGTGCCGTTTGGCCACAGTGAAACCTCTGGCTTCTTGAATAAAGCCGTTTGCTATTGCGGAAAGGCAAAAGGCCTTTTCGCCATATCCGCTCTGGCGCTGATGATGGGAGCCTGTACGACAACGGATACGGGTCAAAACTTTCCCAGAGGACCTGTGATTTCAGATGCGCCCGTGACGCCTGATCCAAGACCTGAGCCTGAGGGACCAAACACTCCGGCTGAGGTTGAAGAGACGGAGCCGAAAGGCAGTGAAGAACAAGTTCAATCCGGGCTCTATTTTAACAATCGAAAAGGTCTGACTTTGCCCCATATGGCGGGCAGGGATACAAAGCGTTTGGCTTTGCTTTTACCATTTTCTGCGCGTTCTGAACAGTTGCGGGCCGAGGCGGCCTCTATGATGAAGGCGGCGGAGTTATCCATTTTTGAACGTGAACAAGCCGACGTTCTTTTAGTGTCTTTGGATACACAAGGCACGCCGGAGGGTGCGCGTTCAGCCACTCAAGCCGCGATTAAGGCGGGGGCTGACGTGATTTTGGGTCCAATTTTGGCAAGCTCCGTGCGTGCATCGGCGCAAGAAGCCCGACGCACAGCCACACCTGTAATTGCTTTCTCAACGGATCAGACTGTGGCCGGAAATGGCGCTTATCTGCTTTCCTTCCCGCCAGAATCAGAGGTGGAGCGCATTGTTGACTTTGCCACGCAGAACGGCACCCGCCGATTTGCCTATTTGGGGCCGGATAGTGCCTATGGCCGCCGCGTCAGAGCGGCTTATGATAAAGCCATTCGCGAGCGTGGCGGAGAAATTACAGCGGCAGAAACTTACCGCGGGCGTGATATTTCCGTTATGCAGGAGCCGGCGCAACGTTTGGCGGCCTTCCACCGCGATTATGAGCGGCAGGCCAAAGAAAATGATGTGCCGACACCGATGGCCTTTGAAGCAATCTTATTGCCCGAGGGCGGAACAGCGCTGCGAAGCCTAGCGCCGCTATTACCATTCTATGACGTTGATCCCGCAGACGTACAATTTTTGGGAACGGGGTTGTGGAATAATGAGGACACTGTTCGCGAACCGGCCTTGTCGGGGGGCATTTTCGCCGGGCCAGACCCTGACTCACAAGCGCGGTTTAAAGCTAATTTTGACCGAGCATTTGGAGAAGATCAATCGCGCCTGGCCAGTCTCGCCTATGACGCGGTGGCTATCGGAGCGTTTGTCGCGGATGGAGACCCAAGGCAGAGAAAAGTACGTATTGAAGACCCGCAAGGGTTCTATGGGGTTGATGGTGCCGTGCGTTTCGGGCCAGATGGAAAGCCGGATAGAGGCTTAGCCGTTTATCAAATTCAGCGCGGTCGTTTTGCAATTATTGAACCGGCACCGACACAAATCAGCGCCGGCCCAAGTTAAGTTTTAGATAGGCTAATTTGTCAGAAAGCTTGATCTTACTTCACGCTTTTATCAGTTCACATTGACTACGACTTCCACGTCACCTTGGTTTTTGGTGTTGGCTTGGGAGAATAAATATCTCGCTTCTTTTTTGGTGACGATACCGTCTTTATCTTTATCCATACGGGAGAACCTATAACGACGATAAGCTTCGTCTTCGGACTTTGTAATCATTCCGTCACTATTCCCGTCACGGCTAACGCGCTTTGCCGCGCGGCTGTTATTATTAACGTCAGCAAAAGGGTTCACTCCTGCCACGGCATTGGGATCATTAGGGTCTTTACCCTTATAAACATATTCCATTTCTGACAGGCGCGTATCATTATCGAGGTCCATGCGTTGAAAGCTTTTTATGGCTCTCTCTTCGATCCGTTTTTTGGATTTTTCTATACCAGTTTCACGGAATGCGCGGTATTCTTCGCGTGAAATAAACCCATTCTTATTGCTGTCGACATTATCAAACCATCGATCAATTTGTTTTTCGCTGTTTTTCTGTTGTTTTTCTCTGCGCTTTTCGCGGTCTGCATTATACTCATCAACTGAAATAAATGAATCATTGTCCGCGTCTAATCTTTTGAAGCGTTTCTTTGCGCCGTCCTGCATTCGAATTTCCCGAGCAGCATTTAATTCTTCACGGCTGAGCTGAGCGTCAAAGTTTTTATCCGCTTTAATGAAGTCTGCAGAGAAATAATTGAGATATTCCCGTTCGGTAATTTCGCCATTTTTATTGGCGTCCATGGGCGTCTTGGCTTGAGCGATCTGGGCGGTTCCCCAGGCTAAATTCGTGAGAACAGTCAAGGAGATAGCCAATTTCAGTAAAGCCGTTCTAACCATGGCACCCTCCTAAATACTATAAGCTATAAGAGCTTTACCATACTCTGGCTTTTTCGCCTAGCGCGATAGATGTCATCTCTGTTAGGCTGTTTTGGGCGCATGGTGCCGACAATGTGGCTTACGCGTGTTACATCATATATTGATAAGTTAATTTGATTCAGTCTTTTAATCGACGTAAGAAGTGATCATTTTAGGTTTTCGATTAACAGTGTGCTAACGCTTTATATTGTACGCTTGCAACTGATTCGTTACGCATATAAGGGGTTCTTTATGTCCGAAGATTATCAAACCCCTAGGCCAACCAACCTAAATAGAGATTCGATATTCAAGATTGCGGAAAGCGTCGCCGATCAAACTGAATTCGATCCAAATACTGACTTACAAGCACTTGTATATAACATGGGTGGCGAAGTGAAACTCAAGGACTTTTGGGCTGAGGGGTCTTCCGAAGGAGGGTCTTTAGAGGTTCGGAAGCGAGATGATTTTACAATTTACGTGCCTTTTGATACTTCTGAAGTGCGAGACAGATTTACGATCGCTCATGAGTTAGGTCACTATATTCTACATTATTTGTGGTATGTGCAGGTCAAAAATGAGGATGACTTTAAACTGCGAGCAAGTCGGTATGGGTCTGATAGAGCTGAATGGGAGGCTAATTGGTTCGCCTCTGCTTTCTTACTCCCTGAACAGAGTTTTCGGAAAGCATTTGAGGAGGGAAAGTCATTAGGGCAGATTTCAAGGGATTTTAACGTATCAGAACAGGCTGCACATATTAGAGCGAAAGCATTAGGGATAAATGTCAAGGCTTGAGAGCTTACCAGATTTTCTAAAACCATCATTAAAAATGTTTTTGAGTGTTGATCTTATAGGCTCAACCAAACTTAAACACGATGAAGATGCTTTGAAGCCTTTGGGTGTCAGCGACAATTCACTTGATCGGATTGGTGCTAAATGGTTCAATTATCTGATAGATTTTTATAGTCTTTTTGAAGAGTATTTTTCCACAGAATGGCGCTCAGCTTTTTCACAAGATGGATTCGCAAAAGAATCGTGGAAAACTGAAGAGGCCCCAGCCTTATGGAAGGTAAATGGTGACGAACTCATTTATGTGCTCAATATTTCTCATCCAGGTCAAATTGTGGTTGCACTCCATTCATGGCGAAGAGCTTTGCATAAATACCGAGTGCGGTTACAAAAAAGACAAGCCGCTTTAGATGTAAAAGCAACCGCTTGGATGGCCGGTTTTCCTATCGGGAATCATGAGGTCGCGTTTTGGGGTGACTTATCTAATTCTGACTTAGACGAAATCGACCACTCTGGTAAATTTGGACAATACTATCGACTAAACGAATGGTATAAGGCTAAATCAGCAAGCGAGAAAAGTGACTACGTTAAAGATTATATAGGCCCATCTGTTGATACAGGGTTTAGATTGGCGTCTTTTGCTTCGTCGCGGAAGTTCCCGATTTCAATTGAAATAGCATACTTCTTAACAAAATTTCCATTTGACCGAGATCTGGAGAGTCAAATGAGCTTATATTATCATGGGCGAGAAAGCATGAAAGGAGTTCTGAGCGGTGTTCCTTATCCAGTTTTTTGGTTGGATGCGGCATCGCCGGAAGACAGTCTAACTTATGCGGAGGACAATTTGAAACCATTGCCTCGAAAATGTGATTACAAAGCCGTTGAAAGGTATGTTTCTTTATTTTTTGATGATGCGAGAAATAAACTTTTCAAGCCATTTATATTTGGCTGTTCGGATAATGAATATTGTCAGATTCCTGAAAGTTATGAAGCAAAACTTAATACAACCGTAAAGATCTGGGATGCTGAATTCAAAAAGCATGAAATTCAAAACGAGTTAGAATACTCTGATGGGGATATCGTTGAAAATGTAACCTCTGAAGAGTTAAGTAAGTTAAACCTTAGCCATTAAAAAAGCCCGACCAAATGACCGGGCTTTCCTTTATCTGAGAGATTAATCTGAAGGATTAATCTTCTTTTTTCTTACGCGGACGGCGGGAGCGCTTTTTCGGCTTATCTTCGTCTCCGCCATTATCGTCATCATTGTCATCCGACTTTGGCTTCTCTTCGCGGGGGATTTCCAGTCCTGTTTCCTGATCCACGAATTTCATGGACAAACGAACTTTACCGCGATCATCAAAGCCCATTAGTTTGACATAGACCTCTTGGCCTTCTTCGAGGAAATCAGACGGGTGATTGACGCGCTCCGGCTTGATTTGGCTGACGTGAACCAGGCCGTCTTTTGGCCCGAAGAAGTTTACGAAAGCTCCGAAATCAACGACTTTGACGACTTTACCTTGGTAAATCATACCGACTTCGGGTTCCGCTGTCAGGCCTGTAATCCACTCTTTGGCAGCTTCAATAGACTTCTGGTCATTCGACGCCAATTTGATTGTGCCGTCATCTTCGACCGAAACGCGTGCGCCTGTCGTGTCAACGATTTCACGTATGACCTTGCCACCTGTACCAATAACGTCGCGGATTTTATCAACCGGGATTTTCATTGTAACAATACGCGGTGCGAACTCACCTACATCTTCACGAGACTCGGTCAGGGCCTTATTCATCTCGCTTAAGATATGCAAGCGACCGGCATTGGCTTGTTCCAATGCCGTTGTCATGATCTCTTCGGAAATACCGGCAATTTTAATGTCCATTTGCAAGGATGTAATGCCTTCGGACGTACCGGCGACTTTAAAGTCCATATCGCCCAAGTGATCTTCATCACCCAGAATATCAGACAAGACAGCAATTCCAGCATCGTCTTTAATGAGACCCATCGCAATACCGGAAACGGGGCGCTTAATCGGCACACCGGCATCCATCATCGCCAAGGAACAACCACAGACAGTCGCCATAGAGGATGAACCGTTGGACTCCATGATTTCTGAAACCAGACGGATTGTATAAGGGAAGTCTTCATCAGATGGCAGAACGGCCTGAAGTGCGCGCCAAGCCAGTTTCCCGTGACCATGTTCGCGACGGGAAGTGCCGCCCATGCGACCACACTCACCTACAGAATAAGGTGGGAAGTTATAGTGAAGCAGGAATTTGTTTTTAATCGTGCCTGTCAATTGATCGACATATTGCTCATCATCAGATGTGCCGAGTGTTGCCACGCAAAGTGCTTGCGTTTCGCCGCGTGTGAATAGGGCGGAGCCATGTGTGCGCGGCAGAAGACCGGCTTCGGACACAATCGGACGGACTTGATCAAGTTTACGACCGTCAATTCGTTTCTTTGTTTTGATAACGGTTGTACGAACGGTCTCGGACTCAATAGATTTGAAACAGTCAGAGAAGACATTATCTGCCATACCTTCGGGATTATCATCAGAATAACCCAATTCGGCCCAAGCCGCTTCGCGTGTTTCACGCAAGAGGCCCTGACGTTCCATTTTATCGGTCAGCTTATAAGCTGCCTTAATACCTTTTTCGGCCAATTTTTTAACGGCCTTTTTCTCGACGGAGAGATCAGGTGCAACATAATCCCAAGCTGGTTTGCCAGCTTTCTCAACAAGTTCAGAAATCGCAGCAATGACCTCTTCACAAGACTCATGCGCAAACATAACCGCGCCGAGCATTTGCTCTTCGGTTAGTTCTTTGGCCTCTGATTCCACCATCATGATGGCGTCTTTCGTTCCGGCCACAACAAGGTCCAGTTCAGAGTCTTCCATTTCGTCCATCATCGGGTTCAGAACATAATCACCGTCAATCAAACCAACGCGTGATGCCGCAATCGGGCCCATAAAGGGTACACCGGACAAGCTCAAAGCCGCGGAAGCGGCGATCATGCCGATGATGTCAGGTTCATTTTCAAGATCATGCTGTAAAACAGTGATGACGATTTGAACTTCGTTTTTAAAGCCTTTCGGGAAAAGCGGACGAATTGGACGGTCAGTGAGACGAGAGATCAGTGTCTCGCGTTCCGTTGGACGGCCTTCGCGTTTAAAATATCCACCAGGTACTTTACCGGCGGCATAGAATTTTTCCATGTAGTTGACGGTCAGCGGGAAAAAGCTTTGACCGGGCTTTTCGGATTTTGCGGCGCAGACTGTCGCCAGAACAACCGTTTCTCCGTAAGTGGCGAGAACGGCGCCATCCGCTTGGCGGGCCATGCCGCCGGTTTCAAGTTTGAGTGGGCGTCCGGCCCAATCGATTTCAACAGTGTGTTTATCAAACATATCGTACAGTTTCTTTCTTCTCGTACATACAGAGGCCAATCTCAGCCTCAATTTATAGCGCCCTATTGCGCTTTCGGATTAGGCGCTGAATGCGCCGGTTTTCGCATCACCATGATGCACAAAAGGCCGCCGGGACGGCAGCCTCATATTCTTTTAAGGGGTGAGCCGATTAACGGCGCAGACCCAGTTTAGCGATAAGCGCTGTATAACGCCCTTCGTCTTTTTTCTTCAAATAAGCCAGAAGGCTGCGACGTTTGGCAACCATAGCCAAAAGTCCGCGACGGGAATGATTATCTTTATCATTGCCTTTGAAATGCTCTGTCAGGTTCTTGATGCGCTCGGTCAAAATTGCGACCTGCACCTCAGGTGAGCCTGTATCGCCCGGTTTCGTGGCGTGTTCTGTGATAAGCGCGGCTTTGCGCTCGGGTGTAATCGACATCGTGTTTCTCCATTTTGATTACAGTATAAAAACGCGTTTTGGCCATAATCGCCCGTCCCGCATTTCACATAGGGCCACTTCGCTTTCGTCTTCCATAGCCAAAACCCAATCTGATGAATGAGCAATGTCAGGAGATGTGGGGTCGATGGCCCGACCTTGCCGAAGGTCTTTCGCGTCCTGTTCCGTCACGGCCAGCACCGGGATGTCGTCCAGAGCGGTCGAAAGGGGATACAATGCCTCTTCAGCGGCGCCCCTATTGCAGGTTTCGGTGAGTTCATCAAGTGTTATTGACTGCTCGAGCGAAAAAGGCCCCACACGGGTGCGGCGCAAAAGCGTAACATGGCCACATGTGCCGAGCTCCAATGCCAAATCGCGCGCCAGTGACCGAATATAGGTGCCTTTCCCACAATCGACCTGAAAACGTGCTTTTTCAGAGTTATACTCAATGAGTTCGAAGCGCTCTACCTTAACCTCTCGTGACTTTAGCGTGATTTCCTGCCCGTCCCGCGCCAAATCATAAGCGCGTTTTCCGTCAACTTTAATGGCCGAGAATTTAGGTGGGACTTGTTGGATGAGACCTCTGAACTGAGAAAGGGCGTTCAAAATGTCGGTTTTCTCCGGACGGTGGTCTGAGGTTTGTATGACCTCGCCCTCGACATCTTGTGTGGTGGTATTAGCGCCCCATGTGATTTCAAATTCATAAGATTTGTCGGCGTCCATCATAAAAGGAACGGTTTTAGTCGCCTCGCCCAATGCAATGGGTAAGAGGCCTGTCGCCAGAGGATCGAGCGTTCCTGCGTGGCCGGCTTTTTGAGCTTTGAAGAGCCACCGCGTTTTACCTACGGCCTGTGTGCTGCCCAAACCATAAGGTTTGTCGAGCACCACCCAACCATGAACGGGATTACCTTTGCGTTTACGGGCCAAACATTACCTCATGGTGTTTTGACAATGACAGCGTGTCCATAGCGGGCTGGATTGCAAAATCAATGCTTGCAACGTTGGAAACCATAATTAATGGAAGACTATGAGTTAAACACTCATTTTTTATTTCTATCAAAGGGGAAGTTTTGATGAAGATTAAATTACTATTGTTAGCCGCTGCGGCAGTTAGTTTGGGTGCTTGTTAATCTATTGCTAATGTGGAAAAACTAAGCCGTCATGTTCACTACGGGTGGTGTTGTCGGGGCTGAATGTGTTGCTTCGGAGGGGCGTGACAATACTGTGAATGTCAAACTGACAACACCCGAAGAAGTTCAAATTCGTCGCGCAAAGGCTGCGATTAAGGTTGTGTGTGATAAAGAAGGTTACCAAACAGCGACACGCCGTATTGAGTCCAAAGTAGAGGGCACAACAGGCGGAAATGTCATCGCAGGCGGGTTTGTTGGACTTGGTGTTGACGCTATGACTGGGGCAATGTTTAAATATCCCGACACAATCGTTATCGATATGGAAGCCGTCGGCGTGACGACACCAACGGTCACCGGCGAACCTGTATCTTAAAGACTGTCTTCAAAAAAAGGCTTATGGTCTCAGAACTATAATAATAAAAAGTCGCTTCCAGAAGCGGCTTTTTTATTGGGCCTCGCTTACATCATCCCAAATTTTTAGTCTTTTTGCAGGTCCTGTGCGACTTTTGGATTGCTCAACAGGCGCTGCATGTCTTCGGCCGTGTCATAGCTTGTATCGGCAACAAATTTCAGCCGTGGTGTGGATTTCATTTCCATTTCCTTGCCTAACCGTCCGCGCAAGAATGACCCGCAGCGCTGTAGGGCTTTGATAATTTTTTCGCTATCTCCGCCTCCCAAAGGTGCAGCATAAACAATGGCGTGTTTCAGATCCGGTGAAGCGCGGACTTCGGAAATCGTTACACTGACGCCCTGCAGATCAGGGTCGCGAATGTTCTCTTTGGCCAAAATTTCGGCCAAAGCCCGGCGAATAAGTTCTCCAGCTTTTAATTGTCTTTGGGATGGGGGTCTATTTCGGCTCATAAAGCCTATATTGGCTCTATAGGTAGAAAATACCAGAGTGATTTCACTTTCAAAGTGCAAGAAGTTTTGCCGCCAAAAAATCGACCTGACGCAAAGGGAGCGCGCATCGGCAAGCTTGACGGCTATGTCCGTTTTCTTATCTGCTGAAGACCCACGGCGATTAACTGCTATTTCTTCGTCAAAAAGCTTCATATCGTTTAAAATCGTCACGAAGCCTTGAGGCTAAAAGGTCAACAATCTGTTACCTCTACTTTTCCGAGTCACTTGGGCTAAGTTCCGGAGCGTGATCAAGATAGCGAGCTTGCCGTAGTTTAGGAAACAAAACCATCCAGAGGCCGGCAATGCCGATGGCTGCAATTCCGCCTGCAGTGACCGCAAAGACTGCACCAAAAGCTGCCGCCATGGTTCCGGCTCGAAATTCACCGAGCTCATTGGACGCACCAAGGAAAATTGCATTAACAGCGTTGACGCGCCCTCGAACATTATCAGGTGTCCAAATTTGTAATAAGATTTCGCGAATATAAACGGAGACCATATCAAAACCCCCCACGGCAATGAGAGCAAGAATAGAGAGCCAAGCCAAAGTCGAGAAACCGAAAACGGCGGTCGCCAATCCAAATAAAATGACCGTAGCGAATAATATGAAGCCTGCGTGATCTCTAATAGGAAACGCAATCAGGAAGCCGAGCGTAATGATGGCACCTATGCCCGGTGCCGCACGCAAAAAGCCGAGTCCTACTGGGCCGAGATTTAAGACATCACTGGCATAAATTGGAAGTAGTGCGACAGCACCGCCTAACAGTACGGCGAAAAGGTCCAGAGAAATAGCTCCCAAAACAATCTTCTCT
This sequence comes from uncultured Algimonas sp., assembly GCA_964511495.1. Lineage (GTDB taxonomy): Bacteria > Pseudomonadota > Alphaproteobacteria > Caulobacterales > Maricaulaceae > Litorimonas. Next base: position 126,168 of record CAZEFT010000003.1, on the reverse strand, counting down.
TTCCATATATAATGGAAGCCTCCGACAATTGTTTTGAATGTCACTGGCGCTTGTTCCAATATTTGGGCTGGTTTCGCGATGGAGAAAATAAGCCCGGCCGCAATAGCCATGATCGCTGCAGCGCAGCCATAAGCCACAGAGCCAGACAGACCATATAAAAGTCCGCCCGCAACCGGCCCAAATATAGAGGCTAATTGCCAAGAAGAAGTAATCCATCCTACTGCATTGGCAAAATCTTCCTTCGGCACCAAATTCACGACTAAAGAAGTTGAGGCCGGTGTATAAAAGGCGCGGGCAACGCCGAATATCGTCAAAACGGCCAAGAGCCAAACTGGGTTGAATTGCCCCGTTAAAGCAAGGTAGAATATGCCAATCGCACAGAGCATTTCCAAAATAATGGCACACCCCATCACCAAACGTCGTCCGAATTTATCGGCCGTCAACCCCGTTACAAGCACCAAGACCAAAGCGGGGAGGAATTGCACCAAACCAATCATGCCTAGCCAAAACGCGTTTCGCGTCACGTCCCAAATTTGCCATCCGACGGCTGTGGAGACGATTTGCGCCGCGAATGAGGTGGAAAAACGTGCAATGAAATAGCGGCTATAGGCAGAGTGACGAAAGGCTGCAAAACGGTCTAATGGTGCCGCTGGGGTCTTTCCATCATTTTCGTCGCTATCGCTCATGGGCGTATTTTAGTTTGAGACTTCTAAAAACCCACTGGCAATAAATCGCCTCACAAGGGCTATGCGGACTTCTTTGGTGATGTCTCCTGGAATATCAGAGACCTGGAACTGAGGCGTCTCCGCGATAAAGCGTAAACTGTCTTCAGCTCCGGCATGAAGAAGGATAGTTTCCCCCGGTTGGCGGAAATCAATAATATCTCCACTCACCATATAATGTGAAATTGCATAGGGTGTTTGACTTATAACCGTATTGGATCCGATCTCGATCTCTGGATTACCGGCCGGGAGTTGAGGTAAGTCTTTAATCATGCGGGATTTACGGCGTTCTAGCGCATCGTTGATAAATGTAGGATCATCCAAGCGCTGCATAAGTTCGCTCAAGCCTTCCCGGATACGCTTTTTAATCGCGTCTTGATGACCGTCTTCAGAAAGTTTGTCGGGTCGATCAGTTAGGCTTTCTCTGATAGGGCGTTCCAAATCTGAAAAATGATCCAAAACGGCATTCATGCCGTCACGAACAGTGACAGGAGAAAAGCCGATAGACAGGTGCAAAGATTCTGCACTGGTTTGCACAGTATGCGCGGTTCCGCGTGGCATATAAATAATATCCCCCGGCCCCACATCAACAGTGTCATAAGCCTCAAAATTGGGCGGTCCTTCACCCAGCCCTTTCCAAGGATTTGAAAGCTTTGCGGGGTCGCGAGAAATAAACCAGCGTTTCGCGCCCATGAGCTGAATGCAAATTAAATCATATTCGTCATGGTGTATCGGTGCTTTATTGCCCGGCTGACTCCAAAAAATAACGGCATTTACAGGGTTTTCAATCAAAACCTCTAAGGCTCTGATAAAGTTCGCCAGAGACTCCGAAAGCTGAGTCACATCGGGGATGCGCACCGTGTAGCCATTCTTATGATATTGGTCGACGAGGGTTTGAAACTCTTCGGAACTGTTGACGCGGCGCGGAGAGGGCTTGGGGCCTGTAGGTCCGAGCGCATGACAGGTCAGGTTAGGGGCGAATTGCTCATAAGCCTCCAGGATTGTTTGTTTTGGGTTGGGCCCAATCATCCCGGCACGATCTTCCCGCCCGTTTTTAACCAAGGCGACGGGCCGCTTGCCGACGACATCATTGAAGAAATCATCATAGGGGAGAGGTCTTAAAATCTCCGATAGGATGGATTGGGCGTCGGCAGGTAGCACGGGTTTAACTCTGACGGTGACTTTTCATTATAAAAACGCCTCTAGCAGTTCAAAGAGGCTGCAACAAGACGGCATGAGTCGGGAGGGCTTGCTGTGGGTACTGGTACAAAAAAGCCCTCCGCGGTGGGAGGGCTAATAAATTTAAAGTCTATCTCTTTAATCAAGATTGCGCTCGATTAGCTCGACCGTGAAACACTCAATCTGGTCGCCTTTGCGGAGATCATGGTAGCCTTCAAAGCCCATACCACATTCCATACCAGCCTGAACTTTCGGCACCTCGTCTTTGAAACGCTTGAGCGTTGATAACTCACCTTCGTGAATCACAACATCATCACGAAGCAGACGTACACCTGAGCCCCGTTCAACACGGCCCTCTGTCACTTTACAACCAGCCACTTTGCCCAATTTTGTGATGTTGAACACCTCAAGAATTTCAGCATAACCGATAAAGGTCTCACGTCGTTCCGGCTCAAGCATACCGGATAGTGCGCCTTTAATTTCTTCAATCAGATCATAAATGACGGAGTAATAGCGAATTTCGACGCCTTCGCGTTCTGCCAATTCTTTGGCTTGACGGTTGGCACGAACATTAAAGGCAATAATCGGTGCACCTGAGGTCATTGCCAATTGAACATCGGATTCCGAAATACCGCCTGCGGCCGCATAAACGACGCGGGCCATAACTTCTTCGTTACCCGCACTTTCCAAGGAGGTCTTAATCGCCTCAGCGGAGCCTTGAACATCGGCTTTAACCAAGAGTGGCATCTCAGATGTTTCTTTATTATTCAGCTTCGCCATCATCTGCTCCATTGAAGCAATGGCAGATGGTGCAGCAGCAGCGCTGTCTTTGGCTTTCTGTTTCCGATAATCTGTCAATTCTCGGGCACGAGGTTCACTTTCAACGACGGCGAAAGGCTCGCCGGGTTGTGGTGCACCGTCTAGACCCATGACTTCGACAGGCACGGAAGGTCCTGCCTGTTTCAAAGTCTTATTACGCTCATCAGTCAAGGCTTTCACTTTGCCCCAATATTCACCGGCCACGACGATTTGACCGCGTTTAAGCGTACCCCGTTTGACCAACAGTGTGGAGACCGGGCCACGGCCCTTTTCGATTTTGGACTCAATAACCAAACCATCGGCATTGCGCTTTGGATTGGCTTTCAAATCCATTAATTCAGCTTGTAACGCGATAGCTTCGGCTAATTCTTCCAAGCCTGTCTTCTTTAAGGCAGAGACCTGAACGGCTTGTGTCTCACCGGACATGCTCTCTGTGATAACATTATGTTGGAGGAGGTCGGTTTCAACCTTTTGCGGATTGGCCTCATAGGCGTCCATTTTATTAATGGCGACAATGATAGGCGTTCCCGCAGCTTGCGCATATTTAATCGATTCAATTGTTTGTGGCATGATACCGTCATCCGCGGCCACGACCAGAATAACAATATCCACTGCTTCGGCCCCGCGCGTCCGCATCTCAGAGAAAGCTGCGTGGCCCGGAGTGTCGAGAACTGTGATGGTCTCTCCGGATTTCAATTTTAATTGATAGGCCCCGATGTGCTGTGTGATGCCACCGGCTTCGCCTGAGGCCACATCTGTAGACCGCAAAGCGTCCAAGAGTGATGTTTTACCATGGTCGACATGACCCATGACGGCAATAACGGGTGCGCGGGGTTTGCGATCTTTTTCATCAGATGGTGTGTCATCAATGATAAAGTTATCTTCCACATCAGAGTCTGCAACACGGTTCACCGTATGTCCGAAATCTTCAACGATAAGCTGGGCTGTATCCGCATCCAACATGTCGTTGATTTTCATCATCTGGCCTTGTTGCATCAGATATTTGACAACGTCCGCCCCTCGTTCGGCCATACGGTTGGCTAAATCGCCAACAGAAATAACTTCAGGAATAGTGACTTCACGTTGAACTTTTTCCCGTGAGGATCCGCCGCCACGTTGGCGTTGCTTTTCCCGCTCACGGGCACGCTTCATGGAGGCAAGAGAGCGTTGACGTTCATCATCGCCGGACAACGCCGAAACAATTGTAAGCTTACCCCGACGACGTTTACGTTCGCCCTTACTGCGGGTTGGGGGCGGCGCATTTCCGCGTTTTTTCTTCACACGACCACCAGCTTTTTCCAACTCGGTCATGTTTTCTTCGTCTTTGCCGCGATTCAATGGAGAGCCGACAGGCTTCCGCGCATTGCGGGCGTCGGCTTCTTGCTTACGACGCTCTTCTTCTTCCTCTTCGAGGCGACGAAGTTCAGCTTCTTCTTCTTCCCGCTTTTTACGAGCCAAAGCTTCGCGTTCTTCCTTCATGCGCTGCTGCCGCTCTTCTTCTTCGGCTTGGCGACGGGCTTGGCGCTCGGCTTGCTCAGCTTGTGCTTTTTGCAAGGCCGCTTGACGCTTCTTATATTCCGCAACCGACAGGCCGAGCGCACGGGCGGCGGCTTTTTCGTCAACAGGTTTAGGCGGGGCAGGTGTGACAGGTGGCTTGAGTTTTGGTGCCGCTTCTTTCGCGGCAGGTTTTTTCGCTTCTGGCTTCGGAGCTTCAGGCGTTTCTTTTGCTTGTGGGACCTCGGGTGCTTCGACCTTATTAGAGGAGACACGCGGAATCGGCGCAGGACGCGCAATATTCGGAACAACTGGCTTTTTCTCTTCGGCCTCTGTGCCTTTATTAATCGGCGCAATATTTGGTTTTATTTTCGGCGCGACTTTTGAACTGCCCAGCTTTTTTGATCCGGGACGGACAATTACTTTTTTCTTTTTCTCAACAACAACGGCGGAGGTTCGTCCACGCGTCGTCCGCGGCCCGCCCTTGTTCAAGGTGAGGGGGCGTCGAGCCGGTTTTTTATCAGATGTATCGTTCATCATTTACTTTCGGTTGAAGGGGGCGGTCATAACTCCGCTGCCTTCCATTGAGGCCGAGCCACTACCCGGTCCTTTTGAAAGCGCGTAACCTAACGTCCGCGCTTATTTTTTCAACAGTCAAAAGCGGCACAATTACCGCTTTATCTCTCTTTAGTTTTCACTTCATGGGCGTAATCATCCCAATCTGTGGGTATAAGCGGAACAAAGCCCGAGAGACGTAAAGCCTCAACGTGCAAGCGCTTTGCCAATTTACCCCGTTTGACCCCGGCATGGACGAGTTTGTCCCGCCCAAAACTCATACCGAGAGTTTCTGCATTAAAACATCCAATGACGGGCGGGTCAGCAAATTCTAATTCACGTGCAATCGCGCGAGACAAAGTTCGAATTTTCCCACGCCCATCTGCCGAGCCATCAGAGGCTTCAACACGAAGGCCAAGAGTGCCTTCACGAGCCAGACCGATAGCTTGGTCGAAACCCATTACTATTTTGCCGGATTTTTTTGCCATAGACAAAAGCGCCAACACGGAACGTTTTAATCCGGCTTCGGTTGAAGCAATAAGATCATTGCCCACATTTACCTGAGACTTAAAGCCCCTAGCGAAGGCCTTTGTGGTGATAGCCTTTTGCAAGAGCTCACGCTCTGCGCTGACCCACACACCGCGACCGGGAAGCTTCCCGGCGATGTCCGGGACAACCTGGTCTTCCGGCCCTTTAACAAAACGGATCATATCCGCAGGGTCTTTGACTTGATTGCTGGCCACACAGCGACGTTCACGGGATTTATGGCCCCTTCTGTCAGGGCCATATTCCGCCACATCATTACCCACTGCAACATTTGCAGGTGAGTCAGGCTCGGTTATGTCGCCACTATGGGTCAAAATAGTCAAGGATTCCTCAGAGTTGCTTTCCTGTGGGCTTAAGACGTTTCAAAAAGAGTTTCAGCGGTGACGACTGGGTTACCCTCTTCGTCCAACTCAACCTCTTCCTCTTCTTCTAAAGCAGAGGCCTCAATCCATCCGGCCTGAACACGAGCTTGCATGATAAGGTTTGTGGCCTCTTCGTTAGAAAGACCCATATGCTCAATCATACCGTCTTCATGGATGCGCTCACCGTCTTTAAACTCGGTGTAGCCGTTCAAATCATCGGGGACGAGACCTGCCACATCTTCGACAGTCTTAATCTCATTCTCACCGAAGATAACGGCCATGGGTAAGGTGACACCTTCGATTTCCAACACATCATCTTCAACCCCTGACGCAATACGGGCCTGATTTTGCTCTTCCGCAATTTTGTCCAGATATTCGCGTGCTCGGGCTTGTAACTCTTCGGCCGTTTCATCATCAAAGCCGTCAATGGATGTCAGGTCGTCCAAGGCAACATAACCAACTTCTTCCATGGTTTCGAAGCCTTCAGCGACTAAGAGTTGAGCAACCATTTCATCCACGTCCAAACCTTCCATAAACAGGCTGGAACGTTCAGCAAATTCTTTCTGACGACGCTCGGATTCTTGTGCTTCAGTCAAGATGTCCAAAGCCCAACCCGAAAGTTGTGAGGCCAAGCGAACATTTTGACCCCGGCGGCCAATCGCGAGGGAGAGCTGATCTTCCGGTACAACAACTTCGATACGTTCGTCATTTTCATCAATGACAACTTTGGCGACTTCGGCAGGCTGTAAGGCATTTACAATGAATGTACCCATATCTTCTGTGTAAGGAATAATGTCGATGCGCTCGCCTTGTAACTCATTGACAACTGCTTGAACGCGTGAGCCGCGCATACCGACACAAGCTCCAACCGGATCGATTGTGCTATCGGCTGAATAAACAGCGATTTTTGCACGCGAGCCCGGGTCACGGGCAACGGAAACGATTTGAATAACGCCTTCATAAACTTCAGGTACTTCCTGAGCGAAAAGCTGAGCCATAAATTGCGGGTGAGCGCGCGATAGGAAAATTTGGGACCCACGTGGCTCTTCGCGAACATCCATAATATAGGCGCGGATGCGATCACCGGATTTTACGTTTTCGCGCGGTAATGCCTGGTCACGGCGAATAACGCCTTCGGCCCGACCGAGATCCACGATAATATGGCCATATTCGACACGCTTAACGATACCATTGATAATTTCGCCAACGCGATCTTTGAACTCAAGATATTGACGTGCGCGCTCAGCATCACGAATTTTGCCCATGATGATTTGTTTGGACATTTGTGCCTGAACACGGCCAAATTCCAATGGCGGCAAGGTTGTTGAAATTTCATCACCGGCTTGTGCGTCAGGATTATCCATTTGTGCTGTGGAAAGCGCGACTTCCGTTGTCTCATTTTCCAGAGCTTCGTCTTCTACGATGGTGATAACGCGGCGCAGAGTTTGTTCCCCTGTATTCGGGTCTAGCTTTGCGCGAATATCCAATTCGGCCCCGTAACGCAGCCGCGCTGCTTTTTGAATAGCTTCTTCAATGGCTTCGAGAACGATGGACTGATCGATTGATTTCTCATCAGCGACAGCTTTGGCAATCATCAAAAGTTCGAGTTTATTGGCGGCAATTCCGTTGGTGGACATTACGCATCTCCATTTTTGGGTTGAGAATTTTCTGTTTTATTTTGGGCAACCTGTTTGGCTTTTTGGCCTGCCTCAATGAGTTCATCAGTGATGAGGAGTTTAGCCTCTGCTATCCAGTCAAACGGAATTGAGGCTGTGCTATCCGTTTCGCCGTCAAGATTAATATCGACATCTGTACCATCTACACCGGCTAAAACGCCGCGAAAGCGTTTGCGGCCCTCGACCATGCGATCAAGTTCGAGACGCGCGAGATAGCCTTCATAAGTCTCAAAGTCTTTGAGATCAGTCAGGGGCCGATCCAGACCTGGAGAGCTTACTTCTAATATATAGGCATCAGATATCGGATCTTCGACTTCCATAAGCGCGGAAAGCTCGCGCGAGAGGGCTTCGCAATTCTCAACAGCCATTAAGCCATCACTTTTCCGCTCGGCCATAATTTGAACGGTTTTCCGTTTACCTGCCATGACGCGAATGCGCACGATGTGTAGGCCGAGATCTTCTGCAATCGGTTCGGCTAATGCCAAAATACGTTCATCGGTATGTGTTTTTGTTTTCATATTGACCTGTAAAAACTAACCTGTTTGAGGCATAAAAAAAACGGCCCCGCCGGGGCCGCCTATGCCGCATCCTGTGCGGTTGGCGCTTATTCTTGCAAGTCATCTAATCCAATGAGACGCATTGTGCAAGGGATAATAACTGTAGCAGGTTTTCACATGCGCTTGAAAACTAGAGCCTATAAAATAGAGACCTAGCTTTACTCAAGCATGGATTGGAACAGTTTTAAAAAGCTTGCCAATTTCGTTTTCTCAACCACGTGATCTGCTCCGACATGAGCTGGGCTGTCAAGATAATCCACACTCGTATCATTGGAAATAATTGCGATGGGGATATCGCCACTTTTCTTTTTAATCGTCGGCATGGATCTTTTAGCATTAATGCCCGGCGACAAAATATTGTCCAGCAAGATAAGATCAAACTGTTTCTCATCCAGTAAGTGGAGGGCGTCTGGCAAATCCCTCACATAATAAAGTTCAAAATCCGAATGCAAAACGCGTTTGCACATATCTTTGACAAACTCACGCTCCCAAGGGTCATCATCAATAAGCAAAAGATTGTACATAATTATTTGATATTTCAATTACAGTTTTCGATTTATAGTCCAAGCCCCTCGTCTCTCAAAGAGATATTTACATCCATCAACGCCTGATAAAGGTGAAATAATGACATTCACGCCCTTCACGCTTGGCTTTGGCCTCATACCGCGTGGGGCACCAATCTTGCGGAGGGGTGCGCCAATCACCCATATTATTGGCTGGCCACGCAAAGCCTCCATGCCGATGAGTGCGCGTGATTGTCCAGTCGACATAGTGAATGATGTCACTCGCAAAACGAAATTCATGACCAGGTTTTAAAACGCGGTGAATATCACCCAAAAACTCTGGATTAATGAGGCGCCGCTTATGGTGGCGTGTTTTTCGCCAAGGGTCAGGAAACAGAACAAATACTTTGTCCAAACAAGCATCAGGCAAGGCCTTTAACACGTCCCGCACATCACCGTGATGGAGGCTAATGTTTAAAAGACCTTCATCAACACAACCTTGAACAGCCTTAACCACCCCATTTAAAAAAGGCTCTGCCCCGAGAAAGTGGACATCGGGATTATTGCGCGCCTGATGTAAAAGATGCTCCGCTCCACCAAACCCGATTTCTAGCCGGATAGGTGTAATAGGGGTGAGATTGTGCAAGACTTCTATCCCATTTTCAACATCCCACCGTAAAGAAGGAAAGGATTCCTCCATCATGACCGTTTGGGCAGGGCTTAAAGGCCGCCCTTTTGCTCGGCCAAAAGTACGGAATCGGTCTCTATCGCGGAAATGGACAGGCTTATCGCTGTCTTGACTAGAAAAACGACGCTTTGTTAAGCCCGCATCGTTTTCATTTGATACCATATCATGTGTCATGGCCGCGCTATAGCGCGCCGTCCTTAGGATTTCTACTGCCTTATGAACAGGAAAGTCGAAAGCTTATTCTTCTTCACCTTGTGAGTCTTTGGCCATTGCCCGCGCCAATTCCAACAATTGACGCCTCACCGCTTTGGAACGAATTTGGCTGACCGCTTTTGCCAAAGCCACACCATCAGTGCTGTTGATAAATTCATAAACAATCGGCATCTGATCATCTTCTGCAAATTCACCGTTGGTGAAATTGTCTGACAAACCATCAAAAAAGAAGTTAATCGGCACCTCCAAGACTTCGGAAATTTTCCAAAGTCGGCTGGCACCAACGCGATTAGAGCCTCTTTCATATTTTTGAACTTGTTGGAATGTTACGCCTAGCTTATCGCCTAATTTTTCTTGGCTCATTTTCAAAACTTGGCGACGCAAACGTATGCGCGTTCCAACGTGCACGTCCACCGGGTTGGCGGCGCGTGGCGCGTGTTTTGGATCTTTCAAATCTCTCATCCTTGCTATGTTCGGTGCCGAGGTGCCCCCACCGTCAATATCGAACGATTAGTTGATTGCACGGTCATGTAGGCCGCGCCCGAATGTCGCGCATAGTACTGTAATCAACAAATTTATCAAGAAAACGACTAGAATCAAAAGCTTGGAATTAGTGTTGTACATCAATGGTTTAGGGAGACTCACATCTATGTGAGTTATTTTTTTTCTATCAACCTCTCCATAAATGCGACCGTAAGGGTCGAAAACGCCACTGATGCCGTTGGAAGCAGAGCGGACAATCGGAAGCCCTTCTTCGATTGCGCGGTAGCGGGCAATATTGGCATGTTGGGCCGGACCCCAAGTTTTACCAAACCAAGCATCATTTGACTGATTGAGGATAAATTCCGCCCTTTCTGAACCGTCTGATTTCGGGGTAAAGCCTGGGAAAATGATCTCATAACACAATTGAGAACTACCGAGTGGGAGGTCAGGAAAGCGCGTGAGTACTTTTGTTTTAACGGGCGATATTGATAAGAGGTTTGTTGAAATAAGGGGAACGTTTTTGGACTCCATCCACTTGCCAAAAGGTATGAACTCCCCAAAGGGAACGAGCTTGGCTTTGTCATTATACGCAGCGATTGCTGGAATACCGTTCCCGTCAAATGTCACGGCGACCGAACTATTGTAATAATCATCAATGACGCGGCCAGAGTGGGGGTCAGGTCGTTGTTCCAGTCTGAGGGAGTTAATCAACCAGACAGGTAAATCTTGATAATTATTAGCGAAAGCCAGTTCTCGGCCCATTGCATAGAGAAGTTCTTGATTATCCATGGCCAATCCGATGACAGCGCCTTCGGGCCAGACGATATGGGTGACATCTTCAACGCCTGCGCTCAAGCTTTCGGTCAGAAAAGCATTGACGATATCCGTACTTTTTTGCGCATCAAATTTGTCCGCCTGTTCAAAGGGAACCGAGACAATACGGAGTCTGATATTATCTTGAGGCTCGATCTCCGCCCCTGCAAGGCGGAGGTGGCCAAAGGAAAAAACACCGCCGAGCACGGCCACGAAAAGGGGAATGGCCCAACGTTTGGCCTGCGTAAACAAAGTAGTGGCGAGTAAAACACTCAAGAGGAATACAAGAGCCGTCTGACCGTAAATTGTCCATAGAGCAGCGCTTTGTGAAAAGGCTCCTCCGGCTGGAAAAATATAACCCGTAAGGTTCCATGGGAAACCGGTAAAAGCGTAGCCACGGGCGAACTCAGCGAGTGTGAATAAAGCAACAAATCCAAATTGTGCCCAAACAGGCTTCAGGCGGAGCTGCGCAAAAATTGCCCCTGCTAAACCCCAAAATAAGGCCAAGATGGCTGCAAGAGCAAAAACCATAAAGGGCATAACGGGAATGAAGGCGGGGCCGCGGGCAATAAAAGCAGACCCTACCCAGAAAACACCAAGCCCGAAATATCCCAAAGCGAACCAAAAAGCGGTACTAAAGCCAGCGAGACGCGGCCTGTTAGATGTGCTGGCCCATTGCAGACGCAAGTATAAGCAAGCCAAGCCTAGAAGGGCTATCGGCCAAAAATGTAAAGGCGCTTGCCCCAAAACACAACTGCCGCCCAAGGCAAAGCCTGTCAGGCGCCCATTCCATCCTTGATGGATTAGGAAAAAGGGTGGGCGATGATGCGGTGTATTAATTTTCGAAGTTTGTTTAACCATGGACCATCTGGTCAGGATGATGTCGTAGATGAAGAGCTGTGGTGCGTTTTCGCTTCGCCGTCTTTGACGGAGTCAGGGGCACTGTCTTCAACAGGCTTTTTCTTGTGACTGTTTCGTGTATCCGCAATGCGCAACCGCTTAAGTCGTCGCGGATCGGCATCGATGATTTCAAATTCCAGACCGTCAGCATGTTTGATAATTTCACCCCGTTCGGGGACGCGCCCGACCATGGTGAAAATAAGCCCGCCCAAAGTATCGACATCTTCTTCTTCATCAGGCGTGGCAAATTCACGACCTAATGTGGTCTCAAACGCCTCAATTGAAATTCGGGCATCCGCCTCCCAGACAGACCGTCCACCTTTGCCGGCGACGATTTGAACTTCGGGAATAACCTCGTCATGTTCATCATCAATATCACCGACAATGGGTTCAATGAGGTCTTCGATTGTGACCAAGCCATCTGTGCCGCCATATTCATCGACAACGATGGCCATATGCATGCGACGAGCTTGCATACGGCGCAACAATTCTTGAGCCAGCATAGAAGGCGGAACAATCAAAACGGGCCGACGAATATATTGCAAGACTTTACGTTGTGGATAGGTTTTTCCTGTCCGTCCTTTAGCATCAAGCATGAGATAAGGCAGAAGGTCCTTAATGTGCACCATGCCGACCGGGTCATCCAAGCTCTCTTTATAAACCGGCAGACGAGAATGCCCCGCTTCTTTAAAAGCGTTTGAGAGATCGGTCAGTGTAGCGCTATTGTCAACGGCAACAATATTGGCGCGCGGTACCATCACATCATCGACCCGCAAGAGGTGAAAACGCTCGGCCGCACTCATCATCATTTCTTTGGCCGCGGAAGCTTTGCCGGAGGCCGACTCCATTTTCACGGATTGTGAGCCAGGTGTTTCAGGAGAGGGTCGACTGAAGAGTTTCTTCAAAAGGCCGGGTTCGGATGCGGGGTCGCTCATAGCGTTATTAAACTCTTCAAGGTTTATAAAAAACTGTCAATAAATATAAGGATTGTCAATGTTCAATAGCGCAAGGGCTTTAATCTCCAACGCTTCCATCTCCTCTGCATCGCTTTCTTCTATATGGTCGTAACCTTGAAGGTGTAAGAAACCATGAATCAAAAGATGGGCAACATGATCCTCAAAAGCGATGTTTTTTTGTAAGGCCTCGTCCCGAATAGTTTCATAGGCCAAGACAATGTCGCCCAGTAAAGGTGCAGGTTGCGGGACAGGAAAAGAGAGCACGTTAGTGGGTTTGTCTTTGCCTCGATAATCTCGGTTCAACCTTTGAACCTCCTTATTATCGGATAAGACGATAGATAATTCACCAATTCGCGGGCCTTCTAAAACATTATAAGCCACAATCACAGATTTTTGGATAAGGGGAGCGTTGTCAGACCAGTGTGCCGACTGAATGAGCGTGCTGATGTCAAAAGGGATATCTGTCATTGATCTTTATAATATCCGCAGCCTTCATCTTTTCCAAATAATCAAGACTGTTTTGCATCTTTCTCGTAAGCATTGACGATTTTCCCGACCAGAGGGTGACGGACAACGTCAGAGGCTAAAAACTTCACCTGAGTGATGCCTTTAATATTTTCCAAAATCGTAAGAGCATGAGCCAAGCCGGATGTTTGCCCATGTGGCAGGTCAGACTGGCTTGGGTCACCGGTCACGGCATATTTCGCCCGTTCACCCAAGCGAGTCAGTACCATTTTCATTTGAGGAATGGTCGCGTTCTGGGCTTCATCAATCACAACAAAAGCATCCGATAATGTCCGCCCGCGCATAAAGGCGAGCGGAGCAACTTCAATATCGCCCGCTGCTTTGCGTCGATCCACTTCATCGCGTCCTAACACCATATGTAAAGCATCCCAAATCGGTTGCATATAGGGATCAACTTTTTCATTTAGGTCGCCCGGCAAGAAGCCTAAGCGCTCGCCTGCCTCAACGGCGGGACGACAGGCGATAAACCGCGCAACTTCTCCGCGGGCCAATAAAGAAGCGCCATAAGCCGTGGCCAAAAAAGTCTTACCCGTACCTGCGGGCCCGACCCCAAAAATAATGGTGTCATCACGCATGGCATGGATAAATTTTTCTTGGCGTGGTGTCTTTGGAATGATCGGGCTGCGGCGAGGGAAGGGAATAATCGCCTCGACACTGGCAGCTTTGACTTTGCCTTTCCCCATAGCGCGAATAAGCGCGCGAATATCGGATGGGCCGCAGGGCCAACCGCGTTCTAAACGTTGGTAAATTTCTTTAATCAACTCTCCGGCACGCGCACGGCTAGGTGTGTCACCGTTAATATGCACAGCGGAGCCAGGCGCTTCGATATAGACACCAAAGGCATCCTCAATCAGAGCCAGATTTGCGTGGTTCGGGCCGCAAAGGCGTCGCACTAAATCTGCGTCATTAAATTCAAGAATTTCAGTTTGTTTACTCATAGAAGATTTAGATAGGCTCTTTAGCCAAAGAAAGCGAGAGGCTTGTCAGGACAAAATGTTAATGTCATGAGTTGAATGCAATCTCATCATTGGTGCGTGATGAGAGCTATAATCAATGTGAGGGGCAGTTATGGAATTAGGTGCATTTTCAGTTAGTTTGGCGGTTAAAGATATTCGAAAATCCTTGAGTTTTTATGAGGCCTTGGGATTCAAAGAATTTCATGGTGATATCGAACAAGGGTGGTTAATCATTGGAAATGGCAAAACCAAAATCGGACTTTTCCAAGGCATGTTTGATAAAAATATTCTGACGTTCAATCCGGGCTGGGATAGCGACGCCAATCCAGTAGAAGACTTTACAGATGTCCGAGAGATACAAAGGGCTGTGCGGAGCAAAGGTGTAGAGCCTGTAACCGAAGCCGATGATGCTACGACCGGTCCGGCGAGCTTTACCATTATTGATCCAGACGGAAATCCAATCCTGATTGATCAACATGTGTGAGATCTAAAAAGCGACAGATTAATGGGTTAAGGCTTAATTTTCAAAGAACGAATCATAGTTTTTATGTCTGCCTTAACTGGTTCGATTTTGTCACTATCACCCATGGCAAAGGCAAAGAGATAGTCGTCAAATTCTGACCGCCCTCTGATATCCCAGACATATTGGAGACAGGCGCGGTTTTTATATCGGGCCTCAATGATATAGGCTTTTCCGGGTCCCGCTTCGACATAGCCAGTGGAGATAATTTTCATTTTGGAATAATTTGGCTCGTCCGTTTGGAAGAAGTTATTTCGATCAATCGGGAAAAGTGTCTTGGCCGCAGCCTCCAGATCTTCAATGGCGGGCTCGCCCTCATAAATGAAGATGTCTTCGTATCCTATACTCATTGAGGGCTTCGCATAAAGCTCATCGACTTCGGGATAAGATTTTATAAAAGCGGAACCGGAATCTGCAAAAACAAAATCAAAGGGTGGGATTAGATCCAATGTAAAAGGGGCGTCATCGAAATCATCAATGGGAGTCTCAACATTGACTTTTATCGTCTTGAAGACATTCAAAACTTCTTCTTCGGTGATGGGCGCATCATCAAAAATTGTCGCTATCACGACAATAGAATTTTCGGCTTCGAAAAGCGCTTTGTAAACATGACCGCTTTTATAGCTACTTGAAACATAGGTGATGACCATTGGGACGTCCCGACCATCAACTTCTAAGGTCAGCAAACGCTTAAATTTAGACCCGCTCTCTTTGGCAAACTTCTTGGCAATTTTCTTATCCGTCAATCTGGGCTTCCAGATTTTGATAAAACTTTTGGGTTCTTCGAGAACACGGAATGCCGGTAAGAATGTGATCGAACGTCCATCTGCTGTGACATCCGGTTTATGCCTGACATTTTCAGGTTCAATAATTGTAACGGATGAAGTGCCGAGCCTTTTACGTTTGGCTGCGTCTTGGGCATGAGCTTGGGTGAAGCCTGATAAAAAAAGGATGAAACAAGCGAGAGGCAGAGAAAAAATGCGCAAGAGGTTGCCTTTCTATGTCAAGCTTATGGAGCTCTGAAATTAGCTTTTATAGAGCTTAGCTTTTGACCCATTCACCAATCAAGGAGTTTCGCCCGGCATCCGTCATTTTGACTTTGACAATCTGTCCAATCAGGCTTTCAGGCCCGTCAAAATGCGTGCCTTGCAGATAGGGGCTGCGACCAAAGAGTTGCCCGTTCTTGCGTCCGACGCCTTCGACAAGAACATCCAGTGTTTTACCGACCAGAGACAAATTAAAGTCGTGCTGCTGTTGATAAAGAAGCGCCTGGAGACGAACAAGTCGGTCTTGCTTTTCGTCTTCGGGAACTTGACGGGGCAATCCGGCTCCAGGGGTTCCGGGGCGGACTGAATACTTAAAAGAGAAAGAACTGCCATAGCCAATTTCTTCAACACATTTCATCGTCTGTTGGAAATCTGCTTCGGTCTCACCCGGGAAGCCGACAATAAAATCACCCGATAAAGCGATGTCTGGTCGTGCCGCACGGATTTTCGTAATTAGCTCTTTATACTCAGCATAGGTATGGCCCCGATTCATGGCGTGGAGCACTTTGTTGGACCCCGCCTGAATCGGCAGGTGTAAATAAGGCATGAGTTTGGGCTCATTGCCAATCGTTTCAATTAGGTCGTCATCCATATCGCGCGGGTGGGAGGTCGTGAAACGAATACGATCAATTCCACCAATAAAGGCAACGTGACGGATAAGTTGGCCGAGGCTCCATTCGACTCCATCTTCGCCAATGCCGTTATAGGCGTTTACGTTTTGCCCGATGAGCGTTATTTCCCGAACGCCTTGTCGTGCCAAGGTGCGTGCTTCGGCAATAATTTGCTCGACGGGACGGCTGACTTCAGCGCCGCGTGTGTAAGGTACGACGCAAAAAGTGCAGAATTTATCACAGCCCTCTTGGATTGTTAGAAAGCTTGAATAACCTTTAACCTGACGGGTTTCGGGGAGCTGGTCGAACTTTTCTAAAGTGTCAAATTCTGTTTCCAAAACATCGCCTGCGCCGCGGTGCACCTTGGCAATCATTTCAGGGAGCTTGTGATAGGTTTGTGGGCCAAGGACCATGTCTACAACAGGAGCGCGAGCCATGATTTCTGCCCCTTCGGCTTGGGCAACACAGCCCGCCACAGCGACTTTCATATCCGGTTTGTTTTGTTCTTTGTGTTTTCGAATGCGGCCTAATTCAGAATAGACCTTCTCGGCTGCTTTTTCGCGAATGTGGCACGTGTTCAAAATCACTAAATCTGCGTGGTCGGGTTCTTCAACAGGGGCATAACCAATCGGCGCGAGGACATCGGCCATGCGCTCACTGTCATAGACATTCATCTGACAGCCATAGGTTTTGATGAAGACTTTTTTGGTATTGGGTTTCGTGGTGTCGGCTTTGGCCGCGATAATCGCCGCTTCATTGACATCACGGGACGCGTTTTTATCGCGGGGTGAAATCGTCATGATTATTCTCACTAATGTTGTGTGCGGCGTATAGGGGAAGGGGAAAGAAGGAGCAACCCTCTTCACTCTCTCACCTCACAACATCAGAACCTTACCGTTGCTAAGCTGTATTTAACGATTTTCGTTGTCGTCCCTCAAAATCAAAATTATCTGGAGATAACCAACTTTCAAAGGACTGTTTCAAGCTGCTCCATTCGCTATCAATTATTGAGAACCATGCCGTATCACGGTTTTGCCCTTTAACGATTAAATCTTGACGAAAAAGACCTTCATAGGAAAAACCAAACCGTTTGGCGGCGCGTTTTGAAGGCGTATTATTATTGTCACATTTCCACTCAACCCGACGATAATTCAAATCTTCAAATAGATGCCTTATCATTAGATAGATGGCCTCTGTTGCACATCGCGTTTTTTGTAAAGAAGGGTTGAAGAGTACAAAGCCGATTTCGGCACTGCCATAGGTTTCACGAATTCGCATGAAGCTTGCCGTCCCTTGAATTTCATTGGTCTCTAGATTACGAATCATCATAATCTGCCACCCGTTATTTCGCGAAACATTCCCAAACTCTTTGAGGCAGGACTCACCTGTTTTAAAAGGACCAATTGACATATAGTCCCAGAGCGAAGTGTTTTTCCCTCCCACAATAGTACTTGCGAAAGGTAGGTAATTCGCGTCCCAATCTACGGGTTCTAAAACAGTGTATGTGCCTTTTAAGGGTTTTTGGCCTGATCTCTTACGCGGTCGCACATCAAGCATTTCAAACTCTAAAGAAACGACTACTTCTTTTTCCGCCCGTAAAGTTCCAGTCGATGATCGACCAGTTCATAGCCAAGTTTTTCAGCAATGCGGTGCTGTAAGGCTTCAATCTCGTCATCGACAAATTCGATGACGTCACCTGTATTGACGTCAATCAGATGGTCGTGATGGTCAGCATCCGCTGTTTCATAGCGGGCCCGACCATCGCGAAAATCATGGGTTTCAATAATATCAGCATCTGCAAACAGCCGCACTGTGCGGTAAACTGTGGCGAGTGAAATCTTGGGGTCTATTTTGACAGACCGGGCATAGAGCTCTTCTGCGTCCGGATGATCATCCGCCTCGGAGAGAACTTGCGCGATGACGCGACGTTGATCCGTCATCCGCAAACCGCGCTCAGAACATTTTCTTTCAATCCAGTTTGGCATAGTTTTACCTATCACATTACACGGATACGTCCAGTGCCGCGGAATCGATTTATGAGGTCTATTCGTTGGTAAGGGATTTCGAGAATGTCAAAGCAGCAACGCGCCCGGCTGAGGTCCGGTAATAAGCGGGACGCCGCCCGATAGGGTGATAGCCACAGGATTTATAAAGGATAATTGCGCCCTCATTTTTTTCGGAGACATCAAGATAGAGCGTTTTGACCCTTTGTTCCTTTAAGGCTTGCTCGCTCGCATCCAACAAAAGACGGGCACAGCCTTTGCGCCGATGTTCAGGGGCAGTTGCAATCGTTAAGACATCTGCTTGGTCACCGCCTATCTGAAAAAGAGCAAAAGCGATAACCAGACTGGTATCTGGATCAAAGACACACAAGCATAAGTCCTTTTGGATATGTTGAACCATGTCCGAGTCTGGCCAGCCTACAGGAAAAGACGCTTTATGAATGTCTGCCATTTGAGAGGCATCTTGATGGGTGAGTGTACGAATTTTCACGTTTTGGTTTGGAGAGGCAGCATCAGACCGCCCGGCAGCTTTGCATCCGGAGCGCGCGAATAAAGCGGTGTGGCAGGCGAGGATTGCGGCGTTTCATCCTGCGCCAACCACGCCAGAAGAATTGTCGAAATAGGAGCATCGCGCATAATGGTGTCCGCACCAATAACGTCGATCAATGCTTCGGCTTCATCGGCTTTCTGCGTCACAGGCGCAATTTCACATTGGCCATTTCTCCAAACAGCCCAGCAAAGCTCTCCGCGTCTGACATCTGCTACACTGATAATTGTTTTATTTCTCTCCGGATCGGCTTCACGCGCCCAAATTTCTAATGACGACAAGCCAATGACAGGAATTTTACGAGGAAGCGCGAACCCTTTTGCAAAGGATAAAGCCACACGTTGGCCCGTGAAACTGCCCGGCCCGGTACAAACGCCCACTCTCGAAATGTCACTGATATTCCGACCCGCTCTGTAAATCATGTCCTGTACCATAGGGGCCAGATGCTCAGCATGACCTCGCCCGATATTATCCGAGCGGTGGGCAATAATACGCCCTTCATCGACGAGTGCAGCCGAACAGGCTTTTCCGGTCGTGTCTAATCCGAGAGTCAGCATGCAGTGGAGACTTTACAGCGCGGCTTCAACACGGGTGACTTCGGGGACATAATGTTTGAGCAAGTTTTCAATCCCGTTTTTTAAGGTCATGGTCGAACTCGGGCAGCCTGCACAGGCCCCTCGCATTTCCAAATAAACGGATCCGTCGTCTTTATCAAAGTGTCGGAAGACAATGTCACCACCATCTTGGGCGACAGCGGGGCGCACACGTAATTCGATGAGCTCTTTAATCTGCTCGACAATTTCGAGTGTCTCACCCTCATACACACGTTCTTCGACATCGCCTTGTTGCAGTTGGTCCAGCAGAGGCGTGCCACCTGCCACATAGAAATCCATAATTGCCCCTAAAACAGCGGGCTTTAAATGCTTCCATTGAGCATCCTCATTCCGCGTGACGGAAATATAATTCAATCCGAAAAAAACACGTTCAACATCCGGAATCATAAATAACATTTCTGCGAGAGGAGCCCCGGAAACATCTTCTCCCCGCGCAAATTCCAATACGCGCCCGCTTTCACCCACGACATCGCGTCCGGGGAGAAATTTTAATGTTGCCGGATTTGGCGTTTCTTCGGATTGTATAAACATGGCCTCTAATTGGGCTTTCTCACGACAATGTGCAAGGTGAGATGTGAAGAAGAGAGATTGACGCCTGTCACACAAATTTGCATGAAACCTCATGCGTTCTCCTCGCAATAATATCGTGACCCTTGGGGTAAGAAAAACAGCGGGCTTTTTTTTAAGTTCGGCTTTTTTAGTGAGTTGTGCAGGGCTGGATACACGGTTACCAGAAATCGCATCGTCCCAGTTGACGATAGAAAAAAGAGTACAGGAAAAGATTGCTCTTTCAGAATGGGACTCAATGGCGGAGCGCCTTCTGCGAGTTGGCCGGCCGATTTTGCTGGCAAATGAAGCTTTATGCCCGAAAACCGGGCCCGATATCGGCGTGCTGACCCATTCCCAAAGAGGATATCCCAAACGGTTGAGAGAGGCGAGCGCCCGCGAACTTCATGTCGGAGAAGAGATCGAACTTTTTCATATTGGGATTGATAGCCCGGCTCATAAGGCGGGCCTTCGGCGGGGGGATATAATTCGGGATGAAAAAGGCAAAGCCCTTAGTTCAAGCAATATTCGAAAGGTATTGGAGGAGACGGAAAATTTGACAGTTGAGCGGGAAGGCAAAAGCTTGCCTTTGTCAATTATGCCTGACACAGCCTGCGCTTATCGTCTTAAACTATCGCAAAGTGGAGCGATTAATGCCTATGCAGATGGTCGGAATATTGTAATCACGACGGGCATGATGGGCTTTGTCGAAAGTGATGCGGAGCTTGCTCTCATTATTGGTCATGAGCTAGCCCACAATACCATGGGACATATACGCAAAATAATTGGCAATCTCATCCTTTCTGGCATGGCGACGCGATATACGCGACCCTTTGAATCTGAAGCGGACTATGTCGGCCTTTATTATGCCAAGCGTGCTGGGTATGATATTTCGGATGTTGAAAAATTTTGGCGACGTCTGGCTAAGGTCAACCCAAGAGGAGTTGGGCGCGCCAAAAGCCATCCGACTTTCCCCGACAGATATTTGCGTCTGACGGCTGCGCGGGACGAAATAAACGCCAAATTGGAGCGTGATGAGCCGCTCTATCCAAATTTTCTAACGGCTTCTGACGCACCCGCCGTTAATAGAGCCGCAAAGAAAGAAGAAGCTCCAAAGTGATGAAATATTTGTTTGCAACCGGATTGTTCCTTACTTTTGGTGGTATGACTGCCTGTTCGGCTCAGACAGAAGAAACTCTAACTTTAGCAGGTTTTGGGCAGAGTGATGATGCCTCGGAAACACCGTCTTTGATCCCGCCTTTGCCGACAGAACGTCCGAGCTCAACCCAATTTTCAGACGTCTTGTCTGAATATCAAAGAATGAATGATCGCCTTGAGCGGGTCAGTGCACCCTTAAGGTTAGCGAATGCTGAGCTCTGTGAAAAAACATTTCGTGATCCGGGTTTCAGCACCCATGTTTTAGAGGATTATCCCGAGAGACTACGAGATGTAGCCAAAGAGGCTTTGGCATTAGAGGCTGGCGGTATTTACGTGCGTCGCGTCAGGCCAGGGTCCCCGGCTGCACAAGCGGACATTGAACCCGGAGACCGTATTCTAAGCTTGAACGGACAGTTTATACCCGGCGGCTCGACGATGAAACGCTTTTATTCGGCCCTGTCACGTGGCGCTTATGGCGGTGTGAAAACCCGTTTGCTTCTTCGTACACCCTCTGGTTCGGATTATGAAACCAGCCTTCGCCCTGAAACAGCTTGTGATTATGAAACACATGTCTTTTATTCCCGTGACATTAACGGGCACACAAATGGGAATGATGTTTTTATTACATCAGAGCTGATGCGTTTCGTCGAAGATGATAATAATTTGGCTTTAATTGTGGCGCATGAGATGGCTCATGGGATTGCGGCTCATATCGAGCAAACGCCGACAGTGGATTTGGAGTTAGAAGCGGACCGCATGGCTCTCGTCATGATGGAGAATGCAGGATATAATATAGAGGCCGCTATTGAATATTGGGCGGATGCCGTTCATCCGCATAGAGATTTACAAGACAACTCAGACAGCCATCC
Source organism: uncultured Algimonas sp. (assembly GCA_964511495.1). Classification (GTDB taxonomy): domain Bacteria; phylum Pseudomonadota; class Alphaproteobacteria; order Caulobacterales; family Maricaulaceae; genus Litorimonas. The sequence continues at coordinate 104,307 of CAZEFT010000003.1, read as the reverse complement.
CTCTATTCGCGCACGTTTTGAGAATTTCAAAAAAGAACAGGCGCGCATTGATAAATTGCGCGCGCAAAATTCTATAATTCCGTTCGAATGAAACAACTTTTAATGGCCGCTATGGCTCCCCATTTTAGGCTCACCAAGCGGTAAAATGAGGGTCACAGGGTCAGCTTTTTCATAGGTTAGGGTAACAGCGACATCTTCAGTGCCGTCTTTAATCGTGGCCCCGTACATCATAAGGTGAAAGCTTCCCGGTTTAAACTCAACTGTTTCTCCGGAAGCCAAATCAACACCGTTAATTTGGCGCATTTTCATAACGCCGTTTTCATTCGTATGGGTGTGGATTTCAACGCTCTCACTAATTGGGCTGGTCGCTGAAACAAGGCGGTCATCCACACCATGATTAGTTATGGAAAAAAAGCCTGCCGCAATATCCCGTCCAGGTAAAGGCGGGCGTATGAAGCCGTTGGAAACCTCAATACCCTTTTTGGACATATGCGCACTGGCTTTCTCGTGTTTCTCACTATGAGACATATCACTGTGATTGCCACAAGCGGATAAGAATGTAGTAACGCATAAGACTGTCGCGCCAAATTTAAAAAAAATTCTCATCGTTACGCTCCTGTAAAACCGATAATACGACGAACATCGGCCAAAACGGGTTCAGCAATCTCGGTCGCCTTATCTGCGGCTTTTGCCAAAATCCGATCCAATTCTTCTGGGTCAGATAAATAGCGCTTCATCAAATCTGTGATTGGGGCTAGCCTCTCAACGGCAAGCTCCGCCAGGTCAGGTTTAAAAACGCCGAAGCCTTGCCCTGCATAAGTATTGATAATGTCGGAATCCGTTCGACCCGACAATGCGGCATAAATACCAATCAGGTTTTTGACCTCGGGGCGGCCTTCCATTTCCTCAACACTTTCGGGCATCATGCCACCATCGGTTTTGGCCTTCTTGATTTTCTTTTCAATTTTATCCGCTGTATCGGTCAGATTGATACGAGAATTGTCCGAAGGGTCGGATTTCGACATTTTTGCCATTCCGTCTCGCAGGCTCATGACTCGCGCGCCCGGCCCCTTAATCAAAGGTTCCGGTTCAGGGAAAAAGTTAGGCACATTGAAATCATGGTTAAACTTGGCGGCAATTTGTTGAGACAATTCCAAATGCTGCTTTTGGTCCTCGCCGACAGGGACATGTGTCGCTTTGAAGGCAAGAATGTCTGCCGCTTGTAAAACGGGATAATCGAACAAACCAACGCTCATACGCTCTGAGTTTTTCCCTGCTTTATCTTTGAATTGTGTCATACGCTGCAACCACCCCATACGGGCGACACAGTTGAAATACCAAGCGAGCTCAGTGTGCGCGCGAACGGCGGATTGATTGTAGACTATGGCTTTTTCTGGATCGACACCGGAGGCTAGAAAAGCTGCAGCGATTTCGCGAGTCTGAGCCGCTAATTGTTGGGGGTCTTGCCAAACTGTGATGGCATGTAAATCAACAATGCAATAAATACAGTCCATATCATTTTGCAAATCAGCGAATTTTTTTAGGGCACCGAGGTAATTACCTAAATGTAAAGCCCCTGAAGGCTGCACCCCCGAAAAAGCCCGGCTTGGGCCTTGATAATTTTCATTTCTATTATCGGTCACAATGGTCCTTTTGGCTTTACAGGCTAAGCCTTCTTACGTGAAAACGCCTCGCGAATATCACTGAGACGGAAGGCCCGCAAGACCATAGCCGCAAGGATATAAACAAAGCTACCAAGAGCGCAAAAAGCGAGAATGGTGAGCAAGCCTAAAACAAAACTCATTGCGGGGATATCAGGTATATAATCTTGACCATACCAGAGCGCGATTCCCATCAACACGCTAGCAATTGCGATGCGCGGTAATCGGGATAATAGGCGCAAATCCGGTTCCATATTCTTATTTCTTGCCAAGTGAATACTCAGACAAATCACATTGCCCCATGCTGCAATTGAGGTAGCCAGAGCTAGCCCTGCAAAACCAATTTTCCAAAATAGGACTAGCCCAAGGGTGATATTTACGACAGCAGAAATAGCCGCATAAATCATCGGCGAACGTGTATCTTCGCGGGCAAAAAAAGCAGGGGTTAAGACTTTAATTAAGACAAAGGCCGGAAGGCCGAGAGCGAAATATCTTAGTGCTTTGGCCACTTGAACGGTCGTATCTGAATCAAAAGCGCCGCGTTGATAAATGGCTGCGATTAAAATTTCGGGAATAATAAAAAGCGCAACAGCAGCGGGGAGGGTCAAAAACGTTGAAATTTCCATGCCTCGGTTGAGGGACATTTTTGCTTCACCTTCATTTCCCGCTCTGATGGAACGTGAGAGGCTGGGCAATAGAGCAACGCCCATGGCGATACCAATCATACCCAGAGGCAACTGATAGAGCCGGTCAGCATAAGTGAGCCAACTCGCGGCACTGTCTTGGGACGTGGCGATACGGTGGGAAACCAATAAGTTAATCTGCGTAATCCCTGCGGAGAAAATACCGGGAACCCCCAAAAAAAAGAGACGTTTCACGCGAGGGGTAATTCGTGGACGTCTTAGACCGATTTTGACTCCGGCCCGACGACAGGCCCAGATAACAAAGCTCATCTGCACAATACCGGACAGAGTGATGGCCAAGGACAAACCCCATGCCAAACCGGCCTGTCCAAAACCCATTTGCGGTAAAAATGCCAAGGCACTGATTAAAAAAACATTGAGTGTAATTGGAACAGCAGCGGCGATAGCGAAATAGCCTCGCGTATTTAATATGCCCGAAAACAAAGCCGTCATGGACATAAATAAAATATAGGGCATGGTGATGCAGGAATAAGTTACCGCCAAAGCATAGGGGGCGATACCGTCTTCATTCACAGTTTTATCTAACCCACCTGCGATGAGGTTGAGCGTCCAAGGCATGGTCAGTTCAAATAAAATCACCAATGTGGCAACGGTGACAAACAAAGCGGCCATGGCTTCGGAAGCAAATTCATCGGCGGCAGCTTCGTTTTTTTGTTCTATTTCTTTGGCGTAGAGTGGGACGAACGCGGCATTAAATGCGCCTTCGGCAAACATACGCCGAAAGACATTCGGTAATTTAAAGGCCGTAAAGAAAGCGTCACTAACAGCGCCAGCCCCTAAATAACGGGCAATTAAAATATCACGGGCCAGACCCATAATCCGACTGGCCAAAGTGAGGGCCGCAATAATCGCTGTGGATTTTAAGAGGCGGGGTGACTTCATGGTGTTAACCGGTTCTCTTACGCAGCGTGACTGTTTTGCGGCGTTAACAGCTCGGTAAGTTTTTGTCTTATGCTTTTTTTCAAAGACTGTGATAGGGCATAATCTTCATCTTTGACTGAGAAGTCCGGGCGACAGAGGTAGAAACTATCAATAGCCGTTATACCCGCCACTTCGATATGGGCAGACAAGACTTGAACATCACAATCCCGCAAAATTGAGGCAATGTCGTGCAATAATCCTGGGCGGTCGCGGCCTTCAATTTCCAAGATTGTGGCCCCGCCTGATTTATTCTGCAGAAAGCGGATGCGCGGTTTAACAGGAATAGCGCCGGCTCGACGAGATTTGAGCGGAGCAGGAATACTGACCTCAATATCCTGTCCTTCGGCGGCAATTTGCGCACGCTTCCGTAGAACTTCCAGCGCGTGATTGCTTTGGCGCCCAAAGGCTAAGCCTTCTGCGTTTTGGAGATAAAACACATTCATGACGCGACCTGTGTCAGAAGTATGAAGTTTTGCGCCAGTAATACTGGCTCCGGTACTGGAAATTGCTTTGGTCAATTCAGCGAACAGACCTTGCCGATCGCGCGTTAAAATCCATAATTCCGTGATATCTCTGTTTCGAGTCAGGCGAGTTTGTACGGCTGTTTCAACACCGTCTTGAATGACCTGATCAAAAAAGCGGGTATGACGGAGCATATCCGTCATATCAAAATTCAGCCAGTAATTTTGACTCATGTCTTGTAAAAGAGGATCAATACGCTGAGCCATATCACCCGGGAGTTTTTCAATTAATTGCTCTCGGGCAGCGCCTGCTTTGGCCGCGGGTGCCAAGGATTCTTTCCCGTCCAGATAATTTGCCGTCGCCTGATAAAGATTGCGTAATAAAACGCCTTTCCAATCATTCCAAATGCCGGGTCCAACACTGCGGATATCAACGACAGTTAAAGCGAAAAGAAGATTGAGTTGTTCGACGGAGCCGACCAATTGACCAAATTCAGCGATGGTGTCAGGGTCTGAAATGTCACGCCTTTGGGCCGTCTCGCTCATATCCAGATGACGACGAATAAGCCAAGCGACCGTGTCGGTTATGGTTTTCGATACGCCCAATCGGCGGCAAGCCCTACGCCCTAACTGCGCGCCTTCGATACATTGATCGCCTTGGCCCTTACCGGTATCGTGCAGCAGGCATGCCAAATATAAAATCAACCTTTCTTCTTGGCTGAAGTCTTGAGCAATTTGTGTGATGATTGGATTTTCGTCTTCGAGTCGCCCTTTTTCAAGATCATTGAAATTAGCTACAAGGCGCAAGGTGTGCTCATCAACTGTATAGGCATGATGCATATTGAATTGCGTACGGGCGACAATGCCGCCAAACTCCAACAAATATCGCCCCAAGACATCGGATTCATTCATTGCTTTTAAAGTGGCAGCGGGCGCCTTAGCCCCGAGGAGAATTTTCTGAAATAGGGTTGAATTGGCCGGGTTTCTCCGGAAATCATTATCAATAATATTGCGTCGGAAACTAATCGCTGAAAAGGCATCTGGGTGGATATCCACATTTCTGCGCCCGGCCGTTTCAAATAACTGCATAATGATCGATGGGTCATGTCGAATTTGCAAAGGGTCTGCAAAGTTCAAGCGGCCATGTTCCATCTTCAGCGCTTTGTTTTTTAGATTGCGACGCGATCCGGGGAGCAGGGCTTCAAGCCCGGCAGGAAGTCGAATGGCTTTTTGAGCCTCCAACTTTGCACAGGCGATACGAGTGAGGGCGCCGACTTCTTTGGCATTAGTAAAATATTCCCGCATAAACTTTTCGACGGCAACTTCGACGGGGCCAGAGGCATAGCCCATTTTTCTCGCCAAAACGGTTTGGTGGTCAAAACTTAAAGTCTCAGTGGGTCTCTTGGCTGTCAGGTGCAACCAAATACGCGCTCGCCATAAAAAATCAGCCGCATGCTTAAATCGAGTGGCTGCAGCCGCATCAAATAGATCTAATTCGACATAACGATCGGTCAGGTGCGGGTCAGTAATTTTACTCTCGTTATCCAGAAAACGGGCGATCCAGTATAACACATGCAAGTCGCGTAAGCCCCCTTTCCCTTCTTTTATATTAGGTTCAATTACATAGCGAGAATTGCCTTCCCGGGCATGGCGTATATCGCGCTCTTCGAGTTTTTTGGCGATATACTTACGGCCTTTGCCACGCGTCACATCCTTGCGAAATTGCGAATAAAGCTGATCGGCTAAAAGCCTGTCTCCGCGCAGGAACCTTAAATCCAGAAGGGCTGTCAGAATTGTTTGGTCTTCTTTGGCGAGGGAGAGACATTGCTCGATTGTACGTGTGGCATGGCCTACCTTCAGGCCCAAATCCCACAACATATAGAGCATATATTCTGTGACTTGTTCTGTATAGGCCGAACCTTTTTTCTCTGAGATAAGAAACAGTAAATCCACATCGCTTTGGGGAGCCATTTCTGCCCGACCATAACCACCCACCCCGCAGAGGGCGAAACGTTCGGCTTCCGTCGGGTTAGAGGCCCTAATTTCATGAGAGGTTGTGTAATCGAAAAGTGTCGTAATGATGACGTCATGGATGGCGGCAATTCTTGCGGCTGTTTCCAATCCACCCAAACGCCCCATGGAAAAAAGCTCTTCCGTTTGAGCCATAGCGGTGGTGAGTGTCTGGCGAAGTGCCTCTAATATACGGCTCCGTTTATGTGATCCGCCTTCCTTTGCAACATCTGACAAATGTTGTCGCAAAGCCTGTTCGTCCAAGCCAGATTGCGTACCCATTTGACGCTCTGTCATTTTGAGTTTTCGCTTTCGGGCCATGACTAAACCTTAGTTTTTAACTCATAGAGCAGGTCCAATGCCTGCCGCGGCGTGATGTCATCTATGTCCAATTCGGACAAGGCCTTTTCAACAGGTGAGGGTGTAAGGGGTGCAGAAGAGGGGGGCGTTGCGGAAAAAAGAGGCAATCCGCCTAATAATCCGGTCTCGCTATCTGCAGAATCAACCTCGGCCTCCAATCGGCTCAAGACGGTTTGAGCGCGGTCTGTGGCGACGCGTGGCAGGCCAGCCAGTCGCGCGACTTGAACACCGTAGGATTTATCTGCTGGGCCGTTTCGCACGTCGTGCAGAAAGACAAGATCGCCGTCCCATTCTTTTGCTCGAAGAGAAGCGTTGCCCGCATAATCCAGACTATCAACAAGATCCGTCAGTTCGTGATAATGCGTGGCGAACAGCGCCCGTGACTTATTGATTTCATGCAAATGCTCGACTGTGGCCCAAGCAATGGATAGGCCGTCAAAGGTTGAAGTCCCGCGCCCGATTTCATCTAAAATTACAAAGCTGCGCTCCGTAGCTTGGTTTAAAATCGCGGCGGTTTCAATCATTTCCGTCATGAAAGTCGAGCGACCTTTGGAGAGGTCATCGGAGGCTCCGACACGAGAGAATAAAGCATTGGCAATACCGATATGGGCTGTGTCCGCAGGAACGAACCCTCCTGCTTGCGCCATAATAAACATCAATGCGTTCTGACGGAGATATGTCGATTTACCCGCCATATTAGGCCCTGTTATTAGGGTCAGACGATTAGCGCTTTTACCGCTTGAGTCTAGCACGCAGTCATTAGGCGTAAAATCTGCGCTTCCAGTTTTTTTAAGGGCCTCTCTCACAACAGGGTGACGACCGCCAGTGATAAGGAAAGATAAGCTATCGTCAATTTTCGGGCAAATGGCTTGTGTGTCTACAGCCCATTCCGCCCATGCGGATTGTACATCAAGAATGGCGAGAGCTTGTGCGGTTTGTCGTAAATATTCGGACAAATTTCGAACTTGTTCGGCAAAGTGTTCGAAAGCGTCCACTTCAAGGGCGCAGACTTTATCCGCCGCTCCTGAAATTTTTGCATCTAAATCGGCAAGTTCCGTTGTTGTAAAGCGAACCCCGGACACCAAAGTCTGTCGATGAATAAACGGGCTCTCCGGTCCTTTATTCTGCATGACATCGGCATGTTTGGGGGAGACTTCGATGAAATATCCCAAAACATTGTTATGTTTAATTTTAAGGGTTGGTACGTTTGCAGCCTTTGAATAGTCTGATTGCAGACTGGCGACGATGCGGCGACTACCATCGCGTAGTGCTTTCAACTCATCAATGGCCGGATCCCACCCCTGCGCAATAAAACCTCCATCACGGGCTTGCAGTGGTACATCAACAGTTAGTGCTTTGCTCAAATCGCGGCGAAGCTGGGCTAGATCACTTTTATCGGACAGGCTGAGCGCGTTCAAAACATAAGATAGGTTTACGGGTAAATCCAAATCGGGTTGTTTGGCAAATTCCGCGCAGAGACTCTCACCCACGGCGAGTGTATCCCGAACAATCAATAAGTCTCTCGGTCCCCCGCGCCCCAAGCTTAAACGTGATGTTGCTCGGGCTAAATCACCGCTTTTGGACACCGTATGACGAACGGCTTCGCGCAGCTCCGCCTGTTGTATGAAAAAGGTGACGGCTTGCTGACGTGCCCGAATAGCGGAGACGTCAACCAAAGGGCGGGCAAGTCGGTCTGCAAATTCTCTGGCCCCGGCGCCCGTTCTGGTTCGGTCAATTACGGATAAAAGAGAGCCTTGGCGCGTCCCTTTTTGTGTGCGGTCAATCTCAAGGCTGGCACGCGTCGCCGGATCAATAGCCATAAACCCTGACGTTTCACGACGTTGCGGAGCAGAGAGCTGAACGGGGCTGCCCGCTTGTGTGAGCTCGAGATAATCGAGCAAAGCGCCAGCCGCAGATATTTCCGCTTTCGAAAAGGCGCCAAACCCATCCAAGCTTTCGACGTGATATTGCGATTTCAACCGTCTTTCGCCTGCGCGAATGTCGAACTTTGCCCCCGCTTGTGGGGTCAGCGACACGCCATCCAGTGGCAGGCCCGCCATAAAATCAGCAGATTGGTAAAGGCTTTCTGAGAGTAATAGTTCACGAGGGCGTAAGGCGGCGAGTTCGGTTTGCGCTCGCGCTTCATTCATGGGGGCCGTATAAAACAGTCCGTCAGAAATATCCGCCCACGCAAGAGCAAAGTCACCCGCGAGGGTTTTTGCCAAAGCGGCGAGTATATTGCGCCCTCTTGCGTCGAGGAGGTTGTCTTCTGATAATGTGCCGGGCGTAACAAGCCGCACAACCTCTCGCCGCACGACAGCTTTCGAACCGCGCTTTTTTGCTTCTTTCGGGTCTTCGGTCTGTTCGCATACCGCAACGCGAAACCCTTTTTTGATCAACCGTTGTAAATAGACTTCGGAAGAATGAACAGGGACGCCGCACATCGGAATATCCTGCCCCGCATGTTTACCGCGTTTGGTTAATGCGATGTCGAGGGCCGCTGCGGCACGCACAGCATCATCAAAGAATAATTCGTAAAAATCACCCATGCGATAAAATAGTAAAGCTTCTGGGCCGACGTCAGCTTTAATCGACAAAAATTGCGCCATCATCGGGGTCACTTTTCCCGCAGGGGCTTTGGTGTTGTGAGGCGCGTTCATAGTGAGCTTGTGCCAGAAAAGCGCATCCTTTTAAAGGTATTGAATAGGTACCTTATGTGACTAATTCAGAGCTTATCGTCCAAGGTTTCTGGTTGAGCTTCACCTCTGGCAAGCGCGGAACCGTATCGCCAAATGTAAAGAAGTAAAATAATGGCAGGGATACCAAAGCTCGCTGTTATGAGGAAAAATAGAAAGCTACCGACGGCATCATATAAGATGCCCGAAAAACCTGCGATAATTTTGTTAAAAAATGACCAAGCCGAGGTCATCAAAGCATACTGCGTTGCTGCATATTCTCGTGATGCGATTGACGACATATAAGCAATAAAGCCAGTTCCAACGATACCTAAGGCTATATTATCACAGAAAATGGCGACTAATAATTTCCATGTCACTGCATCGGCTTGCAAGGCTAGCCAAGCATAAGCGGCATTGGTCACAATCATAATGACGGCGCCATAAAAAAGAGTACGCATTAAGCCGAGGCGAATCGCCATGAAGCCGCCAATGAAAGTCCCCACAATCATAGGCCATGGTCCGAAAGTACCCTGAACGAGCCCGACTTGTGTTTTCGTATATCCTAACTCTTCATAAAGGGGTTGTGTCATAACGCCCATGGTAAAATCAGATAGACGGTAAAGAATAATGAGTGCAAATACAGGGACAAGCCATTTTCCAAGGCGGGTGAAAAGATCAAGGAATGGTTCTACAACATTGGCTTTAAGTCCGTCTTTAAAACCCACGGCTTTACGGCGTGTGATAGCTACGGGCTCTTTAATAAAAAAGACGAGGCACCCTATTAAAGCCATGACTAGAGCGGTTCCCAAATAGGCGCCGGTCCAACTCGTTAGATCTGCAAAAACCATCGCATAGCCCGCGAGCATAATGGCGAAACGATAGCCGAGTTGATAAACGGCTGCCAAGTTTGCTTGTTCGTCATTAGATCCAGATTCTATACGCCATGCATCTACTGAAATATCAAGTGTTGCTCCGGAGTAAGCGAGGATGAAGGCCCCAATTAGAAGTAGCCCTAATTGTCCGGGGGCCGGGTTCGATATTGAGATAATGCTCATTCCGATGACGGTTCCAATGATTGCAAATAACATCCAAGATCGCCTTTGGCCCATAAGGGCCGTCAAACCAGGAATTTTACCTCGATCTACGACAGGGGCCCAAATAAATTTGAAGGAATATGCGAGGCCTATCCAGAAAAAGAATCCAATAGTACTTTTCTCTAAGCCTACTTCTGCGAGCCATCTTGAGAGTTTGGATGCTAGCATCATAAAGGGTAGGCCAGACCCTAGTCCTAGCAAAAGCATACCCAGCATTTTGGGCTGCATATAAGATTTGAAAACCTCCGCCCAAGAGCGCTTAGGCTCGGTAATATTTTCAGATATCTTAGAAGTGTCTGTCATGAAAATACCGTGCCTTTTTCAAAGCACGGCGTCCAGACTCAGTTTTTCGAAAACGGTTTTCTTTATGCGTCAACTCGCCATTTGCGCTTGTTTTTCACCTGTCCAATTTTTGACCATTTCCGTTAATTCGTCTGCGCTGACGGGTTTAGTCATGAAATCATTCATACCGGAATCAAAACAAGCATTGCGATCATCATCAAAGGCATTGGCGGTCAAAGCAATAATTGGCAGGCTTTTTGGCACGTTCGGTAATTGGCGAATTTTACGGGTTGATTCCAAACCGTCCATATTCGGCATACGCATATCCATGAAAATCAAATCAAAGCTCTGCGTTTTCATCGCTTCAACAGCAAGCGCTCCATCTTCAACCGTTTCAACGCTGTGGCCTTCGGCTTCAAGCAAAGTGCGAGTCAATAAGGCATTAATCGCATTATCTTCGGCCAAAAGTATACGTTTTTGCCCGTCTGAGCTGCCCGCTTGCTCGGTGGCAGGAGCTGGGTCTGTAGCCACAGAAGCAGGTGTTGCCTCAAGATTGGCCTCCGCTTCGCTTTCATCCCCACCGACCGCTTTTGCAATGACGGCATCACGCCAATTATTTCCTAAAACACTGCTATTGGCTTCCAATGGTAAAGCTCTGCGCTCAAAGCTTCGTTCCTCACGCTCCTGGTGTTGAGGTGGCGTCGGAGCGGCTTCAACTTCGGATTGGGCCTCTGCTTGCGGTTGGAGAGCAGCGTTTTCTTGTGGGGCCTGTTGTTGCGCGGGAGCGGATACAGCTTCGTGCTGGAACGCAGGTTGTGGAGCCTGTTCTGCTGTTTCTGAATGCGGTGCAACGGGCTGTGAGTTGGCAAAGGCTTCGACTGTATTGGTTTGATGTGCATCAGACATCTTTTCTGCATAAGTTTCGGACACTTGTTCTTGTATCACTTGCGAGCCTTGCGACGCCACGTTTTGGGCCGTCATTGTTGCCGACTGTGATTGAGTTTCTGTTTGTGCCGTTTGAACGTTCTGAGCGTGTTGGGTGTTTACGTCCGTAAAGGGTGTCACATTTCTGGCTAAAGCCAAAGCTGTGCCATCAGGGTCTGTTTGCTCGATCCAATCAAAAACCTGCTCGCCCTGCTGCGCATCTACAGACGGTATGCGTGTTTCAAACCGATAAGGTATAGGGTAGTTATTAGGTTGTGGGGGTTGCGGCGCAGGCCAACCTTGAAGGCTATTGCCCGTCCACGCTTCAACTGAACCACCATAAAGGCTTAAAAAAGCGGCATTGATGAAGAGAATACGCCCTTGTGCATCACGTTTCATCACGGGATCAGGCCAGAGCCAAAACTGTGCAGCGATTGCATTATTTACTGACATAAGTCTTCCTTAATCCCCGAATCACGCGGGTATTCTCAAGAAAGAATGAAGGCTTAGTCTAAAAAATGTCTTACCAAGAAACCCAAAACCACGGTTTTCGTGCGGAATTCGCCCTTAGCGTGTTTACCAAATGCATATTTGACGAACCAATCCTCGTAGATAGGCTATTTTGAATAAAATGGGTTCTTGTGCGTTTTCCGCGCGGGGTATGAAACACTGGCCTTTAACTTTGGATTATATTGTTCAGCGTCCATCAAGCCTTTTCGGGCTCGCCTATGGGCTAAGCTTTCCGCGATATGCAGGCGGTGGATGCGCTCAGATCCTGCCAGATCTGCTAAAGTTCGGGCAACACGCAATACGCGATGATAACCTCGCGCCGTGAGACCCAAAGTCTCTGCGGCTTGAATAAGCAATTTTCGTCCGTCAGAATCTGGTTCTGCCACATGGTCCAACCGGTCTTGAGGGAGCTCCGCATTGGTTAAACCGCCATTGCGCTCCATTTGCACCTGACGCGCGCGAGCGACGCGCGCCGCGATTTCCGCTGTCCCTTCTTGAGCGGGTGGTAACGCCAAATCAGCGGGGGTGACAGCGGGAACATCAATTTGAATATCAATACGATCCATAAACGGCCCGGATATACGGGCTTGATAATCGGCCGCGCAGCGCAGACCTCTCCGGCATGCGATACCATTAGCCCCACCTGTGCCGCACCTACAGGGGTTCATGGCGGCTACGAGTTGGAACCGCGCTGGATAACGCACATGGGCATTGACGCGCGCCACAGAAATTTCTCCGGTTTCCAACGGTTGTCGTAAGCTGTCTAAAACAGTGGGCGTAAATTCAGGAAGCTCATCCAGAAATAAAACACCACGGTTGGCCAAAGATGCTTCGCCGGGTTTGGCTTTATTTCCGCCGCCGACCATAGCTGCCATGGATGCACTGTGGTGAGGAGCCCGATAAGGTCGCTCTCGGGTTAACTCTCCACGAGTCAATAAACCTGCAACAGATTGCACCATAGAGACATCCAATAATTCTTTCGCGGTCAAAGGGGGTAAAAGCCCGGGCAATCGTGCGGCAAGCATTGATTTTCCAGAGCCGGGCGGCCCTACCATTAAAAGATTATGACCGCCGGCCGCTGCCACCTCTAAGGCACGCTTGGCTGTTTCTTGCCCCCTAACATCCCGCATATCGAGTGAAGTGATATTTTCAACCATGGCGCCGGGCACGGGAGATGATAAAATTTGACTGCCTTTGAAGTGATTGAGCAATTGCACCAAGCTAGCCGGGGCCAATATTGATAAATCACCTGCCCAAGCAGCTTCGGCTCCGTTGTTATAAGGGCAAATGAGGTCTAGCCCGTGGCTATTTGCCAAAACGGCGGCGGGCAAGGCGCCCGGAACAGGGGCAATTGTGCCGTCCAAGGCCAATTCACCCATCGCAACAAAATTTTCAATCGCATCAAGAGGAATTGTTCCCAAAGCCGCCATGAGCCCCAAAGCAATGGGAAGGTCATAATGCGCCCCTTCTTTGGGAAGGTCCGCAGGGGCTAGGTTAATAATGACGCGCTTCCCAGGCAAATGTAGACCCAAAGAGGCGAAGGCGGCGCGAACTCTTTCGCGCGATTCAGCGACGGCTTTGTCGGCTAAACCAACGATGCTGAAATGCGGTCGAGCAGCGGATGTGACTTGAACCTGTACGTCGACGCGACGCGCTTCTGCTCCTTCGAATGCAACGGTTTGTATATGTGCCACCATTTGCCTGCCTCCTTAATGTAAAGAAGCAGACAGGAAAGAACAAATCAAGAACTTTATTTGATGCGGCGAAACGAATAGACGCTCAAAGCTTCAGATTATTACCTTTAAGCTAGTCCGACGCAGCGTAAAGCTCTGAATTTAGTGGCGGTATGAGGAAAAATGAGGGGCTTATCAGACTCACGCAAAGGGTCGCGCATCCGATATCCGTAAGGGCCGCTTTCCAAAATAATAGCCCAATGGGTGCGTCCGTTTGGCAATATAAATTGGACGAGGGGATAATATTGATCCGCCATACAGTCTTCGATTAATTCAGCACTGACGGTTTCATAAAACCGAGCTTTGGCTTTTCCACCCGTAACTTTTCGAATCCCGTCCCAAATGAGCCAGCCTCGCGGCGTGAAGCTATCATGATAAGTCAGCCTCTTGTTCAAATCTGAGGGATCCGTTCGAAAGCCAAGATTGGCGAGGGCCATGCTGGCGGCGGTGACGAGGCAGCCGTCACGCGCCAAACTATCACCTGAATTACCAAGCTCTTCCGAGCCCCAGCGGGGGTCTTTTTGATAAAAAGCGGCTCGATCTGGAAGCCGTGTCTCACTCTTTAGCGGTTCAGGATCTTTTTGCTGTGATAATATGTCTTCGGTACTATTTACGGGGGCTCGCGAAGTGGGCGTTGTTGTACATGCGCTTAAAATACAAGCAAAACCCAAAATCAAACTGATTTTTCTGAAGCGATATGTCGGTTGCCGAGTCTTGTGCATGCGGCGCACTTAATAGGGAAATTTTAAAATCCCGTTAGTTGCACTTCACTTTTCTTTTGTATGAAATGAGCGCGACATTAATCAACGCAAAGTGTTGGGCCAACGGCCCCTGCCATTACCTCAGCATAACAACCAAAAGGGTTATCCGTAATCTGGCACAAACCGCTAACGGCATTTTCGCGTGCTGATTTTGGTGTGGCCAAGCATTTGCCCTCGCAATTTGAACTATCAATGCAAATATTCCCGCCATCGCTGTACCGCATTGTGCAACGTTCATAAGCCAAAAGACCGGAACGCTCAATAAAGCCTCCTTTCGTCAGACATTGTGTGCGCTCGACGGGGCTAAGTTTTCCAGGCCTGTCAGCTGTTTCAATTGATGTCAGATTGTCTTCTTCAGCGGCATCGTCTTTTAACAGTTTTGTCAGGGGGTAGAGTGTTTTCAGAAGCCGTCCTTCATAACTGACACGTGAGGTTTTCTTGGCGATGTCCAATTCGATCATTAGCCGTCTCCCGGCGTCATATAAAAAGATTGAGTTGTCACTATAGGCAATCTGATTAAGGCTGTTAATTGTGCCGTTATTGCTCTTCTCAAACCAATTTTGTTGGTTTTGTCGGAAGAACTTTCCAGACTTATATTCTGCAACTTTCAAAGTTTGTGGCGTGACAGGTGTCTTTTCAACAACGTCTTTGTTGTCATCCGTTGAGGTCACATCCTTCTTAGGGGGCGTATTATCCTTGGGGGCTTTTTCCGGTAATTTTTTTCCGGGTGGAACATAGTTTGGCTCCACACGCTCTAACTTGGGCAGTGTTTGTATAATTGTCGGGCGTGGCTGTTCAATCTCAGGTTCGGTTTTTGGGGGCGTTAAATAAATCACATTGGAGATGTCATAGATTTTTGCCATCGGGTGGCCGGGCCATTCGCCTGAAATAACTTTATTCTCAAAATCAAAAAGAATTTGCACATTGCCTTGCTGGCCTTGCAGACGCAAATATTGCTCTGTGTAAGACAGGGTATCAAACGCATATCGGCGTTTACCCATAAAATCATATTCAACCCAGACTCCGCTGTCACGGTTCTCTTGAATGAACTGGCCTTCCGGGAAGTCAATCTTGGCGATTGGCACGGAGTCTCCGGAGATATTTTGGGCCTCGGCTTTCGTACTTAGAATGACGAACAGTGAAATGACGGTGAAGATAATTGTCACAAACGCTCTCATTCCGTCCGAAAGCGGACTGATAAGGTTCGGTGTCATTGTGCCAATAAGCGTTTTCATCATACCTCTTTGCCCCGAGTGATATGAAATTGTCCCGATTTGTAACATGGCAATGCTTTGCGCAACGCAAAGGAGCGATGAAAAACTGTGGGGAGACAGATTTCATAGAATGTGGCCTTAAGCTATGCCAAGATCATGCCAAATCCGACCAAAAAATTGTGCTCAGTGTATAAAACGCGAAAGGGCCTCACCCTAAAGTAAAGCCCTTTGGATATGTGAATAGAGTGCCGTAAATTAGTCGGCAGAGAGGGTTTTGGGCGTTTTGTAATAAAGCTTTAAACCATTTGCCGTGCTCATAGAGTCTGATTGCGTATTCATGACCGTCCGCAAACGATCTAAGATCAGCGTATCAATCGTAATGATGAGGGCGGTGACATAAGTCGCATATTCGGTTGAGACGCCTTGGCTGACCAAAATATCCTGTAACAGAACAACCGAAGCCGAAGGCGTACCGGCTGCTGCCGTCGCGAAAATCAAGGATTGAAACCCGACAACGACCATGTCGCCTAAGCCAAATTCGAGGCCGAAGGCTTTCATCGTGTAAAGAGACAGTAAGAGAAGCCCAATTAATGTACCGACCATATTGATCGTTGCTCCGATTGTGAAGAAAGGCGTACTTTCATCACCATTTGCACCCAATTGATCACAAGCCACTTTTGTCGCCGGAAGAGTTGCCATAGAGCTGGACGTTGAAAAGGCCACAAGCGCCTGAGGTAAGACTGCACGCAGAACAAAGGCAATGCCTCGTCCTTGGATGATAGAGGTTACAAATACCATTGCGAGCCAAACCAAAATCATAGCTGACAAATAAGGCATCAAAATTGGGAAGAGATTACTTAACGTACTGACGCCTCCGGGGCTGTTTAAGGCCAGTGTAATCGAGCCAAAAACGGCCAAAGGAATCGTGAATTGTAGGAATTTTCGGAACCCTCGAATAAAGAGATCCGACATTTTATCAGCAGCTTCGCCTAAACCCAATTTCCTCAATGCTCCGCCAAAGAATAATCCTGCATAAATTGAAATCATCAAGGGCGATGTTAAAACCCCATATATTTTAATGGCAAAGGGAATTTCAGTTCTATTGGCAGAACTCGTCCCGATTGTGGAGGGATCCGGCAAAATAGGCAGGTCTGAAAAGATCGTATAGGCGACAATCGCCAAAAACATGCCAAGCAATGAAAATCCGACGAAGAACATTAAAACACGGATAAATTTTGCTCCCATACCGCCTCGTGAAATTGCGACGGAACTCCCGATACTCATGATAATCAGAGCATACATTAAGGGCTTGAGGGGCACGAAGAGTGCGTCTTTCGCCAAAGAGGCAATGGATTTTGAAATCGTAACGCCTCCTGCCGAAATCGGCTGTGCTAGGAATGATGCGCCGAGCGCCCATAAGCCCACAGCGAGAGCTGCCGATAATATGACCAAAAGCAAGAGTGATGTGCGGTGAAACCGATCCAGCATGAAATCCCCGATTTTCTAATATTTAAGTCTGTAAAGCCATATTTTAACGGTGGGAGCAAGCTTTCTATTTTGAGGGGCACAATACGAACACTATAGTATGAATCGTACTATTCAATAAGGTATTACAACGAGTCTCTTCATTAAAACATGTGTTGCGAATATTTTGCTCAGGTCTTAACCCGCCCTTTACTCTCCCTTTTTACATTCTCTTAAGAAACCCTATCGATAGGATATTTAGGACCTATGGCACCACCTCCTTCTGCAACGGCTAATCCTGACATGGCCTATGACCCGGAGGTCGTGCATGCCATGATGGCTGAATTGGAGGCTGCAAAAGGCAATCCTTTTCGCCGGGCTGTCTCCGCATTGGCTGTATTGGGTGTCGCGACATTCGTTTTATTTGCTGTTCTAACCTATAGCCCGTTTGACACCACCGCTGATACGGCGGGCTTACCCAAAGCGAGCAATATTTTCGGCGCGCCCGGTGCGAACTTTGCTAATATTGCAATGCAAACTTTGGGATGGGGAACAGTTTTAGGGGCTCTGATTGGCCTCTTTTCAGGTGTTCGGGCTATTTTGCGGCCAAAGCCTTATAAAAGTGGTTGGGATCGCTTTGGTCGCATCAGCCTTTGTATTTTCGCTGTAATTTTTGGCTCTGCAACGCTCTCTGCATTTCCAATTCCACAGGATTGGCCTCTCGCTACAGGTATGGGCGGATGGTTTGGAGATCTAATTTTTCTCAATCTTCGCGCAATGGTAGCACCTTTCAACATTCCTTTTACAGGTGTCATAATTGCTGCGCTGACCTTTACGATTACGATTTTCTGTTTGGGTCGTTTTATGCGCATTGTCGCCAAAGACCTTTTTGATGTTGTCGACGCCGCAGGGTTGGTTTGGGCGTATATTCGTATTTGGATAGACCGCGTCGCGGCCTTCCTCGCTCGATTGTTCAAACGTTTGTTCAAAACCGCCTATATCGATGACATCGCTCATGGTGCGGGGGCCGATAATATTTTCCGTAATATGGACGGTGAACCAGTGACCGCCGCCGCCCCTACACCACAGGCAGCCCCACACCCCGATTATGATACGCCCGTTGTGAAACCAAAGGCGAAAGTGAAACCCAAACCTCAGCCGAAAGCGAAGGCTAAGCCCACATTAAAAACTAAAAAACCACAGTTTAGTTTTCCGGAAGGTTCAGAATTTGTCTTACCTGGTTTGGATTTGTTGAAGACACCACCCCCTCGTTCGACTGTGCATGACCAAGCGGAGCTCGCTCGCCAATCCGAATTACTTCACAAAGTGATGGGCGATTATGGAATCGAAGGTGAAATGGGTGATGTTCGCCCCGGACCGGTCGTAACACTCTATGAATTCGAGCCAGCTCCGGGAGTAAAATCACAACGTGTCATTAATCTCTCTGATGACATTGCACGGAACATGTCGGCGCAATCTGCCAGGATTGCTGTTGTTCCAGGCCGGAATGCCATGGGCGTGGAAATGCCGAATAAGCGCCGTGAAACCGTTTGGCTCAAAGATATGCTGGCTTCCAAAACTTTCCGCGAGTGCGAAGCGTCTCTACCTTTAATTATGGGGGAAGATATCGGCGGCGCTCCATTTGTGGCGGATTTGGCAAAGATGCCGCATTTATTGGTCGCGGGTACAACAGGGTCCGGTAAGTCGGTTGCCATTAACTCCATGATTCTATCGCTCATGTACACGCTGACCCCCGAGCAATGTAAGTTCATTATGATCGATCCTAAAATGCTCGAATTATCTGTCTACGATAATGCCCCGCATTTATTGGCCCCCGTAGTGACAGAGCCTAAGAAGGCCGTCGTTGCCCTAAAGTGGACGGTTCGCGAGATGGAAGATCGTTACCGCAAAATGTCAAAGGTCGGCGTGCGGAATATGGCGGGCTTTAACGAGAAAGTGGCCGAATTCAAGGCCTCCGGTGAGGCGATGACGAAGACGACCATGACCGGTTATAATAAAGAAACCGGCGAACCGGAATATGAGATCGAAGAGCTCGAATTTGAGCCCATGCCCTATATCGTCGTCATTATTGATGAGATGGCGGACCTTATGATGGTTGCCAAAAAGGATATTGAAGGCTCTGTTCAGCGTTTGGCACAAATGGCGCGGGCGGCGGGTATTCATATGATTATGGCCACGCAACGTCCTTCTGTTGATGTCATTACCGGTACGATTAAGGCCAATTTCCCAACGCGGGTTTCTTTCCGTGTTGGTTCGAAAATCGATAGTCGTACGATTTTGGGTGAACAAGGCGCAGAGCAATTATTGGGTAATGGTGACATGCTCTATATGGGCACGGGGCGTCCCCGTCGCTTCCATGGACCTTTTGTGTCAGATGGCGAAGTTGAGCGTATTTCGGAATTCGTAAAAGCCCAAGGCGCGCCGAGCTACCTAGAAGACATTACTACGGAACGCGAAGAAGCGCCGGAAGATCCGAAGATGGCAGGCGGTGGGTCCGAAGGGGGTTCCTTATTTGACCAAGCCGTCGCAATTGTTGCCAGAGACCGTAAAGCGTCGACTAGTTACATCCAACGCAAGCTTTCTATCGGATATAACAGAGCCGCTGATCTTATTGAGCGCATGGAAGGGGAAGGCATGATTGGCCCGAGTGGCGCAGGTGGCAAACGTGAAATTTTCCTACCCGAGGAAGACGACCCCTTCAATTAAACGCTTTACTCATTCGCGATTTTTCAATTAATTATTGCTCATGACGAAAATTATTCTGGAAACGCCACGCCTTATCTTGCGGGAGATTGATATCAATAAAGATATTAATGCTTGGCATGATATGATGACAGATGAAGAAACCGTCCGTTTCATAGGGGGTGAAACTCTCGACAAAGCAGGTGCTTGGCGACAAATGGCTATGCTCATCGGCCATCAACAAGTGCGAGGTTACGGGTTCTGGGCTGTCGTCGAAAAATCAAGTGGAGATTTTATCGGACGCATAGGGCCTTGGAATCCAGAAGGTTGGCCTGAACCTGAAGTGGGGTGGACCCTGCACCGGAAATATACGCGTAAAGGTTATGCCAAAGAGGCGGGCAAGGCTTGTGTGGACTATGTCTTTGAAGCATTGGGATGGAACCGCGTGATACATGTCATCGCAGAAGAAAACATCGCCTCAATCAAAACGGCCGAAGCGATAGGCTCTTATTATATGTATGATGTAGAGAAGCTCCCGCCTTTCGGCGATGTCCAATGTTTGGCTTATGGGCAGACCCGTGAAGTCTGGCAAAAGAATAAAGCTGTCCTATCCTAAAAACCACCCTGTCCTAAAGGAAGAACTTTAAAGCCACCCTGCGTCTTTGACGGCTTTGGCTCCGTTTCGACTCACGGCAGCAACGACCCCATTCTTCAATGTGATAGAGGTTTTGCCGTCTTTACGCTGTACGGTCTCAACACCTTTTTCTGCGACCCACCAAGATCTATGGGTTTGGACACCTTTAAGGGGCGCTGTTTCTTTAATGGCGTCTGACAAACGCATGAGAATCATTTCATCTCCTAAGGCGCTGTGGACGCGGACATAATGGTCTTCCGCGCTAATGGCGTAAATCTCAGCACTACGAAGCTTTGGCGGTAAGCGTTCCAAAAGCGAGGCCCGTTCTGGCATAATCTTATCGGTATGAGTTTGAGCTTTAGCTTGCCTCATGAGCGCGCCAACACCGCAAATAACAATAGCAACTATCCAGACATAAAAGAGCGTTAATATAACTCCCAGAATAGACGTCGGAGGCCACATGCCAAAAAGGAAAGCACAAACCATAAGAGTTGATCCGATGGACTGTCCGATCATTTGCTGCCAAACTGTCAACGACCATTTGAGTTTCTGCGCGAGCAAGTCGCTCAAACCTGCACCAACTCCGCCTGCTGCACAAAGCCCGACCCAATAAACAATGCGTTCAAGAAAGCTGAGCCGACTCGTACCAAATGGCCCCAAAATACTCAGGATGACCCCGGCAATACAAGACGTTACGAGTAAAGGGGCAAATTTCTTTAAGGTCTCTTTCACGTGAAGACAGGCTCCTTCAATGACAAGTCATTCACGCAACGTGAACGGTAAGTCAGTGTTTTTCAAGCCCAATTCGCGACGGTTGACGGAGCGCGAATGGTCAAGCCCTGCTTTTCGCGAAGCCAATTTATAGTTTGACGTATCCTCGCTTTAGGCCCGTGATTTTTCGTGCAGTATTCACTCAAGCCAAACGGCTAAACCTTAAATACACGGAGCAAAACATGACCCAGATAAAAAACATCCAGACTATGCAAACAACGACAACACGCTTGGTGCGTCGATTGATAACGGCGAGCGCTTGTTTAGCCCTGGCGACCTTATCCGGATGTGCGACGGCAAATACAGTTGAGGCCCCCGTTACCAGTGAAGCGGTTGCGATGACCGTTGATGCGGAATCGGCCACGGTGACCGTCAATGTCGAAGGATTCAAAAAACAGCAAGGCGCAATCATGGCCGCATTGGTCGATGCCAACGGATATAAAGGCGGTAAACCTGTTCAAGCCAGAAAAGTTGATGTTGATGGAGATGTGGTGATCCTGACATTTTCTGACCTACCTGCGGGTGAATATGCGGTGCGCATGTTTCATGATGTCAATAGTGACGGACAAATGAACGCGAATGCTTTTGGAATGCCAACAGAACCCTTTGCTTTCTCAAACAATGCCGTGGGTACGATGGGCCCGGCTCCATGGTCAAAAGCGAAATTCACCGTCAATGGTGCGGACGTTGTTCAAAACATCTCATTCTAACTCGCCCTTACGCTATCAGGCGGGGTGACTCGTCTGATAGTCCCACCAATTTCACGCAAGTATTATAACAAGTATTATAAAGAGACAGCCCATGCCAAAATACGCTCACATTGACCGCCGCTCAGTTATGAAAGCTTTCGGGGCTTTAACGGCTGCGAGCGCTTTACCTAAAGCGGCTTTTGCCAAAGCGCAGAATTTCCCTGATTGGCATATCGGATGGCAAAACCCGGAAAAACACCATTTACAAACTGACGGTCTTCGCCTTGTACAGGGTCAATTGCCTCAGGGGTTGAAAGGCACGCTTTACCGAAATGGCCCGGGTATTCACGAGCGCGGTGGTTTCCGTATGAACCATTGGTTTGATGGTGACGGCATGATGCAGGCTTTTCGATTTGGCGACGGTAAAGTTTCTCATAGGGGACGCGTGATTGAAACGGAACTTTATCGCCGTAATGAGGCGGCAGGCCGTTTCACGGTTGGGGGCTTTGGAACATTCATTGAGCCAAGCTTTCAAATGACAGGCCCCGATAGTGCGAATGCCGCTAACACAAGTGTGCTGCCTTTGGGGGATGAAGTCTTGGCTTTATGGGAGGGTGGTTCTGCCTATCGTCTGGATGCCCAAACGCTCGAAGCCAAGGGTATTAAAACCTGGGCTCCAAAGTTACAGGGCATGCCGTTTTCCGCTCACCCAAAAATTGACCGCAAAGGCAATATTTGGAACTTTGGCCAGAGCGTCGCCATGCAGGCGCTAATCCTTTATAAAATAAGTCCCAAAGGAAAGTTGCTACAGACTAAACTTGTCAAGAATGTTCCCGGAGGCATGATTCATGATTTTTGTATTACGGATCGGCATTTAATTTTCATGGCTCCATCATTCCGTGCTGTGAAGCATGGCCGGAACTATTTAGAGCAATTTGTTTATCAAAAAGACGCCCCTCAACATGTGGTGGTTTTCGATATGGATGATTTGGATGCGCGCCGTGATTTCGAATTACCGCCCGGCTTTCAGTTCCATTTTGGAAATGCTTATGTTGAAACCTCAGGGGATATTCGGTTTACGCTCTGCCGTACTCATGAGGATGATTTTGTGTCCCACAGCGCAAAAGCCTTAATGCGGGGTGAGTTGCCGGAAGGTGGCCCGACTATATTGAACGAAGTTGTTCTGCGTCAAAATGGTACGGCGACTATCGCGCCTGTGACGGACGCTTTAGCGACTCATGAATTCCCTCAATTTAATCAGTCTTATTCGGGCCGTGCGGCACGCTATCTCTATACAGCAGGGAAGAGCCGCAAAGGTCGTCCAGGTGAAAGCGCCGTTTTGCGACATGATTTAAAGAGCGGAAAAATGGATATGTATGATTACGGCGAAACAGTTATGGCTGAGGAGCACCTGTTTGTTCCGTCCAAACCAGGAATATCCGAGGATGATGGCTGGTTGATTGGGACAGCCTTGGATTACAAATCTAAAAAGACCACCGTCAATATTTTGCGGGCTGATGCTCTGTCTGATGGACCAATTGCCGTATTTGAATTGCCCTATGCTTTGCCTCTGGGGTTCCACGGCGCATGGTCAAACACTTAAAACCAAGGCAGCTAGCGCGAGTAGAGTCAAAAACGTGAGGTGAGACATAATGAATTGGGAATATTTTACCGGAGTAGGTCTGGCTATTCAAATTCATATGGTAGCCGCTCTTACCGCCCTCTGTTTGGGGATCGTGATGTTTAGTCGGCAGAAGGGGACACCATCGCATAAGATGATTGGGCGTATTTTTGCGATTCTAATGTTTTTGACCGCTTTTTCCGCAATTTTCATTCGCCACCTGAACAATGGTAAATTTTCATGGATTCATATTTTTGTAATCGTGACATTTGTCGCACTTTTCGAGACATTTTACTACATTCGCAAGGGCGATGTGAAGCGTCACAAGCGGGCCGTAACGGGCCTCTTTTTCGGCGCTCTGCTCATACCGGGCTTTTTTTCCTTTATGCCGGGTCGGACAATGTGGATGCTGTTTTTTGCCTGAGTCGGTAAAGTGGGTCTAAAATCCACGACTTCGTCCTGAATCCACGGTTGCGGGCACGGCCTGTTCCCCTTATATGACGTGTGATTTTTGGCGCATTGCTGTGCCATGACTTGTAACATTAACAAGCGGACATGACTTCATGAACATTCACGAATATCAGGGCAAAGCTGTCCT
Organism: uncultured Algimonas sp.; assembly: GCA_964511495.1. GTDB lineage: Bacteria > Pseudomonadota > Alphaproteobacteria > Caulobacterales > Maricaulaceae > Litorimonas. Next base: position 80,514 of record CAZEFT010000003.1, on the reverse strand, counting down.
TAAGGAAATTGGCGCGCCTGTCTCCAAAGGTATTGCGATATTTAAAGCCGAAGAGGCGAGAGCGGCGGCTGAAAAACTAGGCGGCCCACTTTGGGTGGTGAAATCCCAAATTCATGCGGGTGGACGCGGTAAAGGTAAATTCATCGGCGCCCCGGCGGACGCCAAAGGCGGCGTACGCTTAGCATTTTCTGTTGATGACGTTGTTAAGAATGCCGAGGAGATGTTGGGCGAATATTTGGTCACCGAGCAAACCTCCGCAGAGGGCAAGCAAGTCAACCGTCTTTATATCGAAGACGGCTCTGATATTGAGACAGAACTTTATCTCTCAATCATTATTAATCGGGAAACATCGCGTGTCTCGTTTATCGTCTCCACAGAAGGCGGAATGGATATCGAGGCCGTGGCACATGACACGCCCGAGAAAGTCATCAATTTCGACATTGACCCGGCGACAGGGTTCATGCCCCATCATGGTCGCAAATTAGCCAAAGCGTTTGGTCTATCCGGTGATCTGGCGAAACAGGCCAACAAATTAGGCCGCACATTATATAACGGCTTCCTCGCCAAAGACATGGCTATGTTGGAAATCAACCCGCTCATCGTCACCGAAGACGGACGCCTGCACTGTTTGGATGCCAAAATCAGTTTTGATGAGAACGCCCTCTATCGCCACCCTGACGTGCAAGAACTTCGTGATGTTACAGAAGAAGATTCCAAAGAAACTGAAGCCAAAAAATATGACCTCTCTTATGTTGCCCTAGACGGCAATATTGGCTGTATGGTCAATGGCGCAGGTCTTGCCATGTCGACCATGGATATCATTAAACTTTACGGTGCAGAACCTGCGAACTTCCTTGATGTGGGTGGGGGTGCGACAAAAGAAAATATCGTCGCAGCGTTCAAGATTTTAACATCCGATGACAAAGTTGAAGGCATCCTCATAAATATCTTTGGCGGTATCATGAAATGTGATGTTATCGCTCAAGGAACCGTGGATGCTGTGAAAGAAGTTGGCTTGGAAGTACCCCTTGTTGTTCGCCTCGAAGGCACCAATGTCGAAAAAGGCAAGGAGATCATCAATAATTCCGGCCTGAATGTCATCGCCGCCGACGATTTGGACGATGCTGCGCAGAAGATTGTGAAGGCTGTTAAGGGTTAGTTGTGCTTTCTCGCCTGCTCATACTTACCTCAACCTGTCTTGCCATGACTATCCCTGCATGGGCGGGAGACAAACCAAAGCTGGATTGCAAACAGGGCGGTAACAAAGTGTCTATAGGCGAGACCGAGTGGCATACTTACCTTTGCTCAGATGACGCTTCTATGGTTTTTGTGTCTGCTAAGGGAAATCCGTCCATGCCCTTCGTTTTCATTCGTACGAAATCTGATAAGGGCTACAAGTTGTCTGGAGAAGGCAATGGCGACAAAACCTATACTGAACTCGCGTTTGAAGACCTAAAACAAAAGTCAAATAAAGAATTTGAAACACTTCGTATGAATGCGAAGGCTTTCGAGATGAATAAATCCAAGGAAGAGCTGTAATGTCAGTATTAATTAACAAAGACACCAAAATTATCACGCAGGGAATGACGGGTAAAACCGGAACGTTCCATACAGAACAAGCCTTGGCGTATTATAATACTAAAATGGTTGGTGGCGTGACCCCGGGTAAGGGTGGCACGGCACATATTGGTCTGCCGAACTTTGATACAGTTGCTGAGGCCAAACATACAACAGGCGCAACAGCGTCTGTAATTTATGTGCCACCACCCTTCGCAGCCGACTCAATTCTTGAGGCAATTGATGCGGAAATGGAACTCATTATTGCTATCACTGAGGGTATTCCTGTTTCCGATATGATTCCTGTAAAGCGTGCTTTGCAGGGGTCCAAATCTCGCCTCATTGGCCCTAACTGCCCTGGTGTGTTGACGCCTGAAGAATGTAAGATCGGCATCATGCCGGGTAAGATTTTCAAAAAAGGGACCTGTGGTGTTGTCTCCCGCTCGGGAACGCTCACTTATGAGGCCGTTTACCAAACGTCTCAAGTCGGCCTAGGGCAAACGACAGCGATCGGTATTGGGGGTGATCCGATTAACGGTACAAACTTTATCGACTGCCTCGAACTATTCTTGAGTGATGATGACACAAAGCAAATCATCATGATCGGTGAAATCGGCGGATCTGCTGAAGAAGAAGCTGCAGAGTATATCGCGCATATGGCCAAAAAAGGTATTAAAAAGCCGATGGTTGGTTTTATTGCGGGTCGTACAGCGCCTCCCGGACGCACGATGGGTCATGCCGGTGCGATTGTTTCAGGCGGCAAAGGGGGTGCAGAAGATAAAATCGCGGCGATGGAAGCTGCGGGTATTCGTGTCTCTGACTCCCCTGCTAAGCTTGGCGTTACAATGATGGACGTTTTGAACGGGTAACAGATATTTTACGGGCCTCATAAAGCCCGTATCATTTAAGAACATTGTTAAGGTGTAGAGCGTATTAACTCTATACCTTAACTGAAACATAGACGCATTCGTCGATTCTCGGAGTCGTAGCATGGCTGATAAAAGCCGCTCTGAAAAAAACCAAGACTTCTTGGACACGCTTTTCCTCGATGGGGGGAACGCGCTCTACCTCGAACAAATGCAAGCGCAATATGCGCGCAATCCCAATTCGGTTGATGCAAGCTGGCGCGCTTATTTTGACAGTGTTGGTGAAGACCGTCGTAATGCGCAACATGTTGCAGAAGGCCCGGCATGGAAGCGGGAAAATTGGCCCATCGCTGAAAATGGGGAGCTGACATCCGCGTTAACGGGCGATTGGGGTGTTGATGGCGGAGCTGTTGAAAAGGCCGTCGCGAAAGCTAACCCTGATATGTCGGCGCAAGACGTTCAACAGGCTGCGAAAGATTCGATTGGCGCGTTGATGTTGATCCGTGCCTATCGTGTGCGCGGCCACTGTATTGCCGATTTAGATCCTTTAGGCTTGCAGAAAAACGGAGAGCACCCGGAACTTGATCCAAAGACCTATGGATTTTCGGATTCGGATATGGACCGAGAAATTTTTATCGATGGGGTCTTGGGGCTAGATTATGCCACGATGAACCAAATTGTCGATATCGTGAAGCGCACTTATTGCTCAACAGTTGGTGTCCAATTTACGCATGTTTCTAACCCTGATGAAAAAGCTTGGATTCAGGAACGTCTTGAAGGCCCAGAGAAAGAAATCAGCTTCTCCAAAGAAGGTCGTTTGGCGATTTTGCAGAAACTCATCGAGGGCGAAGCTTTTGAACAGCTTATCCATAAGCGTTACCCGGGAACAAAACGCTTTGGTATTGATGGTGCGGAAAGCCTCTTGCCCGCTTTGGAGCAAATCATCAAACGCGGGGGTCAATTAGGCCTTAAAGATATTAATTTTGGTATGCCTCATCGTGGACGGTTAAATGTCATGGCCTCCGTCATGCAAAAACCTTATTCCGCAATTTTTTACGAATTTCTGGGCGGTGTGGCCGCAGGCGGAGAAGATTTCGGTTCAGGTGATGTGAAATATCATTTGGGTGTTTCGGATGACCGCGAATTTGACGGCAATAATGTGCATTTATCACTAGCACCCAATCCTTCCCATCTGGAAGTCGTCGCGCCTGTCGTGATGGGTAAAACCCGCGCCAAACAACAAATGGCCTCCGGGACTTATCAATCCCATAAACCAGAAGAAGTAATGGCGGTCATCCTCCATGGTGACTCTGCTTTCGCCGGGCAGGGCGTTGTGATGGAGAGTTTCCAACTCTCGCAATTACAGGGCTATCGGACTGGCGGGACAATTCATGTGGTTGTGAATAATCAAATCGGGTTTACGACAACGCCGGACGAATACCGCTCGGGACAATATTGTTCGGATGTGGCCTTTATGGTCGAAGCGCCCGTATTCCATGTGAACGGCGATGACCCGGAAGCCGTAGTTTTTGCGGCCCGTGTCGCCACGGAATATCGGCAAAAATTCGGAAAAGATGTCGTGCTCGATATCGTCTGTTATCGCCGTTATGGTCACAATGAGGGAGATGACCCCTCTTTCACACAACCAATTATGTATAACAAAATCGGCAATCTGAAATCGACAATGAATATTTATGCTGATCGGTTGATTGCTCAAGGCGATTTGACCGAAGACGAGCATAAGAAGAGCGTTGACGATTTTTATGCTTATTTGGACGGCGAATTTGAGAAAGCCAAAAGTTATGAAACCAAGCAGCCCGATTGGTTGCAAGGTGTATGGCAGGGTTTAAGCCTGCCGACTGAAAAGGATGGCAAGCGGGTTGGCGATACAAGTGTCGACATCAAAAAACTCGAAGAGATTGGGACAAAAATTACCACTATTCCCAATAGTGTAAATATACACCGTACTTTGAAACGGATTATCAAAGCCCGTGGCGAAAAAATTGCCTCAGGCGAAAATATTGATTGGGGTTTGGCTGAGCATTTAGCATTCGGCACATTGGTCGAAGAGGGTCACCCCGTCAGATTATCAGGTCAGGACTCAGAACGCGGGACATTCTCTCAACGTCAATCCAATTTCGTTGATCAAAAAACGGAAGAAAAATACACACCGCTCAATCATTTGGGTAATGATCAGGAATATTATCAAGTATTGAACTCCCACCTGTCCGAAGAGGCCGTCTTGGGTTTTGAATACGGTTTTTCGACCGCTGCTCCCAAAGCTTTGACAATTTGGGAAGCTCAATTTGGTGATTTTGCCAATGGCGCCCAAGTCATGGTGGACCAATTCATCTCATCTGCCGAACAGAAATGGCTTCGCATGTCCGGCCTCGTTATGCTTCTCCCACATGGCTATGAGGGGCAAGGGCCTGAACACAGTTCAGCGCGTTTGGAGCGTTACCTGCAAATGTGTGCCGAAGATAATATGCAAGTCACGAATATCTCCACGCCAGCTAATTATTTTCACGCTCTGCGCCGACAAGTAAAACGTGGTTTCCGCAAGCCTTTGATTAATATGAGCCCCAAGAGCCTGTTACGACATAAATTATGTGTCTCAACATTAAAGGAAATGGGGCCGGGTTCAGAATTTCACCGCGTGCTTTGGGATGACGCGGAATATCGTCCGGACACGACCGATATAAAATTGCTCTCAGACTCTAAAATCAAAAGGGTACTTTTGTGTTCCGGCAAGGTTTACTATGACCTTTACGAAGAGCGTCAGAAACAAAATATCAATGATGTTTATATTTTACGGGTTGAGCAATTTTACCCTTATCCTGACGATGCCATTCAGGCCGAATTGAAGCGGTTCAAAAATGCGGAAATGGTGTGGGTACAGGAAGAGCCGAAAAATATGGGTGCCTGGACTTTCATCAACCCCTTCGTCGAAGACAGCCTAATTGCGATTAAAGCAAAAAATACCCGCTTGCGTTATGTTGGTCGTGCGGCTGCTGCCTCGACGGCCACCGGTATTGCAGCTAAGCATAAAAAAGAACAACAAGCCTTGCTTGACGGGGCCTTTGCCAAATAAAGCAGAGCAACAAGACTGTGTCTTTGAAATAGGCGGGGTCGAGAAATTGAGAAAAGTAAGTTTATGACTGATATTACGATTCCAAACGTAGGCGAGAGTGTCTCCGAGGTTACCATTGCAACGTGGTTCAAGAAGCCCGGCGATGCTGTCAAAAAGGACGAACCTCTTGTAGAGTTGGAAACGGATAAAGCGGCGCAAGAATTAGTGTCGCCCGAAGACGGTGTCTTAGAGGAAGTTTTGGTCGCTGAAGGTGATGTTGCTACAATCGGTCAACTGATTGCTAAATTAGGCACGGGTTCCGGCACAGTTGAAGCAGATAAAGGCGATGCCGAGGTGAAGGCGCAGACCGAAACAGCAAATTCTACTGAAACAACCGACGCCTCTCTGGATATTGATGTCCCGAATGTAGGTGAATCTGTGTCCGAAGTGACGGTTGCGTCCTGGATGAAGAAGGTCGGCGACAGTGTTGAAAAAGACGAAGCGATTGTCGAATTGGAAACGGATAAAGCGGCGCAAGAATTAGTCGCGCCGCGCTCTGGCATCATCACTGAATTATTGGTCGCTGAAGGGGATGTGGCTGCTGTCGGGCAAACCATTGCCCGTATGGGTGAAAGCAACTCCGACGCCCCGACAGGTGTCCAGTCCAAAGGAGCCGGCGATGAAGGGGGAGCAGGCGGAGAATTACCTGACGTGCCGCCCACCAATGCTTCCACAGACGTCCAAACCGGAGGTCGCGCAATGCCGTCTGCCTCTCGTATTATTGCTGAAAACGGTTTAGATCAGTCTGCAATTGCCGGAACCGGTAAAGGGGGACGTATTACAAAAGGGGATGCTTTACAGGCTAAAGCCAACCCTCCTAGCGCAAAAGCTGCGGCGCCTGCACCAGCAGCACCGAAAGCACCAAGAGAAGTTGGTGAACGGGAAGAGCGGGTGCGTATGTCGCGTATTCGCCAAACAATTGCACGCCGCCTGAAGGACGCACAGAATACGGCCGCTATGCTGACGACTTATAATGAGGCCGATATGAGCCATATCATGGCCATGCGCTCTCAATATAAAGAGCTGTTCTTGAAAAAACACGGCGTCAAACTTGGCTTTATGAGCTTTTTCGTGAAGGCTTGTGTTCAAGCCTTGCGGGACGTGCCGAGCGTAAATGCAGAGATTGATGGTACGGATATCATCTATAAAAACTATTATGATATTTCGATTGCTGTCGGAACGGATAAAGGACTGGTCGTTCCGGTTTTGCGAAATTGTGATGAACTCTCACTGGGCGGCATCGAAAAGGGTATTGGCGAATTGGGTGTGAAAGCCCGTGACGGACAGCTCTCTATGGATGACATGATGGGCGGCACCTTCACCATTTCTAATGGTGGTGTTTATGGTTCTCTCATGTCCTCACCGATTTTGAATCCGCCGCAATCCGGTATTCTGGGGATGCATAAAATTGAAAAACGCCCTGTCGTCATAAATGATGAAATCGTTATCCGCCCTATGATGTACCTGGCACTGTCTTATGATCATCGGATCGTCGATGGCAAAGAAGCCGTAACGTTCTTAGTGCGAGTTAAAGAATGTTTGGAAGATCCTGAACGTTTGCTTCTAGATCTCTAAACACAAATCAGACCTTAAAAGACGACAGCCCTGCGACAATTTGCCAAAAGCCTTAACCCTTGTTAAGATATGGGAAAATGGGGGAGGGGCAGAGATGCGTTCAAAGGCACCATGGTGGTTTTGGTTGATAAGCGGTGTTGCGCTTGTTTGGAATTTGATGGGTGTTGGCGCCTATTTAAATGATGCGCGCATGAGTGATGCCAAGCTTGTAGAAACCTATGGTGAAATACTCGGCCAAGCAACAATTGCACAGCCTGCTTGGGTAACAGCGGCTTACGCGCTTGCTGTATTCGGAGGGGCTTTAGGCTGCTTACTCCTGCTTTTTCGAAAACGTATCGCTATTTGGCCTTTGATCGTTTCTTTAATCGCCGTATTGGTTCAACAAGGCTATGTCTGGATTGCCAGCGGGGTTATGGCACACATTCCAACCAGTTCCATGGTCATGTATATTTCCATTCCCCTCGTCGCCATTTTTCTTGTGTGGTTTGCCAAAAAAATGTCAATTGAACAAATTATCTCATAAGGGGGAGTTATGTCGTCTACAAAACCATCAATTATGTTCTGGATTGCCGGATTAATATTTTTGGCCTGGAATCTGTTTGGCATTTTTAATTTTTATACGTCCGTGACGGCCACACCTGAATTTTACACGTCCAGTGGATATACATCAGCACAGGCAGATTTTATGACAAATGTGCCGATGTGGTATCTGGTCGTCTTTGGCTTGGCTGTTTGGTCGGGCTTGTTGGCCGCTATTCTGTATTTATTACGCAAAGTATGGGCTGTAAAAGTTTTCTTATTCAGTCTGATAATGGTCGTGATTTCCTTTGTTGCAGATGCCATCCAAGGCACATTTTCCATGTTGGGTAATGCCTATATCGGCATTATGGTTTTTGTTTTGCTCATGGCGATTATCGAGTTTTGGCTTTCTCGACGTTACGCAGCCAAAGGCGTGTTAAGCTAAACAAATTCTCTTGCCATTTGCGAAGGCAGATTGACCTGAAAACGCTCAGCGCTTAAGTCACCACTCAAGATTTGAGTAAACGCTTATAGTGCGGAGTATTTTCATGTCAGATATGTATGATGTCATTGTCATTGGTGGTGGCCCCGGCGGCTATAATTGCGCCATTCGTGCCGGTCAGTTGGGATTAAAAGTTGCCTGTGTAGAGACCCGAAAGACACTGGGCGGCACTTGTTTGAACGTCGGCTGTATCCCTTCAAAAGCGTTGCTTCACGCCACAGAACTTTATGAGACGGCGACGAAAGATTTCGAAGCGATGGGGATGAAAGCGACTGTCGAGGCGAATATTCCCGATATGATCAAAGCCAAAGATAAAACAGTGGAGGGCTTAACCTCAGGCATCGAATATTTGTTCAAAAAGAATAATGTCGATCATATTCATGGTTTTGGTAAAATAATTGGCGACGGTAAAGTTGACGTAGACGGCAAAACCTATGAAACGAAAAACATTGTTATCGCGACAGGCTCAGAAGTTGCCACACTTCCCGGTGTAGATATTGACGAAAAGCAAATCGTGTCCTCGACGGGCGCTTTGGACCTTCAAAAAGTGCCAAATAAAATGGTTGTTATTGGCGGAGGTGTGATCGGTTTGGAATTAGGATCCGTCTGGCGTCGGTTAGGGGCCGAAGTGACCGTAATTGAATATCTGGATCATATCTTACCAGGTTCTGACGGGGAGATACAAAAACAAGCTTTGCGTACATTCAAAAAGCAAAAGATGAAGTTTGAATTGGGTCGCAAAGTTACGGGCGTGAAAAAATTGAAATCCGGTTTGAAAGTGCAAACCGAAGCGTCTGCTGGCGGTAAAGAAAAAGAATTAGAGGCAGATGTCGTCTTGGTATGTATCGGTCGCCGCCCCTATACAGAAAATCTAGGTTTGGATGTACTGGGCATAAAAACAGATAAGCGCGGCTTTATTGAAACAAATCACTTTAAGACATCTGCGAAGAATGTGTTTGCCATAGGCGATTGTACGACAGGCCCGATGTTGGCGCATAAGGCAGAAGAAGAGGCTGTGGCTGCCGCTGAAATCATTGCGGGTAAGGCGGGGCATGTAAATTACGATGTCATTCCTGGCGTGGTTTACACCCATCCAGAAATCGCCAATGTCGGTAAAACGGAAGAAGAGTTAAAGGCCGCAGGTATTCCTTATAAGAAAGGGAAGTTTCCTTTTACCGCCAATTCCCGTGCGCGCTGTAATCATGAAACAGATGGGTTTGCCAAAATTCTCGCCCATGCCGAAACGGATGAAATTTTAGGCGCTCATATTATCGGGCCACTTGCCGGCGATTTAATACACGAAGTGTGTGTGGCGATGGAGTTTGGCGCGGCGTCTGAAGACATTGCCCGCACCTGTCATGCCCATCCAACTGTGTCCGAAGCCGTGCGTCAGGCCGCTATGGATGTTGAAAACTGGGCCATGCAAATGTAGGCGGAGTGAATGAAACTCTATGACTATTTACCTTCGGGCAATTCTTACAAAGTGCGGTGGCTCCTGTCTTATTTAGAGCAGGAATATACACATATAGCGATTGATATTCACAAGGGTGAGACCCAGTCAGAGGATTTTTTAAGAAAGAATCCAGCAGGGCAAATTCCTTTACTTGAATTGGATGATGGCCGCCTTTTGGCTGAAAGCAATGCAATACTAATGTTCTTAGCCGATGAGTCAGACCTCATTCCGCAAGATCCTTTCGCCCGGGCGAAAATGCTGCAATGGATGTTCTGGGAACAATATAGACATGAACCCGCTATCGCAGTTGCCAGATTTATTCATCACTATGCGTACGACAGTCGGGCGGATGAACTTCCGAATTTAATGGTCAAGGGGCGTTCTGCTTTAGGTGTGATGGATGCACATTTGTCAAAATCGGATTGGTTTATTGGCGAACAGCGGTCTTTGGCGGATATTACACTCTATGCCTATACGAATGTTGCGGATGAAGGGGGGTTTGATCTGTCTGATTATCCCAATGTTCAGGCATGGCTTGAACGTTTTGCCAACCATCCGCGCCATGTTCTTCTGACGGATAATCCAACAGCCTGATAAGTATTGTGGTATATTTATCACAACCACTTTTAATATTATCTATTTCAGTTGAGACAGCAGACAAAGTTGGCCGAACTCACGTAACAAAATAAACACCAATACTATAAAAGGGAAATTTATTATGAAAACATCGGTATTTGCAGTTAGCGCCTTGGCGCTTTTAACGGCACTGGCTTCCGCCCAAACAGTGAACGCTCAAGACAGAACATCAGCAATTGATGTTTTAACGGACGAAATCATCGTTACAGCGACCAAGAAAACAGATGCCGAGAATGTTCAGGATATCCCTATCGCCATTACAGCCTTTAATGGCGACACATTAGATGCCTTGAAGGTTCGCTCATTGGAAGGCCTTACTTTTTCTGCACCAAATGTGTCATTGGATGATATCGGTACAGTGCGTGGCTCTGCCAACTTCTCTATCCGAGGGTTGGGTGTGAACTCATCCATTCCTTCAATTGATCCAACTGTTGGTGTTTTCGTTGACGGTGTTTATCTGGGTATGAATGCGGGCGTGGTTTTCGACCTTTTCGATCTTGATAGTGTTGAGGTCCTGCGTGGCCCACAAGGCATCCTGTTTGGGCGTAATACAACCGGAGGGGCTATTCTTCTCAACACGGGCAATCCCACAGATGAGTTTGAATATAAAGCGCGTTTCGCTGTTGAATCTCCAGTTGATAGCGGTCGGGGCGGCCTAAATACATTTGCACAGGGCACAATTTCCGGGCCACTTGTTGAAGGTACATTAAACGGCAAAGCAGGCCTTTATTACAATAATGACAGCGGCTATTTCGAAAATCTAGCAACAGGTGAAAATCACGGCGAAGCGAAAACATTTATTGCTCGTGGGGCCTTGGAATTTTTACCATCGGAAGATGTGAGTATTCTTGCAAAACTGGAATATTTTGACAGTGACGGCGATGGTCCGTCCGCCCAAAACCGTGGCCTGTATGAGCGCGATAGTTTTGACTTTTCTATAGACAATGAAGGACTTTACGAAGCGGAAGCGTTGACGGGCTCTCTGAAACTGGATTGGGATGTCGCTTTTGGCGATGGCACAATTACCAATATTTTTGGTTACCGTGAATATGACCAAATTTCCGACAGCGATATTGACGCTACGCCGCTCTTCCTGTTCCACTCAACAACAGAATTGGCTCAAGACCAAATCTCGAACGAATTGCGTTACTCAGGTGTGTTCGGCAATGCCGAGGTTACGACAGGTGTTTATTATTTCGAGCAAGATGTCGCTTACACGGAAGTCCGTGATTTGCCCCCGTTGTCACCGTTGACATTTTACGGAGGCGGAACACAAAACCACAAAGTCTTCGGTCTCTTCGGGGCTGTCGATTATGCATTGAGTGATGCCCTCAAACTACAGTTGGGGCTACGTTACTCTGAAGAAGACAAAGATGCCGGAATCACCTATGTTCGTCCGCGTCCAGAATGTTCTGTTGTCGACGGAACATGCCCGACCAGTGGCACAAATGGTTTCATCCCTACAGAAAATAGCGGGTTTACCGACAGTGACAGCTGGAAGAATTGGTCACCCAGAGTGGGTCTGCAATATTTCATGAATGACGATACCCAACTATATGGGAGTTGGTCACGTGGCTACCGTTCAGGCGGTTACAATTTCCGTATTACAGCGCCTGCTGCCTTTGAAGCGATTTTCCCGGTTGGCAGCCCGCGCGCTTTTGATGAGGAAAAAGTCGACTCTTTCGAAATCGGGGCAAAATTTGACAGTGCGGATCGGCGTGTCCAATTAAATACTGCGGCCTTCCTTACGGATATTTCGGATATGCAGCGCGAGCTGAATTTGTCTGATCCACAGGCAGGAGTACTACAAACAATCATCAATACCGCTGACGCAACGATAAAAGGTGTCGAAGTTGAAGGTAAGTTCCGCTTGACGGAAACCTTACTCCTGACAGGTAATATTGGTTTGATTGACGCCGATTATGATGAAGTTTTGTTCGATATTTCAAGCGATGGCGCAGTGAACGACGCTGACTTGGCTTTGTCTATTCCTCGTGTTCCGAAATCAACATTCGGTATCGGTTTTGTCCAAGATTTGGATATGGACAGTGCGGGCTCCATAACAACGCGAGCGAATTTTCAACATCGTGACCGTTTTGCCTATACGGATAATAATTTCGGTTTCGTTCAAGCGATTGATAATCTGTCAGGTAACATTACGTGGAACCTTCCGATGGAGGGCGTCTCAATTTCTGTCTTTGGTAAAAACCTTCTCGACGAGGTCCAAGTCGGTGGTGATACGCAATTGCCTTTTGGCGGGCCGCAAAGCCCTGCCATTCCTGGCTCGCAAAACTTGTCAAACGGAGTGAATGCGCCCTTTGATAATCAACCGGCCGTCGGAACTTTCAGTCCACTGAAAAAAGGTCGCCTTCTCGGACTTGAGCTCACAATTCGAGGCTAATTTGTTTGAACTATGAGAGTTTACTGAACCCCGCTTAGGCGGGGTTTTTTATATTTGGGGCTCTAACTGCCCTGACTGAGGCGCATATTCACGACATCTAAAACTTCGAGAACGGCCTCGGGTATATTCGTCCCCGGAGGAAAAACCGCTTTTGCGCCTAAGGTTTTGAGAGCTTCAACATCTTCTGGCGGGATGACACCGCCAACGATAATCAAGATATCGGATCGGTTCTTCTCGTTTAAGGCGTCCCGTAATTCAGGAACAAGTGTGAGGTGACCGGCGGCGAGAGAACTGGCTGCAATAACGTCTACTCCGCTCTCAATTCCCAATTCCGCAGCCTCTTCAGGCGTCTGAAAAAGAGGGCCTATCACAACATCAAAACCAATATCGGAAAAGGCGGTGGCCACAACCTTCTGACCTCTATCATGGCCGTCTTGTCCCATTTTCGCGATCAAGATTTTTGGTTTTCGCCCTTCTAATTCTGTAAAAGCCGCGAGGCGAGATTTTGCGTCTTTGAAAGCGGGGTTGGCTTCATCAAAGGCAGAAGAATAAATACCCGTAACGCCTGTCGGTTTCGCATTAAAGCGGCCATAAACCTTTTCCAGAGCGTAAGAAATTTCGCCGACCGTTGCCTTCTTGCGGGCCGCATCAACCGCCAAGGACAGCAGGTTGCCCTCTCCTAAATCGGCCGCTTTCGTCAAGGCATCTAAGGCGGCCATGGTGGCTTCGGTATCTCTGTCCGCTTTGAGTTGATAAAGGCGAGCGATTTGTCCTTGCCTGACGGCGGCGTTATCTACTTTCAGGATTGGAATGTCATCTTTCTCTTCAGAAAGATATTTATTGACCCCGACGACGGTCTGCGCGCCTGAGTCAATACGAGCTTGTGTTCGTGCGGCCGATTCTTCGATTCGCTGCTTTGGAATGCCTGCTTCAATAGCAGAGGCCATCCCGCCATAATTTTCTACTTCTTGAATATGACCAAGGGCCTTTTCTGCCAAGTCACGCGTGAGGCGTTCAACAAAATAACTTCCCGCCCAAGGATCTATTTGACGCGTATGTCCCCCTTCTGTCTGGAGAAATATTTGGGTGTTTCGCGCGATTCGTGCTGAGAAATCAGTCGGCAAGGCCAAGGCCTCATCCAATGAATTTGTGTGTAAGCTTTGCGTGCCGCCATCAACCGCCGCCATGGCTTCAATGGCCGTCCGCCCGACATTATTGAACACGTCTTGCGCTGTAAGAGACCAACCCGAGGTCTGGCAATGTGTGCGCAGCATGGTTGATTTAGGGTTTGCGGGATTGAAAGGGCTGATGAGTTGTGCCCATAGTAACCGGGCCGCACGCATTTTGGCAACTTCCATGAAGTAATTCATACCAATCGCCCAAAAGAAAGACAGGCGAGGGGCAAAGCGGTCAATATTCATACCGGCCGTCAAACCAGTCCGCACATATTCCAAACCGTCTGCGAGCGTATAGCCCAACTCAATATCAGCCGAGGCTCCCGCTTCCTGCATGTGATAGCCTGAAATAGAAATTGAGTTAAATTTCGGCATATGCGCGGATGTATGCGCAAAAATATCTCCGATAATACGCATGCTCGGTTTAGGCGGATAAATATAAGTATTGCGCACCATAAACTCTTTTAGAATGTCGTTTTGAATCGTTCCGGCGAGTTGATCTTGGGATACGCCTTGCTCTTCGGCGGCGGCGATATAAAGAGCGAGAATGGGTAAGACGGCCCCATTCATGGTCATGGATACACTCATCTTATCAAGCGGGATTTGATCAAATAAAACTCGCATATCATAAAGGCTGTCAATCGCCACGCCTGCCATGCCGACATCTCCGGGGACGCGGGGATGATCAGAATCATAACCGCGATGCGTGGCAAGGTCGAAGGCAACAGACAGACCCTTTTGACCTGCGGCCAAATTACGGCGGTAAAACGCGTTGGAGTCCTCTGCGGTTGAAAACCCTGCATATTGACGGATTGTCCACGGCCGTTGGACATACATGGTTGGATAGGGGCCGCGCAGATAAGGGGCAGAGCCTGGCATGTTGTCGAGGAAAGAGGCGCCCTCTATGGCGTTAGCGCCGTAATGTGGTTTAATTTCTATCCCTTCCGGAGATGTCCAAGAACTTCCTGATATCGGGTTGGATTTAGGGAGGGTAATGTCGATTTTTGTAAAGTCCGGGGCACTCATGAGACCTCTCCCCGTAAGGGTGCCGGACGCTCATTCTTGGAAGGATGTAATGTTACGCCTAATATGGGGGCTGCTTTGGCTTTTCGCTCTGCGCGAGACGTCGCTATTGCTTTTTGGAAAATACCGTTTTGCAAGAGAGCGAGTAGGCCGCCGCCTGACTCTATTGCCTGAAATTCTGTCCAAGCGGTTTTTGCAAGATCGTGCGTTAGCTTTTCATGGAAATAACTGCCAAAGGTTGGGTCTTGAACCTGACCTAAATGGCTCTCCTCCATCATCATCATCTGCATGTTCCGCGCTATGCGATAGCTGAAAGGCGTTGCATGTCGGGGCGTTTCAGAGAGGGCATCTGTAAAGGGCCGTAACGTGATAAATTCAGCTCCCCCGCAAATGGCCCCAAAGCCAGAAGACATCACGCGCAATAAATTCGTCCATGGATCAATCTTTTGCATCATGCGGTGGGATGTGACGGCATGAACGGGAACAGTGGTGTCGATGTTAAAAGCCTTTGCGACTTGCGAGAGGATCAAGCGCGCCGCGCGAAATTTTGCAATCGTCAAATGGGCGTCTTGGTCGCAAGCTATACGAGCAGAGAGTTTCGTTCCCGGGTCATAGTGTCGCCAATATGCCGCCGCGGCAGCGGCGAGATAGCTTAATTCTTGTGCTTCCGTCCCGCCATTATCATGAATCTGTGCCGCGTTTACAGTTAGCGTTATGGTGTCTTCCGTCATGTTGTTTTCCAATAACGGGAAGACAGGCTCTCGATCGACATTCTGATAATATGAGCCGATTGGATCAAAACCGAGTGTCAACGGAGTGTTTTTAAAACCTTCAAATGCGGATAAAAGTGCCACAGAGCGTCGTATATCTGAGAGACCAATATCAGCGAAAGTGACGGTAACAGGCACCAATTCCAAAAATACGCCTTCGAAGAGACGTTTCAGATCGGCCTTATTGCGTAATTGCAAAGCCTGCTTTCCAATCGTCAACTCAACGGCGCTGGCACCCCCGCGCAAATCTTCCAATAATTGCTGATTGGCAAAAGAAAGGTCAGGGTCTCTTACGGGGGAACATATATGCCAAGGCCGACCGTCTAATAGAGGGGTCTTCTGTCGGGGTAGGGAAGTAACGGTTTCGGGGCGGTCTTTTAGGGTGAAAAGTGGCCCCCGTTGAATGTCATCATCCGTTTTTCGAATAAGCGTATCGAAGTCAGCCCCTTTTAAACCGGCTTCAACAGCTTGTTTCCAAGTCTGATAATCTGTCTTCGAGAAGTCGGTCGTGATGCTAAGGTCAGACATTGTCACTCTTTGGCGGCTCTCTTTAGTTTACTTCACACGTGAATACGATTTAGCTTCCGACATGGCCAGCGCTTTACGCAAAATCATAGTGAATTACGATTGACTGCAATTGTTCTTTATATAGAACGATTGTTTCCTATATAGAATATTGCTTTTCGTGTTAAGCCCACCTATATGGCGCCGTGATAGCTCGGATTGAGTAAAAATATAAGATTTTGGAAGTCATTATGTCCAATGCCCCAACCGAAGAAAAAGTGCTCGAAGTTGAGCATTATACAGACCGGTTATTTCGCTTCAAAATCACTCGGCCTCGTTCTTTCCGTTTCCGTTCTGGTGAATTTATTATGATCGGACTGCCAGCTCTTCCGGATCAAAAACGCCCTGTCATGCGGGCTTATTCTGTGGCCTCACCTAGTTGGGATGAGTCTCTCGAGTTCTATTCTATTAAAGTTCCGGACGGGCCTCTGACGTCACGACTACAAAAAATTGAAGAAGGCGATACCGTGCTTCTCGGGCGCAAGCCTGTAGGGACCTTAGTGCTTGATGCGCTTCTGCCCGGGAAACGCCTTTATATGTTTTCGACCGGGACAGGCCTTGCCCCTTTTGCCTCACTCATTCGTGATCCGGAAACTTATGAGCGTTATGACCAAGTTATTCTGACCCATACATGCCGTGAAGCGGGGGAGTTGACCTATGGAACCGAATTGGTTTCAAGCTTGAAAGATGACCCGTTGGTCGGCGAAATGGTCGATGGGAAGCTTTTCCATGTGACATCGTTGACCCGAGAAGATCACCCTTTAACGGGTCGCATCACGACCTTGATTGAAACCCATAAATTATTCGAAACTGTAGGCGTGCCGCCTCTCAATCCTGAAGAAGACCGCGTTATGATTTGTGGGTCAAAAGATATGATTGATGACACGGCAAAACTGGTCGAAACATTCGGTCTAAAAGAAGGTTCAAACTCTCAACCACAGGAGTTTGTGGTCGAAAAAGCCTTTGTCGGATAATTAATTCGACGTATCGCCAAGAGAGAGTAAAGCGATACGGATCCCAAAGCCGGACGTGTCCCTTACCGCGTCATTGACGACATTATTACGATTATAAATAAACTCTATGAGGGTACAGTCGTCTTGATAAGCCAAAGAGACACGCTGGCGTCTAAAATTATCACTGTCGATATCATAATAGCCTGTGTAGCGTGTGCTCCAGCGATTATTTATTTTAAAGCCAACAGAGCCTGATACTTCTTCTGAAGGTGCCCCGGTGATGTCTAATGTGTTGTCCTCGACGCGGTAATAACGCGCCCCGGCATTCAGGCGTTTATTGCGAAACCGTAGAGAGGAGTCGATACGTCGAAATTCGCCTTCATCATCATTGAAGCGTACCCGCGTTTTGGTCGAGAAATATTGGCCCAAATTCATTTCGAAAAGGCCGACAATATCGGAGGTGCTCCCTTCTAGCCCTGTATTGTCGGCGAAGCGGTTTTCAGTATCGCTCGTATAACTTTGCCCGACAAAAAGATGAGCACGATTATCATTCCAATTTGCGATCAGAGACCCGCCGACATCTGCACGCAGGCCCTTTTCCCATAAATCATAGCCTGCATTTTTATTGGAATTCCAAAACTGTGCTTGGTCGAAATCAATATTATTGCCGTCTTGGAAAAGCGAAACGGTTGAACCATTCCCGTTAATACCGACAAACTCATTGAATTTTCCGTCACCAAAACTTTGGGTGACCTGAATGCGGGGTTCCAAAACCCAGTCTACTGTAGAGGTCGACTTAATTAGGGGGTAGCGAATGTCGGCGCCGACCTGACCTAATGTGCGGGTGAAATCGGATGTCACGCCGCCTTCCGGCTCTAGCTCAAAATAATCGAATCGAGCCTGAGCGAAGGGTTTCACTTCAAAACCACCGGGTGCAATCCAGGTTTTTGAGTAGTCTAGTCCCGCAGTTGCGCGACCATAATCTGAGCCGTTTTTACGGGTTAACCAAGTCGTATCACCAAAAGCTTTAAGCCGTCCGCCAAGAACGGGGTCACTAAGATATGTTTCAATTTCAATCTTTGGTGCAACGATTGGTAAGAGACTATCATCGACGGAATCAAATAGAATTTTCCCGCTATCGAGTTCCTCAAAGCGTGAGCGCAAATCCTGAAACCCGACGGTTGAAACACTGAAACGGGTATTGTCGTTCTGTCCGATGAGAAATGCCTGACTCGTATTACGGCGACTTTCTGATTGATAGAGGCCACGTGTGCCTGGTTGTTCATTTAAATCATACCGGTTGAGGTAATTATCATCCGTGGCCAATTGAACGCCAAAACCATAATCCCAAAAATCGCTGGGTTGGAAATATCCATCCGCAAACAGATGAGACCGCCATCTTTTCCCTATCGGTGCTGTTGCAGGATTGGCAAAATCGGTCGGATCGTCGAAAGGGTTGCCGTTGCGGTTAAAAATACTGCCATAGGTGAAACTACCCTCGACATCGACCCGCCCTGTATGGAAACGACGGGCAAATTGATATTCCAAGAGAGGGTTTGCTTTGGTGAAGAGGCGTGGCGTAAAGGTGGCTTCGGTATAATCGTCAATGGCCCAATAATAAGGTGTTTGAAGCGTGAAGCCTTTATCACTTGTAACACCGATAAAGGGCGTCAAAAGACCACTCGCCCGCTTCGCGCTTGGGTCAGGATGGGCAAGATAGGGCGTATAAAAAACGGGTAGGCCCAAAAGTTCCAATACGGCGTCATTATAGCGTATGGTACGCGTGTCTCTGTCTTGGCGCACCCGTTTCGCGCGTAGTCGCCAAGCGGGACGTTTGACTTCTCCGTCTTCGCGACAAATTTCACAGGCTGTATAATACGCATTGTAGAATTCAAATTCTTCATTGGTGTTACGATTTACAAAACGCGCACCTACGACGCCTCCTCCTTGGATGCGGCCCGTATAATTTGTGGCCGTACCTGCTTCTAATTCTTCAGAAAGCTCTAATTTATCGGCATATTGAACCGAGCCTGTAGCATCAATCAGCGTGACATTGCCCGTTGCAATGACACGACCGGTCTCTCTGTAATAGATGACTTCATCAGCGCGGAGGCTTCTATCTTCATAGCGCCCCTCAACCTGACCCTGAACGGTGAGAATGCCTGTCTCCTCATCACTGGTCAGGCTGTCGGCCTCCAGATAAAAAAGGTCAGGGTCGCGAAACGGACTATCTTCCGCCAGTTCCAAAGGACGGTTCGTCCCAGTAGCCGTTTGGTCTACGCCGATTTGGGCGAAAGCCGAAATTGACATTGTTGAGAAAAGGAAAGCAGTGGTGAGTGCACTGCCACGTAAAAGAGCCAGACAAGACCTGTTTCGGAGCTGTTGAGAATTTTGTCTCATGACACGTCACAAAGCCTTATTTAAGGAGCCGGAGCGAAAGGCGAATAGCCTTATATCTATGCCCATAACCAATCCCTTTGGCATAAACAATTTTTTTGTCGGGTCTATTAAAAAACCGGAAAGCTTTATGATGAGGTCCGTGATTATACTGTGGTGCTCCGCTTCTTTAAGCCCCTTGCGGTGGATATCCTGTCCAGCGTTTCACGGTCTTCATAACGAGTGAAGATTGGATCCGATTGACGTGTGGCAGGGCTGAAATCACGCGCTTGTATAGACGCTCATATTCCTTAGTGTCCGGTGCCGCTACTTTTATCAAATAATCCGCACTTCCGGTCATAAGGTGGCATTCCAAGACTTCAGGGCGAGACACTGCCGCTTTTTCAAAAGCCGAAAGAATAGCCTCACTTTGTCCTTCCAAAGTAACTTCAACATAAAACGTCATAAGAAAACCTAGTTTCTCACCATTTAAACGGGCTGCATAACGCTCAATAATGCCTTGGCTCTCTAAAATTCCAATGCGGCGATGACAGGCGGAAGCCGAGAGGCCGACCCTATCACCGATTTCCGCAATGGAGAGGCGGCAATTCTGTCGCAGGAGTTCGAGTATTTTCCGATCAATTCCATCAATCATAGAACTACATTCATATTTATAAGATTTATGCGAATATATATTCGAATTAACCCGCAATTGTCGAACAATTTTAGAAAGATTATCGAAATTGAGTTTGATACATGCCGATTAGAGCAAAAAGATGAGACCTCATAGGAGAGCGCTATGCTAATCGGTGTCCCAAAAGAAATTAAGAACCATGAATATCGTGTGGGTCTGACCCCTGAGTCCGTGGCTGAACTTGTCCAAGATGGGCAGTCTGTCATGGTAGAGACAGAGGCTGGTTCCGGTATTGGTGCTTCTGACACAGATTATGAGGCCGCAGGGGCCACAATCGCAAAAACAGCGGCAGAAATTTTTGCTGCAGCGGATATGATTATTAAAGTGAAGGAACCGCAAGCGGTTGAGCGGACCATGTTACGTCCCGGACAAATTTTATACACTTACTTACATCTCGCCCCGGACGCACCACAAACCAAAGACCTAATTGACAGTGGCGCTGTTTGTATCGCTTATGAAACAGTCACGAATGATGAAGGAGTTCTTCCGCTTTTGCGTCCTATGAGCCAAGTCGCCGGACGCCTGTCAATACAGGTCGGTGCAAAAGCCTTGCAAAAAGACGGAGGTGGTCGAGGTGTTCTTTTGGGCGGTGTTCCTGGAACGGCGCCCGCGAAGGTCGTTATTATTGGCGGCGGCGATGTTGGCTTTAATGCGGCCCAAATGGCGGTTGGTATGCAAGCGGACGTTACCATTCTGGACCGCAGCAATAAACGTATGGAAGAACTGTCTTATTATTTTGGTCCTCGCGCGAAAGTCATTCGTTCTACGCCGGCTGTGTTAGATGAGCTTTTAAAGACAGCTGACCTTGTTGTCGGGGCCGTTCTTGTCCCCGGTGCGGCGGCACCAAAATTAGTGACAAAAGAGCACCTCTCCACAATGATGGATGGTTCTGTTCTTGTTGATGTAGCGATTGACCAAGGGGGCTGTTTTGAAACTTCTCACGCCACAACTCACGCAGATCCGACTTATATTGTGGACGGTGTCGTGCATTATTGTGTCGCGAATATGCCCGGTGCAGTGGCTCGCACATCGACCTATGCTTTAAACGCAGCAACACTCAACCATGCCAAGCGATTGGCGCGCTTAGGCTGGAAAGAAGCGTTGCGCGCGGACAAGCACTTGCTGAATGGGTTGAATGTTTGCGAAGGTAAGCTCACCATTGAAGCTGTAGCCGAAGCACAAGGTTTAGAATGGGTTGAGCCTGAGACGTGCCTCTAACACATTAATCAGGCGTATCATAAACGCATAATGTTGGCCTCTAAACCGTTTTTAGGCTTGCCACTTTATATAAAATCGTCTGCGTCCACCGTTGTCCGGGGCGCAGAATGATATCACTTGCTCCTGGCAGGTTTACTGCATTTGGCGGAAATTGTGGTTCAAAAGCGATGCCTGAAAAAGGGCCATAAGACCTGCCATTTTTTCCGATACAGGGGGGTATTGCTTGTCCGCTGTAAACTTGCATTCCGGGTAAGTCAGACAAGACGATTAATCTGTGAAGGCCATCTGGCGAAAATAGAGTCGCCATTCTTCGCATGCCTGTCCCCGGAATATTGAAGTGATGATCAAAGGCCCGCTCGGAAATTGGTTCCGAAGCGCGAAAATCAAACTCATGAGAGTCTAAACGACAGGCTTCGCCGTGATTAATGCCGTCCTTATCAGTTTCGAAAAAGTAGTCCGCCGGGAAGGATAGTTTATGCTGATTGATATCCACGTCGCCCAGATTAAAATAGCTATGCGCACTGAGATTCACGGGAGTTGGGTGCGAAGTTTCGGCCATCATCTCTATGCATAATCCCTCATTATCCAGACTATAGCGGAAGCTTGCCTTGAGCTTCCCGGGATAACCTTGATGTCCTTCGGGACTAATATGAGTGAATTTTACGCCCTGATGTTCAACTGAGGCTGTCCAATTTACGCGGTCAAAACCGACGGGCCCGCCATGAAGCGCATGGACGCCTTCATTCGCGGAAACTTTATAATTCTGCCCGTCAATTACAAAGCGAGCCTTTTCAATACGATTAGCGACCCGTCCAATCGCCGCACCAAAAAAGGCATGGGGCTTGAGATAGTCTTCCAAATGATCAAACCCTAAAACTATATCGCGTCCATCGGGCAAAATGAGTGATTGTAAAGTCGCACCATAATTCAAAAACGTGGCGGACAATCCGCTTTCCGCTCTCACGCGATAGGCGTTGACGGGCTCGCCATTCGGTAAGGTCCCAAATCTCTGTATAGTTATCATGCTTCACGCTTAAACAGCTCTCCTTGCCTTGCCAATAAGGGATAAATTACGGCATAGATAAGAAAAGAATGACAAGGAGCCCTTCGTGACCCAACATAGCGCTATGACGACAGCCGCAGGTTTTGATATCGCCGATCCGACAGAAATTCCACGTTTGGAGGGTAAGGTCTCGGATACGGAGTGGGCTATTCGCAAACAATTAGCGGCGACCTATCGTCTTTGCGCCATGCATGGTTGGACCGATTTGGTCTTCACACATATTTCCGCTCGTTTGCCCGATGAAGACGGCGCGCACCGTTTTCTGATTAATCCTTATGGCGTTATGTTTGACGAAATGACGGCCTCCGCCTTGGTCAAAATTGATGGCGACGGAAAAATTTGTCAGGATACACCTTACTTCATCAATCCTGCCGGTTTTACCATTCATTCGGCTGTGCACATGGCACGCGAAGATGCGGGCTGCGTTATCCATGTTCACACACCTTACGGTATGGCCGTTTCGGCGCAGAAAAAGGGCTTAAGACGTTACACTCAAATGGCTATGCAGGTTTATAATGATCTGGCCTATCATGATTATGAAGGCATTGCGCTAGATACGGATGAGCGAGAGCGCATTGTCGATGATTTGGGTTCAAAAAGCCTATTAATGCTACGTAATCACGGAACGCTGACTTTGGGCAAGACTTGCGGCACCGCTTTTCTGCGTATGTATTTTCTGGAAAATGCCTGCAAAGCTCAGATTTTTGCTCAATCCGTTGGAGGTGAAGATAATCTGATTGAAGAGCCTGAAGCGATGGCGGATAAAGTCTATATGCAAGGTGCGGCAGCTTTTGTTCCGGGTATGGGAGATAACCTTGTTTGGCCCGGCTTGATGAGAAAATTGGCCCGTACAAATCCGGGGTATGATCACTAAATCAACGCCTTTCTGTTTCAATCGTTTCTAAAGATAACGGGTTTAAAATGACTTTATGATTGGTGAGATATGTGTCTTGATTTTAAGCGGCGCGAGCTTCGTCCAACCCACGGAATGTTGGGCAGATTCCCAATCTATCGAAGCGCGCCGTTATATCTTGCTGGACGCCAAGCCGCCTAAACCTAAAATCGAAAAACCCAAACCTAAAAAAAGAGACCATTCTCAACCTTCACCCCGTGCGATGAATATGGTGACGATTCCGCCGGGGCAATTTTTAATGGGTAGTCCGCAAACGGAATTGGAGCGGGATGCGAATGAGGGTCCGCAAATTGCCGTCACGATTGCGACGCCGTTTGAAATCGGCCGCTTTGAAGTGACCTTCGATGATTGGAATAAATGCATCAAAGGCGGAGGGTGCAAAGGCTACCGTCCGGATGATTCAGGCTGGGGTAAGGGACAGCGTCCCGTCATTAATATCAGTTGGAATGACTCACAAACTTATATTCGTTGGTTGAACAGGAAAACGGGTTTACGCTACCGCCTTCCGACGGAAGCTGAATGGGAATATGTCGCCAGAGGCAATCTTAATGCTCCGTTTTCAACAGGAAATTCCATCTCGTCCAAACAGGCGAATTTTAATGGTGAATTTCCTTATGGTGCTGCTCCCAAAGGTGTTTATCGTAAGAAAACCTTACCCGTGGGAAGCTTTCCCGCCAATGAATATGGCGTTTATGACATTCACGGTAATGTCTATGAATGGGTGCAAGATTGTTGGTCCCCTAATCATGAAAATGCGCCAAGAGACGGACGAGCCCGCACGGATGGCGATTGCAAATATCGTATCATGCGAGGGGGGTCATGGGTGACCTATGGCTATCAAATGCGCGCCTCTAAACGCCTGCGCTACACGCAGGATTATCGCTATAATGATTATGGCTTCAGAATAGCCAGGACTTTGGCGAATTAACCAAGGCGCGCATTGGGTTCGCTTATGTGATACCATACCAATCTAAATTTACTTCACAGTTCTGGTCTTTTCGGTCGGGTCAGGCCCTGCAGGCTCAATGGTGATAATTTTCTTAACTCTCTGTTCTTAAGCGTGTTTGAATAAAAAAGGGGCCGGTAAACCGGCCCCGAAGTCTTACAAAACCAGAAGGGGAAAAGATTTTGCGTTATCTCAAAGGGAAGAGATGCACGCTATAAACCTTATTGCTCCCTCACAGTCTATAAAACCGTTTGTGATATGTTTGTGAGCAAAGTCCAGTCTTAGCCAGGTAAGCTATAAGAAATGGGTGCGCCCGGCCCCAAATCGAAACCAAAGGCAATCCACGCAACCATCAAAATGACACCCGAAATCAGCAACCAGATTGAATAGGGTATCATCATGGCGGTCAAACTACCTAAACCAAAATCCTTCTGCCAGCGACGGGCAAAGACGAGGATGAGCGGGAAGTAAACCATAAGGGGAGTGATGATATTTGTGGCGCCATCCCCGACACGGTAAGCGGCTGTCGCGCCTTCAGGTGAAATACCCAGAAGCATTAGCATCGGTACCAAGACAGGGGCCAGA
Source organism: uncultured Algimonas sp. (assembly GCA_964511495.1). Classification (GTDB taxonomy): domain Bacteria; phylum Pseudomonadota; class Alphaproteobacteria; order Caulobacterales; family Maricaulaceae; genus Litorimonas. The sequence goes on along the minus strand of CAZEFT010000003.1, from coordinate 55,595 downwards.
AGCGCCCATTTCGCACTGGCTGACCCTACAAAAAGGTTTAGCAGAGCAGAGAACAGAACAATCAAGCCTAATGCGATTGGCAAGGGTAATCCGCTGGCTTTAATGCCGTTAGCCCCGTGAACGGCAGTAATCAGTCCCAAATTTGACCAGTTGAACATCGCCACAAAATGAGCTGCTGCAAAAGCAAGAACCAGATAATATCCCATATCTTTCATGGCCTCTGCCATCATATCGACAAGATCTCTGTGATCATTAATGGATCCTGCCGCCCGACCATAAGCCCAACCTGCGGCGAGGAATAGCACCATAAAGCCCGCAACAAGAGAGCGGAAGAAAGGTGTTGCTGTTACGTACCAAGCTTGCTCTTCCGTGCCGGGACCGTCATTGAGTAAGGGTGTTCCCGGAGAAAATGTCATTGCTGCCCATAAGAGGCAAACGCCTAAAATGGCCAAGCCTGCATGACGCAAGCCTTTTCTTTGGGCGTCGGTTAAGGGCTTGTCTTCACCTCCATATTCGATGGCTTGACGCTCATCCGGCACCCATTTGCCTAATCGAGGCTCAATGATTTTATCAGTAACATACCAGATCACCGGCAGATAAATTACCATCAAGACAGCAATGAAATACCAATTACCAGCAATATTCATTGTCCAACTCGGGTCAATCCCCGCGCCTTCCACGGCAGCTTCGGTAATGCCAAATAGGAGTGCATCGAGTTGGCCGGGGGAAATATTCGCAGAAAAACCACCTGATACGCCTGCAAAGGCCGCGGCTATACCGGCCATCGGGTGCCGTCCCACAGAGGCGAATAGAATGGCTGCGAGAGGAATCATCACAACATAGCCCGCATCGGCAGCGTGGTTGGATAACATAGCGACTAAAGCGACGACGGGTGTCAGTAAAAACTTTGGGGCGCCGCGAACGGCTTGGCGAATACCGCTGGCAAATAAGCCGGAACGTTCGGCAACGCCTGCACCCAACATGACCACTAAAACATAACCCAAAGGATGGAAGTGTGTGAAAGTTTTCGGCATTTCGACCCAGAGGCGCTGGATATTTTCCGCTGAAATCAAACTGGCGGATTTAATAATCTCTGCCGTACCATCTGCGTTTTTCTTCACGGGGTGATCTGCTGTCAGGCCGAAAAGACTGGTCAAAATCGAAATGACGACCAGAATAACAATCAAATAGAAGAAGATAAAAACCGGATCAGGTAAACGGTTCCCCGTTTTTTCGACCCATGATAAAAAACCTTTGGAATTCTCATTCCCGCCCGAATTAGATGCTGTGGATTGACTGTCCGACATGCAAAGCTCCCCGAATAATAAAATTTCCTATTGATAGCCTGTAAAACCAGCAAAGCAATAATATTCGGGCAGGGTTTATGGCGTTCGTTTGGCTTCAATGCGAGCTTGGACTTCGGGTGAAAGTTTTCCCTGCAGACCTTTCAAAAGGGATTGGCGATCTTTCTGATAAAGATCATCTCCTTTTACGGTTTGCGCGCTTTCAATGGATTTGAGTGCCCAGAAATAGGCTTTCTCAAAATCCTGCGTGACGCCTTCGCCTTTTGCTAAGGTAAATGCATAAAGGAATTGGCCTTCACTATCACCTTTCTCAGCCGATTTTTTAAACCAGGCAGCGGCCTCTTTTTGAGAAGGTTGTGTGGCAACACCTTGATAAACGAGTAAGCCGTAATCGGCCATGGCAGCGGCATGGCCGCCTTCTGCGGCCATGCGCAACCATTGCGCTGACCTTTTCTCATCCGGGCGAATATCAAAATTCTCCGCATACATGATACCGGCAATATAGGCCGCCTCTATATGTCCAGCATTTGCGGCTTGTTCATAGGCTTTCAGGGCCGCTTTCGGGTCGCTTTCAAACAGACTATCCCCGAGAGCTTTCGCACCATCAGGATCAAAACTCTGCGCGGCCTTGCGCAGCCAAAATTCAGACTCAGACGGATTAGGTTTGGTGCCTTTACCTAAGCGGTACATATCTGCGAGCGTGCGCATGGCATCTGTTCGACCAGATTCGGCGGCGCGAAGTAAATATGACAATGCATCCTGCGCCGTTAATCCGGCTTGTCCTTTGAGACCCATCTCACCTAAAGCGACTAAGGCATCAGGATTGCTCTTCAAAGCAGCTTGTTGATACCACTTTTTGGCGCCGGTGAAATCGGCTGTTCCTGTCTCACCTTTGCGTAAGATATACCCTGCCAGAACGGCAGCGTCAGAGTTCCCGGCTCTGGCGGCGGTTTTAGCTAAGCTAAGGGCCTGTGTAATTTTTCCGTCCTGATAGGCTTTGACAGCGGCTTCAAAATTCGCACCGCTCTCAACGGATGAAATAACAGGTGCTGCCCAGACGGGCGCAGCGTTTAATGTGATGATGCTTGCGCAGGCTCCAAACATAAGGCTGACAAGGCTTTGACCGCCGCGGCGGGACCGTCTTTGTGTTTCCAGACGCCTGCGCTCACAGCGATAAAGTCCGCTCCGGCCTCGATGACGTGTTTGGCATTGTCCACTGTGATCCCGCCAATCGCCACACTCGGTATTTCTACGGCTTCGTGCCACCATTCCAAAATCTCCAATTCAGCACGAGTTTTGGGCCTTTTGGTTTGCGTGTCAAAAAACGCTCCAAATGCCACATAATCCGCGCCGGCTTCGGCTGCCTCAAAAGCGAGGCTTTTCGAATTATGACAGGTTACACCGATAATGGCATCCCCGCCTAACAGTTCGCGGGATGAAAAATAGTCCATGTCATCCTGCCCGATATGGGCTCCGTCCGCGCCTGTTTCCCTCACAAGATCCGGTCGGTCATTTATTAAGACCGTGACTCCGTGCTTGTGACAGGTTGTTACGATAGGCTTAGCCATCTGAATGAGGGCTGAATCAGATATATCTTTCAGCCTTATTTGCAAACAGGCGACAGGCGCTGCTGATAAAGCCATTTCCAGGTCACCCAGAAAGCCGTCTAAATCTTCGATCGTGGGCGGTGTTAGAAGATATATTTGGCATGGCACGAGATTGTTGTTTTTTGTCATGAGGGCCTTTTGGCGCATATTGCCATTCATCGTCCAGCGCTTATGCTGTGCTCATGGCGGAAAAACTCACTCATCGCGGCGCATGTCACTGCAAAGACGTCCAGTTCGAATTTAGGGCTGTTGAAAATGTATCTGTGACAGAGTGCAATTGCTCTCTTTGTCACATGACAGGCTATAAACATATTTTTGTAGCCAAGGAAGATTTGACGTTTCTTTCGGGACAAGATCACTTAGCGCTTTACACATTCGGGACACATACCGCGCAGCACTATTTTTGCCGAACATGCGGGGTGAAACCGCTTTATCGTCCGCGTAGCCATCCCGAGGCTTGGAGCGTGAATTTGCGATGCGTCGTAAGCGACAGTTTGGACGTCGGGGAACGTATTTCATTCGATGGCCAAAATTGGGAAGAAAATATTGAGGCGTTGAAATGTCAGACCTAAGCGCTTATCCCACCTCTTTAGTCACTCCGATATTTTACAGCGACTTCGTAAGATGCCGAAACTTTCATGAGATATATTTATGAGTAACCTCCACGACGATTTTCAAAATCTGTCCGGTCTTGGTGATATCGCTGACGACTATGAAGCCATTTTATGCGATATTTGGGGCGTCGTTCATAACGGGAAAGCCCCTAACCTTGAGGCCTGTGAAGCTCTTGAACGATTTCGTGAAGCGCGTGGGCCGGTCATTATGATTTCCAATTCTCCCCAGCCGAGTGTCGCCATCCCTGAGAGTTTTGCTCAAATCGGCGTCTCTGGTGGTTTTTGGGATGCTATCGTCACATCCGGCGATGCCACGATTGATGAATTGGCTCGTCGCGCTCCAGGGCCAGCTTTCAAACTAGGCCCTGAACGGGATGATCCGCTCTATGCGGGATTGGAGCTCAATTTTTCAGATCTAGATCAAGCCGAGTTTATTTCTTGTACCGGGCTATTCGAAGATGATGAAACGCCGGCTGATTATGAAGAACTCCTACGTCAGGCGTTAAAGCGAGAATTGGAATTTGTCTGTGTTAATCCCGACGTGAAAGTGCGGGTTGGTGACAAAATCGTCTATTGCGGAGGAGCTTTAGCGCAACTCTATGAAAAAATGGGTGGTCGTGTGATTTATTCAGGAAAACCCCACGAGCCGATTTACCGTTTATCACGAGCTTGGCTCAATGAGGTATTGGGCTATGTCCCAGATGTCGAACGCATACTTTGCATTGGTGATAACATTTTCACCGATCTCTTGGGCGCGCAACGCCAAAGCTATGACTGTCTGTTTATACAAGACGGTTTATATGGGGAGACGACAGAGAAGTTTAAGCGCTTATTGAGTGAACATAAAATTACCGCGCGTTATATCGCCCCCAAATTATCGTGGTAATTCTAACGGGCCGATGGTAAAGCGCCTTTTCCTTTAATGTAGAAATCAACAAGGGTTTAACATGACGGATAATGTGAAATATTATCTTGAAGACTTATCAGTCGGCATGAAGGCAACGACCGAAGCGATTATTACCGAAGATATGATCAATACCTTCGCCGACATTACCGGGGACCATAACCCAATTCACGTGGATGCAGAATTTGCGAAAACAACACAATTCGGGCAACGGATTGCCCATGGCGCGCTCTCAGCTTCTTTCATCTCTGCCGTGTTAGGGAATGATCTGCCTGGGCCAGGCGCACTTTTTGTGGAATTGAACCTGCGCTTTCGCAAGCCCGCCTTCATCGGGGATAAGGTCATTGCCGTGGCCGAAGTTGCCGAGATCAATGAGCGCTCAGGTCGTGTGAAAATGAAATGTTATTGTGAAGTGGACGGGCAAAAAATCTGCCGGGGTGATGCCGGTGTTTTTGTACAAAAACGTCCTGACGCCTAACAATTCTATCCTGTGAAAATTTTATCCACTTTTTCGGATTTATCCGAGGATGAAAAAGGCGCGGTTATCGCCTTGGGTAATTTTGACGGCTTGCATCGTGGCCATCAGGCGGTCATTGAAGAAGCCAAAAAGATTGCCACAAAATTAGGGGTTCCTGTAGGGATTGGACTTTTCCGTCCGCACCCCTTTCGGTTTTTTAGACCGGAAGCACCGCCTTTTCGTTTAATGAGCCCCTCTATCCGTGCCGAAATAATGGCGGAATTAGGCGTTGAGCGGCTCTATGAAATCCCCTTTACTGAATTTCTGCGAGATATGGATGATAAAGCCTTTGTCGAAGACGTGCTTCATCACGGATTGGGGATACGTCATGTTGTCGTCGGGGAAGATTATCATTTCGGGAAAAATCGCTGCGGCGATGTTGAAAGCCTGAAAAGGCTTTGCAGCCAACGCAATATAGGGGTCACGACCATGGCACCTATTGGTCTTCATGACCTGTATGGGAAATATGGTAGCACTGAAATCCGCAAAGCTCTGAAAGCCGGAGATGTGTTTCATGCGCAGCATATGCTGTCTCGCCCATGGATTGTTGATGGAGTTGTGCAAAAGGGTGAGCAGCGAGGTAGAACCATTAATTTCCCCACGGCGAATTTGGATTTCGGCGACCTCGTCAGGCCAAAATTTGGTGTCTATTGTGTGGAAGTTAGATTGCCAAATGAGACCCATTGGCGCCCCGCTGTTGCCAATACGGGGAGTCGCCCCACAGTGGGAGGTGAAGAGGCGCGCTTGGAAGTGCACTTGCTGGATTTTAAGGGAGATCTTTACGACCAGAAAATCGCAGTGAGGTTTCGCAGCTTTATTCGGCCTGAGCAAAAATTCGGAAGTTTTGAGGCCCTGAAAGAACAAATTATAAAAGACGCAGACGGTGCTCGCGCTATCTTCGGACTATTGTAATGGCGAAGTTTGTATCCATTCTTCAATTTTTGTTTTGTCTATTTTTTGCCGCCTTTTTTCTCATGGCGGGCTATCTTCATTTTGTACGCGTGGACGCATTCGCGGAAATCGTTCCGCCTTTTTTACCATACCCTAAAATGATTGTTTATATCACCGGCGTGATGGAAATTATCTTTGCAATAGGTCTTCTTGTTCCGCCAATACGACGCAAAGTGGGAGTTTTGTTGTCGCTTTTTTTGTTAGCTGTTCTGCCTGCAAATATTTACATGGCGATAGCGGATATTCCGTTTAATGGACGGGATCTAAGCGCTTTCCAACTTTGGTTCCGCGTTCTCCTACAATTCCCACTCATTCTAATAATCCTTTGGGCCAGTGGATTTTGGATGAAACCCAAAAGCTGAATTATGGCTTTCGATTAGCTTTGCGGTTCGCGCGCGAAGGTTTGCGATTATTAGAGTTTTTCGGGCCGTTTGTTTTCTTGTTTTGCGGTTTTCCTCGATAGCCTTTCCCTGAAAAAGACTGAGCTTTGCGGGCTTTGTCGGAGAGTTCTTTTTGTGGGCGTTCCGCGTTCGAAGATTTATCTTCGGATCTATTTTTGACCCTTGCCTTATTTTTGGGCTGAGCAGATTTATCTTTCCGAACACGTTCACGATATTCAGCCGGCGCGTCTGACTTTTTTGAACGCGCTTTTGGGCGTGATTGCGAAGCGTGGGACTTTGCTTTTTGTGTCTGTGGCTTATCTTTTCCGAGAGAGCGATTCTCCAGATGTTGTTGTTCAGCAGGCTTTGCTTCTTTAACTTTTTTCGATTGACTGAACCGCCCTTTTTTCTTGGATTTGCCTCGTCCTTTGCGGGGGTCAGGTTTGGGTTTCTCAGGTGGCGGCAAAGCTTTGCGCGACTTTAGGGTTTTGACCTTTTCCGTCATATCTGACGGCATTTCCATTCGGGGCAATTCATCTTTCAGGAGTTTTTCAATGTCGCGAAGATACTTACCTTCGCCCTTATCAACAAAGGAAACGGCGATGCCGCTTCGCTCCGCCCGTGCTGTTCGCCCGATGCGGTGCACATATTGTTCGGGTACATTCGGTATTTCATAATTTATGACATGGCTGATATTGGGAATATCGATACCTCGGGCTGCGATATCTGTCGCAATGAGGATGTTGACCTTACCGGACCGATACGCCTCTAGAGCCCGTTGTCTTTGTCCTTGAGATTTATTGCCATGAATGGCGAGAGCCAAAATACCGACTTCGGCTAATCGTTTCACGATGCGGTCAGCGCCATGCTTCGTCCGGGTAAAAACAAGAGCGCGTTTGACCTCTTCTTCCAATAAGGTGACACTAAGCAAATTTTGTTTCTCTGCTTGGTTAACCAAGTAAATGCGCTGCTCGACCTTTTCCGCCGTTGTGTTGGGCGGTGTGACAGAGATGTGAACAGGGTCATTTAGGAACTGTTGAGACAGTTTTTTTATCGCCGGGGCCAATGTGGCAGAGAAGAATAATGTTTGTCGCTTTTTGGGGAGGGCGGGAATAATTTTCTTCAAAGCATGAATGAATCCCATATCCATCATCTGATCGGCTTCATCTAAGATGAGGACTTCAATTTCATCGAGTCGAATAGCTTTGCGATCCAACAGATCAATAAGACGACCCGGCGTCGCAACAATAACATCATTGCCATGAACTAATCGCTTGATTTGTCTGTTGATAGGAACGCCACCAAAGACACAGGCAACCGATAAGTCCATCATATGCCGGCCATAATTGCGCACGGAAACAGCGATTTGGTCTGCTAATTCACGCGTGGGGGCGAGGATGAGTACGCGAGCACTTCTTTTGGGCGCGTCTTTTTCTTGTGTGAAAATGTGGTGTAAGGTCGGTAAAGCAAAAGCCGCTGTTTTGCCTGTGCCTGTTTGGGCAATGCCCATGATATCGCGACCGGACAGCGCTTCGGGAATAGCTTGTTGTTGAATAGGCGTGGGCGCTGTGTGCTCAAGATCACGCAATGCGCGATCAAGAGGCTCTGCTAGATGCAGAGAGGAAAAGGTAATCATAATAGTCCGAAGGGAAACGACCCGCTACGGCCTGTCTGTGGGCGCGCCCTAAAGCGTAGAAGCGGGGAAGTCAAATCCGAAGATCACGCAGCAATAAAATGGCGCATATTGAAACGTGCCGCGTTACTCCGCGTTTGGTTCGGACTGATTTTGAATATAGTTTTGAATCCCGATGAGACGAATTTGGTCTTGTTGTGTTTCCAGCCAATCCAAATGCTCTTCTTCACTGGTTAGGATTTTGGCGAAAAGATCACGTGTCACATAATCCCGTACAGATTCACAATGTTCCACTGCATCGCGCAAGAGCGGGATGGCGATATGTTCGATTTTTAAATCGCACTCAATGATTTCTTCTACATTTTCCCCGATGAACAACTTCCCGAGGTCTTGAAGGTTAGGGAGGCCGTTTAAAAATAATATGCGTTCGATGATCCAATCTGCGTGATTCATTTCATCAATAGACTCTTCATACTCTTTTTGAGCCAATTTCGATACGCCCCAATCCTTTAACATTCTGGAATGAAGGAAATATTGGTTGATGGCCGTCAGCTCATTCTTAAGAGCAGCATTGAGAAACTCGATTGTTTTTGGATTTTTGCGCATAAGATACTGGTCTCCGACTTGGGGTCGAAGTGAATCTAGCAAATTGGAAACGCCTTTGACAGCTGTTTCTATAAAAAATCAGAAAATGCGCTATTCCGCCGCAACAGGTAAAGCCGGAGCAATATTGGCGTCCAACCTATCCTGAATTGATGTGGCACATTTTCCACAATTAAAGCGCTCACCATAATGCGCCAGAACACAGCGTGCAGTTTTGGCGCCGTGAGAGGCAGCAAAATCCACTTTTTCCGTGTTAATTTGGCGACAAACGCAATAAATCATAACTCCATAAACAGTAAATGAGAATGAATGTCAATTACTTTGCGAATGATTTGCAGAATTATGCTCAACTTTCTTAATGTGAGCTTGCGGAGTTTTCACCTTCGTCAAAGTTAAGGCGGTTTGGCGTTTCAAACCGCCTTAACCTGCTGCCGCCCGATGTGCCCCGGGCAGGCAGAAAAGAAACCTTAATCACTGAAAACGGAGAGCCAGACTATCTTCGACATTATCGCTTTCAGATAGATAGGGATCGTGGGTAAGTGATAAATCTGCGGCGTGGGATTTTTTATGAACGAGTTGTGCGACAAAAAAGCAGAATAAGGTTACAATCGCCCAAACAGCAAGTTTGAGGATAATTGCAAGTTTGAAGGTTTTGTCGAATATGTCGTCCATTGTTTTCACCAGTCTTTCATGGTTACAACTTTAACACATCATCCTTACGGTTTCGTTTTCGTAAAAGGTAAATGAAGGCTTGATTTTGTGAATAAAAAACCCGCCTCAAAGGACGGGTTTTTGAGTTTAGAATTTAGTCAGACCTTACTCTGCGGCTTCAGCCTGACGCGCCAAATTGCGTAAAACATAATGCAAAATGCCGCCATTACGGAAGTATTCGAGCTCATTTTCCGTATCTATGCGGACATTAACTGTGACAGACTTCTTGGAGCCATCAGCAAAGGTAATCATAACGTCAATTGTGGAACGAGGGGTGATATCGTCAATATTCTCAATATCAACGGTTTCATTCCCGGTCATGCCCAGGGCTTCCCAGCTATCACCGTCTTGGAACTCCAAAGGTAAGACACCCATGCCAATCAAGTTGGATCTATGAATGCGCTCAAAGCTTTCAGCAATCACGGCTTTGACACCGAGCAGGATTGTGCCCTTCGCCGCCCAGTCACGGGAAGACCCATTCCCGTAAAGTCCTCCGGCAAAGACGACGAGGTCTTTTCCGTCAGCTTTATATTTTTCAGCGGCGTCAAAAATGGACATGACTTCGCCCGTTGGAATATAAGTTGTCACTCCGCCGGTTGTGCCTGGTGCCATTAAATTTTTAATACGAATATTAGCAAATGTACCGCGCATCATGACTTCATGATTGCCGCGTCTTGATCCGAAGGAGTTAAACTCTTTGCGTTCAACGCCGCGTTCTTTGAGATAGCGCCCAGCAGGCCCGTCACCCTTAATCGCACCCGCAGGCGAGATGTGATCAGTTGTGATTGAGTCACCTAAAAGCGCCAGAATATTGGCGTTTTTGATATCTTCCACAGCGTCCGGCGTCGTGGTCATCCCATCGAAATAGGGGGGATTGCGGACATAAGTGGATTTAGGCTGCCAGTCATAGGTTTCACCACCTGTGACTTTAATCTTCTGCCATTGCTTGTCACCTTTAAACACATCGGCATAACGCTCAGTGAACATTTTGCGTGTGATGATCTTGCGAACAACATCTGCAATCTCGGCAGAGCTTGGCCAAATATCTCTCAGATACACATCATTCCCGTCCTTATCGACGCCCAGAGGGTCGACATCGAAGTCATGATGCATGGAGCCAGCCAAGGCATAGGCGACAACGAGGGGCGGAGAGGCCAAGAAATTAGCCTTAATATCCGGCCCGATACGCCCTTCAAAGTTTCGATTCCCTGAGAGAACGGAACAAGACACCAAATCTCCTTCGGCAATTGCTGCTGCTAATTCATCGGTCAGAGGCCCTGAATTACCGATACAGGTCGTACAGCCATATCCGACGACATCGAAACCGAGCTTGTTCAGCTCAGGCTGTAATTTGGATTTCTCCAAATATTCGCCGACGACCTGAGAACCCGGAGCTAATGAGGTTTTGACCCATGGCTTGACCTTTAAGCCTTTTTCATTGGCCTTTTGTGCAACTAAACCCGCCGCCATCATAACGGATGGATTAGATGTGTTGGTGCAAGAGGTGATTGCGGCAATAAATACATCGCCATGGTCGACGCTATAGTCTGTGCCTTTGACAGGAATAGCAGCGCCTTCAGATGGAGATTTGCCATATTCATCGCGCAAAATTTTCGCAAAAGTTCTGGCGGAGCCTTTCAAATCGAAACGGTCTTGTGGACGTTTTGGCCCTGACAAGGCAGGCTGAACCGTACTCATATCCAAATGAAGCGTATCTGTATAAACAGCTTCAGAGCCGTCGCGCCACAGGCCTTGGGCTTTGGCATAAGCTTCGACCAATTCGATACGCGCTTCATCGCGTCCTGTAGCATTCAGGTAAGTCAGCGTATCATTATCAATGGGGAAGAAGCCACAAGTCGCCCCATATTCAGGCGCCATATTGGCCAGCGTGGCTTGGTCTTCTAAAGACAGGTGATCCAGACCTTTACCAAAAAACTCAACAAATTTACCAACCACACCTTTTTGACGCAGCATTTCGACAACGCGCAAAACCAAATCTGTTGCGGTTGAGCCTTCGACCATTTTGCCCGTCAGTTCAAACCCGACAACTTCGGGGATCAACATGGAAATCGGCTGACCTAACATTGCGGCTTCGGCTTCAATACCGCCAACACCCCACCCTAAAACGGACAGGCCGTTAATCATGGTCGTATGGGAGTCGGTTCCGACCAAGGTATCAGGGAAAGCATAAGTCTTTCCGCCTTCAGTTTTTGTCCAAACGGTTTGCGCCAAATTCTCCAAATTCACCTGATGGCAAATCCCTGTTCCGGGAGGCACCACGGCAAAGTTCTCAAATGCTTTTTGACCCCATTTCAAGAAGTCATAGCGCTCTCCATTACGCTCATATTCGCGGTCTACATTCTTTTTGAAGGCTTGCGGTGTCCCGAAATAATCAACCATCACCGAGTGGTCGATTACCAAATGGACGGGATTAAGCGGATTAATCGCTTCGGCAGAACCACCCAAATTCACCATGGCATCGCGCATGGCGGCCAGATCCACAACAGCCGGAACGCCGGTGAAATCTTGCATCAAAACGCGGGCAGGGCGGTAGGCAATCTCATGGGTAGACGTCTTTGGCCCCAACCAAGATGCGATTGCTTCAATGTCTTCTTTTTTAACAGTGCTACCGTCTTCGTGACGGAGGAGGTTTTCCAGAAGTACTTTCAAAGAGCGGGGTAGTTTTGAAATGCCTGTTAATCCATTCTTTTCCGCTTCTTTCAAATCATAATATGTATAAGTACCGCCGCGCACATCGAGTGTACGTTCGCAGTTGAAACTGTCCAATGAAGCCATGAGCTATCCTTATCGGGTTATGAGGTCTGCAAATATGGGCGGCTTATAACAGGAAAGTGCCTTGTTTCAATTATAAAGCCAGAAATATCGGCCATACAGCCCTGTTAAGCGCAGCCTTTTTCCTGTTGGCCCTTATTCGGATTGGGCGAGAAGGCGCCATGCAAAATTACACATCTGTCGATCCGCACGTTTGAACTGCAGATAGGCATTTAATGAGTTTTGTTCTGCCGTGAAGGGTTCCGAAATGCCGACATTGCGGGCGGCTCGCAAAATATAAAGGTAAGTTTCGTCTGCGCTGCGCGACGGCGTCCAATCTGTTGACCCTTCGACGGACCGAATAAGTTGCACCAACCGATCCGTGAGTCCTTCGCGGAAAGCGGTGTCTAATTTTGGTTCTTGACCCATTTGTCTGCCATAGCAGAGGGCATGAGATAATTCGACCTATGATAGAGACTACTTGTTCTTTAAGCTAATATACAATGAATGCGTTCCGTACGTTTAGGCGCCCTTCATTTTTCCGTGCTTTTGAATGAAAGGAATTTGTGTCAGAGTAAATAAAAGCGTGATGGGCATAAAGCCGAAGACCTTAAAGTTCACCCAGAAATCTTCACTTTGTGTGCGCCAGATAACTTCGTTTAATGCGGCGCAGAAAAAGAAAAACAATCCCCACCGTATTGCAATAACATTCCATTTATCACGCGGCATTTCAAAGGCCCCGCCTAACAAAATTTCGACGATATTACGATTAAAGATCACCCCACCAATTACAGCAACGCCGAATAAGATATTTGTAATAGTTGGCTTCATGAAAAAGATAACTTTATTGTCGAAACCAATGGCCAAGCCTGCTGTAACGGCGATAATAAAAGTTGATAAAATCAACATAGGGGAAACGGATCGGTGCTTAATCCATGAAAGAATAACGGCAATGACGGCCAATACGGCAAATAATCCTGCGGCCTGCAACATCGCCTCATCGGGATTGCGGCGCTTCAAAACCTGAAAGGAGATGAAAAATGCCAATAAAGGGCCGAATTCTAGCCAGACACTAGGCTTCGTCTTGGTGTTTTCAGATGCTTTTTTATTCAAGTCTATCATATCATGCCCTGTGCAACAGGATGACGTCTAAGGCAAGTACCGGAGCTTGATCTTAAGGGGTATTCATACAGGCCAGACCTTTTTGCAGGTCTTGGTCACATTGATAAACCCGCACCCAATCGACCAAGAATTGGTTGGGTAAGGTTGAGTCGGCCACACCCATGTCATTGAGAGGCTCAGGGTAATTCCCGCCAATCGCCAAATTAAGAATGAGATAAAAGGCGGCATCAAAAGGCGCATTCGGATTATTCGGCGCGGCATCTGTGTACCAATCACCGCTATTTCGCACAGCATATCTCTGCCCGTTTAAATACCAATGCACTGTGCCTTCGCCCCATTCCACGGCCCAAACATGATAACCATCGGCCGGGTTAGAATTATCAGACAATGTGGTTTTATCTGTCACGAATTGATTGTTGGGCCAAGCACTGCCGAAATGCAGGGCGCCGGATGATCGGTTCTCACCATCATTTCCGGTGCAGTCATCACAGCGTGCCCCAAGATTGACGGCTTCCATGATGTCGATTTCTCCTGAGAGCGGCCAAAGATTGCCATAAGTTTCTGTCGCCGCGAGCATCCAGAAGGCAGGCCAAGCGCCCTGGCCCTCCGGAAGTTTAGCGCGAAACTCAAACCGTCCATATGTCCAATCGGCCAAGCCTTTGCTCAGGATTTTACCGGATGTGTAAGGTTGAGTTTTCTGATTAGTGTCACCAGGTCGGTCTGGGCCAGTATAGGTCTCTTCCAAAGCGATTAGTCGCAAGAGACCATTAACGACATCAATATTGTCGGCCCGATCAGTGTAGCATTGTTTTTCGTCATTACCGCCGCCCCAACAGGCTTCTTCAACGGTCCATTTTTGTCGATCCAGTTCCGTTCCGTCAAACTCATCCGACCATTTCAAAACCCATCCTTGTCCTGTGGGGTGATAATCAGGGCCGGCTGGAGCAGCCGCAGGAACATCAGGGCGTTCAACGACAGGCGGTGGGGGAGGCGGGGGCGGCGTCACCACGACGGGCGGAGAAATTGTCGTGGCTCGGTCAACGCTACCACCACACCCATTTAAGGCCAAAGCCGATAAGGATAGGCCGGAAAGGGCCAAAGCTAAAATGCGGGTCGGACCAGATAATGAAATGGTCGTGCCGCGATCCACTGATTGTGTACCGTGTCTATCCTGTGCCATGAACATCCCCCATAATGCATTTTTTATCGCAAACTCTTTCCGAGCTTTTTGGAAGTCATAATACAAGAGTGACAGCGCTGTCAATTTGGCTTGCCACTGGACGTGACAGATAGTGCGTTATTAAGGGTAACGCTTCCAACAGGAGGCCTCATTCGAAAATTTGCGCGTACGGCTTTCTCTTAAATTGGAGGCCCTCAGCAAAATGACTATTTTCGAGTCTAGCCCTAACTCATCTTTTTGCATTTTGACATGACAGCAAAACGTCGGAAGCTAGTTGGCGGGTATGAAGTTAAAGTCTGCATATTCCAGAATGAAGATGTCAACCTGTCATCTCATCCGCGACACCGCTTAGGGCCGCTGCGAAGACGGGGGCGGAGAAGTTTTCTAGGTCTTCTATCTGCTCGCCAATCCCGATGTAATGAATAGGGAGTTTATATTTGTCGGAGAGCGCGACGAGCACACCGCCTTTTGCTGTACCGTCGAGCTTTGTCATGATGAGGCCCGAGACTTCGGCGGTTTTAGCGAAGGCTTCGGTTTGCATCAGCGCATTTTGACCCACTGTCGCATCAAGCACTAAGATAGAATGGTGTGGCGCCGTTTCGTCTTGCTTTTTAATGACGCGCAGAATTTTGGCGAGCTCGTCCATCAGTTCCGTACGATTTTGCAAGCGGCCTGCGGTATCGATCATTAAAATATCAAAATTTTCATTTCGCGCGCGCTCAATCGCATCATAGACAAGACCTGCCGCGTCAGCCCCGATTTTCCCCGACATGACAGGGGCATTGGCGCGCTCGCCCCAAACAGAGAGTTGTTCAAAAGCAGCCGCGCGGAAGGTATCGCCCGCGGCAATCAGGACTGTCTTACCCTCATCCGTAAAGCGTTTGGCAATCTTGCCCAAAGTCGTGGTTTTGCCCGAACCATTGACCCCGACAAAGAGAAGGATTTGTGGTTTCATCGCGCCCAAAACGAGCGGTCGTTCCAGAGGGGTCAGAATGTCAGAGATGACATCGGCAAGCGCAACTTTGATTTCTAAATCGGTGATTTGTTTGTCAAATTTATCCTCTGCAAGGCGGGCTGTGACTTTCATCGCAGGGCCGGTGCCGAGGTCAGAGGCAATCAAAATATCTTCCAAATCTTCGAGGGCGGCATCATCCAATGTGCGTTTGGTAAAGCTCGCCGCCATGCTTTCTGACATACGCGAAGTGGATTTGCTCAAACCCCGTGAGATACGAGTCAGGAAATTCGACGGCGTATCCAGATCAGCTTCTGGCTCGGGCGCAAGCTTGCCTTCGGCCTCTAATTTGGCGCGGCGTTCCGCATCGCGCTTGGCTAAGGCTTCGCGTTCATTGGCTTCGCGTGTGGCTTTTTCCTCGGCAATGCGCGCTCGGCGCTCCGCTTCTTTAGCCTCGTCAGCCAAGCGTTTTAATCGGGCGTCCTCTTCGGCTTTGGCTTGCGCTTCGGCCAGACGTTGAGCGTCTTCCTCGGCGCGTTGTCGGGCGTCTTCCTCGATTCTGGCGATTTCCGCCAGACGTGCTTTTTCTGCTGCAGCGCGGGCTTTGGCTTCTTCTTCGGCTTTAGCCTTCAGACGGGCCGCTTCTTTGGCATCTTTGGCAGCCTTCAAGGCGGCCTCTTCCTCGGCGCGATGTTTGGCCTCTTCAGCGGCGCGTTTTTCTGCTTCTAGCCTTTGGGCTTCGGCCCGTTCCGCCGCTTCCTTGGCTTGTTTATCGGCGAGACGCTGAGCCTCTTCTTCGGCTTTTATACGAGCGGCTTCAGCCTCCGCCTCACGTTCGGCTTTTAACTCAGCTTCGCGGGCTCTTTCTTCCGCTAATTGCTTGGCACGTGCGACGTCTTTGGCAGCCTGAATTTCGGCTTGGCGTTTTTCTTCGGCTTCAATCCGCGCTTGTTCTTCGGCAGAGATTTCCGGCGTGTCTTGCGGCGCTTTCAAGGCGTCCATTTCCCGGGCAGATTTCAGGGCGGCAGCGTTAATTGCGGCCATGCGAGCGGCCATTTGCTCATCGACGCGTTGTTGTGCGGCAGCTCTTTCTGCGGCTTCTTCAGCACGTTTGTCGTCTTTAGATTTAAACCCAAGACGCGAAAGGAAGCCTTTTTTCTTTTTCTCTTCAGCCATTAATCAATGCGCTTTCCAATGAGATGATCTGCTGTGGCACCAATAATGGCCACGGCTTGTAAGCTACCGCTTTTGGGCGGCGTGTCCACTTTTACGAGTGAGAAATCAGGCAGTCGCCCGAAGCCTGTCTCTTCGAACAGGGCTGTGTCTTGATCACCGATGCGCGATTGCAGATGGGCGGCTTTGAGAGCCGCACTGTCCTGTCGTAAAGTCTTGGCTCGGGCCTTGATGATATTGCCATCTACGGGCTTGATCTTTGCCGCGGGTGTGCCTTCGCGCGCAGAATAAGGAAAGACGTGAAGCCAAGGTATGTTAATTTGTGAGACAATCTGGCGGGAGTTCTCAAACATGGCAGCCGTTTCCGTTGGAAAACCAGCAATAATATCTGCACCAAAAGTCATATCGGGTCTGGCGGATTTTAACCGCTCACAAAGGGCGATGACGTCTTCTCGGCTATGGCGACGTTTCATTCGCTTTAAAATCATATTATCTCCCGCCTGCAAGGATAGGTGCAAATAAGGTGTCATGCGGGGCTCTGTCGTCAACAGAGTAAATAAGACATCATCCACTTCTGCTGGATCAATGGAGGAAAGCCGTAAACGGGGTAGATCGGGTACGAGTTTTAAGACACGCCGAACCAGGTCGCCCAAGGGCGGCTGGCCGGGCAGGTCTCCGCCCCAAGAGGAGAGATCAACCCCTGTCAAAACGACTTCATTATAACCTTGTGCGACCAAGGCTTTTACTGAGTTGACGACTTCGCCTGCGGGAACACTGCGGGCATTGCCTCGCCCAAAAGGGATAATGCAAAAAGTACAGCGGTGATCGCACCCATTTTGGACTTGCAAAAAGGCGCGGCTCCGGTTTTGGGATTTCCCCAAAACCTGATTGCCGCTGCCCATAAATTGCGGTACGGTTTGGGCGACACTCATAATATCATTGACGCGAATGCGTTCTGATTGCGCAAGAAATTCCGGGTCGAAACTTTGCGGTGACATTTTTTCATGATTGCCAATCACGTGGTCGACACCGTCAATTCCGGCAAAGGCGTGAGGGTCAATTTGGGCGGCGCATCCTGTGACGATGACTTTGGCCCCCGGATTATCACGTCTGGCTTTGCGCACCTGACGACGGCTTTCGGCTACGGCCTCATTCGTTACGGCACAAGTATTGATAATGATGGCATTTTTTAACCCGACATCACGGGCATGACCTGCCATAACATCGCTCTCATAGGCGTTCAGGCGGCAGCCCAAATTGATGACCTTGGCCGTGTCTTCAGAAGGTATGTCAGGGGTATCGCCCATGGAGCGCTAAATGGGCGCTCTCCCATTCAGGGTCAAGATGCGAAAGCCGTTCTTCCCTTTATGAAAACCGACTAGTTACAGACAGAACGGGCTTTTCGCAGGGCGGCTGTAACGCCTTTGAGTGAGAACACATAAGATGTCTCAGTTCCGCGAGCACTAACGGCTTCAACGCGCATATCGGCACCCGCTCGCATTTTCCGCACCAAATTGCGTTCATCGGCGGAGCTTTCAATGAAGGCTTCATTGTCTGCGGCATACATCAACACTTTGGTCGAGCCGACATAGGCGGCAGGTGCCCGTGTTGTTTTTAAGGGGTAGCCTGCCAAAAGGCTGGGCTGTTCCTTGGCGGCCCCGGATTTCCAATTCGCCACCATGAAGAAAATTTCGCCATGACGGACATTAGCAGGGGCTTTGACTTCGGGCTTCGCCAAGACATAACAAATTCGGTCTTTGCCGTCATTACGCGAATAAACAGACCAATCATTAAAGGTGCCTTGCAATTTGGGCTCTGAGGCTTGGGCCGCAGACGTACTGACACTGAGGGTCGTCATGGCTATGGCGGCCAAGGATAAAAATGAAGCTTTCATATTCAACGTCCGAACTTCGTTAAGAACTATGCCACATTACGGCCCTAACAGGTTTAATACCGCGTTAACGTGACGAAGATTTCAACAGCTCCCGCGAACTTCAGCAGTTCATGTCACATATATTCTGTGCTGGACGGGTTTGAAGCTGCGGTAAATGGCGTAAATCGCCACGATTGCACTGCCAATCACAACCATGAGGAAAGGAGATTTGGGCGGGAGCTTTAACAGTGCTAATCCAATCAGGCCGAAGGTCGTGATATTCACAAACAGATTGAGCAGGACAGCCCCTGCACTCATTAATCTGGCGCGAATGCTCGGTTCCGCCCGCCTTTGGGCCATGGCTTGCAGCGGGACAACGAACAGACCGTTGCAAATTGAGGAGAGTAAAAGCGCGGCCATAAAAGCTGGCGTTTGCGGGTTATTCAGGAAATCTGTGGCCGTGCCGAGTGTGTCCCCGCCATGTGTCGGGCTTGGCAAGAGATAAACTAGACCGATAAAAACCATTACGCCCGTAATGCCGATAGCAGAGAGTCGAACCGCCTCTGGACCCCAAATTTTCATATTACCGACAAACATGACGATCATTGACCCGATAAGGATAGAAAGTGTTGAAATGACGAGGATGAGGATCAGGACTGTCTGATCATAATTCATGACCTCTGCCACATAATTAGGGAAGGTTGTCACGAAAACCGTCGAAAGACCATAAAACCACGCAATGCCCAACATAGGCCTCAAGACTGTTGGGGCTTTGAAGGCCTTACCCAAGACACTGAGTGTCGCTGTAATCGGTTCGAAATTAATCTTCATATCAGGATTTTCAGCCGGGGCAGGTGGGCAGAATTCGGAAGCCACCCACCCCAAGACTGCCAATATAAGCAACATGACTGCTACCATTTTGGGCCCACCTGTCGCCAATACCATAAAAGTCCCGACCACTTGCCCCACTAAAATCATGACAAAAACAAAGCCGTTCAACATGGCATTGCCGCGAATCAGTTCTTTCGGGGTGAGCCATTGCGGTAAAACAGCATTCTTGGTGGGAGAGAAAAATCCGGATTGTGCTCCCATAAGCCCCAAGGCGACGGCCAAAATGCGGACATCGACCAAATAAAAGCCCAGCGCGGCAATACACATGATGACAATTTCAAAGCGTTTCACCCATCGCAGAATTCGTCCGCGATCATATTTATCGGCGATCTGCCCCGCAATGGCACAGACCAAAGTAAACGGGCCTGTGAAAATCAGAGCCGCCACAGGCACACGAATGGCGGAGGGCAGGTCAGACAAAAACGCAATCCCCCCAAATGTAATCAAGGCAATGAGGGCATTTTTTAAGGCGTTATCATTAAAGGTGCCTAATTGAAGCAAGATAAAGAGCGGAGCAAAGCGGCGCTTGAGAATAAAGCCCAGACCGTCGCCTCCGGGTGCATTCTCCAAGCTTAACGGTTCGGCTTGCGCCATATCAGATAGTTCACTCATTTCGTCCCCTCAATGTTTTCTTCCGCTTCCCGCAAAATGCGTTTTCTGTGAGCAGCCTCATTCTCGCGTAATTGCCCGATATCTTCAGGGGCAAGTGCACCAAGATTGTCATGATCCAAGAGCGCGATAGAGCGTGTTTCTATTTGCTCTTGTAGCAGTGCCATAAACTCTTCTTTTTCCATACCCGGAAGAATGGGTTGCAGAAATTCTACGGTGGCACGTCCCTTATGCTTTTGCCAGTCCATTTGATTCCAGCGTTGTCCCAATGAATTTGCCACAGGAACGACGGGGCATCCGAAATCATTATATAAATGCCAGACGCCTTTACGATATCGATGATGCGTTCCGATTTGGGAAAGATGGCCCTCGGGGAATATTAAAATACGCCGTCCCTGATTTTTGATGATTTGTGCTTGTGCGTCCATGTCTTGACGGACATCTGAGCCACCGCAGGAATCAATGACAACCGCATTCATTTTCCCCAGAATATGTTTGAGCAAAGGATATTTCAGTAATTGGTCACCTGTGACAAATGACAGGTCTTTGATGTTAGATAAAATTACATGGCCGTCGCCATAGCTTTGATGTTTGGCAGCCAGAATACAAACACCCTCTGGAACGTTCTCTAACCCTTTGACCTCGATTTTAATGCCTGCCACCCACCGCATGAGGAAGCAGATTGTGCGCGTATAAAGTTGCAAAGCTCCCATGGTGAAGGCGCGTCCGGGCACCCAAAGGAACAAAGCAATGATGACGGCTGTCATTGCGGTCAGTGCATAGAAGAGGGCATTAAAAATCAGCGAACGCATGGCTGTCTCCGTTTTTTCTTATCCGTCTAAATCCAGAACGCGTAAAACGGCTTGTGACAATCGTCCGGCATGGGGCAGGAGGGGGCCGCCCAAAATTCCGAGGCTTTTGCTGTGTGCGATTTGCAATACAACGCCCAAAGCCATAGCGGCGAGAATATCGGCATCTTCGCTCGGAAGCTCTCCGTTTTGCATGGCGTCACGCAAGAGGTTGGCGGCTGCCCCGTGCGGATTATCGCGCGGCCCTTCCGATAGGTTAGGGAAGCGGTGCAAATGCAATATGTGATAGCGAAACAAAGACCAGTCTTCATCAGCAATACGGCAATATTCCACTGTGATGCGGCGAATTTTTTCTTCTAAGGGGGTGTTGAGCGCCGCAATGTTCGTGATCATGTCTGTCAGGCGATTGTGAATAGCCAACATTAAAACACGCGCCAGTTCATCTTTGCTTTTATAGTGTCGGTAGAGCAGCCCTTCGGAGACTTCGGCCACTTGTGCAATACGTTTGGTCGATACGCCGTCAATCGTGGCGGAAGAGAAGAGGATTAGGGCTGCCCGTTCGATACGGCCTTTCCCAGTACCGGGATCGGCGATGATAGCGGGGAGTGGCCCCATTGAATCTGCAAAGGCGTTGGTTGATGGTGCCTCTTTGGTAATCGGCTTATTTGAATTTCCCGAGCGACTTTGTGTATTCATCGGAATCACCCTTTAAATTCAGCGTCTTTTGGTCAGACTAGACCTGAGTACAGATCAGTAACTTATAATATAGTGATTAAACACTTACTTCATGTCAAGACTTTCTTTTCCACCTCAAAGGTTTTATCTGAATGTATAGTGATTAATCACTTAGTAGATCACTATGTGTTATATGAAGGGCTGTAGTGGTCAAAGCCGGGTCCAGTAGCCACGATTTATCAGGGCTAGGGGGGGTGGAGAAAACTTCGATAAATATATGACTCCCTCCTCGTACAGAAACTTATAGGTCTAAGGGATGTCCGGTTGAGTGTGTCACTTTGACAATCCAAACAGAGTTGTAGGCGGGCTCCCCTGAATTATATCAAGACAAACATGGTGCCGCCCTTTATGAGGCGAGCAAATCTGTGTCTTTGAATAATCATTAAATGAAAAAGGATCTTCTATGAAACTCTCTTCTGAAATTTCTGCTATTGTCACGGGTGGTGCCTCCGGCTTGGGTGAGGCGACGGCCAGAGGATTGGCGGCCAAAGGCGTCAAAGTCGGTTTGTTCGATATGAATGAAGAGCGTGGCGAAGCGGTTGCCAAAGAGATTGGCGGCGTATTTGCAAAAGTGAATGTTGCTGACGAAGCCGCCGTGACGGAAGGGTTTGAAACCGTTCGGGCGGCCATTGGTCAAGAGCGTTTAATGGTCAATTGTGCAGGCATTGGCGGAGGCGCTAAAACCGCCGGTCGCAAACGCGATACAGGTGAAATTTACGCTCATGATGCGGCGGCTTTTATGCGGGTCATTAACATCAACCTAATTGGTAGCTTTCTCTGCGCCTCACAATCAGCGGCAGGCATGATGTCACTCGACCCGATGAATGAGGATGGTGAGCGCGGCCTTATTATCAATACGGCATCTGTTGCGGCTCAAGACGGGCAAATTGGGCAGGTCGCCTATGCAGCCTCCAAAGGCGGAATTTTATCCATGGCGCTGCCTATGGCGCGGGATTTGGCTCGTGAGGGTATTCGCGTGAATACAATTCTGCCTGGCTTTTACGAAACGCCGATCTATGAACAGATGAAGCCAGAAGTGAAAGAGAGCTTACGCGCCCATGTGCAGTTCCCGGCCCGTTTTGGTGACGCGCGCGAATATGCGCAGGTCGTCGAGTTTATGGCGGAGCATGCTTATATCAATGCAGAATATATTCGCACGGATGCAGGGGCACGTATGCCGCCACGATAAGGTCTAGCGTCAAATTAGGTTGTTTAAGAAAAACGATCAGGGCTGAAGGATTGCAATAAATCATTCGGCCCGTTTTTTGTAACGGTCTCAGATAATAAACCCGCCATCAATTGACCGATAAGCGGTGCAAGGGTGAGCCCATGATCAGTGAGCGCATAACTCACCTTTGGGTTTTTGGCGGACGCACCCAAAACTGGCAGGCCGTCGACAGGACGAGGACGCCAACCGATTGTCAGGCTATCAACCTCTGCGTCTTCAATCCTCGGTACGATGCCGATGGCTCTGTCCCAAATCATATAGCTGTGCATTTCAACGAAATTGGCCTCGGGAAATATCTCGGGCTGTGCGCGTAATCTATCCGCATGAGACTCAGGGGGATCTAGACGGTCATGAATAATCACTCGCCCGTCCGCTTGTTGATAAAGCGACATATCAGGGGCGATGAGGGTGTGGTTAAAAATTCGAGGCAAGGGAGTTGTCTTTGCAATCAGACCCGGTGAGGATTTTTGTGGAATAGTTGGTACCTCAAATTTTTCGGCCAGACCCGTCGTGGCTCCTATTGCTAGAACAACATGGGCGGCGTTTATCACACCTTGATTTGTGATAACTGATAGACCGTCAAAAGACAGCGCTTCAGTCCCTCGGCGAATATCAGCCCCTTGTTTTTGTGCTGCCTTTAAAAGGGCTTGAGTGGCGACAAGAGGATCAATCATAAAATCATGAGGATGCAAGATCGCACCTTCGACTTGAGACCAATCAATTTCAGGCTCTAATTCTGTTAGCGCAATCCCGTCAAAAAGATCGGCGTGCATGTCGGTGTGTTTCGCCTCTGCCCAATCTAAAGCCCCTGCCGGGTGTAGTTTTAAATCCACCAATTTGGAAAGGGTTTGCCAATTTGGCAGAGAGGAAAAATGCGACGTAAAAGGGGCCAGCCAAGCTTGATGGGCGTAGGGGAAGCTGCGCGCAGTTGCGCCGTCCGGCACGGTATCCCTATCCAAAATAACAACTCGGTGCCCAGCCTGTGATAGATGGTAAGCAATAGACGCGCCGATAATGCCGGCTCCAACAATGACAATTTGTTCTTGGCTGTTCACGCTTTTGGGTGAGCACCCAACAGCAGATGCGGCAAGAAGAAGTTGGAGTAAATGACGACGATGCATGATGTAAATATAGGAGAGAAAGGTAAAATGAACAGGGAAACTTTTATTGGGTGATGCTGAGCTACGTTTAACGAACCTTCAATTAGAGTTGGACTTATTAAGCGCCTCAACCGCAGTCCAAATTACACTTTCATCGTAAAACGCTCCCTCCGCAATGATCTCACCCTTGTTGTTAATTGCCAAATTTGTTGGACACCGTTCAACATTGAGGCGGGAGGCGGTCTGCGCGTTCTCATCAAATAAGATTAGGTACGGAATGGACTTGTCTTTCAGAGGTTCTTCTGCCTTCGCAAAACTATCATCAAGCATATAGGTGCCAGCCGTAAGAATGTGTATTTCTGGAAATACATGTTTTAATTTCGCCAAAATTGGTGCGGCAACGTCCCAGCCCTCATTATAAAAATAATTGCTTCGATAGCCTGCCATTATAACGACGAAAATGCATTGACTGTCGGATAGTTGAGACAGACTTTCCATTAAGGATTTCTGTCCAACGGGGTGTTGGGAAGGCGTTAAGGGGTCAAAGATAGGAAGTGTGTAATCCGTAATTTTGCCCAAGGATAAAAAGGGTAATTTTTGAGGATTTACATCATGCCCCGTTAGTTCTGACAGACGTTGATAATTCTGCTCGACTTCCCAAGCCTGGTCGATCGCGGTGTAAATATGTTCAATAGCTAACTCTTTGTGTCCTCCGGCCTCGGCTAAAAGACTTTCTGTGTAGGACATCATGCTACTGGCTAAGCACGGAAAACCAGAGTCACCTTCTGCGTGGCGAATGGCAATCTCATCGAGCACATAGTGGGCGCGTTTAAAATGCCCTGCACAGGCGGCACATAATGCCAATGCCGAAAAATGAGAATGCCAAATCTCACGACTCAGAGGCGTGTTCTCATGGGGTAATTTTAAAGGA
This sequence comes from uncultured Algimonas sp., assembly GCA_964511495.1. GTDB lineage: Bacteria > Pseudomonadota > Alphaproteobacteria > Caulobacterales > Maricaulaceae > Litorimonas. The sequence goes on along the minus strand of CAZEFT010000003.1, from coordinate 30,996 downwards.
GCTTGTTCGAACGAAGCAAAATCGAGATGCAAAGCGCGGTAATTTAGCGTTTCAACATCCATATAAATTGCGGCCAAAGCTGTATGATCACCCTCTTTCCAAAGTACCTCAATCGGCTCCAGGTCCCCATCACCAATTCGCACTCGGCGACCAATTTCGAGAGTGGCTTCGCGCGTTTGAATACCAAAAGGCCAGAGTCGTCCTTGAACAGTTGTAAGGGTTTGCGTGGTAGGGCGATAGAATTGAAACTTATGTCGCCCAAACCGCTTAGGGAATTGTCGGAAGCGATTTAAATGCCCCCAAAAAGTCGCTTTTCCGTTTATACGGTAGAGGTAATCTCCTTTTTGAAGACCTAAAAATTCGGCAGGACTGCCTGCATCAACGCGCCAAATAATACGCCCTGAATAATGTAAATCACTTTCAGTCAGCGCCTTATTCTTTTCGCTCAAGATTTTGTAATCTTCCTGATACCAATCTTGGCAAATTTGATTTGGAACATTAGCAGACACAATTCAAAGACTATCCATCAAACAATTCGGCCAATTTCTCTGTCATCGCTCCGCCTAATTGTTCGACATCCATAATGGTGACGGCGCGTTTGTACCAGCGTGTGACGTCATGGCCGATGCCAATGGCGACGAGTTCGACCTCGCTTAGGTTTTCAATCATATCAATCATCATGCGGAGGTGGTTTTCAAGTAGTCCCGTTTTATTCTGGCTCTGTGTGGCGTCATCAACGGGCGCGCCATCAGAAATCACCATTAGAATACGGCGCTGTTCCGGTCGCGCCATGAGGCGACGATAGGCCCAATCCAGTGCTTCGCCGTCAATATTTTCTTTGAGCAATCCTTCGCGCATCATCAGACCAAGATTACGTTTGGCCCGTCGCCACGGCATATCTGCTGACTTATAAACGATATGCCGCAAATCATTTAACCGTCCCGGCTTGGTCGGTTTGTCATTGGCGAGCCAGTCCTGAAAAGATTTACCGCCTTTCCAAGCGCGGGTCGTGAAGCCCAAAATCTCGGCTTTAACGCCGCAACGCTCTAAAGTGCGCGCCATAATATCTGCGGTTACGGCGGCCACCATAATGGGTCGTCCGCGCATGGAGCCTGAATTATCAATCAGAATGGTCACGACCGTATCGCGGAAATCGGTTTCTTTTTCTTCTTTAAAAGTGAGCGCGGACATGGGGTCGATAATCACTCGCGTCAGTCGCGCCGTGTCCAGCATGCCTTCCTCAAGGTCAAAGGTCCAAGAGCGTTGCTGCTGCGCGAGGAGCCGTCTTTGTAGGCGGTTGGCGAGGCGGGCAATCGCGCCTGACAGGCCTTGCATGTGACCGTCCAAATAACCGCGCAAACGCTCTAATTCCTCGGGCGGGCAGAGATCTTCCGCCTTTATCACTTCATCATGAACTGTTGTGTAGACATGATAGGGCGGTGTCGCATTGGACATATTCGGACGCTGCGGCGCATTTTCCGGTGTTTGTTCGGCGTCGTCCTGTTCGCCGTCAATGTTTTCGGCATCAACCATATCTTGTGGTTCGGAGGAATCATCCTCCATTGCATCAGCATCAGATACTTCTGTCTGGCCGGGTTCATCCTCTTGTGGGCTGTCATCGGGTTGATCTTCGGGCTTATCCTGATCTTCGGAACTTTCATCATCTTGATCATCATCTTCTTCGGGATTGGCGCGATCATCATCAAGCTTGAAATCCGCAATCAGGTCTTTGACAGATTGTCCGAAGGCGTCTTGATCCGGCAAAAGGTCACGAAGCTGCCGCATATATTTTCCGGCCGTTTGTTCAATCTCGTCGCGCCAAGCGTCCATAATGCCTTGAGTGGTTTTGGGCAGAGCGCGCCCCGTCAATACTTCCCGTGCATACAGGCCGACGGCTTCGGCGAAAGACGTGTCATCCTTGGCAATCTCAATCTTGTCAAAACCCTTGCGCTTGGCGCGGTCAGAGAGGGCGGCCTGCAAATTATCGCCCAAGCCCGATAAATGTTGTGTGCCAAGTGCCTCAATCCGGGCTTGTTCCATTGCGTCGAACACCATGCGGGCGGGCCCTGTTTCGGGTTGGTTCTGACGGTTTATATCCTGGTTATGCAAAGAAAGGCGCAAGGCGATGCCATCGGCTTCGCCGCGGGCTTTCGCAATCGCAAAAGGTTTGGGCGTCGGTGGCAGGCTCGGTAACATCACCTGATCGCGCACAATCCCCGCCACATCCCCGCCAAAAGACACTTCTAACTCAGGCTCACCAGAAATGGCCTTGGTGGTCGCAGCGAGGGAGCGCTTGAAGTTATCGAGGGGAGTTTGAGTCATTTAGGTGAGAGCTTCATTTAGTATCTTGTCATACTTTTGAATTGTCGAATTGAGAAACTCTTCAAAGTTTTTTATTATATCCTTTATAACATCTTCTGCGGACATTTTTCCCTCAAAATATCTAATTGATAAGTCTTTGTGGAATATCGTTTGATTTGATAGGTGTTGATATATATTCAAAGTGTCTTTACTTCCGCGGACAATTAAGTCGACATCCTCATTTTCTTCATATTTTTTCACTGAGTTGAATATGTTCATACGCGTCTGTTCGCAGCCAGGCCAAAGAACATAAGAAATCTCTAAGTTGTTCGTATTATCCCATGTCATTTCCAAAATAAAAATCTTATTGGATATCAAATTATTGGCTTCTCCTGAATTCATCTTGGCGTAGTTATCCCAATCTGAAACAGCAAACCTAATTATATTTAGTGAGGACTTTTCTGATGTTATACTTCGACCAACTGAATTAGAAACATCAAGAGCAATCTCTTCTCTTTTCTCAAAAACAATCGCCTTCAAATCTTTTTCAGGATTAGGTTTGTACTGAATGATTACATCGAGTGCTTCTTTATGTTTTGCCCAAACCTTTCTAACCAACTCTTCTAATCTTTCGTCTGGCATCAAATTTTTCCTAACCATTAAAATATATGAACGAAGTAGATTTGCACTTTGCCCATTAAGATTATTCTTAGTTAGAATGCATTCTAAGCGAGCAATAAATTTTGGGAGGCTAACAGGTATCCAATATTTTGACTCAGTATTGTCCTCGTTAAGGGTCAAAAAAACAAAAAGATGATTCCATTTAACTGAGTTATATTTTGATAAAATTGTTTCTCTGTACCTTTCTAGCTGATTGCCATGTTCAGAAGCATGAATCTTTAATTCTATCGCTATTACAGTTTTCTTCTTGCCTCCGTATGATGCACCAGGGAGTTCAATCACAAGGTCTATATTTTTCCATTCCCTCAAAACTGATGACTCAGCGATATCCATGAAATGTAAATCTAAGGAAGAAAAATTGAGCCTAGCAAATTCTGATTGCTCGGCTATCAGTCCAAGCAATTCATATAAAACTTTTGAGCCAAACTCGTGTGGTCTATTTGCATCAAGAATAAACGACAGAAATGTTGAATGTCGGATTTCTTGTGTGACCATTCCTATAGCCTCAAATGGACAAAAAGTGTCAGACAACTGTTCGATAGCTTTAAAATCTTCGGCTCCGCTTCCCGTTAGAAGGTCCGATATTCCATCAATTTTGTTTGAGGTATTCACTCTTTACTACGCGACCATCACAGTCGCGCTGCTCTCCGGTAAATCTTTCCCAAAGGCACGCTGATAAAACTCGCTAATAATCGGGCGTTCTAGCTCGTCGCATTTATTGAGGAAAGTCAGACGGAAGGCTTGGGCGATGTCACCGTCAAAGATACGGGCATTTTCGGCCCAATTCATCACGGTCCGCGGTGACATCACAGTGGAAATATCGCCTGCAATAAAGCTGTTACGGGTCATATCGGCCAGGCGCACCATCGACGCAATCAAGTCTTTGCCTTCCGGCGTATCGTAGCTGGGCGATTTAGCGAGCACGATGGCCTCTTCTTCGTCATGGGCCAGATAGTTGAGTTGGCAGACAATCGACCAACGGTCCATCTGACCTTGGTTGATTTGCTGCGTGCCGTGATAAAGCCCGCTTGTGTCGCCAAGCCCGACCGTATTGGTGGTCGCGAAAATACGAAACGCCTTATGCGGGGTGATGACGCGGTTTTGGTCAAGCAATGTCAAACGTCCCTGTGCTTCCAAAACACGCTGGATGACGAACATCACATCTGGACGACCTGCATCATATTCATCGAAAGTCAGCGCGACAGGGTTTTGCAAAGCCCAAGGCAAGAGCCCTTCGCGAAACTCTGTAATCTGTTTGCCATCTTTCAAAACAATGGCGTCTTTTCCGACCAGATCAATTCGGGATACATGGCTATCCAAATTGATGCGCACCATAGGCCAGTTCAACCGTGCCGCGACTTGCTCAATATGGGTGGATTTCCCTGTGCCGTGATAACCTTGAATCATGACGCGGCGGTCATAGGCAAAGCCCGCTAAGATTGCTTGGGTCGTGCGGTCATCAAAACGATAAGCGTCATCGACAGCGGGGACATATTCGCTCACTTGGGAAAAGGCCGGAACCTCCATGTCAAAATCAACACCAAAGACCTCACGGGCGGAAACAGTGATATCGGGTTGCATCAAAGGGAATTTTTCGTCGGTCATAGGGAATGTCTTCTGTGTAAATTTGCGCTCGTATATCCGATAGCTACGGACATTCCAAGCTTAGCGATTGAAGATAAAGTGTCGCTGGATAAGGAATGACAGAAACGGCCAGAGCGCGAAAAAACTGGCGGCAATAATCCAAGGATAAAGCATCGTAAACCTTAGTCCGGCCTCGACCCATGCCAGATTCAACAAAACACCGACAGCTTGCAAGGCCAGAAAAGAGACCAGTGCGCCGCCCGCTTTTGCTTTCGAGGCAAAAACCCAAATATAGTTAAACAAAAAGGACAATCCCGTCGCCGATATATACAGCCCTGCATTTACGGGACGGGCTGGCCAATGGATAATCTCTGTCAAGAACCAGACCCCGCCAACGTAAAGGCCAACCGTGCCGGCCCCTGCGATAAGATAGCGGGCAAGCTGCCTCGACAAGAGCTCTAACCCAAATCTGTTGTTTTCAAAACTTTCATGGCGGTGACGACACGTTGGAAACTCTCTTCGGTGTTGCGCTTGCCTTGGTTTGCATCGGGGTGAAGCTGTTTAACCAGCTGGGTATAGCGCTTGCGCACATCGGATTTGGTCGCCGTATCGTCGAGACCCATATCGTTCAGCGCTTTAAGCTGTAATTTGGAGAGGCGACGGCGCGGGGCTTCGGTTTGGTCAGGAATGCCGCCTTCACCGAAAATGGAATAGCCTTCTGATGTGGCGGAGGTAGCACCCGCTTTACGTTTTTTCTGAGCTTTCGCGCGTTCACCCGTGTTTTTACGCACGTCCCAAGTTGGACGGTGACCGTGACGCGCGCCGACTTGCCATTCGGCAATGTCTTCATCCGTCATATTGGAGAAGAAATTCCAATTCTTATTATATTCCCGCGCATGAGCTTGGCAGAAATTAAAATAGTCTCGCAGGCGATCCGGACTTTTCGGGGCTTTACAGCCGCCTTTGGACGTACAGCCAGCCCAATCACAGGGTTCTTGCGAGGGCGGCTTCTTCTTTTTCGTGCGTGCGACACGAATATCAATGCCTTTGGGTTTGTATTCGAAATTATCGGGCATATATCTCTTACGGAATTGGTAAATTAAAGGACTGCGCAAAATGGGCATTATCGCTGCGGCAATCAAGGAAAAATTGACAGAAACTTTCAATCCGTCGCAGTTGGTGGTGATTGATGAGTCTCATAAACACGCTCATCATGCTGGCGCGGCGGCTCACCGCGAAGCCGGAGGGTCGCCGGAGAGCCATTTCGTCGTGAAAATCACGGCCTCAGGCTTCGAGGGCATGAATCGTTTGGCCCGTCATCGCGCCGTCATTGACGCGCTCGGGGAGACGGTTGATAAGATACATGCCATTAGCTTTGACATTCAAGCCGAGTAATTTGCAGATCAGCGCTCTGGGACTTTCATATTGGGATTTCACATTGGGACTTTCATACCGGAATTTCAAACTGATTTTGAGTTTCACACAGAATTGAAGCGACAAAGGCAACTCTTGCTCTATGTTGCGCGTAACGACTTCACAGACCGATGATAATTTAGAGGATTATTTATGATCACCCGCTTTTTCACATTTACCGCCGCTTTTGCTCTTTTATCCGCATCCTGCGCGCAGGCCGATGCCGGGGACAGCACAACCGTCACAGGCACGGATGGCATGGCCTTGAAAGCGACCCATTTGGAAACCTTTAACAAAGCCTGGGCCATGGCCTTCCTACCCGATGGGCGAGCTTTGGTGAGTGAAAAAGGTGGTGCAATTTGGCTGTTGGATACCAAAGGAAAGAAGTTGGGCGAGGTGACTGGCGGGCCGGAGGTCACAGATCGCGGGCAAGGCGGTATGGGCGATATTTACGTACCGGCTGATTTCAACGAAACGGGCAAAATTTACCTCTCTTATGTAGAACGCGATTCCAAAGATAATGCGCTGAGTGGGGCCGTGGTTGAAACAGCGACGCTGAGCCTGAGCGCGAATGGCGGAAAACTATCAGATCGAAAATCTGTTTGGGTGCAATCCCCAAAAGTGACAGGCAATGGTCATTATGGTCACCGCATTGGTGTCTCACCGGATAATTACCTTTTCATCAGCTCAGGTGAGCGCCAGAAATTCACACCGTCCCAGAATATGAGTATGAATTTGGGCAAAGTTATTCGCCTAAACCGTGACGGTTCTGTGCCTTCTGATAATCCTTTTTACGAAAATGGCGGCGTCGCAGCGCAAGTCTGGACATTAGGTCACCGCAATCCCTTAGGGTTGGATTTTGACAGTGCAGGTCAATTATGGGTGCATGAAATGGGCCCCAAACATGGTGACGAATTAAACAAAATCGAACGGTCAAAAAATTACGGTTACCCTGTCGTGTCAAATGGAGATCACTATAGCGGTGTTGAAATCCCCGACCATGATACGATGCCAATTTACGAAGCTCCTGATGTCTATTGGGTGCCAGCCATCAGCCCCGCGGGCCTCTCTATTTATAAGGGTGAGCTATTTTCCGATTGGAAAAACGATGCCTTCATCGGCGGGCTCAGTTCTCAAGCGCTTATCCGAGTGGATTTGGACGCGGCAGACGGCCCAAAAGAAGCGGCCCGTTATGAATGGGGTAAGCGTATTCGTGAAGTCGAAACGGGGCCCGATGGGGCGCTTTACGTTTTGGAAGATCGCCGCAATGGCCGTTTGATGAAATTAACGCCTGCGGAATAGAGGCGCAGACAATTCATTTGATATTAACGAGGCTTTAGAGGTTGTCTAAAGCCTCGTTTTTTAATGCCCGCGATTATTTGAGTGGCGGAACTGGCTTGCCAGCCACCCAAACATTTTTGATTTTTATGTCCTTAATTTTATCAGGTGCCACATCATAAGGGTTGGCGTCCAAGACAACGAAATCCGCCCATTTACCAATTTCCAATGACCCAAGGCGGTCTTCTTGAAACGCAGCATAGACATTGTCGATTGTCATGGCTCGCAAAGCGGTATCAACAGAGACGGCTTGACCTTTGTACCAACCCTCTTGCGGCGTGCCGTCCAATTTCTGACGCGTGACAGCAAAGTGTAAGGTCTCCATAGGTTTCCACGGCTCACCGGGCAAATCGGAGTTAAATATGAGCTTGCCGTCAGCAGCAAGAATTCTTTGCCACGCATAAGCATGTTTAATCCGCGCTGGGCCGACCCGATCTTCGGCCCAAGCGCTGTCGCCCATGGCATGGCTAGGCTGCATACTGGCAATCGCGCCCATCTCGGCTAAGCGGTCATAAAAGTCCGGCAAAACGACTTGAGCATGTTCAATTCGCCAACGATGATTGGGTGTTTGTTCCAAGGCTTCATCAAAAATATTGAGGGTACGGTTATTGCCTTCATCGCCAATCGCGTGAACCGCCATTTGAAAGCCTTTATCGGCGGCCTTTTGTCCAAGGCGTAGCATATTATCGGGGGAGATACGCTCGCTCGGATTGGCGGATTCGGGCTTATCTGAATAGGGCGCAGCCAAAAGCGCTGTACGCGAACCCAGACTGCCATCATAGAAAACCTTAATACTGCGAATATCGAGCCAGTCAGTCGGGTCGTCTTGAATGCCGTTTTCAAACCAGTCCTGCATCAGCGCGGTATTATTACCATCCAGCATGCCGTATACCCGGATGGGTAAAGCTCCGTCTTTCGCGAGACTTTGAAAAGCCAAAACGTCATCTTCGGTCATGCCTGCTTCATGAATAGAGGTCACGCCGGCTTCGGCCATAATGTTCAGTCCGGCAAGAATGGCGCTTTTTAACTGGGCCTGATCGGGTTTGGGTATATGTTGATCAACCAAATCCTGCGCCAGAGTGAGCATGACGCCTGTGGCACTCCCATCTGCACGGCGCAAAATTGTGCCCCCCTCAGGGTTAGGTGTGTCGTTAGCAATACCTGCAATCTCTAAGGCGCGCGCATTATAAAACCCGCCAAAACCATGAAGGCTCTCTAGCGCCACCGGATTATTTGGGAAAGCGGCGTCCAATACGGCTCTGTCTGGATAACCCCGCGATCCAAATGCTCCTTCATCCCAACCTTGACCGATAAGCCATGTGCCGGGTTCAGGATTCGGAAAACGGGCTTGCAGGCGGGCAACAATATCTTCCGCCGTTTCTACACCTACAAGATTAGTTTTAATTTTATCCATGCCGAGTTCGCGAATGTGAACATGGCTGTCGATAAAACCGGGTAGCAGAGTTGCGCCTTGCATATTTTCCGAAATCACAGGCATGCCGTCGATAGAGTCGGGTGCTGTTACACCTTGGGCAAGGATATTTTGAATCACGCCATCTTTTATGATGAGTGTTGCCCCTTCCGGATTATCAGCATTCATTGTCACGATTTTGGCGTTTTTAATGACGATATAATCAGACATATCAAGCGTCTCGGCACTCGAACCTGTATCTTGACAGCCTAACAAAACCATAGCCGTCAAAACGCTAACGGGAAAAAGTGTGTTGGAAAAATTCAAAGGCATAAAAGTCTTTCACATAAGGATCGCATTCAAAACAAGACAGGCTTCAAGCCTATTGAGTTAGGCTTATTGAGGCAGACTCGGATGCCGCACTGTCAGGTTTTGGTTTATTGCAATATCCGTCATAGAGGTCTGTGCGCCATCGGGCCAGTTAATCTTAAGGTCATTAATAAGGGTTGCTTCCCCCAAACCAAAGAACTGACGTGCCGGATTATGTGAAGTAAAATTACTGCCAATCCGCACTTCGCGTGTCTGGCTTCTCTCTTCGGTTTTCACTGTGATGATTGCGCCGATGGCCTGAGTGTTGGGGGCAGGTCCTTGCAAACTGACTTGGAGTGTATTTTTTGCCCCGAGAGTATTTTCCCAATATATCGCCCCGTTTTGATCATTATTTATGAGCAGCAAGACATCGATATCTCTGTCATTATCAAAATCTGCGCAAATGACGGCACGACCCTGCTTGTCATCGATCATATTCGCAGTCGCCGCTTCGTCACTAAATTGCCCTGCGCCGTCAGATATCCAGAGACGAGATTTGTCCTCAGTGAAAGGAAGATTCGGATTGCCGCCATTATTATTTATCCACCCATTGGTCTGATAGATATCCAAATCACCATCGGCGTCAAAATCGGCAAAACAGGAAGCCCAACCCCAACCACCAAGACCAATGCCAGTAGCGTCTGATACATTGATCAATATACCGTTCATGTTCTGATAAAGGCGATTGCCGTCAATTGAAGACACGAACCAGTCAAAGTCCCCATCATTGTCATAATCCCCAACGGCGGAACCCATACCGTTTGAGTCAGTGATTTGTGTACTATCCGTGACATTCGAAAATGTACCGTCCTGATTATTGAGAAAAACCTGCGAACCGAAAAAATCCGCCACACTTAGAAGGTCTGGATACCCATCTGCGTTTATATCTGAAAAATTTGGGGAGAATGTATAATCATGATCTGGCCCCAAAACGCCCATCAGGTTCAGAGTCAGTTCGGAGGAAATTCCCGCCATGGTGCTCATAGGAGTAAAATGAATAGAATCTCCAACCGTATCATTACGCCATAATGTCTCCGTTTCGCCCGGCGCATGGCGGTCTCGGGGGGTCCCCCAATGAGCCATCGCCATGTCGAGATCACCGTCTTTGTCATAATCGGCAAAATCAACGGAAATCGTATTGTGGGAGGTCATCCCGTCCAGCCCCGAGCCTGATGTGACATTAGTAAAAGTCTCATTGCCATTATTTTGAAAAATACGGCTTGGGTCGCCGTCCAGTCCTCCGATAAATAAATCCAGATGCCCGTCGCCATCCAAATCAGCAAAGCTAGGGCCGGATAATTTGTGATTAGCTGTTCCGTTTGCGGTGAGCGCTACGCCCCAAGCCATGGCGCGATCCGTGAATTGTTCGTTCTCATTGATGAAGAGAAGATTAGGCTGGGTGTTGCCACGCGTTATAAAGAGGTCAATGTCACCATCATTGTCTATATCTCCGGCGGCCGCACCGCCGGCAAAAAATCGTGGCATTTGCATATAATCAGCTGAAAATTCTGAACTATGGGCGACACCGACTGTCTGGCTCATTTCCATAAAACCGAAAGGCGCAGAGGCGACGGCTGGAGGTGGGGGCGATAAAACCATGTTGGAGGACGTGGGGCTTGAGTTGCTACCACCCCCACAGCCTGTCAATAGGACGACAGACAAAGTCAGGGTCGTAAAAATCTTGAAATATTGGTCGTGCATAACATCTCCCCTGTGATGTCCATCACCATATATTGAACGGCTATTTTATCGCTTTTTCAATCGTCAACTTTCGCTGCGTTGGTCCGGCTCATAAGTTTTGCTGACTTGGATAGAGCGGATTTGGTTGCGTTGGCGTTCCAGAATTTCAAACCGATAACCATGATAGGCAAAGGCCTGCCCCACGACAGGGATTGTTTGGCTCTCATGAATGACGAGCCCAGCAATCGTCACGGCTTCATCATCGGGTAATTTCCAATCCATGGCCCGGTTTAAATCGCGGATTGTGACATCGCCTCTCACAATGATTTTCCCGTCTTTTCGTCTTTCCAATCCTTGTACTTCCTCGTCATATTCATCTTGAATATCACCGACAATTTCTTCCAGAATATCTTCGAGTGTGACAACGCCCATCAGTGCCCCATATTCGTCCACCACCAAAGCGAAATGTTCGCGTTTATGCTGGAACGCCCGTAATTGTTTGACGACGGATGTGGTTTCAGGAACGAACCAGGCTTCTCGTGCCAGTTTTTTGAGGTTTAATCCATTAAGGTCACCGTCCAAACGCGCCATGGATTTTAACAGGTCTTTGACATGCAAAATGCCGACAACATCATCTTGGTCTGCATTATAAAGAGGTAGCCGTGAATGGCCGCTTGCCAGAACATTTTTAATGACGGTTTCAGGCGCGTCATTAATGTCAATCATGAACAGATTTTTGCGGTGGATCATGACGTCTTCCACGTCAAGCTCTCCAATTTCCAAAACACCGTAAATCTGATCGCGGGCTCGCTTGGCCACACCGCCTTCTTGGAGATGTAAATCTACGGCTCCTTTAATTTCATCCGCCGCTGTCCAAGCTGAGGCGTTAGTGTCTACGCCAAAGAGCCTCAAAACGCCGTTTACAATCAACTGCACGATGGACACAAAAGGCGCAAAGATTCTTACAATCAAATCAATCGGGCGCGCAACGACCAAGGCAAGCTTGTCCGGTTGGGAAATGGCATAGGTTTTTGGCAGAACTTCAGCAAAAATCAAAATTAACAAAGTCATGACAATTGTTGCCAAAACCAGTGCCATGCCACCTTCGCCAAACAGATTTGTAAATAGGGCCGTCGTTAAAACCGAGGCCAAAATATTGACCAAATTATTACCCAGCAAAATCCCGCCCAAAAGACGTTCACGCATATTGAGCAGTTTTGTGACGACTGTCGCACGTTTATCCCCGTCTTTCTCGGCTGCGTGCATACGCACGCGCGAGGCCGCCGTCAGAGAGGTTTCAGAACTGGAAAAAAAGCCAGAACAGACCAGAAGCGTCAAAATGACGGCAATAAGGGTGAGATTTGCGGGTTCCAATAAAGCGCTCATTTATCCTGTTCCGGTTTCTGCAAGTCGGGTCAGAAATGTTTCGACCGTCTCACTTGATATGCCTTTTTGTACAAAAGCTTCACCAATAGCCTGAACAAGAATCAAGGTGATTTGTCCGGCTTCGTTCTTTTTGTCCTGATGCATGAAATGCGTTAATTTTTTCGGGTCTTTCAGGCGTTGCGATTCTGAGCGTAAGGACGGCATTGATAATTTATCCAGATGCGCGCTGACGCGCAAAACGTCTTGTTCAGCGCAAAGTGCGTTTTGATATGAATATAAAAATGCCATTTCCATGCCGACGCTCACCGCTTCACCATGTAGGAGGTCGCCGTCATATCCGGCCTGTAATTCCAAAGCGTGGGCGAAACTGTGTCCTAAATTAAGCAAAGCTCGCTGCCCACTTTCGCGTTCATCCGCAGCAACAATCTTGGCTTTGGTGGCGCAAGAGGTTTTTACGGCTTTAGACAGGGCCGTTTTGTCCAGTGAGAGAATGCTCTGCCCGCCTGTTTCATCTAGCCAGTCAAAAAAACTCTTATCCCCTAAAAGTCCGTATTTTAAAATCTCGGCATAGCCCGCTTTAATCTCTCGCTCCGGCAAGGTCGATAAAACATCCATATCCGCAATCACGGCTTTGGGTTGGTAAAAGGCTCCGATCAAATTTTTCCCAAAGCTATTATTGATCGCGGTTTTTCCTCCGACGGAACTGTCAACTTGCGCTAATAATGTCGTTGGGATTTGAACAAAATTCATCCCTCGTTTGAAAACACTGGCTGCGAAACCTGCGAGGTCTCCAATGACGCCTCCACCAAAGGCAAGCAAAAGATCAGACCGATCAAACCCTGCTTTGAACAGACTGTTCAGAACTTCTTCTAATCCGGTAAAACTCTTTTGCGCTTCGCCTGCAGGTCGGATGATCGCTGTGGTGTGATAGTCCGATAAGGCTGTTTCCAAAGTTTGCCCATGCAAAGCCCACACGGTTTCATCACTGATAATGGCTACCTTCCGAGATGGCGCATAATCCGCAATGAGCTCGCCCGTTTTTGCGAGCACAGCAGAGCCGATATGGATTGGGTAGCTTCTGCTTCCAAGCTCAACCTTTAAATGAGTATCTGTAGAGGTATCCGTCATGAGGGCGTTCAAAATTTGAGAGAATGGAATCGTGAAAGGGTCACGCGCTGCGTTTCTTCTGATTGGAAAGGTGCTGCGTTATGGCCTTCATGACACGGTTTACCGTTCGAATATGCGGACCTTTGGCAATCGGCACATGAATATGGGCTTGGGCATAAATCGGATGGCGGGCGTCTATCAGTTCTTTCAATTTGGCTCTGGGGTCTTCGACCTGCAGAAGGGGGCGGTTTTGATTATTTCGACTGACCCGTTCAAATAAAGTATCTAGATCGCCCTGCAACCAGATGGTCAGGCATTGCTCTTTCAAAATTTCCCGGGTCTCCGCATGTGTGAAGGCTCCGCCGCCAGTCGAGAGAATTATGGGTGATTGAGTCGTCTCCGAGTTCACTAATCGAGCGATAACGCGCTTTTCACCTTCGCGAAATTCAGCTTCACCATGGTCCCGAAAATAACCATTGACCGTCCGCCCAGAGGCTTTTTCGATTTCTTGGTCAGAGTCGTAGAAGTCACGCATGAGTCGTTTGGCCAAACGGCGACCAATCGTCGTCTTTCCAACGCCCATCATGCCAACCAAGGCAATATTGGGGGCGTTCAGCAACGCTTTATTCTGTCCTGGCATCATTGCCCTTCAAAATGTCCTGTCGCGCCTGAGCGCGGATAAATCAGTCCGCACAGATTTTTATAGAATTCCTGCGCTTTCTGAGAATTTTACTTAATATGGTCACAAATTGGGTTATGCTCAACCTTTAAAGCGGTTTGCGCACATATATCGGATAGATGTTATGAAAAAAGCTGTCATCGGCTTCATTGTTTTCCTTATTCTCTTTATCGGAGCTTTTCTCTTTCTTTTGAGTAAAGCCTCGCCGGATAAGGCACCGCAAGACATCAAAGTCATTGAATTGCCGGATAGCTATGAAAAATAGACCCGCTTTTGTCTCCACGCTCTTTGCAAGCGTCGCGATTTGCACATTGGGCTGGGCCCTGTCGGCCTCTGCGCAAAGCCAGAATGTCTTTGTGCCTGACCCGCGGCGGGACAATGGCCTTACGGTTCAACCGGGCGAGATTGAACAAGGCACGCTAGACGCGCCTATCGCTTATGACGCTGGATTGATTGACATTCGCAGTGGGGGGCTCGACCCTAATTTGTGGCAGGGGACGTCAGCCAATTTGGCGACGCAATTAATAGAAAGTGCGCCTTTAAAGTCGGATAATCCCCTTGTTCGGGATATGGTCACGGCAGTTCTTTTATCCTCCGGCATACCCCCCGAAGGCGATACGGTCGGATTACGTCAATATGATGCGACAAAATTGGAAGCTGTTTCGGCCTTTGCCGATATACGGATGTTGGAAGCTCTGATTGCTCGCAGTGGGTCCGCTGCAAGGACACCTCTTCTGCAGGTGGAGTTATCCTTACGCCAAGGCGAAATCGGACAGGCTTGTGAGCTGTCTGACACCATCACCGAAGGCCGGGCAGAAGTTTTTTGGTCGCGTTTGCGCACTTTGTGCCACCTGCACCGTGACGAAATTCCTGCCGCAGAAATTACGGCGGATTTGTTACGCCGTAGCGATTATGACAATCCTGTTTTTTTCAAGTTTGTGAGTGTTCTTATCGGTGGCGCGAAAAACGTGCCCGATACGTCCGCAACCTTAGATCCGATTGATAAAACACTCTACCGTATGGCAGTTCGCAAATTGGATTTCGCACGTGCAGAGCAAGCGTTGGACGCTCAAGCCGATAGAGAGCTCCGCCTTGCCGCACTTTTTAAATTCATGGATGAGTTGTCCAATGAGCAAATTGAGCAGGTCTTTTCTGATTTGGCTTTCGACCCGGATAATTTGGACGCTTCCAGCAGTTTTGATTTAGACAGTGTTCTCACACGTGAGGGTGCGCAAGGCACAGCGCAATTATTCCTTTTGGCGCGTGCACAAGGCAGTCCGCAAAGTGCCGTCTCTGCCTTCTCAGACCTTTTAAAAAGAGCACAAAGTGCAGGGGTCGAAAGACGTCGTGTGGAGAAACGTTTTGCTGCACTCTTCGGTGATGTGATGCCGTCATGGCCTGCTTCTGAAAAAGCGCGCCATAGTCTGGGTTTCTTCGCGCGACAGGCCGTTGCTCAAAATGACGGATTAACGTTGCAAAACCTCTTTACCGCAATGGAAAAGACCCCTGAAGCTTTTCGTGTCGCGTTAGCAGCGGATGCGCTAAATAACGGTTTTCTGTTAGCACCTTTCAGTCCTGAGATCGATAAGGGGCTCCGTCTGGACGATCGGAACCGGGCGGTGAGGGATGCTTTTCTTTCACTGGCACTGGGATCACAAATATCTGACACAGCGATAGAGGTCTTACCTTTAGAGACATTTTCGGCCGCCGATAAGTTGAACCCCGGTGACAGAGCCATCTTGAAAGCTAATGCCAAATCCCGCCAAACGGCCCAATTCATATTGCGTGTCGCCCCCCATTTGGACGCGGGTGGTTTATCAATATCTGATCTGGCTTTCATCGTCGAACAGATGGGTGTGTTGGGTTTGCAGGATTATGCAGGGCGTCTGGCCGCTACGGATTTTATTGCGGGTCTATGAGGGCGAATGTAAACGGCTAAATTTTTTTGATATGACTGCATCCAAATCCGTCCTTTTGATCCTCTAATAAAAGATTACATCACAAAGGAGACGCGATATGGATGAATCAATTTTGGTACCTTTAGGGTTTTTCGGGGCGATTTTCGGCTCAATATGGCTAATTGCACATTTTAGCTTCAAGAAAAATGCGCTTGTTCATGAAACCATCCGACAATCTTTGGAGCACGGACGTGACCTTAACGAAGAAACGGTCAAGAAGCTCTCAGGCTTATTAGATCCCCGTACGACGGATTTGCGTCGAGGTGTTTTGCTCGTGACTCTGAGTTTAGCGATTATGATCTTGGGCGTCATTGCCGGACAAGATGACGGAGATGCATTTAAAGCCTTATTGGCTATCAGCATTTTTCCTTTACTTTTGGGCGTTGCCTATTTGGGATTATGGCGTTTCGCAAAGAAAAACTCCTCTCTCTGATTGCGGCTGTCACGTTGTCCCTTTGAGGTGACCGCGTTTATGCATTTAGAAAAATTGGAGGATATCGAACTGGCGCGCTTATCGGCGCAGCGTAACCAAATGGCTTTCGCCATTTTGGTTGAGCGCTATGGGGCCATGGTTACGGGCATGGCCCGTCGTTTCATGCGCGGTTCAGTGGATGCTGATGATATCGCGCAGTCGACTTTTATGACCGCGTGGCGGCGGATTGAAACCTATTCAGGTGGATCTTTTAAATCCTGGTTGGGCACAATCACCTATCGAGAATTTCTACAATATCGTCGGAAACAACCCGACAGTGTGGAGCTTGATAATGGCGAACATGGCGAGTTTACCCAACTCTCCTCCAGCCATTCTGATATGCGACTAGACTTGGAAATGGCGTTAGAGATGCTGAGTGAACGACAAAGAATTTGCGTTATATTCTGTGTGGCCGCAGGATTTTCCCATGCAGAGGCGGCAAGGATGACCGGTTGGCCCCTGGGTACTGTCAAATCCCATGTTAATCGCGGTGTTGCCAAAATCAGAGCTATTTTGGTTGTGGAAGAGGCTACGGAAGAGGGAGCGAATGGCATGTCGACTTGTCAGGGTTCACGCCATAAAAGAATAGGAAAGGACAGAACAGATGTGGTCTGAGCAAACGGATAATCAAAAAGACACAGATCTGAGTTTCTCGGATCTGACGGAGGATTTTGTGGCAAATGACGCGCTTCTAATCGCGCCTGATTTTACACAACGCGTCACGCAGACCATTCAGCGCGAAGAGCGTCGAAGACGCGCCGTCTTGGCTGGATTTGGCCTTTTTGGTGGGCTGATCGCCGGGTCTCAATTTGCCGGCAGCCAAGGCGGCCGCTTCATGGAGTGGATAAAATCTTTCACGGCTCCGATTTTCGAAACTCCGCCAATTAGCGCTGATTTGGCTTCCGGATTGGATCAGGCCTCATCATTTGATTGGGGTAGCGCATCACCTCTTATTGCGATTGCCGCCCTTATGTTGGTGCTGTGCTTGTGTTTATTGACTTTGACAGAAAGTGCTTAACCCTGTTCTGAATTCTCTTGCTGTCAATGCTTGTGCATTATGACAAAGGCTCTATATCTGTGCGTTGATTTAACTGTCCCGGAGCCTGTTTCATGGTCAGAACCTATTTGGATTTCGAACGGCCTTTGGCCGAAATTGATGCCAAAATTGATGACTTGATTGCCAAAGAGGGCGAGCATGCCAATGGGCTGTCCGAGCTGAAGGCCAAGGCCGAAGAAGAGATGAAACGGGTCTATACAAAATTGGGCCCATGGGAAAAGACACGCATTGCGCGTCATGAGGCTCGCCCACATTACACCCATTATATTGATGCGCTTTTCACGGATTATACACCTTTGGCGGGCGACCGGAAATTTGGTGATGATAATGCGCTCTTGGGCGGATTAGGTAAAATTCGTGGGCGATCTGTCGTGGTTATGGGGCATGAAAAGGGCACGGATACAGAAAGTCGCTTGAAGCATAATTTTGGTATGGCTAATCCGGAAGGATATCGCAAAGCTGTACGCTTGATGGATTTGGCTGAGCGGTTTTCTATTCCTGTCATCAGCTTTGTCGATACGGCGGGGGCCTATCCCGGGCGCGGTGCAGAAGAACGCGGACAGGCCGAAGCGATTGCCCGTTCTATTGATCGGGGTCTGTCACTGCGTGTGCCATTTGTCTCGATTATTACGGGTGAGGGCGGTTCCGGCGGCGCTGTAGCCATTGCGACCGCCGACCGTGTGATGATGCTTGAACATTCAATCTATAGTGTGATTTCACCCGAGGGGTGCGCCTCTATTTTATGGCGCGACGGGAAGCGAGCGCAGGATGCCGCCAAAGCGATGAAGATTACGGCACAGGATTTGAAACGGCTAAAGATCATCGATTCTATTATCAAAGAGCCGGTAGGGGGCGCGCACCGAACACCGGATGCCGCTGTCAAGAAAGTCGGTGCGGCAATTGTGAAATCTCTGGATGAATTATCTGATCTTTCCGTTGAGGCTCTGATCAAAGCTAGGCGAGCAAAGTTTTTGGATATTGGCCGTAGTCTCAAATAGGCTTTCAATAAAGCGGTTACCTAAGAGGACTTCTCAAAACAATTTGTGAGATCATAAAAAAACCCTGCCGCCTCTTTTGGGATGCGACAGGGAAGACAATGGAGGTTCAACCTCCTAATTTTAATGGGTGGCTTAGAACCCTGCAGCAATACCGACACCGGCAAATAACAAATTGTCTTTCGGTGTTGTTTTCGTAAAGCCTAACGTATCTTCTGAACTGATGACGTAATTCACGGCGGCATAGACGCTTACATCATCCGTAAATGAATAACCCAATGATGCACTGGCTTGACCATATTCATAGCTACCGCCGCCATCAGCATCGACTAAACCGGCTGTGAGGCCCAAATCAAAACTGGTTTTATCTGTTAATGGGATAGACTGACCAAGACTGCCTTCCAAAGTAAAAGCTTCCAGATCAATGTCATAATATGCAGTCACGGAAGGAGAAAGTGGGGCGTCAAAGCCGAGCCCTGCTGAAAATTCGACCGTGTCACCCGCATCCGGATAATGGTAAAGTGTGGCGCCCAAGCTAAGGCTTACACTGTCAGAAATACTCGTTCCGTAGCCGAGATAGAAATCCACTTCATCCGTATCAGCCGCGCTGTTCGAACCCAAACCGGTCGAGGCCCATACGCCTGCTGTAAAATCTCCAAAGCCTAATTCAACGCCAGGCTGAACTGCGGCATCTTCTAGGCTAACGCCGCGGAAAACATATTCCGTGACATAGTCGATTGATGTGGAGACGCTTACGTCTTGAGCGAAGGCTGAGGGGGCAAATGCGGATAGACTTAAGAGGACTGCCGCTGATGTGAGTTTTTTCATTGTTATCTCCCGTTAAAACACACCTTCCGAAAGCCATGGAAACGGCCTCCGGAAATATCATATGAATTTGCGTTAGGGAGTGCTGTGGCGCGTGGCGATTTAAAGCACGCAATTTTGGTGAGGATGCAAAGCTGTGCACCGCATTTGTGCGCAAAATTTGCTTGAATGAATGGATAAGTGGCAGAGGTCGAAAATAATCGACTTTTGACAAATTCTTGCGTTAAAGGCAGAAATACGATGCCGTTAAACGAAAAGAACCTTAAATGCCGGCTTAGGGAGGAAATTTTTCTCAAATGCGCAATTTTCTTTGTCTCAAATCAAAACGCCGCAGGCCCTCTTGAGAGACGTCACGGCGATGAGCAGGCTTTATGCCTTGAAAACGAAAGCCTGCACGTGATTTGAGAAACTTTAAACGGCTCCGTGGCAGTGTTTGAATTTTTTACCTGACCCGCATGGGCAAGCCGCATTTCGGCTGACGCCTTTTAATTGCTCAGGTGATAATTGTGCGGCTTCGGGCGAAGACGCGACAATATCCATCGGTCCGCGTGCTGAAGCGGCTGTAGCTGCCGCTTGTTGCTGGCGAATTGCATCATTTTGCTGTCTTTGCATTTGCACATTCAACAAGAGATTCATCATCGCCTTGGTCACATCTTCACGCAGGCTCGTCAAAAGGTTGTCGAACAGAGTGAAAGCTTCGGATTTATATTCATTAAGAGGGTCACGTTGGCCTTGGCCGCGCATCCAGATAACGGATTTAAGTGCATCCAATTGCTGCAAATGTTCGCGCCAGTTTTTATCGATCACTTGCAAGAGAACCTGCTTCTCGGCGCGGCGCATTTCTTCATCTGCCACACCGTCAGTGAGTTGTGCGAAAGCATCGTCCCCAGCCTTTTTCAGGCGAGCCAGCATTTCTTCATCGGCAATGCCTTCTTCGGCGGCCCATTTGTCAAAAGGAATATCCATTAACATGGCGTCTTTGGTCGCCTCATTCAGCCCGTCGACATTCCATTGTTCGGCATAGGCCTTTTTTGGAATATATTCTTCGATGAGGTCTTCGGCGAGTTGATGACGGAAATCCTCAATAACGTCAGAAACGTCATCATCCGTCATAAATTCCATGCGCTGTTCAAAAATGGTTTTGCGCTGATCATTCATCACATCATCATATTTGAGCAGATTTTTTCGAATATCAAAATTGCGTTGCTCAACGCGCACCTGAGCACGCTCTACCGCTTTGGACATGAAGCGATTAGTCAGGTGTTCGCCTTCTTCAAACTTCATGGTCGCCATCATGGATTTTAGACGATCGCCGCCAAAAATCCGCATCAGATCATCTTCGGTGGAAAGGTAGAATTTCGAACGTCCCGGATCGCCTTGGCGACCTGTCCGACCTCGCAATTGATTATCAATGCGGCGGCTTTCGTGACGTTCCGTCCCTAAAACATACAGACCACCGGCGGCGAGAGCCTTCTCTTTAAGGTCAGCAATTTCGGCTTTAATCTTGGCTTCCGTGGCTTCAGCTTCGACTTGGCTGGCGTTTTCAGGGATTTCCTGCTGCAAGCGCATTTCCAAATTACCGCCGAGTTGAATGTCGGTTCCACGCCCCGCCATATTGGTCGCGATGGTAACGGCTCCGGGCACGCCGGCTTGAGCCACGATAGAGGCTTCCTGATCATGGAAACGGGCATTCAGAACACGGTGATTGACGCCACGTTGTGTGAGATAATCTGACAGACGTTCAGACTTTTCGATGCTGACTGTGCCGACGAGAATGGGCTGACCATTGCCGGATTTGCCTTCAATGTCATCGACAATCGCTTTGAACTTCTCGCGTTCCGTGCGGTAAATTACATCTTCATCATCGATACGCTGAATGGGGCGGTTGGTCGGAATGACAAGCACCTCCAAACCATAAGTCTCGGCAAATTCGCCCGCCTCGGTTTCCGCCGTACCGGTCATCCCAGACAGCTTTTCATAAAGACGGAAATAGTTTTGCAGGGTGACTGAGGCCAACGTTACATTTTCAGGTTTGATATCGACGCCTTCTTTGGCTTCAATAGCTTGGTGAAGTCCTTCTGACAGACGTCGCCCGTCCATCATACGGCCCGTAAATTCATCAATCAGAACGACTTCTTCGTTTTTGACGATGTAATCCTTATCCCGCACATAAAGCTTATGGGCTTTCAAGGCCTGATTGACGTGGTGAACGACTGTGACGTTTTCAACATCGTAAAGACTTTCGCCTTCGAGCATATCCCGTTCACGTAAAAGCTGCTCAATCTGCTCATTTCCGGCTTCATTAAATGTCGCAGACCGCGCCTTTTCATCCACGTCATAGCCCTCTTCGGAGATTAACGGGATGAGCGTGTCGACTAAGCGATAAAGCTCTGATTTATCATCTGTCGGGCCTGAAATAACCAGCGGTGTTCGGGCTTCATCAATCAAAATAGAGTCGATTTCATCGATAATCGCGTAAGCGTGGCCCCTTTGCGCCATCTCTTCGACGGACATTTTCATATTGTCGCGCAGATAATCAAAGCCGAATTCATTATTCGTGCCATAGGTGATATCGCAGCCATAGGCTTCTTTGCGCTGATTGCCATAAGCTTCGTAATTATTGATACAATCTACGCTGAGGCCAAGAAAACGGTAAACTTGTCCCATCCACTCCGCATCGCGCTTGGCCAAATAATCATTCACGGTTACGATGTGAACGCCTTTTCCCGATAAGGCATTCAGATAGGCCGCCAAAGTCGAGACCAATGTTTTACCTTCGCCTGTGCGCATTTCCGCGACTTCGCCGCGATGCAAGGTAATCCCGCCGATTAATTGTACATCATAATGACGTTGACCCAATGTCCGCTTGGCGGCTTCGCGTACCGTTGCAAAGGCTTCGGGCAAAAGATCATCCAAGGTTTCGCCGTCAGCAAACCGTTTTTTGTAAATATCGGTCTGTGCCTTGAGGGCATCATCCGTCATGGCTTCGAATTGCGGCTCCAATCCGTTGATTTTATCGATGAGCGGGCGAAGTTTTTTGAGCTTTCGGTCATTTTCCGTGCCGAAAATCTTTTTGGCGATGCCTAACATGGAGGCTCCTGATATCTATCCCATGGCCTGTCGTTCATTATTACGACCTTTGGCCCTGTCATTCTTTGTGGTGACTTAAGAAGCCTCCCTTGGTAAGTCAATGAAAGGGGCCAGTAATCTACGGCTCAACGGATTAAAAAACAGCCGGAAGGAGGTATTCATGCGTGCATTGGCTCTGACTCTGGCTTTAACGCTGTCGGTGGCGGGGGGCTTTACGCTCTCTGCCTGCCAAAATTCGACGACTTCTGACAAAAAAACAGGCGACAAAGCAAAGTCTGAAGCGGAGACAAGCGCGATTAAGCGTTTGGATGCCGTTCTTGTAGCGCGTGTCGGAACAACGCCGATTTTCCAGAGCGATGTGGAACGTTTGGCGGCAGAACGCGGGGTTATAAAATCAGGCCAACCTCTGTCACAAACCCATCCACAATACCCCGAACTCTTGGAGAGCTTGATAGATCAACGGCTTTTAGCACAGGCCGCTATTAACCGCGCTCTGGACCAGACGGATGATAATAAGAGACGCTTGGCGGCAGCACGCGAGCGCATTCTCAGCAATATTTTAATCGAGCAACATCTCAAAGAGAAGGTGAATGACACGACAATTCAGCGGCTTTACGAAGAACAGGCCGCATTGGCGGATCGCGGAGACGAAGTGCGTGCCCGTCATATTCTGCTCAGTGATAAGGCTTCCGCCGAAGCCGCGTTAAAAACACTGGAAAACGGAGAGAGTTTTGCAGATTTGGCCCGCTCTGTCAGCCTTGATACTGCGTCGCGCGAGAGTGGCGGTGATATCGGTTATGTCACGCGGGATATGCCACCGCCCGATTTGGCGGCTGTTATTTTCAATACGCTCGAAGGAGGCCAATCGGATATTTTTCAGACCGAAATGGGATGGCATATTTTAGAGGTTGTTGATCGTCGCCCTGCGCGCCGTCAAAGCCTAGAGGATGTGCGCCCCAATATTGTGAAATTCCTCACCTTTGAAGCGATTGATACTCTCATTGCTGATCTACGAAGCCAAACCGAGGTCGAGACTTTCTTCAAAACACCGGTTGGGCCGACAAATTTAGATCCGCTCAATAATGAGGGTGACGTTGATCCTGCTGAAACCGAACCGCGTGAAGATGAAGGCAATTAGTTCCACGCTTTCCCTTATTCGTGTAATATATATTTCAAGAACAATCCTTTTTCAAAAGACACATTATGAGTGATTATCCCTTATCCCCATTCGCGCCGAAAACCTTTCCGGTTTTGCCGCCTCTCGCCGGTTTTACAATGGCGACGGCCGAAGCAGGGGTTCGGTATAAGGGGCGCACGGATTTATGGGTGTTGAAGGCGGAGGCGGGAACGGCACTCGCGGGTGTTTTTACAAAAAACCTCTGCCCCGGAGCGCCCGTTGATTGGTCACGCAAAGCTCTGGCCGTTCAGACTTCTTGCGAACGATTGGTCATTGTAAATTCCGGAACCGCCAATGTTTTTGGCGGTCAAAAAAGTCGCGATGCCGTCGTGGAAACTGCCGAGGGGGCGGCGGCGGTTTTCGGTGTAGATGTGCACGCCGTACAACTCGCCTCAACGGGTGTCATCGGAGAACCATTGGAAGCGTCAAAACTCACCGATTGTTTCCCTGATATCTTGGCCGATTTGGAACAGGATAAGTGGGAAGAGGCGGCCCGCGCTATTATGACGACAGACACTCACCCCAAGGGCGCGACAGCCACAGCCAAAATTGATGGTGTGGAAGTCCGCATAAACGGTATCGCAAAGGGCTCGGGCATGATTGCACCCGATATGGCCACTATGTTGGCCTATATTGCCACAGATGCTGCTATCGTGCCGTCGGTCCTACAATCACTCTTATCCGATTTGGTTGAAACCAGCTTTAACGCTATCACCGTGGATAGTGATACATCAACCTCGGATACTGTTTTGCTCTTGGCCAGCGGGAAAGCGGAAAATCCAGTTTACAATGCAGTAGACGCACCGGAATTGAATGCGTTTAAAACGGCTCTTCATGGGGTGATGAAGGATTTGGCTCTTCAAATTGTCAAAGACGGTGAGGGTCTATCCAAATTTGTGACAATCACTGTTTCAGGGGCCGTCTCTGACACTTCCGCGAAAAATGTGGGTTTAAGTATTGCCAATTCTCCTTTGGTGAAAACGGCTATTGCTGGTGAAGATGCGAATTGGGGGCGTATTGTTATGGCCGTCGGGAAAGCCGGTGAACCGGCAGAAAGAGATAAATTATCAATATGGATGGGGTCACACCTTCTGGCCGAGGCGGGGGAGGTGGCTTCTGATTATACCGAAGCTCAAGGCGCGGACTATATGAAAAATACCGAGATTGAAATTCGCGTTGATTTAGGACTTGGGACAGGTCATGCCGAAATTTATACTTGTGATCTGACGCATGGCTATATTGATATTAATGCGGATTATCGAAGCTAATGCGTAAAATTATCTATGTTGCGGCTGCAGCTTTGATTGATGCGGATGGGCGCGTGCTCGTCACACAACGCCCCATCGGGAAAGCGCATGCAGGGAAATGGGAATTTCCCGGTGGAAAGATCGAACCCGGCGAAACGCCGGAACAGGCCGTTAACCGGGAATTACGAGAGGAGTTGGGCTTAGAGCCTTGCGAGCGTTGTTTGCAGCCTTTCTCTTTCACTTCCTACGCTTATGAGGATTTCCATCTTTTTATGCCACTATACCTTTGTCGCCAATGGGATGGGTTTGCCCGGCCGAATGAAGGGCAAAATATTAAATGGCTTTATCCCAATCAAATAACTGACTTGGATTTGGTCGAAGCGGATATCGAATTGGCCCGCGAATTGCGGGACAGGCTTCCCAGTGGGAAGCGATTTGTTGAATAAGTCGGCAGAAATTGTTGAAGGATTCCAGAAGTTAAAACTTAATCAGTCTTCCAGGAAACTCTCCAAATCTTCCAAACTATAACGCTCATCAACGGGGAGATCAGGAGTAATTTTGTAGCCGGCATCACTTATAAGACAGCGTTCTCCACAGATAAGCCTCGCCTCTTTCCCTTGAGCATCATTATACCAAAGTCGCCCGCCCGGTGTGGCAACATAACCGTCAAGTCCTTCCAGTATATCCGCTTTCAAATCATCAAAGGATGGAATTTCACTGTCATAATTTTCACTAAAGGCACCATGTGTGTGAAAAGAAGCAAGCGCTCTGAAAGTGTTACTCAGAAGTTCAGCCTCGCACGACTCTTGTGTCCCGCGTGTGAAATCGGTTCTTATAAATCGCCCGTTCTCATCCACCCCAATATAACCGCAATATTCGACATTCTCATCAAATGAACGCGGTTGGAGTGCATTGAAAACAGATCTGACATATTCAATTTCTGCTTCAGTTTGTGGTTGAAGTCGCGAATAGGGTTTGGGACTCTCATAAACCCCAGAACAGGCGGTTAAAGCAAAGGCGATAAATCCATAGAGACATTTCATCAGCTTTGATCCCGAATATCTCTTAACCTTTTTGCCAAGCTCATTTTAGCGCTGCCCGGTTTGAGGGGCTTTTGTTGGCTTTCATGCGGTGTCCACCCCGTGAGCCAGAAAATATCAAATTGGACGGGGAATTTCCTCTCCTCATTGCGGGGGTAAGCAGCTTCAATCAGATCATAAATATGTTTGGGCAAGGCAGCCTTATGCCGCGCGGTTAAAACATTCGTCATACCGAGATCACGTAAATCTTCGATGAGCGTTTGTATGCGTTTATAATTGACGCGGACAAAGTCTTTATCAATCACAGGGAGATTGAACCCCGCCCGTCCCAGAAGTGCCGCCGCACTTTGATGGTCTATCATCGGGAAAATCCGCGCCGTTGCGCCACCGAATAAGGCTTGGTCAATATGATAAAAACTCTGTCGTAAATCTCGCAAACTCTCTCCACCAAATAAGGTCGCCATTAACAGCCCATCTGATTTCAAATGAGAGCAGCATTGAATGAGCGCACCGGGCAGGTCATTTTCGGTCTGCAGAGTAAAGAGGTTAATGATGAGATCATATTCTTGTTCCGACTTCTGCGTCTGGGCCAAATCCTGCATCTGCCCCTCCGTTTGCCAGGCCCATTTTAAAGGGTGTCTGTCTTTGGGAAGGTCTTGTTTGATAGTCTCACGGAGATCAAAGTCACAAATCAACAAAGCGCGCTCGAATTGGCGATTAATATCGGCAATGCGTGATGCCGCATCTTCGGCGCATCGTGTCAGGAGAAAAGACGGGCCTCTCCTGTGCATACGGTATCGTGCGCGTTGACGAGTCAATTTTGTCGCTGTGGGAGCAAATATTTCCGGGACTTCCATTCCACTGACTTCCATTCCATTTATCGGGCGTCTATGCCGATATCATGGACAAAAGGGAAGCCTTGAGACGGATACGCGATGTTATAAGAGCGGGAGTTGATATTATATTGCCTCCGACAGATTCGTTTCGCCAAACAGAAAAAGCTTGGCAGGATGTAAAATATTTGGACGAACCTTGTTGTGTCCAATGTGGTTTCCCTTTCGAATATTCTGTCGGAGAAGGTGTGCAATGCGCCGCTTGCCTGACCCGCCCACCGCGCTATAGTCAAGCGCGGTCTGCTTTGGTTTATGATGATGCGTCGCGGCCGCTGATTTTAGCGTTCAAACATAGTGGCAAAACCGAACATTTATCACGCTTTGCCGCGCAACTCAGTCGCGTTGGGCGCAGTATGATGGATGGCGCAGATATGATTATTCCTGTTCCGCTACATAACCACCGATTGATCACACGGCGCTTTAATCAATCCGCATTATTGGCGCGGCGATTAAGTAAAATCAGTCAAGTCGACTTTCAGCCTGATATCTTGCGCCGGATTAAGGCTACACCTTCACAGGCGGGCAAGTCTGCTTCGGGACGTCGGCGTAACGTTCGGGGCGCTTTTCAGATTGCTGAGGCCTATAAAAAAGAGGGCCGTTCGCAAGAGGTTAAGGGTAAGCATATCATCCTGATTGACGATGTCATGACGACGGGCTCGACGGTCGAGGCTTGCGCATCTGTTCTTCTTAAAGCTGGCGCAAAGAGGGTGGACGTCCTATGTTTAGCCCGAGTCATACGGGCGGATATTCACCAGACAGATTCGCTGTAAGCCCATTAAGGAGACCATCATGGCCAAAGTTGAAATGTATTCAAAAGTAGGATGTCCTTTTTGCATCCGGGCAAAGGCTTTGCTGAAATCTAAAGGTGTGGAGATTATCGATATCCCCGCCGCTATGAATAAGGCCAAGCGAGCGGAAATGAATGAACGTTCCGGTCGGAATACTTTCCCGCAAATCTTCATTGACGGTAAACATGTAGGCGGGTCAGATGATTTGGCTGCGTTGGAAGCTAAAGGTGAATTAGACACACTTTTGGGTTTATAGCGATGCGTGTTGGCGTCATTCAACTCTGCTCTACGACAGATGTTGATGCCAATATTGAGGTCAGTTCTAACTATATTCGACAGGCGGCTCAAGACGGGGTGCAGTTCATTGCAACGCCTGAAATGACCCCGCTCTTACAAAAAGATAAGTCAGCGCTTCTCTTGGCCTTGCACACGCCCGAAAAAGACCCGGCCTTAAAAGCCTATGCGGCTTTAGCCAAAGATTTAGGCATATTTCTGCTCATTGGCTCTGTCGCTCTGAAGGTAGGGGAAAAAGTGAGCAATCGCTCCTACCTCTTTGCGCCCGATGGTTCGCTTAATGCGCAATATGATAAAATTCACCTCTTTGATGCGCAGGTCTCGGACACGGAGCGTTACCGGGAGTCGGCCACTTATCATGCGGGCGAAGTGCCTGTTCTGGCAAATTTACCGTCCGCAAGGCTTGGGTTATCGATTTGCTATGATCTTCGATTTCCGGCGCTTTACCGTCATTATGCCCAAAAAGGTGCACAGATAATGGCCGTCCCCGCCGCCTTCACCGTTCCGACGGGGCGAGCGCATTGGGACGTGCTGTTGCGCGCGCGCGCGATTGAAACCGGCAGCTTTATCATGGCTCCCGCGCAAGGCGGCCACCACCAAGACGGACGTAAGACTTATGGCCATTCCAAAATTATCAATCCATGGGGAGATATAATAGCGGAACTCGCCCATGACCGTCCGGGCTATATCTGTGCCGATCTTGATTTGAGCGAAGTTGATGAAGCCCGCAAACACATTCCTGCTTGGGCGGATAATCGCATATATCCCTAAATATTATTGAGGTCTTATTTGCACACGCTTGGCAAGAACAGGATCATTGCTTAAATAAGCGCCGTGATACGTTACACTCTGATATGCACTCATGACCATGAGTTTGAAGCCTGGTTTTCAAGCTCCTCAGATTATGAGGCGCAATCCAAATCGGGTTTGCTGTGCTGTGCCTTATGCGGAACATCAGAGGTCGAAAAAGCCATTATGGCTCCAAATATCGCCACGGCGCGCAAGAAAGAAGCCGCTCGTGAAAATCAAGGGAAATCCTTAGCGATGATGAGCGCGCAAGCGCGCAAAGTGGCGGAAGCTGTCAAAGCTGAAATTTCGGAAAAATGCGATTATGTCGGGGAGCGTTTCGCCGATGAAGCCCGAGCCATGCATTACGGCGACAAGGAAGACCGTCCAATTTACGGCCAAGCCTCGGTCAAAGATGCGATGGACCTAACCGAAGAGGGCGTGAAGGTATCTCCCTTGCCCGAGCCCTTCGTACCGGATGAAGCCAAGCCTGAGAAAAAACTTAATTAGAGCGATAGGGCTTCGTCCTGCCTAACCTGCCCTATTAGGCCACTAATTGTGGGGATCGAGGCGTGTTGGGCGGTATTTCATGGGGCTCCACTATATGAGGTTGGAAGATGTAATGCGCAGGAACTTCATCTTGTGACACATAACTCGTGGCGCTGACATTATCTTGCACCAGAACAAGAGGGCGCGGCGAAACGGCCTCTTCACGCTCATTCGCTTTCTCATCCGTGTCCAACTCCTCCGACTGGATGGCGTTCAATATTTGCTCGGCCTCTGCGAAAGGACCAAGGCTGGCCAAGAGCGAAATCTGGTCGCGTTGGTCGGGGAGGCTGGCATAGGCGCGCGCTTGTTCGAATGAAATAATATTCCGGAAGAAAGCCTGCCGGATTTTGGGATAAAGCCGCGACAGGCTGAAGAAATCCATAACAATCTGACGGCAGAGATAAAGCGTCTCGGCAATATCATCAATTTCAATCCCGTCCTTATGCAGGTTCATCATTGCCTCATAAATTTCGAAAGCGGATAATACCGAAGTGGTTTTGAAGTCGATTTTCTTAGCCTCGTCCACACTAATATAGGGTATCGTATTCAAACTTCGGGGCAGTGTGCCGGTAAAGCTCATGCGTTTGAGGGCGGCCAAGCGCTTCTTGCCATCAATGATGATAAGTTGGTCGTTGACCTCTGATACGACAAAAGGTGCAATCAGGCCAAAACGCGCAATGGAGCGCTCAATATGTTTAATGTCGCTGAGCGCTTCACCAAATAAAATTCCGGCATTCAACGCCTTGAATTGCGAGAGTGGGGCGCGATCAAATTCTGTCATGTGCATAATGTGTTCCTTCACAGACTTATACACAGAGTTACTCTTACCAGTTCATGTTGGTTCCATTAACTATGTGTCAGCGTGGTTAACACCCGTTAACCCTTTATCTTCCTCATTTTATTGAGGAATTTGTCTTAACTAAGACAACCCACAGTTTAACACTTTAATTAGAATGGTTAATAAAAGGTTAATTTAACCTTTACCCACAGTCACATAATTAATCCCGGTATCCGAAGAAAATGACCATTTATGGCTGAGAGGATTCAGGCTCATCCCGATGGAAGGTTCCGGAGATAATCCTGAATCTCGCAAATATCGCTGCATTTCTGTCGGCTTGACGAGCTTGGCATATTGATGTGTCCCACGCGGAAGCCAACGCAAAATATATTCCGCACCGACAATCGCAAAGGCAAAAGCTTTAAAACTGCGGTTGATTGTGGAACAAATCATCAATCCACCGGGGCGCACCATATGGGCGCAATCCTTAATGAAGTCACCGGGGTGGGCGACATGCTCAATCACTTCCATATTCATCACGGCGTCAAATGGACGTTCACCGCTCGCAATCAATTGTTCCACTGTGCCGTGAATATAGTTGACGTCAACACCGACCTGCTCGGCATGGGTCTTTGCGGTTTTGAGTGTTTTTTCCAAGGCATCCACGCCTGTCACATCTGCCCCCATGCGCACCATGGGTTCACACAGCAGCCCGCCGCCGCAGCCAATATCCAAAATCCGCAGACCTTTGAGAGGCTGCGGGGCTTTGGCATCTCGCCCGAAATGGTCACATAAAGTGTCGCGGATAAAGCCGAGTCGCGCGCCATTCATGACGTGCAAGGGTTTGAACGGGCCATTGGGATCCCACCAATCGGCGGCCATCCGGCTAAAACTATCCATTTCCGCCGGGTCGACAGAGACGGATTTTAAATGCTCGGGTGCAGTTTCAGAATAAGCCATAAGATGGATACGTCTAAGCCGCAAAAGAGTTGAGGTAAACCGTCATGACGGGACAGATTGCCTCGCTTGAGGATCATTCCCACCCATCCGCGTGACCTGATAAGGTCTGCCGACCAAAGGTCGGAACGCGCGGATGCA
>CAZEFT010000002.1:12379-209524 GCA_964511495.1 uncultured Algimonas sp. | reverse complement strand
ACTCACTATACCCCACTATCAGCATGTGGGGATCATTCTCTTTATTTTCTCACAACAGACTGAATTTATTGAGGGTTCTAAAACGCTAAGTGCGGATTAATCTGCTAAAGAGCTGTGCAGCGCTCTCCAAAAGATACAATTTTTCTCTTCTTTTTCAGAGATTGCGTCATAGCAATTGACGCTTTAGGGCTAGGTCATCATGCGTTGAGAGGTAATATGAGACCCTGTATTCTTTTTCTGTTGGCTTTATTGACCTTACTCTTTGCCGCTTGTCAGAACGACACTGCAACGCAAAATGTCTCAAAAATTAACAACGCAGTGACGCAAAAGGAACTCGCCCCAGTCGTGGCTAATGAGAGGGGCGATACGGATTTGTCCGGTCTTTGGCGCTGGTCTGTAGACCCTTATGCGGATGGTTATGCGGGCTTTCACGGGGGTCAGGCCGGGTATGGCAGTCGCCGTTATAATTTCATTTCTGTTGAAGATGAGATGCGGGCCAATCCAACGGCCTTGTTCGAATATGATATGGATCACGCAAAGACGGCCCAAATCCCGGGGGCATGGGTCGGTCACGAGCCTGAAATGCGACATTATCAAGGTATCGTCTGGTATCAGCAGGAATTTGAAATTTCGCCCAAGTCAGACGAACGGATATTCCTCGAATTTGGTGCTGTGAATTACAAAGCTGATGTCTATCTCAACGGTGAGTCTCTCGGTCAACATGAGGGTGGGTTCACGCCTTTTTCATTTGAAATTTCAGCGATAGCAATAGACGGCGTCAACAAGCTCACAGTCGGTGTTGACTCTCGTCGGGATTGGCAGAGCGTGCCCCCCCCTGTTACGGACTGGGAAACTTATGGGGGAATCACACGCCCCGTCATTTTGCAGCGTCGTCCTGCGACCTTTATCGAAAACGCTTGGGTAAGAATTGACCTCGAGAACCGCTTGCTCATACAGGCCCAGCTTAACGGTATCGGTAAATCCGGCACCGATATGACATTGGAAATTGATACCCTTAATTTGGCGGTCACAGGTACAACCGATGAGAACGGCCTTTGGCAGGCAGAGGTAGCGGCCCCAGCAAATTTAGAGCGCTGGTCACCCGAAAATCCAAAACTTTATGACGTCAAGATTTCAACCCAAGGCGATGTTTGGTCTGACTCAATAGGC
The DNA here is from genome assembly GCA_964511495.1 of uncultured Algimonas sp. Taxonomy (GTDB): domain Bacteria; phylum Pseudomonadota; class Alphaproteobacteria; order Caulobacterales; family Maricaulaceae; genus Litorimonas. The sequence continues at coordinate 208,354 of CAZEFT010000002.1, read as the reverse complement.
TTTCGTACGCTCGAACAACGCGGCGAGGATATCTTATTAAACGGGGAGCCGATATTTCTGCGCGGCATCAGCATCCATGAGGAAGAATTAGGAACCAACCCCCAGAGGTTTATAAATCAGGAGAATGCGAGAGCTTTATTGTCCGAAGTCAAAGACGGTTTGAACGGCAATTTTGTCCGACTGGCGCATTATCCACATTCAGACGTCATGACCCGTATGGCCGATGAAATGGGCTTAATCGTATGGAGCGAAATACCCGTTTATTGGCGGATAGATTGGGAGGATGCGGCGACGCTGAACTTGGCCAAATCCATGATGCGGGATAATATCATCCGTGATCGAAACCGCGCGTCGATCTTTTTCTGGAGCGTCGGCAATGAAACCCCGATTTCGGATGCCCGCAATATTTTCATGAATGAATTGGTCGAACAAACGCGTGCGCTTGACTCATCTCGTCTCGTGACAGCCGCTCTTATGACCCAGAAAAAAACTGAAAAAGGCGTATTAACAGCACGGATTAATGATCCTTTGGCGGACAAACTCGATGTGCTTTCGGTCAATACTTATGATGGTTGGTATGGCCCCGTAGCTGTGGCAGATGTCAGCGACATACGTTGGGATTTAAATTTCGATAAACCCCTGATTATTTCTGAATTTGGCGCGGGAGCCTATATCGGATTGTCAGGCGAAGAAGTGCCACGAAAATTCTCTTTAGAATATCAGAATGAAATCTATCAAGAGACGCTTGAAATGAGTACGCATATATCGTCCCTGCGCGGGATATCGCCTTGGATATTGAAGGATTTCCGTTCCCCACGGCGACAACATTCAATTTATCAAAATGGCTGGAACCGCAAAGGCGTCATCACCGAAACAGGAGAGCGCAAACCGGCCTTTTTCACCTTATCAGATCACTATGAAGAGTTGAGGAACAATTGGCCTGATAGTCAGCGTTAATCTCTCATGCGCTCTAAATCCTAAGTTCAATGAATGGGAGAGACTTTGCTCGTAATATTTGCCGTTTTAGATTTCGCTAAATAAAGACTGTGCACAAATCGCCTTAGCGGAAATATACTGTCAGGCCTAAAACCCTTCCCTACTCGCCTCTCATGGCGAGTTTGGTTGCGAGTTTCTCTATGCGGTCTGCGGCTTCCAAGAGGCCAGCGGCCGCTTTCGTTTCAGCATCGCCGGCTTGTTTCAAGGCCTGTTCGCTTTCTTTGCGGACCGTGCCAATATGTTCATCAACTTTCTTTTCGATACCGTCGGAGAGATCTTCGAGTTCGTCCAGCAGCGTGATGCCCGCCATGACCAAAAGGCGCAGATCACCGATTTGGCCGAATTGATTGGCCATAGCGTTGACGCGGTCATCCAGTTTCTGGCCCAAACGCATAAGACGTTCTTCTTCGCCCTGTTCACATCCCAAGCCGTATTTACGACCATTAATATTGAGACTGACGCGACCCATCATGATGGTAACCTTTCGAGCGCGCCTTCAACATGGCGGATGACGCGATCCAGTTCTATATGCGTTTCGTGGGCCAAGTTTTTAAACTGGCTCTCACGGGTTTGGAGTTTGTCTTGCAGAGCCTTATGCTCCGCCTCAAGTTTTTCTTGCTCTGCTTTCGTCTCATCCAGTTCTGATGCCAGTCGGGAGCGGTCTTGGGTAAAGCTCTCCGATTCGGCTGATTTCGCCTTTAACTGGCCGATTTCAGAGAGGAGCGGAGTCATCGCCTCCTCTAATTTTTTCAAGGCAGACTGTAATTTTTCCGAGGCCGTTTGGATGTCAGCGCTGTCATTCATTGAATATCTCTTTTCCGACAAATATTTGCGAAGAATGGCCCAAGAATTGCGTTTCAACAAGGATAATTTGTTGACTTAATCATTGGGCCTCACCACAAGCGGGGCGCATTATGACACTGATGAACGGAGTTCAGTGAAAATGACAATCCGGATCGGGATTAACGGCTTTGGACGCATTGGTCGCCTCGTGGCGAGAGCGCTCGAAGAATATAATATAGAAGACGTTGAACTGGTGGCGATTAATTCGCCCGGCTCTCTGGATGTCTCATCACACCTTCTGCGTTATGACAGTGTCCATGGACGGTTTGGCGTGAAGGTCGAAACCGGAGAAGAAAACGGCGTGGCCTGGATGGATTATGGTCGGGGTCGCATTCGGATGACGCATTTTCGCAACCCCGCCGAAATTGACTGGGGCGCGTTAAATGTTGACATCGTCATGGAATGTACGGGCATTTTCCGCAGCAAAGAAAAAGTCCAGCCCCATTTCGATGCGGGCGCCAAAGCTGTCTTGATCTCTGCTCCCGGGGAAAATGTTGATAAAACAATTGTTTACGGCGTGAATCATGAAGACATCACAGCCAATGATACGGTTGTGTCCTGCGCCTCTTGCACGACGAATTGTCTGGCTCCGATTGCGAAAGTTATCATGGAATCAGTCGGTATTCGTCGTGGTTTTATGACAACGGTTCACAGCTATACCCAAGACCAAAGAATTTTGGATAACAGCCATAAGGACCTCTATCGCGCCCGTGCCGCAGGGTTGAATATGATACCGACCAGTACGGGTGCAGCCAAGGCCGTGGGCTTAGTTATTCCTGAATTAAAAGGCAAACTCTCCGGCTCTGCCGTGCGCGTACCCACCGCCAATGTTTCTATGATAGATTTAGCGTTCCAGCCTGAAATGCACACAACAGCCGAAGACTTGAATGAGGTTATGAAAATAGCCGCAAAAGGCCCGATGAAGGGCGTGATTTGTTATTCGGAGAACCCTTTGGTAAGTTCCGACCTAAATCATGACCCTAACTCGGCCACTTATGCTTCCCTTCTGACAAAGGCTTTGGACGGGAATTTGGTCAAGGTCATTGCGTGGTATGACAATGAATGGGGTTTTGCCAATCGTATGATTGATGTGGCACGCGTGATGGGGCAAACCCAAAATGCTAACCTCGCAAACGGAGCAGGCTGATGGATTTTCGCCGTCTGGAAGACGCGTCATTAAACGGCAATACGGCTCTGGTGCGTGTTGATTTCAATGTACCACGCAATGAGGCCGGAGACATCACGGATGATACCCGCCTACAAGCCGCGTTGCCCACCATCAAAGCCTTACAGGCCAAAGGCGCCAAAATCGTCCTGCTCAGCCATTTTGGCCGTCCTAAAGGCGAAGTTGACCCCGCTCTGTCACTGCGTTTCATCCAGACCCCGCTGTCTGAAGCGCTCGGAACGGATGTCACTTTTAGTGATACGCTTGACCCGAGCGTTGTGAACACCCTCTCCGACGGTGATGTGTTACTCTTGGAAAACACCCGCTTTCATCCAGGGGAAACCAAGGGCAATGTCGCTTTGGCCAAAGATATGGCGGCTTTGGGCGACGTATTCATCATGGATGCGTTTTCAGCCGCCCATCGTGATCATGCCTCTTCTGCGGGAATTGCCGAGTTTCTCCCCGCTTATGCCGGTTTGGCGATGGAACGCGAACTGGATCATATCAGCCGCGCTTTGGATATCCCCAAAAAACCCGTCATGGCGATTGTCGGCGGCGCGAAAGTTTCCACCAAAATTGATTTATTGAAAAATTTAGTCTCCCGTCTGGACCGGCTTGTGATTGGCGGAGGCATGGCGAATACATTTCTCTTCGCGCAAGGCTATGATGTCGGGGCGTCTTTGTGTGAGAAGGATTTGAAAGAAACGGCTTTGACGATTTTGAAAAATGCCAAAGCCGCTGACTGTGAGATTATTCTGCCCAAAGATGTCGTCGTAGCGACCGAGTTCAAAGCCCATGCAGAGAGCCGCGTTTGTGGTCTGGATGAGGTCAAATCCGATGAAATGATTCTGGATGCAGGGCCGGACACAGTCGACGCCATTATGGACGCGATGGAAGCCAGCCAAACACTTATCTGGAACGGGCCGCTCGGAGCCTTTGAACTGACGCCTTTCGACACAAGCACGGTTGAGTCTGCAAAATATGCAGCAAAGCTCTGCCGCAATGACAAAATCATTGCCGTCGCGGGGGGTGGCGATACCGTCTCGGCTCTCAATCAGGCGGGCGTGTCGGACGATTTTACCTTTATCAGCACAGCCGGAGGCGCTTTCCTCGAATGGATGGAAGGCAAAATCCTCCCCGGCGTCGAAATTCTGAGGAAATAAACCTCAACAACTATAGGAGCGCGAAATGGATTTAGAGGCTTTAAATAAGGTCGCAATTGCGATGGTCGAACCCGGCAAAGGTCTTTTGGCCGCCGATGAAAGCTTCGGTACGATTGGCAAGCGTTTCGACTCGATTGGCACTGAAAATACCGAAGACAATCGGCGCGACTGGCGCGAAATGTTATTCCGCACCGAAGCGGCCATGAAAAACCATGTCTCCGGCGTTATTTTGTTCGACGAAACCCTTCGTCAAAATGCAAAAGATGGAACTAAACTCGTCGACTTGATTAAATCTCACGGCTCAATTCCGGGAATTAAGGTCGATAAGGGCATCACGCCACTGGCCGGACGCCCGGGAGAAAATATCACTCAAGGTTTGGATGGTCTTCGTGAGCGTCTCGCTGAGTATTATGAACTCGGCGCACGTTTTGCTAAATGGCGGGCCGTGATTGAGATTTCCCATCCGGATCAGTATGTCGGGACGACACCGACCCGCGGCGGTATAAAAGCTAATACTCATGCTCTGGGCCGCTATGCTGCACTCTGCCAAGAAGCGAATATTGTACCGATTGTCGAGCCGGAAATCCTTATGGGTGGACATCATTCAGTCGAACGCTGTCACGAAGTCACAGAGAAAGTCTTGAACTCGCTCTTCACAGAACTTTATGAGCAAGGCGTGGCTTTGGAAGGCACAATCCTCAAGCCCAATATGGTTGTGGCGGGTAAAAAATGCGCTGACCAACCTAGCCGTGAAGAGATAGCGGAACGCACGATCAAAGTCTTGAAGGATACGGTCCCCGCTGCCGTACCGGGAATCGCCTTCCTCTCCGGGGGGCAAGATAATGAAGAAGCCACGCGCAATCTGGATATGATGAACAAAATTGGCGGCTTCCCTTGGAAACTGACTTATTCTTACGGACGAGCGCTACAACAATCCGCTCTTTTCGCATGGAAAGGTAAGGCAGAAAATTATGACGCGGCGCAAACGGCGTTTCATCATCGCGCGCGAATGAACGGCCTCGCCTCAAAAGGTGAATGGACACAAAGCGAAGACGATAAAGTCGCTGCTTAAAGGTCTGATTTTTCAGACTTAAAATCTTAAAAAGGCCGCCTATTCGGCGGCCATTTTCCCGTCTTCTTCCTCCGGCACGTAAACCAGAATATCGGCGGGTTGACAATCGAGCTCCCGACACAGAGCTGACAGCGTAGAGAAACGCACTGCCCTCGCCTTCCCCGTTTTCAGGATAGACAAATTGGCGAGCGTTATGCCGACACGGTCAGCCAGTTCGGTCAGGCTCATACGGCGGTCAAGCAAGACCCGATCTAAATTCACACGAATAGTCATCAGATCGTCAACTCTTGTTCGCGGCGCATCATGGCACCATAACGGAAAGCCTCGGATAAAGTTGCAATAACAAAGACTAAGAACCACACGCCAATGCGTATTTTCAGTCCATCATCCCCACCCGGAAAGAATGCGCTTGTCATGTTTGCGACGACCATGCGGAATATTTCTGTCATCGCAATAATGATCCACATCCGCCGCAATCGCGATATGTTGGTCGGCACGAAAGGGTCGCCTTTGAGCAAGGTGTCGACGACTTGAGACAGCATATGTAAAACCCAAAACCATGCAGCCGCTATGATTGCAACGACCAAACAGGCAAGAGGCAAAATCATATGACCGGGCCTGTTGTTGGAGCCAATTTTTTCAAAAAGATCGTCTTGAAATCCGGTTGATACGCTCATCCAGACGGCCGCAATCAGGGACACAACTATCGAAACACCCAGTACAAAACGGCCAACCAATGTCGCCAAACGCAAGGTTCTGGCAACGCGTCGGCCTGACACTTCACCTCCTTCGAGGTCATAGTCTACCGTATCATTGGCTGAGGAGAGATTCTCTTTCATGGCTTATTGATAAACAATAATGACGAAACATACAACCCTTGCTCACAGCGTCGTATAATGAGTGGCAAATTGGCCGAATTCGTACAAGCCCTCTGTTATTTCAAAGACAAGCCCTTTATAGCCGTTTCATGTCAAACTCGTTCTCAAAACCCCATGGCGTTATTACTCCAAATCGCGACCTCTCAGGACACAAGAAGATTATTGTGGCCTCCCATAATCAGGGTAAAATCAAAGAAATACGGGCTTTATTGGAGCCCTTTGGGTTAGATGTCCTCAGCGCTTCTGATCTTGAACTGCCTGAGCCCGAAGAAACAGAAACAACATTTGCAGGCAATGCGCGTTTAAAGGCGCGGGCCTCCGCCGAGGCCACCGATCTACCGGCCCTGTCAGATGATAGTGGGTTGGATGTGAGCGCGCTTGACGGTCAACCGGGCATATATGCAGCCAGATGGGCGGAATTACCCAAAAGCGAAGGCGGTGGCCGGGATTTCGACATGGCCATGTGGCATGTGAATGATCGCTTAGGCCAAGCCCAAGACCGCTCCGCACGGTTTGTCTGCGCGCTTTGCCTCGCCATCCCGGGCGGCGTTGACCGTGTGTATGAAGGAACAGTCGAAGGTGACATCACTTGGCCGCCACGCGGGGATAAAGGCTTTGGTTATGACCCGATTTTTATTGCTTCGGGCGATACAGAAACATTTGCGGAAATTGACCCTGCGGAAAAACACGCCAAGAGCCACCGCGCGGAGGCCTTCGCAAAATTTATGGCTGACCAATTTCCGGATAATGCCTGATTGAATACTGTCGCCACATCTCCTCTCGCAGTCTATATTCACTGGCCCTATTGCGACAGAATTTGCCCCTATTGCGACTTTAACGTCTATAAAAATAAAGGGGCAGACACCGACTTGCTCCAAGCCATTGTCCAAGACCTCTCGATTTGGCGTGTTAAAACCGGACCTCGGCAGGTTTTGTCCATTCATTTTGGCGGCGGCACACCCTCTCTTCTCTCTGCAAATGACATCGAAACCTTGATAGAAGCGGTCAAACGCCTTTGGGGGTTTGAGACTGGAACAGAAATCGCACTCGAAGCCAATCCTTCTAATCTGGATGAAGGGAAATGGCAGGACTACCACAGGGCTGGCATCAATCGTTTATCCTTAGGCGTACAGACCTTTGACGACAAAGCCCTATCATTTCTTGGTCGTGACCATGATGCGGAAATGGCCCGAAAGGCTTTAACCGTCGCGAAGAAAGTTTTCCCGTCTGTCTCCGCAGATCTGATTTTTGGCTGGGCGGGCCAAACGGAAGCCGACCTTATGACGGATTTGGAGGCGTTGCTTTCTGTCGATCCAAACCACATTTCCACCTATCAACTGACCGTTGAGGACGGCACAGCCTTTGCCAAAGCCGAGTCGCGGGGCTTACAGAAAGCGGTTGATGCGGATAAGAGTGCCGATTTTTTCGATGCTGTTATTCATGCCCTCACCCAAAACGGTTTTGATCATTACGAAGTCTCAAATTTTGCGAAAACAGGCCATAAATCAGAACATAATTTATCCTATTGGCGGGGTTATGATTATGTTGGCGTGGGCCCGGGCGCTCATGGCAGGTTAACGCATGACGGCGTAAAATTTGCCACTATTAGTGCCATGCGCCCCAGCACATATATTCAAAAGATTGTGGAATTAGGAACGGGCCTTATCGAAAATGACGCTCTATCTTCTCTCGAACAGGCGGAAGAATATGTCCTCATGGCGCTTCGTATTGATGAAGGGCTTTCCTTAAATCGCTATGCGGAAATCAGCGCCGTGCCCTTGGAAAGCACTAAATATGTTCCACTAATCGACGAAGGGTTTTTAATGTTGAAAAACGACCGCCTTATCGCGACCCCTAAAGGCCGTTTTGTGCTTAATCGTTTATGCGAAACACTTCTAACTTAGTCGGCAAAATCCCAAATAATCGGGACTTCGTCCAATTCCTTCGCATAATAGGCCTGAAATCCCGGCAATTTAACCTGATTGAGGAAGGATGAATAAGCCATATAGCTCACTAAAAACCGCAAGTCTTTGACCCATGGGGGCATGAATTTTGGCGGAACGAGACGGTTATGACTGGCCAAGTGCGCCAGAGCGGGTACGTCTTCAACATCCATCTTTCCACTAAACAAAACGCGGATAAGATCGGCTCGGTTCAACTTAACAACTGTCCGCATAAAATTATGCACGCGAAGTAATCCGTTTAGATAAACCATATCTTTGGTGAAGGGCGCCCCACCCGAAATGACACCCCCACGGAAAATGCGACGTGTATTTTCGTAAGACTGGGCCGGGTCATCATTCCGCTCGACAAAGAAATCAAAGACGTCTTTAAAGTCGGCGCCGTCAATCGCCATTTGAATGGCAAGCACCCGACCGGATAAACGTGCAAACCGTTTCGGATCCATAGACCCCGTCACAATCTCTGCAAACACCGCCAAGCCCTCTTGTATTTCGGTGGTCCCTGCATGGGAACGCCCCAAGATTTTGAAATGCTCTTGCGCTTGTCCGTTTTTGCCTGTGGCTGCATGAACCAAAGCTTCATGATGAAGGAGCTGATCCACATCACGTTCCGTAAACATTGCATCTGCACGCACGCGAATACGTTTGGAACTGGCCGCAGCTTTGGCAGAAACCGATTGTGAAACGATGACCTTCGGTGCGTCCGTTTCAAAATGTTTCTTGAGTTTCCGCCGTAAAGCTTTGGCAAAAACTTTGGCGTTCAGATGTTCTTCGTAACCTTCAATAACGAGTTTCGAAAAATTTAAATCATTCAAGGCGTTATCAAGATGTTTGGCTAAATCCAGAACGCGCGTGTTACGATCTATCATCGTTTGGGAGGGTTGCCCGTAAAGGGCTTTTGAAAAGGTATAAAATTCGGCCGCGCCCCGTGTTTGCAAAAGACCTGCGGTATTTTCCACAGTGTCGCAAAGCCGGTTCAACCATTGAAATACCACATGGTCGCCTTGGCACAAGGCCCGTGCGGCTTTCACCTTTTCGCGCGATTCTGATATGTCGATTTTGCTGTAACGCGGCTTCGGTAAAATCCCTCTATCCAAAAAATCTGATTTCCACTTCGGTCCCCAAGACACAGCCTTGAGCACATTTTTAGAAGCTGCCGCCGCATTCAGCAAATCTGACGCTTCCACAGCTTTTTCGAAATGGCGAGGAGAGAGTTTTTCCATACACCTTGCTTGCAAAGCTTTTCCGCCTTGTAAAGCGATAGTGAAACACTTCCCGAAGGAGAATTTTCACCACCCTCTCTTGCGCTCGGCTCTTGCGCTCTGGGCGCACCATGACTAAGCCCTGCCCATGTCTAATGCCTTGCTTACAGAACCCGGCAAACGCCGCGTCTTTGCGATTATTTCTCACCCTGATGCGGGGAAGACGACGCTGACCGAAAATATGCTTTTGGCGGCCGGTGCCATCCATCAGGCGGGACAAGTGGCAGCGCGGGGCGAAGCCAGACGGACACAGTCAGACTGGATGAAGATTGAGCAAGAACGCGGTATTTCCGTCTCATCCTCTGTCATGACATTTGAGCATGCCGATTTGATTTTCAATCTGTTGGATACGCCGGGCCATGAAGATTTTTCTGAAGATACCTACCGTACTCTCACGGCGGCAGATTGTGCCGTTATGGTTCTCGATGTGGCCAAAGGGATTGAACCGCAAACGCTCAAACTCTTCGAAGTTTGCCGCCTTCGCGACATTCCGATTGTCACATTTATCAATAAATTGGACCGCGAAGGGCAAGACCCTTTTGAACTGATCTCAGAAATTCAGGATAAACTCGCCCTCGACGTTATTCCTATGCAATGGCCCGCCGCATCCGGACGACGCTTTAAAGGTGTGGCTGATCTCCGAACAGGTCAGTTTTTAAAGTTCATCAAACCCGAAGACGGCGGCGAGCACAGCCTGACGCCTCTAAGCGGCAACTCCATCGGTGAACATTTTGATGATGATGATTTGTTCGAAGAATTTAAAGAGGAGCAGGAACTCGCCAAGGAATATGGCGAGTTCAATGAGCAATCTTTCCGCGAAGGTCATATGACACCCGTCTATTTCGGATCGGCTCTTCGTAAATTCGGTGTCCGTGAATTAATCGACGCTTTGGCTGAGTTTGCGCCACCGCCCCAACCCGAAAAGGCTGTAAAGGCCGGACAAGCAGTCGAAATTGAGCCGACATCCAAAGATGTCGCCGGCTTCGTCTTTAAGGTTCAGGCCAATATGGATTTGAACCATCGTGACCGTGTCGCCTTTCTGCGCCTCTGCTCCGGCGAATTTAAGCGCGGCATGAAATTGAAGACAGCCGAAAATAAGACAATTTCGGTCCATAATCCGATTTTGTTTTTCGCCCAAGACAGAGAATTGGCAGAAAATGCTTATGCCGGGGATGTGATCGGTATTCCCAATCACGGAGCACTACGCGTCGGCGACTCCCTTTCCGAGACGGGGAAAATAAAATTTGCGGGGATTCCGAACTTTGCGCCTGAAATTTTGCGAAGGGCCCGCTTGGCCGACCCTCTCAAAGCCAAACATTTGCGCAAAGCCTTGGAATCACTGGCCGAAGAAGGCGTCACACAACTCTTCAAACCGATTATGGGCGCAGATATGATTGTCGGCGCTGTCGGGTCACTACAGATTGATGTGATGCGGGAACGCATTAAAACCGAATATGGTTTGGATGTGACATTTGAAAGCCCGATGTATCAGACCGCACGATGGATTGCTTGCGACAATGCCGAGACTTTGAAAGCCTTTATTGATAAAAACACATCAAATATGGGTGAAGATCTGGATGGCGCCCCCGTCTTTTTGGCTAAATCCGCATGGGATGTCGGTTACGCTCAAGACAAAAATCCTGACATTAGATTTCTAACAACGAAAGAGCGTCAATAGGGCTCTATTTTCAGGTTTAAGATTTCATAAACCGCGTTTTGGCGTGAGACTTGCTTATTCAATAGCATAGTTCACAAAGAAAAGGTCTTTAACGCGTGTTAGCTAATCTTATGCCCGCCTCAATCATGTTTTTTATCACAGTGGCTTTTGTGACTCTGTTCTTTGTGCCCGCTGTGGCCTTCCAGAAGTCCAATAAAATCGTGAACTTTTACTGGGTCGGATGCTGGATATTTTTGGGCATGATTGCCTCCGTATCCGGCGCACAAAACACGCTCTTACTGCTCGGATATAATGCAGACGCCGTGTCTGAGTCCGTTTTGGCGGCCTTCGTTTTAAGTTTCGTCTTTTTCGTTGTCTTTGCGTGGTTCCGCCTGTCATCCGTCGCCTTGTGGGTCGGCTTGAAGAAAATTGTCGACAAAACCCGTAAAAGCTGAAGCTTCTAAAACAAAGCCCTTCGCGATCTTAGGGAGTTGGCGCTCCCGCTAATCCATCCAGAGGCTCTTGTTGAACAGGGGCCGTCGGGCGTGAGGCCATGGTCGGAATAGGCATATCAGGATCCAACGGCACAGTCGCAACCGGATTAGGAATGCGGACATCATCATTTAATTTGCCATAAAGGCTACGTTGCGCCTGTTCGGGGCTCAATCCCTGCATAGGCGCTGATTGACGAGCTTGGGGCATTGAGCCTGATTGAGGCATGCGCGCCTCTTGATGGGTCACAGGCTGATAGGCTGATCGTCTGGCCATTGCCTGTTGAGAGGGTCTGGGCCGCTGTTCCTGCATAGCTTGCGGGCTCGCGCCTGCTTGCGGCGGATAGGCCTGCCCTCGCCCCGCAAAACTTTGATTCTGAGATAATGCTTGTGAAGGGTTTGGAGCAAATTGTGGGGCGACCGGTTGAGGCGCACGGGCTTGCAGTCTGTTCGGGCCTTGTTGACGCCGTCTGTCACGCGCAGAGTTGGCTATTGCTCTGCCATCCGCTTGTTGTTGCATTTGAGGCCGTCCATAGGCCATTGGGCTTGCGCTAGGATATTGTGGCGCATTTTGCACGTTTGCGACTGGCGCATAACCCGTAGGTTGAGACATAGGATTGGATTGGGGATTGGGACGGGGATTGGGACGCGCAAAATTCTGTCCATTATAAGCTTGATTTGGCGCAGCTAATCTCTGGTTCGGAGCCTGTCTTGGGTTAGAGGCCTGTCTCGGGCTTACTGGTTGTCTTGGTATGACGGCCTGTCTGGATGCCGGCATGCTTGCTTGCGGCTGTATAGGAACTGTACGCCCACCGAGGTCATAAGTAAAGTTTTGAGGTCGGCTCACCATTTGTTGTGGTCTCGATATTTGTTGTGGTCTGGCCATTTCTTGCGGTCTGGCTTGTCCTTGCATAGAAGGTGGCATGGGCGCTGCTCTGCGCGTTTGGCCTGCCAAAGTCTGAACCGGCTTTTGCGGGGTTTCGCGATATTGGTTCTGTTGTGCTGTTAAACTTTGTATCTGACCCGAAGACGAATTCATGCGAGGGCGTATTGAGGCCTGTTGAGGCCGAATTTGAGTTGGAGCGGCCTGTCTGACAATCCGTCGTCCTGAAGCGGTGTTTCGGATTTGAGGCTTGGGTTTCGTTAAAGCCTGCGTTCCAACGCGAATAGTATTGGTCTGCCCTGAGACAACAGATGGATATTGATTAAGGGGCGTCAAATTGGTCCCGCTAATCGCAATAGCGCTCGATACGGGCTGTGGCGCATCGGAATTAAATTCACAAACCCCTGGCGCCTTTGGGTTCGCTTTGACGAAGTTCCAGCTTCTACATTGCGCATCCCCTGCACAATGATGCTCACAGATATCTGCTGCCGCCGCCATTACGCTCTGATAAGACTGTCCCGGACGGTACTGCCCTAAATCCGCAGCAAACACGGCTGAGGCGGAGAGTATACTGGCAGATAATCCTAAAACAACGATACGCATGAGACACCTTTGACTGATTCTTCAGCACTGTCTCAATAAGGCGTTAGCACTTAGTTAACCGTATTTGTTAAGTTTTGATTTTATCCCGTGCCGCTTCCGCCATCGGCGCTAAGATTTTGCCGCATGGTCTGCATTACGCGAATGGCTGTTTCCAAATCTTCATCCGTAATATTCTTTGTCGCGCGGACCGGAATATCCAAAACCTTGGACAAGATGCTCTGTTTCAGCTTTTCACCTTTTTTCGTAAGAAACACTTTCTTGATACGTCCGTCTGAAGGGTCTGACCCGCGCCTTAGTAGGCCGTCATTTTCCATTTTCTTGACGAGCTGAGATGTCACGCTGGGCGTGATAAAGGCCATTTCAGAAATGTCTTTTTGCGACGTCCCTTCATTCGACCATGGCAAACGCAAAATATGAAAATAGGCGACCGGTAACTTGATGTCATTTAAACAAGAAATCAGCTCATTTTCGAAGAAGCGAAACGTGCCTCTCGCCTCGTAAGCAATCATTTTTCGAGGATCTGATGAAAACGGCATGAAACCTCCGAGATAACATTTCGAACACTCTCCAAATCAGAGATAGTGTTGTATGACACTATTTTTTACCGTGTCAACGCCTCACCAATTCAGCCGAAGAAAATGCTTTAATCTTCTGAAATTCAAAACCTTTCCGTCAGTAGACGCGTAAAACAGACAAAGGAAAAACATCATGTATCGATTTCTCGGATTCTGCCTGAGCTTACTCTTTTTGGTCGTTATTCCAGCTTCTGCAAAGGACAATTGCGTCATGTATATTGATTTTGGAAGCCAAAGCGCTGAAAATTGGCGGGCCGTAAATGATGGTGTGATGGGCGGTTTGTCATCGGGCGGTTCACAATTGTCGGGCGACAGCCTGACCTTTAAAGGCGCCATCAATACAAATGGCGGAGGTTTTTCATCCATTCGTCACCCAGTAAAAGGCGTAGAATTTAGTGATACGTCACACATCAAGTTACGAATAAAACCTGATGGCCGACAATATCGTCTGACATTCCGTACCGATGCGCGTTATGGGTGGCGTCAACTTTCTTTCCAAGCGGACATTCCGCAAAGCGCACGGGGTGAGTGGTCAGAGGTCACTGTCGATTTTGCTGATTTGAAAGCGTCCATTTTCGGACGTCCCATTAAAGGGGCCGTTTTTGACAAAACCAAAATAGAAGAAATCGGCATCATTATCGCAGACGGCAAGGATGGCCCCTTTCAACTGGAAATCGATTGGATGAAGTCATGCAAATAGGTCGTTTTTTAGTCTCAACATTCGCTCTTTCATTGGGGACGGTGTCCTTAGCCTCTGCCAACCCCACTGAGACAGGCGACATCACAACAAGAGGCGAAGCAAAACAAACCAGTTGGACATTTGACGTTGGTGCGGCAGCGCTCCTTTCCCCAAATTTCCCCGGAGATGATGCCTATAGCGTCTCCGCCGTGCCTTATTTGCGTCTCGCTTATAAAGACAAATTCTTTGCCTCGGTCCAGGAAGGTATGGGTTATACACTTATTGATGAGAAAAACTTTAGAGCCGGCCCTCTTATCGGGTTGGATTTTGGTCGTGACGAGGAAGAAGGCAGTCCCTTTCGGTTGTTCGGAAGTGAAACAACAGATTTAATTGGTCTTGGAGATATAGACCCCGCCATTTCATTGGGCGGTTTTGCGGAGGCGGGTTTCGACAAACTCCAATTCGCTATCCGTGCAGGACAAGCGATCACGGGCCATGAAGGTTTCACAAGTGATGTCTCAATACGCTATAAAGACCGACTAACGGGTTATGGCCCGCCTATTTTTTATTCATTTGGCCCTTCAATTGAATTTGGAGATAGCCAATATATGAACAGTTATTTCGGTATTACCGCTCAACAATCCACTTTATCAGGCTTGGCTCTCTTCCAAGCGGGAGGCGGTGTCGTGTCCTATGGCATTAATGCAACGGCGCTTATGCCCTTAACCGATAATGTATCCGTCAATCTGTTTGCGAGTGTCAAACGCCTGTCCGACAAAGCATCTGACTCCCCATTGGTGAGGGAAAGAGGTACACCCACTCAGGCGTTTTTCGGGTTGGCAACAGCTTATCGTTTTGATTGACGCCAATTTCAAAACTTAAGCAAGGCGTGCAATCGCAGCAAGGCTCTCCATTTCCAATCCGGCGCCACCAATGAGCGCGCCATTAACATCATCAATTGCCAATAACGCCTGAGCATTGGCAGGTTTGACCGACCCTCCATAAAGGATTCGCACATTTCCCCCGACTTTCCCTCTGATGAAACGGTGCATGTCCTCAACATCATCTGGTGTCGCAGTTTTCCCCGTCCCAATCGCCCAGACAGGCTCATAGGCGATAACATAGTCCTCTAATCCCTCGGGAATGGATGCATCCAACTGCTGAGCAACGATATCTTGAGCTTGCCCCGCCTCTCTTTGTGCCAATGTTTCACCCACACAAATGATAGGTTGCAACTCAGCTTCTACAGCTCGGTTCACGCGACGACAGACATCTTCAGAGCTCTCGCCCATAGCTCGTCTTTCGGAATGCCCCAAAATAACGAAGTCTGCGCCTGCCGAGACGAGCATGGAGGCACTCATTTCTCCGGTATGCGCGCCTTTTTCTTCATCATGGCAGGTTTGCGCCCCAAGCCATATATCAGTGCCGCCACAGCGCTCCATCATGGGGAAAAGCAAGACGGCTGGAGGACAAATCAGAATATCCAGTCCTTCGCGTTCAGAGGCTGGAAAAATGTCTGAAAACTCTTGCGGTTTCTCACACCAAGACATGTCACCATGCATTTTCCAATTTGCGGCGATTAGCGGCTTTAAGGACATAAACTCACCTTTTTGTTTACAGCAAAATACTTGTGCCGTGGCTGTGGTCTGGTAAGACCTCCACGCTAATTCAGTCAATGCAGTAGAGACCTTTCATGGCAGAATCAATCGGCGGAAAAATTCGCAATGCACTTGTCGGCATTCTCATCGGGATGTTGGTTTTGGCCTTCGCAGTGTGGGGGGTCAATGATGTCTTCTCTCCGGGGGCACAAAATGCCGTGGCCACTGTGGGTGACAAAGAAATAACCATAACGGAATTCGATGCGATTTTCTCGCGCGAGCTTGAGCGGATCAATCAAGACCGCGCTGAAGCCCTTACCAATCAGCAGGCCTATTCGCAGGGTCTTCACAATCAGGTCATGCAGAATATGGTGACCAATACGGTGATCGAGATTGATGCCGAAGATTTAGGTGTCGGGGTCAATCGGGCAATTGCCAAAAGAGAAATCGAAAGCATTCCTGCCTTCCAAAATGAGCTAACCGGAAAATTTGACGAATCCCAGTTGGCATCCGCTTTGGCGCAAAACCGTATCACTCGACAGCAATTCGAAGCTGAAACTCTACAGGCCTTGCGGTCCCAACAAACAATTCCCGCTATTACAGGTGGGTTGGTGGCTCCGGCTGATTATGCCGCGCTTCAATACAAATTTCTGACGGAGCAACGTCGCGCGAATGTTTTGACGTTAAGTGCCGAGGCTGTACCGACACCTGAGACGCCAAGCGATGAAGTCTTACAAGACTATATCAATCGCAATGGCGCGCGTTATATGGCGCCGGAATATCGCAAATTTGTGATGATCCGTTTGGAGCCTTTCGACTTCACGCCTGATTTAAAAGTTGACCCGGTTCAAATACGTGAAAGCTTTGATTACAAACTCGAAACAGGGGAAATCGGGTCGCCTGAAACACGCAACATCGTATTATTGGCCACACCGGATGAAGACACGGCAAAGAAAGCCGTTGAAGCGCTGAAATCTGGACAAGAAGCTGTTTTGGTCGCTAGCGATTTGGGTTTGGGCTCTCCTGAGATTTTCGACAATGTTCGCAAAAACGGCATTATCGACCCGGAAAGCTCCAAAGCGGCTTTCGAATTGAGCAAGGGCGATGCCAAAGCCGTCTTAAGTGGATTAGGAAGCTGGGTCGCTGTTTATGCAGCAGATATAACGCCTGCCGTCGTTCCTGACTTTAATGAGATGAAAGACGAAATCCAAGCCGAGTTAATGCGTGCGTTAGCTTTGGACCAAATCTATGACGTGTCTGCAGAAATCGAAGATGCCATGCTCGACAATTTCACTTTAGAAGAAATTTCCGAAAAAATTGGGCTGCCCCTCTCCGCTTATGACTTTGTAGATCGGACCGGGTCTACACCTTACGAAGTCAGTATGGACGGCTTTTCCGCCATTCCGGGAATTGCCTCTGACGAGGTAATCTTGCGGACGCTATTCACATCTGATTTGGGTTTCAGATCGGAATTATTTGAGACGACAACCGGCGGTTACGCGACACTTCGCGTTGACGATATTCGCGATACAAAAATGCGCCCCTTTGAAGATGTTAAAGAGCAAGCTTTGCAGGCTTATCTGAACGAAGAGCGTGCCGAAGCTTTAAGAGAGCTGGCCCTCGAGCTGACCAAACGTGTGAGGGACGGTGAAACTTTGGAGGCGATTGAGGCAGAGTTTGATATCGGCGCGCGGATTGACCCTGTTGGTCTAATCCGGACAAATCCACCACAAAGCCTTGGGCCACAAGTCACGGTCGGTCTATTTGATGCGAAAGAAAAAGAAGTTGTCCGCGGCCCCGGCCCGATACCTCTGACGGAACAAATCGCGATATTGGAGCGTGTCATTGCCAGCCAAGACGGACTTGCAGGAACTTATCTTGAAGTCCTTCAGGGCCAAATGACGGCCGCAATCAGCAGTGACATTCAATCTGCCTATCAAGCGGCAGTTTTAGAGGCCAATCCGGTCCAGCAATATCCTGAAAAAATACGGACAAGTTTAGGTCTCGACCAAACGAATTAAGCCCTTCTTATGGCGTTAGACTTCACCCCGTCCCCCGAACGCTTCCGCGTTTCTGATAAACCGCAACTTATTTATACGCGGATTATCAATGATATGGACACACCTGTCTCTGCCTTCTTGAAGGCGGCTTTGGGTAAGCCCTATGCTTTCTTATTCGAATCTGTTCAGGGCGGCGAACAAAGAGGTCGGTACAGTTTTTTCGGATTTGACCCCGACTTAATTTGGCGGGGTTTAGGCGATGAGAGCGAAGTCTCGCGCGATGGCGGGCAATCCTTCACGCCCCTTAACGACAAGCCTTTGGACGCTTTACGCGCGCTTCAGGCCGAGAGCCATTTCGACCTACCGGAGGGTATTCCCCCCATGGCGGCAGGATTATTTGGCTATCTCGGCTATGATATGATCCGTCAAGTTGAAGATATTCCGAGGGAAAACCCGGATCCAATCGGAACACCTGATGCGATTATGGTGCGCCCACGCATTGTATGTATATTCGATCAGATCGGGCAGGAAATTATTATCGCCTCTGTTGTTTACCCGAAACAAACGGCGGACGAAGCCTATGTGCGTATAAACACCGTCGTGCAAGACCTTACGTACCCGATTTCGGCGCGCGGCTTCGAACCAAAGTCAACCCCAATTATCAAACCCACATTAGGGACAACAGCAGAGCGGTTCTCCACACGCGTAAAAGCCGCGAAAGAATATATTTTAGCGGGTGATATTTTTCAGGTGGTTTTAGGACAACGCCTTTCTGCGCCGCTCCCCGCCTCCCCCTTTTCTCTCTATCGGTCATTGCGCCGAATGAACCCATCGCCCTTTCTATATTTTCTGGATTTTGAAGACCATCAGATTATCGGGTCTAGCCCTGAAATTTTAGTACGCCTGCGCAACGGTGTCGTCACAGTCCGCCCGATTGCGGGTACGCGTCCGCGCGGTAAGACGATCACTGAAGACAAAGCTTTGGAAGTCGAGCTTCTGGCCGACCCTAAAGAATGCGCAGAACACCTTATGCTGCTAGACCTTGGCCGTAATGACGTCGGCCGCGTGGCTAAGCCCGGAACGGTTCGGGTGACAGAGCGCTTTACGATAGAACGCTATAGTCATGTCATGCATATCGTTTCCAATGTTGAAGGCGATATTCAAGACGATATGGATGCCATTTCAGCTCTCTTTGCCGGTTTCCCCGCAGGAACCGTATCAGGCGCACCAAAAGTCCGCGCGATGGAAATCATCGATGAATTAGAAGAAGAAAAACGCGGCATTTACGCTGGGGCCGTGGGGTATATTTCTTCGAATGGCGACATGGACACGGCCATTGCTTTACGCACAGGCATTGTCAAAGATAATATTCTTCATGTTCGCGCAGGCGCAGGTATTGTCATGGACTCGGTTCCACAGTTAGAATTTGAAGAAACGCTTCATAAAGCGGCTGCCCTTTTCCGTGCCGCAGAGCAAAGCGTCAATTTCGAGAGGAATTAGAACATGCTTCTCGTCATCGATAACTATGACAGCTTTACCTATAACCTCGTCCATTACGCGCAGGAAGCCGGGGCACAGACCCATGTTATCCGCAATGATGATATGGGTGTGGGACAAGCGCTCAGCCTTGGGGCCTCTGCCGTACTCCTCTCACCGGGGCCGAAAACACCGAATGAGGCGGGAATTTGCCTCGACCTTATTCAGCAAGCCCCTGATGATTTACCTATTCTGGGCATTTGTCTGGGGCAGCAAAGCATGGGTCAGGCATTTGGCGGTAAAGTTGTGCGGGCCAAAGAGATTATGCACGGCAAGATTTCAGAGGTTGAGAATGATGGAACAGGCCTATTCAAAGGTCTGCCGCAACGGTTCAAGGCCACGCGCTATCATAGCCTGTCCGTTGAGCGTGAGAGTTTGCCGGAGCAACTGGCCGTCAATGCGTGGACAGATGATGGAGAGGTTATGGGGTTACACCACAAAACCCGCCCTCTCCACGGGTTGCAATTTCATCCCGAATCCATCGCCTCTGAATATGGGCACGAATTAATTGCAAACTTCCTGAAACTCGTTCCCTCAGTGTGATGCTATGAGTTTTGACCCGCAAATATTCCGCTCATTGGCGAATAAGGAACGCCCTTCACCAGAGGTTTTCGCCTCTGCTCTAAACGCTATTTTGCAGGGAGACGCTGAAGACGCGCAGGTGAGCGCTCTGCTCTTAGGCCTTGAAATCATTGGGCTCTCTCCGTCCGAGGTCAAAATCGGTGTTGAAACGATGCGCCGCCATATGACACCGGTCGAGATTGATGGCGACATCATAGATATTGTCGGCACGGGCGGCACAGGCTTGCATACATTATCCATTTCCACCGCCAGCGCCTTGGTCTGCGCAGGGGCTGGTGCCAAAGTCGCGAAACACGGCAATCGTGCGGCCAGTAGCTTAACGGGAACAGCGGACACGCTATCAGAGTTGGGAGTGAATCTTGCTATTAGTCCTGAAAAAGCGGCCCAATGTGTAGAGACGGCAGGGGTAGGATTCCTCTTCGCCCCTAATCATCATCCGGCCATGCGTCATGTTGGCCCCGCCCGTAAAGCACTCGGCATTCGCACCCTCTTTAACTTACTCGGCCCAATGAGTAATCCGGCAGGAACGAAACGTATGTTGGTTGGCGTAAACAATGATGATTGGCGACATCTCATGGCGCAAGCTTTTGCCGAATTGGATATGGAACATGTCTGGATTGTTCACGGCTCTGACGGTTTGGATGAGATTACCACCACAGGCCCGACCTCGGTCAGCGAGGTGAAAAAGGGCCAGATCAAAGAGTTTGATATCTCTCCGCAAAGCTACGGCCTGTCATTGACGACAATTGAAAGCCTACGCGGGGGACACCCCGCAGAAAATGCGCAAGCCTTATTGTCTCTCCTGAACGGCGAAAGTGGTGATTATCGGGATATTGTATTATTCAATAGTGCCGCCGCCCTGATGATTTCAGGTGCCACCAAAGACATTCCAAGCGGGCTTGATAAAGCCGTTGACTCAATCGACAGCGGAGCCGCGAGGCAAGCGCTACAGACACTGATCGAGGTCTCCAATGGCTAAGGCCCTAATGGATGCACCCGATGTGCTCAAAAAAATTGCGGCTTATAAAGCGGAAGAAGTCGCCGCTTTACAGGACGAAATTTCCATAGAAGACTTGCGCTTGGCCGCCGCAGATCAGCCTCCGGCCCGAGGATTTGCAAAAACTCTTAAAAACGCGCCTGCCCCCGCAATAATTGCCGAGGTCAAAAAGGCCAGTCCGTCCAAAGGGTTGATCCGCGCGGACTTTGATCCTGTCTCAATTACCAAAGCCTATGAAGCCGGAGGGGCCGCATGCCTCTCCGTGCTGACGGATGGGCCGGGTTTCCAAGGTAGTAATGAAATTTTCGCCCAAGTCCGTAAGAACACATCCCTGCCACTACTCCGCAAAGACTTCATGCTCGACCCCATACAAATTGTGGAAAGTCGGGTTATGGGCGCAGATTGCATACTTATTATCCTAGCCATGATTGATGATGACACAGCCAGAAAATTGATGGATGAGGCCACGGCCTTAGGCATGGATGCCCTCGTCGAAACTCATGATGCGCAGGAGATTGATCGCGCTATCGCTCTGGGCGCATCACTCATCGGGATAAACAATCGCGACCTACGGACATTTGAGACCTCATTAGACACGTTCGGCGCCCTCTCCGACCGCCTCCCAAAAGACGCGATACGCGTGGCTGAAAGCGGTATTTATACGCGAGACGATATCGACAAACTAGCGGCACAAGGCGCGCAGGCTTATTTGGTGGGCGAGAGTTTAATGCGGCAAGATGATGTGGCGGCGGCTTTGCAGAAGTTGATAAACTAATCTCTTAAAATATTCTCTAGCTTCTTAACAATATCATTTCTCGCTTTTTTTGCCTGGAAAACTGTAGGTAATTTTCTCAACCACCCATCATAATCATAGACATGAGTCTTTCTATAATGCGTTCTTACGACACGATGGACTCGTTTTTTGCGTTCTTTAGATTTCAAATAATCTAAAATTTTAACGCCCATCTCTCTCTATTGAATGCCCATAAAATATGATGTTTATAATTCACTTTGAAATAAGCATCCCTTGGCCAGTTTAATTTATGAAGTCTGTTATCATTGCAGCTTTGACACTTAATAACGCCACGGTAAGAGTTATTGCGTGAGACAAAATATTTGCTGTGTACGAAGTGATTTGCTGAGACACCTTCGGGCAAATCATTTATTACATTAAGACTTTTTTTGCCCCTACCAAAGTCATACCAAACACGATAATTTCTTCTGCCTAATGAGTCTTCCACCCATTCAGTTTCAAACGACTTAGATTTTTCGAAATACTGTCTGTCTTTTCGATCTATACCCTCACTAAACGATGAAAATGTGAATACTGCGTATTGACTGCAACTAGGACAGTTAACAGCGACCAAATGCGGCATAGGCATATATGTGTAAAAACGCATTTTCTCTTCTTTATATAAATTTATGCACGCAACAATAGCTTGACAAAGATTAGAACAACACTAGAACACAAGGTGAATGTTTCTGATTTGTTCGAGGTAAGCTATGTTAACGCAAAAGCAAAAAGATCTTTTAATGCTCATTGATGCGCGGGTGAAAGCCGTTGGCGTGCCGCCCTCTTATGATGAAATGAAAGATGCTTTAGGCCTCGCCAGTAAGTCCGGCATTCACCGCCTTATCTCCGCGCTCGAAGAACGTGGATTTATTCGCCGCCTTCCGAATAAAGCGCGCGCCTTGGAAGTTTTGAAACTCCCCGAAGATATGCAGGGCAAAGCGGTTTCCTTCGATGATAAGTCCACCCCTGCTCCCGCCAATGACGGTACGGCTATTCCTTTTGTCGGTAAAATTGCGGCAGGACTCCCAATCATGGCGATTGAGGATAGCTATAACACGATGATTGTACCTCCTCATATGGTGGGTTCCGGTGATCACTACGCGCTTGAGATTGAAGGTGAGTCGATGAAAGATGCCGGTATTCTTGATGGTGATATTGTTGTTGTAAAAAAAGCCAATACGGCACGTAACAATCAGATAGTTGTCGCTCTTGTAGATCAGGATGAAGCCACATTGAAACGGCTCTATAAGTCCGGGTCTCAACTCGAATTGATTGCCGAAAACGAAGATTTTGAAACACAGGTTTATGGACCTGACCGCGTCGAAATCCAAGGCGTGCTGGTCGGCCTATTGCGTCAATATTAATCCGCAACGACGTTCATGTCTATTTATTCCCAAAGCCTGCGCATTGACGCGGGCTTTTTTGTGCCTTCTTTACGAATATTGGCCTCATCCAGATAGATCTCTTGCGCGCCTTCAACCCGCAAAACACGACCATCTATCAAAATAGCTTGGCAATGACGGCGCACTTCTGGTCCGACATCGCGCTGCGTGAGGATAACAATATCAGCTTGCGAACATTCCAAACGCGCTTCTGATGGATGGTTCAGCACAGCGATATCATAGGCTTTGACACTGAACCGACAGGCTAATGCATCACAGGGCGCTTCGGTCGCCGTCATTTGAACGACATCGACATCAAAACGTCCGGCTTGTTCTGCAAATTGATCCCGACCATAGCGATCCGCTCGCTCACTCGTCACGATTAGTCGTTCTAAAGACTCATTCTCCCAAAAGGCGACCCGCCCCTCTTCAGAGACACGCAGATCAGGCACAGGCATTTTCATCCAAGCAAATATGCAGAGAAAGACCAATAAAACTCCAATGACCTTTGCTCTTTTTTGCCCGAGCAAACACCAGACAAAGGCCAACCCATAAACACCAATTACCCAATTCGGGGCTTGTATGACGCGTGTCATCGCCCCTTCCCAACTCTCAATCCAAAGGGACAAGTCTATAATTGGCTTCAGAGCCTGCCCCATAAGATAGAGCGGCCAATATTCCCAACCCATTGGCAAGCAGACCAAGGCTAAAATCCCGAGAGGCATAACGGCGAAAGTGAAAATTGGCATCGCCAATAGATTTCCCGCTAGGCCATAACGCGCAATGCGGCCGAAATGAAAAAGAGCAAAGCCCGCGGTCGCCGCACCTGCCACGATGCTCGTCACGCTTAAAGAAATGGCATTATTTTGAACTTTGCCCCACCAACCATAGGACGAACCAAAGTGTAGGCGCGCCTGCCATTGTCGACACACCACGACCAAAGCCAAAACTGCCGCGAATGACATTTGAAACCCGACGGATGTGAGGCTCTCAGGCCGTAAAACCAAAGTAATAAAAGCGGCGACAGAGACTGAACGCACAGAAATGGCGCGTCTGTCCAATATGACGGCGGTGAAGATGATAACCGCCATAATATAAGCTCGCTGCGTTGCCACAGAGGCGCCAGATAATATTAAATAGGCCGTCGCGGCCATGATGGCCAAAATAGCAGCAAATTTGCGGATATCGAACCGCCGAGCCAGTGGCGCGATGCAGGACAGTATCAGTGTAAAAACATAATAGGCCGTTCCTGCCAATAACCCCATATGCAAACCGGAAATCGCCAAAATATGAGCCAAGCCGGCTGCGCGCAACGCATCAGTATGTTCCTGTGGAATGTGTCGCCTGACACCCGTCAAAAGCGCGGCCTGTAAACCTGCTGTCTCTGCCGGAGCTGTCGCGACAATACGATCCGCGAGAGCGTATCTCATACGTGCAACGCGCTGTTTAACCGTCAGTTTTTCAGGAGCTGAAACATTTGGCACCGAAATCGCGAAACCAAATCCGCCAACCTGCTCAAAATAAGCTCGTTTACGGGGGCTATAACCTCTGGGCACAACGGGGCCTGGCGGAGCAGACAGGATGGCCCGTAGAGACACAACATCACCAAAACTCGCGGCGTCTTTATGTTTTTGCCCCAAACGCACTCTGACTTTGGCGGGCGTCTCATTCACGGCCATACGACCCATGTCATCGACCACAATATACCAACTGACACCCTTCCCGGACGCATTAATACGTTCAACCCATCCCGATACATCATAGGCGCGTTCATATTCCGGCAATTGCGGTGAGGAAACAGCATGGCTGTGCCACGCGGCGCGGGCGAAGCCGCAAATCAGGACCATCGCCATTAAGCCCCAAATCCACAACGCATTTGTCTTTCGCCAAGAAAGCCACCCGAAAAACATTGCAATTACTGTGAATAGCCCGACCCAAAGAGGCTCAGGTTCAAAACTCAATCCGAAATACAAGGCGATTCCAATAGCAAACGCCATGACAAACGTATCAAAACTGAAATCTGGCGGACAGATAAGACTGCGAAACCGTTCCGCTAAGAAGAAACGAGCGGGAGGGCTATTGAAAGCCAAAGGGTTATGAAATAGACCGCGCACAACTTTATCCGTTTAAGCGGTGGAATGGACAATGACGACCCAAAAAATAATCACGCGCTTTGCACCCTCCCCCACGGGCTTTTTACATATTGGCGGCGCACGCACGGCTTTGTTTAACTATTACTTCGCCAAACATGTCGGCGGAGAATTTCATCTGCGCATTGAAGACACGGATAAAGCCCGTTCAACCGAAGCCGCCACTCAGGCAATTCTAGATGGTTTGGACTGGCTCGGATTATCTTATGACGGAGAGATTGTTTACCAAAGCCAACGCGCGGAAGCTCACGTCAAAGCCGCTCAGGCATTGGTGAAATCAGGCCACGCTTATTACTGCCCTTTGGAAGGCGAGGCTTTGGACGCTGAGCGGCAAAAATGCCGAGAGGCGGGTATCGCATTTCGCTCCCCTTACCGCGATGAGAACAACAATGAAGGCGCTGTCCGACTGCGAATAGCTGAGGGTGAAACATCAATAAATGATCGTGTACAAGGCGATATAATTTGGAATAACAATGAGTTAGATGACTTAGTTCTCCTTCGCGCCGACGGCACACCGACCTATATGCTGGCTGTTGTCGTGGATGATCATGATATGGGTGTAACCCATGTTGTTCGCGGGGATGACCACCTAATCAATGCCGCGCGACAGCAACAAATTTACGAAGCCTTGGAATGGCCCGTACCGGATTGGGCTCATGTTCCGCTCATTCACGGACCGGACGGGAAGAAGCTCTCCAAACGTCATGGTGCTTTGGGCGTCGAAGCCTATCGGGATATGGGGTACCTTCCATCAGGACTTCGCAATTATCTGGTCAAACTTGGTTGGGCTCACGGTGATGAAGAACTGTTTTTTGACGATCAATCCATCGCTGATGTTTTCACATTAGACGGAATTAACAGCGCTCCGGCCCGTTTAGACTTCGACAAGATGGATTATATCAATGGCCAACACATCGTCCAAACCGAAGATGAGGTTTTGCTATCGGCTCTGATACCATTCTTGAACGCTCAGAGTGTTTCAGAAGAAAAACAGGCCAGATTAAAAGCTGCTATACCGAGTTTAAAACCACGGTCAAAAACGCTGATCGAAATGGTCGAACAGGCAGATTATCTGCTCGTCGACAGACCTTTGGTATTAAGCGGTAAAACAGCCAAGCCCCTACGCCGTGAAGGTGTCGCGGATTTGCTTACGGCTTTGACTTTACGGCTCAAAAGCGTAGAAAGCGACGCATGGAATGCTGAAAGCCTTCAAACGCTTTTGACAACGTTCGCTGACGATAACAATATCGGTTTCGGGCGTATAGGACAGCCCGTGCGGGCCGCCTTAACCGGTGGACGTCCTTCCCCTGATTTGTCAGTAGTTCTGGCTTTGCTCGGTAAAGAAGACTGTCTGGGACGGTTAGAAGATTGTTTAAACGGCTTAAAGACTAACGAGGAATAAGAGAGTTAATATGGAAAATAAAATTACGCAAAGTGGAACGGCTACAGTCACGATTGATGGCCAAAGTTACGAACTTCCTATTATGAAAGGATCAATGGGGGCACCCGGCATTGATGTTCGCGCTTTGCATAAATTATCCGGTCACTTCACCTTTGACCCGGGCTATACATCAACTTGCTCAACAGAGAGCCAGATTACTTTTATTGACGGTGGCAAAGGCCAACTCCTCTATCGCGGCTATGACATCGAAACATTGGCCGAAAAGTCCACATTCCTCGAAGTGGCTTATTTGCTGATTAATGGTGAACTGCCGAATAAGGCACAAAACGCCTCTTTCACCAACACGATTACGCAGCACACTATGTTGCACGATCAGGTCGAAAGTT
This sequence comes from uncultured Algimonas sp., assembly GCA_964511495.1. Lineage (GTDB taxonomy): Bacteria > Pseudomonadota > Alphaproteobacteria > Caulobacterales > Maricaulaceae > Litorimonas. The sequence goes on along the minus strand of CAZEFT010000002.1, from coordinate 181,300 downwards.
TCTTCCAAGGCTTCCGACGCGACGCCCACCCTATGGCGATGATGTGCGGAACTGTTGGCGCTCTTTCAGGTTTCTACCATGATGATGCCCATACAACAGAAAACGAAGCCCGTGACATGGCCATCCATCGTTTGATTGCAAAAATCCCGACTATCGCCGCCCGTGCTTATAAATACTCCATCGGACAGCCACATGTTTATCCAGACAACTCGCTTAATTATGCCGAAAACTTCTTGAAGATGTGTTTCTCGGTTCCCGCAGAACCTTACAAAGTCAGCCCGACCATCGCCCGCGCTATGGATAAAATCTTCATACTCCATGCGGATCACGAACAAAATGCTTCGACATCGACCGTGCGCTTAGCGGGTTCATCCGGCGCTAATCCCTATGCTTGTATTGCAGCGGGTGTCGCTTGTTTATGGGGACCGTCTCATGGTGGAGCGAATGAAGCATGTCTAAATATGTTACAAGAAATTGGCACAGTAGATCGAATCCCTGAATTTATCGCTCGCGCCAAAGACAAATCTGACCCTTTCCGTCTTATGGGCTTTGGTCACCGTGTTTATAAGAATTTCGACCCGCGCTCTCGCGTCATGCAAAAGGTTGCGCATGAAGTTCTGGACGAGTTGGATTTGAAAAACCCTATTTTGGATGTCGCCAAAGAACTTGAAAAAATCGCTCTGGAAGATGAGTATTTCGTCTCGAAAAAACTCTATCCGAATGTGGACTTCTATTCAGGTATCGTTTTGTCGGCTCTTGGCTTCCCGACATCGATGTTTACCGTTCTCTTTGCCTTGGCGCGAACTGTGGGGTGGATTTCGCAGTGGAACGAAATGCTCGAAGATCCCAGCCAACGTATCGGACGGCCGCGTCAACTTTATTCCGGAGCCGAGCCGCGGGATTATATTCCAATCGAGAAACGCGCATAATCGCGAAGCCGCATTTCAATTTAGATTCAAAGCCGCCAATACTACATTGGCGGCTTTTTTATTGGCCCCTAAATTGCCCCCTGCCCCCATTTTTCGGGTTTGCGCCAAAAGTGCCCTCGAAGCGTCACGGCGAAGGGCTGGCGCTGAGATGTATCGTGAGAGCGCATTAGATAGGTTACCCGCTGTTACGTCATCCTGAATAAATTCGGGCATGAGAGGAGCGTCTGCGGCAATATTTACAATAGAAATATAGTCTGGTTTGAATAAGCGCTTCGCTACGGCAAAAGTTAATGGGTTTAACTTATAGGAGACCACGGTCGGCACGCCCGCGCTGGCGAGTTGCGTCGTCACCGTCCCTGAACATGCCAAAGCGGCATGAGACGCTTTCATCACATCCAACTTTTCTGCTTCTGGCACTTGAATGATAACATCCTGCAATCCTGCTGCTTGCAAATAGGGTTGAAGCAGAGCACGAACAGATTGGTTGACGGGCGCAATGAAAGTAAGCTTTGGAAAACTCGCTTTTAAACGTGAAACAGCATCACAAAGTATAGCCGCCAATGTTTCGATTTCTGATTGGCGACTGCCAAACCAGATCGATACAATCAAATCATCATTAAGCTTGTAAGCCTCACGCAAAAGCTCCGTATTCCCGCTTTGATAATCCGTATCAAATACAGGATTGCCGACATAAACCGTTTTCAAACCTTCAGCCTCGAAATAGGCGGCATCCATGGGTTGAATGCTCAAGAGAAGGTCAACGGAACGGGCCAGTATTTTGGCGCGTCCTGCCCGCATTGCCCAAACTTGTGGGGCAACAAATTTGATAATTTTACCACGATAACCTTTGGCTTTGAGACGGTTTGCCACGCGTATCATGAAGCCCCAACTATCAATGAGGATTACGGCATCCGGATTAACCTTCAGGATTTCATCAACGCAAATTTTGACCTTTTTCAAAATCATGGGGTAATGTTTCACCCCTTCTACAAAGCCTAATATAGCCAAGCCCGAAATATCCATGCGAGACTTTATGCCCGCCTCCTCCATAGCCGCGCCGCCAATGCCAAATAAAGACAAATCGGACTTAGCTGTACGGAGGTGTCGTCCTAAACCTGCGCCCAGTTCATCGCCGGAACGTTCTGTCGCGACTATGAATAAGCGGGTCATTATGACAGCTTTTTATCCATGGACTTTTCGGTGTCATGAGAGGTCTTGGCGGGTAATCCCATAATAAATAGACCATTCGCATTGGCACACTCTATCACAGCATCGCGATCCAATAAAAATGCTCCTCCAGCTTCGGCCACAATGCCGGCGAGACCTGCATTCACAGCGTTTTCAATCGTGCGAAAACCGATAACCGGCAGGTCCACGCGTTGGTCCTGTGTCGGCTTAATCATTTTGGCCAAAACACCGACACGATTTTCTTTATCGCCGCGCAAAGCTTTGGGAAGAGTAGAAACGCGCAGGAGCATGGCGTCTGTCCCCTCTTGGGCCTCTACTGCCAATGTCACACCTCGCGCGACAACGGCACCCTGCCCGATATCTAAACCTCCGATTGATTGAGCAATATGGCAGGCTGTTAAAGCATCGGCCTTATGCGCGTCGTCCAAACCAACATCGCCCAAAAATCCTTCCGGCATGAGCAAAGGCTCACAAATTTCTTGTGGTGAAATACAGGCGAAGCCTTCTTTTTCGAACAAACTTATCAGATGGCGCAATAACGCATCATCCCCTTTACTGGCCGCCATTATTGTACCGGGTAGATAAAACATCGCCTTGAGGTCAGGTTTAATTTTGGGAAAGTCGGGGCGGTCTACATTCCCGCAAAAACAAATATGGCTCACTTTCGCCTTTTTCAGGTGTTTGACGATATGCCCAAACTCTCCGATACGAAATGACTTTGCCCCTTGGAAATCACGAATATTGGCGAAACCCTCTAGCGCGACAACGGACTGTAGTTGTCCATTTTCCTTCGCCGCCGCGACGACATGTTTGGGAAGGTCTCCGCGCCCCGCAATAACTCCAAGCTTCATAATCTTGTCCTAATTCGGGAGGCAGATCGAACGATCTTTTTGGCTGCGGATGAAGGCAATAATTTCTTGAACCAATTCGTGATCCTTATAGAGGTTTTGCGCATCATCCAAACGCTCAACAAATGTTCCTTCCGCCGCAAACATCAAACGATAGGCGGAGCGTAATTGTTTGATTTGATCTTTAGAAAATCCACGTCTTTTTAAGCCGACAACATTTAGCCCGGCTAGATGCGCCATATTCCCTAAGACAAAGCCATAAGGGATAACATCGCGTGTGACCGTCGCCATGCCTCCGATAAAGGCATAATTTCCAATTCGGGTATGTTGATGAATGGCACATAATCCACCGAGCACCACATAATCACCAATGGAGACATTACCGCCAATTTGTGCTCCGTTAGAAACAACAACATGATTTCCCATTTGGCCTTCATGGGCGAGATGCGTTCCCACCATAAAATAGCAATCATTGCCAATACGAGTGACCGGCTTACCTGTATCCGTTCCGGGGTGAATATTGACGTTTTCGCGGAAAGTGCAGCGCTCTCCGATAGTGATGGAGACATCCCCCCCCTTATGCTTAAAATCCTGAGGCGGATGACCCATGGACACGAAAGGATATAGCACACAATCTGCGCCTATTGAGGTTGTTCCCGTCAAGCTGACATGGCTGACGAGGTGCACATTGTCACCGAGTGTTACATCCGGTCCGATTGTGCAAAAAGGGCCGATTTGGACATTTTCGCCTATTTTGGCGTCGTCATGAATAATCGCTGTTGCGTGAATAGCCTGCCCCATAACTACTCGCTTTCAGAAGAAAATTGCATTTGCGTCGCGGAGAATTGAAGCTGGGCAGCCAACTTATCACCCACCTTGGCTTCGCCAGAAAATTTGTAAAAACCGCGCCTATTGCGCTCAATTCTTGCCTCAATTGTCAATGTGTCGCCCGGATGCACGGGGCGACGGAATTTTGCTTGCTCGACACCGGAAAAAGCAATGAAAGTCCCTTCTTCCAAGCCTTTAGAGAGAGAGACAATAAGCGCTCCGGCTTGCGCAACGGTTTCAATAATCATCACTCCGGGAAGGATTGGAAGGTCAGGGAAATGCCCCTTAAAATGCGGAGCATCACTTTTTATATCTGATTCAGCTATGATGGAGGTTTCATCGGCCTGCAGAACGCGGTCAATGAACAACATGGGGTCACGATGCGGCAAATAATTTTTGACGTCCTCTCTGGAGAGGGGAAATTGCAGACTCATTAATCGTCCTTCCTGGCGTCCCTTTTCGGCCTTTGCGCCAATTTGCGAGTAGCACTGACAACGCGCATATGTTCGCGTATAGGCATGGCCGGAAATCCGCTCCATGCCTCACCTTCAGGGATATCATGCATGACGCCGGAACGCGCGGCAATTCGAACATTGTTACCAATGGTTACATGATCCGCCAAACCGACATTACCACCCATTTGGACGTCTTCGCCAATCATACAACTGCCTGATACGCCGACATGTCCCGCAAGCATGGAACGGGCTCCGATTTTCACATTATGAGCAATCTGGACCAGATTATCGACCTTCACATCGTGAGATAGAATTGTGTCGCCTAACTGTCCGCGATCTATACAGGTTTGCGATCCAATACTGACACGGTCACCAAGTATCACACGCCCTAAATGCGGGATGTCGATAAGACCTTTTTCATCGCCTGCAATACCAAAACCTGCGCCACCGATAACGGCCAGAGGCTTAATCAAGCAATTTTCGCCAAGTTGGCAGAAGGATAGATTGACATGAGAACCGATGACCGTATTTCGCTTAATGGTGACACCATCGCCGATAACGCCATAGGGCCCAATCTCGACACCGTCTTCAATCTTGACACCTTCGCCCAAAATGGCGGAGTTCGAAATATTAGCTTTATCGGAAATTTCCGATGGAGCTTTAGCGACGCGCATATCGACCAGTTTTTGACAGAGACGCGCAAAATGTGCACGCGGTGACCGGCTTATGATAGGAATCATACGTTTCTCGGAGACGAGCGGCGCAAGACGTTCTGTCACCAAACAAGCGGTCGCCTGAGAGCTGGCTAAGTCGGATTTAAGCCGCTTATTCTCAAAAAAGACTAAGTCTCCAGCTTGAGATCCGTCCAAGAGATTCGGCGTGATGATGGTTTCATCATAAAAATGAGGGTCCAGATGAACATCTAAACCCTCGATCAAGGCCGCCAATGTAAGCGGTCCTTTCAATGTGTAAAAACGTGGATCAAGTACAGACATTGTCATTCTGCTCCACGGCTTGCCGAATTATGGCGAGCCCGGTTATTTATTGGGCAGACGCTCTCTGACAACAGGTGTTGTTGTCATTTGCTGATTCAAACGGCTGAGAACAGTTTGGGTCACGTCGGACGCAGGAGCCATATGCAGTACTGCAGAACGATCCATAATCACATCAGCATTACGCTCAGCTCTGACAGCTTTCACTATTTCATTGAATTTCTTCATGACAGGAATAATCGCTTTTTGACGCGTAATCTGCATTTCTTGGCTGATTTTAGCATATTCTTGTTTGAATTTTTGCTCATCTTTCAGCAGCTGCTCTAATTGGCTTTTGAACGTCGCATTTTGCATGAGTTGTTGCTGTGTTTGGCTACCATATTGCGTGTTCAGGTTTTTACGCTTGTTTTGAACCGCTGTGAGCTTGCCTTGAACTTCAGTGGAGGCCGTTTTTTCAATAGAAGAAATTTGTGTCGCCACATATTTGCCGACTTTGGAGTCACTGATGACTTTTTGTGAGTCAACGACGAGAACTTTTTGGGCCATAGCGGATGTTGAAAACATCATAAACGCCGTCAGGCCAAGCGCGATAATGCGCAGGGATTTAATAAACATGATTAGAACCTTGTACGGGTTGTGAATTGGAAGGACTCACGACGGTCATATTCGAACTGTCGGAGTGGTTTTGTAAAGTCGAAACGAATGGGGCCAAACGGGCTTTCCCAGAAAACACTGGCACCCAACATCGCACGGATTGAAAGGTCATCAATACTGCGTTGGCAAATAATGAATGTATCGGGATTTCCGTCATCCGTAATGCCGGAACATGATTGTCCATTTTCAAGTCCCGTAATGTTTTGGGTTTGGATAAGATCAATTTTGAAGTCATCATCCAAGAGGCCCACTGTTCCTGCTTCAAGGAATACACTACCCAAAAGATTGGGCACGCCAACCGGAAAACTCACCTCGGTTGAAGCTAGACCAAAAGCATTGCCACCCAGCGCATTCAAGCGACTTGAGCGGTCACCAAGTCCCGCTGCAATCAATTCAGCAGATGTTGCCACCTCTCCGGTTTCACCGTTTACGAAGACATTTCTTGGGCCAATACCGGCATTGTCATAACCACGGAAGTCGAAATTACCTTTAAAGTAACGGTCATTAATCGTCACAGGATCACCGCCCCAACCTCTGATATAGCCACCGGCCAATGTCGCACTGGCGATCACGTTTTTGTACAAGCCCTTATAGAAATTCGCTCGTAAATCCGTGCGAAGATATTTCACATCCCCACCGACACCGGCAACGTCTTGGCTGAAGCGAACATCGAAGCCACCCGTTGGTGTAATCGGATCGTTTCGACGATCCCAACCAAATGTATAACCGAGAATAGAGGAGATACGCCCCCCGGCTTGTTCACAGAGAGAGACGAGTCTGGAGTTCGTGATAGCCGCCCCTTGGTTTTGTGAGGCTTCCAACGCAGCACATTGATTTTGTTCAGGAAATTCAATGTCTTCTTTCCGCAAAGAGTAGCGGGTTGTCAGCGATGTATATTCCGTCAATGGGAAAGCCAGAGTCACTTGTCCACCCGTTCTTGACTGGCGGAAACCCGCCTCTTGCAAGAAGTCGATTGTGACGTCGAACAGTTCGACACCCGCCGCCAGATTTCGTCCCAAGAAACGAGGCTCTGTAAAGCGGAGGTCAATTTCTCGTCTGTTTGAAGACGCCCGAATAACGAAACGTAGTAACTGTCCACGCCCACGGAGGTTGCGTTGAGTAATAGAGAGATCGACCAAGAAAGCATCTGCCGATGAGAAACCGGCGGAGAAACTAAGCTCACCTGTCGGCTGTTCTTTCACGGCCACTTCGACAACGGCACGGTCAGGCGATGAACCCTGTGCTTCGGTAATTTCGACTTCCTCAAAGAAGCGTAGTGCCCGGACGCGATTGCGCGAACGATCTAAAAGAATTCGGTTAAAGGCATCGCCTTCTACCACCTCTAATTCACGGCGAATAACATAATCCAGTGTTGTAGTGTTCCCAACAATGTCAATCCGTTCGACATAGACGCGGGGGCCTTCAACCACGTTGAACACCAAGTCTACGGTCTTCTCATCACGGTTTCGTTTAATATCCGGTTGAATATCGACAAAAGCATAACCTGTTGTACCCGCCGCAAAGTTCAGTGTGTCAATTGCATCTTCGACTTGGCTCGCATTATAGATATCACCCTTTTTAATGCGCAAAATACGCTGCAAAAAGTCTGCATCCAGCTCGTCCAATTCGGTTTCAACTGTGACATCACCCCAAGTATATTCTTCGCCTTCATCAAGGGTAAAAGTGATGTAGAAATCTTCTTGGTCAGGTGTCAGTTCGGCAACGGCGGACACGACACGGAAATCCGCAAAACCACGATTCGTATAATACGTCCGCAATTGTTCACGATCATATTCCAAACGGCCGGGGTCATAATTATCATTGGAACTGAATAGTTTATACCAAGAGGATTCAGTCGTCGCGATCTCTTTGCGCAAACGGCGGTCCGGATATTCAGCATTACCGATAAAATTAATCCGGCGTACACCTGTGACAGGGCCTTCGGTGATTTCAAAAATCAAATCGACACGATTTTGCGGTTGTTGCACGACTTTCGGCGATACCGTCGCTGCAAAACGACCAGATTGACGATAAAGCTCAATAATTCTCTGCACATCTTCCTGAACGCTTGAACGCGTAAAGATTGAGCGCGGCTCAGCTTCAATTTCATCCGTGATTTTATCGGTTTTAAGAGATTTGTTCCCCTCCAAAATAACGCGGTTGATAATCGGGTTTTCAATCACTTGGATCAAGACGTTGCCATCGCGTGGATCAATGGCGACATCCGCGAACAGACCTGTCGCATAAAGCGTCTTTATGGAGGTATCGATACGGGTTTCACTGTAAGGGTCACCCGGGGCAATCAAAAGGTATGAAGCGACAGTATTGGCCTCTACGCGTTGGTTACCTGTCACTTGAATAGAGCGGATAATCGTGGGGGCGGCGACTTGAGCGGGCGCTTGCTCACCTTCGGCTTGGGCAAAGGCTGTTTGCGCCGTTAAACTCAGACACAAAACCGTAAAGACGGATATCACCCATTTTAAAGCGTAGGTCTGGGAGCGGAAAAGCTCAATTCGGCAATGTCTCGCAAATGCATGCATGAAAACGTCCATTTAGGAAAATATGCTACTTACGTAGCCAATATCATTAATCGTGAGGGCAACAAAGAGTGTCAGTAAGACTGCAAACCCAATTTTGAACCCAAACTCCTGTTTTTCTTGACTCAACGGACGACCCGCTACGGCTTCATAAGCGTAGTACATCAAATGTCCACCGTCCAAGACTGGAATTGGCATTAAATTTGCGACACCCAAACCGATAGAAATCACCGCCGCCAGTTGAACCAACGTCAAGGCCATTGACTTTAAACGAAGAGACAGAGGAGCATCCGCGTTCGCGGTATCAACCGCAGTTTTACCCGTAATTGTGGCGATTTTTACCACGCTCCCAAGCTGTTTACCGTCCTCTTTGCCTTTAAAAATACGCGCAACATATGTTCCCGTCATGGCTAAAGTTTCGCCAAGTTGTTGCGTGCCCATCCCCAGCGCCTCAATCGGATTGTGGGTTTGATGTAATAATTCGCTACTTTCGGGCAAAGTGATGCCGATGCGGCCTGCTGACGATCTTGCTCCAACAAAATCACGCTCTTGAACACGACGTGGGGCCAGAACTAAGTCAAGCACCTCACCGTCACGCAAAATTTCGACTTGTATGTTCGTGTCACTCCGTAAAATAACGTGATTTCTGAGGTCTGAGAAACGCGTAACGTCTTTACCATCCATTGTCAGAAACGCGTCGCCCGGTTGAATTCCCGCTTCAGCCGCGGCGCTATCCGGTGCTACAGTCCCTACAATGGACTCTCGGTCATAAGAACCCAAACCATAGGCCATGCCCGCGAAAATCAAAATCGCCAGAATAAAGTTTGCCACCGGGCCAGCTAATACAACAAGCGCCCGTTGCCAGACCGGTCTGAAATGGAAAATATTTGTGACCCCATCGCCACCTTCGGCTTCAACTTTTGCCTTTAGCTCTGCCAACGCCTTCGCGTCAGGATTACTCGCTCCCGTCGCATCCCCCGTGAATTTCACGTAACCGCCAAGTGGTATCTGCGCGATCATCCACTCCGTGCCACTTTTGGCTTTCCATTTGGCAATAGGCTTACCAAAACCGATAGAAAAACGGTCAACGGAAATACCGAAGAAACGGCCAACGCTGTAATGGCCCAATTCGTGAAAAAAGACGAGAAAGGACAAAACCAGCAGAAAACTGCTGATAAAAATAAGGATATCAATGACGCCTGAAATCATGGCTCGGTGACGCTGTCCCTCATACGAATCCGCGCCCACGACACTGTGAGCCCTCGTAGTAGGGTTTGCCCGTTTTTAGCGCCTATAACAAGTTTACAATCTGCTCATGTGCAGTCTGTCGTGCCAATGCATCTGTGGCGAGAATCGCATCGATAGAGAGGTCTGACTTCAGGAAACTCGCCTCTCGACTAAGGGCCTCTAAAGTCGCCTCCACGACTTTCGGAACATCCAAAAACCTAATCTTTTCAGTAAGAAACGCCTCAACAGCCTCTTCATTGGCCGCGTTTAAAACGTTAGGCGCTTTACCACCGGACTCCAAAGCCTCTCGCGCCAAGCGAAGTGCCGGAAACCGGGTTAAATCCGGCTCGAAAAATGTCAATTGGCTTAATTTTGTGAAATCAAGGCGCTCTACAGGAGCATGAATGCGTTCCGGCCATCCCATCGCATAGGCAATAGGCGTCCGCATATCCGGTGAGCCCAACTGGGCCAAAACAGAACCGTCAATATATTCGACCATGGAATGAATGATTGACTGCGGGTGAACAATAACATCAATGTCTGCCGAAGAGCGCTCAAAAAGATAGCTCGCCTCAATCAACTCCAAGCCTTTATTCATAAGGCTCGCAGAATCGATACTGATTTTTGCGCCCATATCCCAAACCGGGTGAGCTAAAGCATCTTTCAGCGTTACAGATTCAAGCTCTGTCGCTGTTTTTTCACGAAACGGCCCGCCACTCGCTGTCAGGATAAGGCGTTTTATACCTTGAGGGTCATCTTCCAACACTTGGAAAATCGCATTATGCTCGCTGTCGACAGGCAGGAGCGTAGCGTTATACGTCCTAACCTGAGACATAAAATAATCACCCGCACACACGAGGCATTCTTTATTCGCCAAGCCAATATGAATGCCCTGTTTCACAGCGGCCAATGTCGGCGGTAATCCAGCGGCTCCAATAATCGCGGCCATTGTGAAATCTGTCGAAAGTGATGCCGCTTGCACGAGTGCTTCTTGCCCGACACCATATCCAATTCCGGTTCCGGATAGAGCCTTTTTCAAATCAGCTTCATGGCTTTCATCAGCAAGAGCGACAAATTGAGCCCCGAAAGTTTTTGCTTGTTCGGCTAATTTTTGCGCGCTTTTATTCGCTGTTAAAGCCACAATTTGGTAGGTCCCCTCAGGGGCACGCGAAACGATGTCTAAGGTGTTTTTACCAATAGAGCCGGTTGAACCGAGAACTGTAACCCGTTTCGTCATTCTTGATTAGAGAAGCGGCCAAGCGGCAGGGAAAAGCCAGATAATGATCGTGAAACCGACACTGGCAAGCATAAGACTATCAAACCGATCCAAAAGGCCGCCATGACCGGGCAATAACTCACCTGTATCTTTGACCTGTAATTTTCGTTTCAATCCGCTTTCCAATAAATCACCACTTACGCCCAACAGAACGACCGGCAAGGCTATCAAAAGACCATGAATGAATGAGCCAAACTCAAAATGGGTGATGATGCCGCCAATGAGAACAGCAAAGAGCAAGCCCACGATAAAGCCTGACCAAGTTTTATTCGGAGACAGTTTAGGCGAAAGTTTTGGCCCTTGGAAAAATGTTCCTCCAAAATAGGCCCCTACATCCGCAGCGATTACAACAAATATGATAAAGAGAAGCGTTTGGAAGCCTGCCGTATCAAACCCGACTTCATTACCTCGCAACCCAATAATGGTGAGGCTAGGAATCAAAATATAGAGCGCCCCAAATCCCGCCCATAATCCGCCGCCACGACGTATACGGTCAAGCAAGGCGGCACAAGCGGTTACCGCAACCGTAATAATGGCATAACTCCAATAATGCTGAACGGCATAGATACCCGCAATGAACATGCCAAAAATCGGGATTAGAAATGCGATACGGGTCGGGGCTTTATCCGACATGCGCACCCATTCGTAACTCATCCGCGCGGTAAACAGGACGACAAATCCGGCCCATAACCATCCGCCAAAATAAAACGGCGCTATACAAACCAGAAAAAGAGCAACGGCAGAGAAAAATCTGACTCCCAGATTTTTCCATCGCTTTTTCGGTATTATCTGCGCATCGGCACTCATGTCTTACGCAACTTCCGAGGCAGTCACATTGCCGAAACGGCGATCCCGTTTTCGAAATTCGAAAATCGCCTTTTCCAAATCAGCTTTCCCAAAATCAGGCCAAAGCACGTCGGTGAAAACAAATTCCGCATAGGCGGCTTGCCAAAGCAGAAAGTTACTGATCCGCATTTCACCACTGGTGCGAATAACCAAGTCGGGATCAGGCAGACCTGCTGTGTCCAAATATTGATCAATAACGTCTTGGGTCAAGGAATGCTGCGTATGGCCATCGGCGATTGCTTTTTTTGTCGCGCGAATAAGTTCGTCGCGGCCGCCATAGTTGAAGGCAATATTCAAAGCGAAATTTTGATTGTTTTCAGTCGTGGCTTCAACACGATCAATCAATTCCAACAAGTCCGGCTTCAGACCCTCTTTAGACCCTAAAATGCGAATACGGACACCTCGCTCGTCAAGAGTTTCCAGATCCTCTTCGACATATTCACGCAGGAGCGTGAAAAGTGCAGAAATTTCTGATTTGGGTCGGGACCAGTTTTCTGTCGAGAAACTATATAGCGTCAAGCATTTCACACCCATATTGGATGCATCTTCAACCACACGACGCACAGTTTTTACACCGGCCCGATGTCCGAAAACTCGGGGACGGTGTTTAGCCGCCGCCCAGCGTCCATTCCCATCCATGATGATGGCAATATGTGCAGGAAAGCGCTCAGAATTTGCGGCGGATAATGTCACCTAGACCTGCATGATCTCTTCAGATTTTAGGCCTAGAATCCTATCAACCTCTTTAATGACATCATCTGTGGCTTTTTGAACGTCGTCACTATGCGCTTTTTGTTCGTCTTCGGAAATATCAGAGGCCTTTTCCATTTTTTTCAAAGTGTCCATCGCATCACGTCTGACATTCCGCACAGCGATTTTAGCACTTTCAGCATATTGTCCGGCTACTTTCGTCAGGTCACGGCGACGCTCTTCCGTTAATGGAGGCATAGGAATACGCAGGGTTTGTCCATCCGTCACCGGGTTCAACCCCAACGAACTTTGACGCAAAGCCTTCTCAACAGAGGCCACCATGGTTTTATCCCAAACACTCACTAAAAGCATGCGGGATTCTGGCACGCTGACTGAACCAAGCTGGTTCAATGGCATTTCAGAACCATAAGCATTAACAGTGACATTATCGAGTAGAGCGGCATTCGCCCTCCCCGTTCTCAACCCGGAAAATTCCGTTCGTAGAGAGGCGAGTGCACCGTCCATTCTTTTGCGGTAATCCGCGAGATTAAAATCAGCCATTTGGCAACTCCAATTTATTCATCCTTATCAGCCTGACATGACCGAATTAGGACTGAATTGTGGTACACGTTCCTTTTCCGGACATAACTTTGTCAAACCCACCGGTTTCATGCAGTGAGAACACTATAATGGGGATATTATTCTCTCGCATCAAGGTCACGGCGGCGGCATCCATGACTTTCAGGTCGTCAGCTAATACTTTTTGGTAGTTCAATGTCTCATAACGTTTAGCATCAGGGTTTTTATTCGGGTCACTATCATAAACACCGTCAACCTGCGTACCTTTCAGTAAGGCACCGCATTCCATCTCTGCCGCCCGCAAAGCGGCGGCGGTATCCGTTGTGAAATAAGGATTGCCTGTTCCTGCAGCGAAAATCACAACACGGCCCTTTTCCATATGTCGAACGGCGCGGCGACGAATATAGGATTCACAAACAGTTTGCATCGGAATGGCAGATTGGACACGCGTATCAACACCTTGTTGTTCCAAGGCGCTTTGCATGGCGAGGGCATTCATGACCGTGGCCAACATACCCATATAATCCGCAGTGGACCGTTCAATTCCCCCTGCGGCGGCACTTAGACCGCGGAAAATATTACCGGCCCCAATAACGAGCGCAATTTGCAGGCCCTTTGCGTGTGCCTCAGCCACTTCTTTGGCAATCCGCCGGGTCATTTTTGTATCGATGCCGTAGTCCTGCTCTCCCATCAGAGCTTCGCCTGAAATTTTCAGGAGAACACGATTATATTTATAATCAGACATCAAAAAACCCCGTCAGGCCAAAGTCCTCATGACTCGGTCTGACAGGGTTATAACGCTAAAGTTTTACGATACCAGAAATTAGTACCGCAAATTTATAGACTTAAGATCCGGCGACTGCCGCAGCGACTTCTGCCGCAAAATCTTCTTCTTTTTTCTCGATGCCGTCGCCTACGCCCATACGGACATAGCCGGTCATTTTGATGTCCGCACCCAAAGCTTTTGCTTCATCCGCAACGACTTGTTCAATGGAACGCTCACCGTCCATAACAAAAATTTGTGTCATCAACACAGACTCTTTGAAGAACTTGACCATACGACCTTCGACCATTTTATCGACAATCGCTTCAGGCTTGCCGGATTCAATGGCTTCGGCCTTCAAAGCTGCACGTTCTTTAGCCACCAAGTCCTGATCCAAATCGTCAACAGTCAATGCCAACGGGTTTGTCGCAGCAATGTGCATGGCAATCTTTTTGCCTAACTCTTCGAGTTTGGCAACGTCACCTTCTGATTCCAGAGCAACAAGAACACCAATTTTACCCATGCCATCGGCCACAGAATTATGAATATATCCTGCAACTGTGCCTTTTTCGACAGTCAAACGAGACATACGACGGAATGTCATATTTTCGCCGATCTTACCGACGAGTGTTGTCAGATAATCTGTAACGCTTTCGCCTGTTGATGTTTTAGCGGCCGCTAGTTCTTCTGTGCTGTTCACTGAAGTTGCCAATGAGGCAATCTCTGCCACCGCGCCCTGAAAGGCTTCGTTACGGGCAACAAAATCTGTTTCTGAGTTCACTTCAACCAAAGCACCTGTGTGAGGTGCCAAAGCGACAGCGACTAAACCTTCGGCAGCAATACGGCCGGCTTTTTTATCAGCTTTTGCGATACCTTTCGTGCGCAACCAGTCGATTGCGGCTTCGATATCACCATTTGTTTCGTTCAATGCTTTTTTGCAATCCATCATACCAGCGGATGTTTGATCACGCAGGCTTTTCACCATTGCGGCAGTAATCTGAGCCATGAGGGTCTCCTTAAATTCAATATGTTGAGCCCGTATTTGGGGATGATACGGGAAATTAAAAGGGGCGCGCTAACCGCCCCTCTTTCAAAACCAATCACTCTTGCGAGCGCAGCTTTAACTAAGATTTTGCGGCAGCTTCCTGATCGACTTTAGCGCGAGGTGCTCCACCGGCAACCATGTCTTTGGCTTGCTGTACCCAATCACCTGAGGATAATTTGCCCGCAAGGTCATGAGCCGCCTCGATTTCGGCAATTTTCTCATCCGTCAACTCAGCCATAACTTGCAAAGAGGTAATTCCAGCCGCTTCAAGCGCTTCTTTGTACTTTGGACCAACACCGTCAATCAAAGCGACATCAGTCAAAGCGGGCGCAACGGCAGCTTCTTGTTCAGGCGTTGCAGGTTCTGCTGTCGTTGGCTCAGCCGCAGGGGCCGGCGCTTCGACAGGTGCCGCAGCGGCTTCCATATTTAAAGCCAATTCTTCAGGGTTCTCAGATGCGCCCAAATCAGCACCGACAGCCGCAGCAGCGGTTGTCATACCATCAAGAACGGCATCAGCCATCAGTTCGCAATAAAGTTGGATTGCGCGAGCGGCATCATCATTGCCGGGAATTGGCATATCAGCAGACGCCGGATCACAGTTTGAGTCCAAAACAGCAACAACAGGGATGCCCAAGCGGCGGGCTTCCAAAATGGCGATGCTCTCTTTGTTTGTGTCGATCACAAACATCAAGTCAGGCTTGCCACCCATATCTTTGATTCCGCCTAGAGCTTTTTCAAGCTTTTCCATTTCGCGAGCGAGTTTTAGGTTTTCTTTCTTTGTCAAACCTGTATCGGCGTCAGCGCCCTCTTCACCAAGCATGGCTTCGAGTTCTTTAAGGCGAGAAATAGATTTTGTGACAGTCTGCCAATTTGTGAGCATGCCACCCAACCAACGGTGATTGACATAATATTGAGCACAACGTTTAGCAGCTTGCGCAACAGGATCAGAGGCTGCACGTTTTGTACCGACGAATAGAACACGTCCGCCCTTCGCGGCGACATCGCGAGTTTCTTTCAATGCTTGGTGCAAAAGTGGCACTGTCTGGGACAGATCAAGAATATGAATATTTGAACGGGCACCAAAAATGTATGGAGCCATTTTCGGGTTCCAACGATGGGTTTGGTGACCAAAGTGAACACCCGCTTCGAGCAGCTGACGCATTGAAAATTCAGGAAGGGCCATGGATATCTCCTTGTTCCGGTTGACCTAGTGCAGGGTGTGAAGTTTTCCGACCATCGGAACGCTCACCGGAATGGATGAAAGACTATATGCCAGTCACCCGCACCTACACGCGAATTAAGCGCGCCGTTTAGCGGTGTTTGAGAATATTGCAAGGAGTATTTTCACTCATAAAGAGGCATCAAATGGCCCGCGTCATTGCAAGGCATCAAGGAAAGATCTGTGTTGTAGTGGCAAATTGGACGGTTACGGGGTTCGTTTCAATAACCCTTTATAGCCACCTGCAGATAACAGTGCCAAGTTTTTCAATGCACCGGGCATGTGGCGTTGTTTTGGCGCTATCAAATAAACAGCTTCCCATTCCGGGTTAAACTTCTTCTTAAATTGTCGAATGCCCTGAAAACCATAAAATTTATCGCCATGTTTGAAAGCAAAACGACAAAGATGTGACATGATGGAACGATGGTCCGCTTTATCTAATCCTGCGAGAGGGGCCATGCCTAAACTAAATGTCTCGAAGCCGTGGGCGCTCCCCCACATCATAGTCTCAACGAGCAAGTAATCGATAACCCCCACCATCGAGTCCTGTCGGTAGCGCATAAGGTCGAGAGAGAGCTCTGATTGATTACCGCAACGCCATAAGTTTGAGAAGGCCACAATCTGCCCTCCTTGCTTGGCGATGGCTATATTTTGGCGGGAGAGTAAATCGCAATCAAAACGCCCAAGAGAAAAGCCTTTCTCCCGCCCTGACTGTTGAGACAGCCATTCATTTGAAATCGATTCTAAGCTGTCCATAATGTCGGAACGCGCCTCCGTTTGGATCACTTCAAACTCTAAGCCCTCCCTAATGGCTCTGTTTCTGGCTTGACGATATCGCGCCCGATCTTTCCCTGCCAGATTAAAACCCTTAATCGGCACAAGAGCCATTTCTCCGATCTTTTGAAGCCTGAGTGAAGACAGCTCAAAATACGGCAAGTGCCTTTCCCGAACAGCATAGAAGACTGGAACCAATCCGTCTTTTTGTGACTGCTCTACAAAGGTCTTGATGAGTTCAGGGCAATCCTCTTTCGCACCGATTGGCGCGCCCAAGGCGATACGCGTTTTTCCTTTTTGCCCAAACATGACGAAACTGTCCCCGTTCTGCAAAAACAGAAAATTCTTGTCGGGCATAAGGGCCAGATTCGACTCCGACACTGAATTCTCAGCGCGGTTTAGGCGTTCGGCAATGTCAGCAAATGTTTGGGTCGACACAATATTCTTCGGAATTGACGGTTTTTAGTAAGTTGAAATTTATACGAACCAGAGACCCTTTCTGTATGGAATGGACCTTGGACTTCAAAATCACCCTTTCAATTGACGCCCCTATGTACCGCGTTTGGCCTCGAAATAAAGCTGTTTTCCATCAGATCAAGATAGGGTTGATCGCGGCTTCTCTGTCGTGAAAAACATTTCCGATATTAAAAGTCATTTCAAAACCCGATTAAAGTAACACTGGAATTCTTTCGCAGCTCTTACACCAAACCATCTGTCTGTGTGCTTATATAACCAGCGCTCTTAAAGCGGACTTCACGTAAACCTATAATTATCGTCGAACGTGTCGAAGGATTATGCCGCAATTTCCTCAATTAATTCTACAGATTGATTGGCTTTAATAGCCTTCTGGATTTTGGGATCCACGCCCCAAGACCCGTTCAATTTCCATTGAGCTTCACGGCCTCCGTCCAGAGGCGCTGTAATGCGAATAAATCCAGAGTCTTGGTAAGGTGCATTTTTCAGCTGTGCGAGTAATTTTTCGAGTGCATCCAAAGTCTCAATCGTTGCATTTCGGAGGCGGATATCCAGACCGACAATCTTGACCTCTTGAGGCTTAGCATTGAAGGGCGTCACGCCTTCTGCGAACAAACGGACTTCGCCATCGCCGCCTTCTGCTTTAACTTTAACTTGGATAAGGTTTCCCGGTGTTAAATCATCGCGATTGGCCATGAGAATTTTTTCCGTAAACAACACCTCATATTCACCGCTTGTATCTGACAAAGCAACAAAAGCGAACTTCTTACCGCGTTTGGACAGGCGCTCTTGTTTACGCAGAACAACACCCGCCAAATTCATCTTGCATTCCTTACCGCTACGCGCAAATTTCTCATCAATTTCAACGGCTTTAGTACATTTGTTCAATGCCCCCTTTGCCTCATGATCATCCAAGGGGTGACCGCCCAAGTAAAAGCCGATCGCAGAGAGTTCATGATTGAGCGCCTCTATGCCGCTCCACTGTTCCGCGTGAATAAGGTCAGGATCTTCCATTTTGACTGTGTCGCCAAAAAGGCTGACTTGAGAGCTTGCGCGTTCCCGCGCCGCAAGTGTACCAATATCCTGCAAAATACTCGCCGAAGCCATAACTGTTGCGCGATTGGATTCCAGACAATCAAAGGCGCCTGCACGGGCAAGGTTTTCAATAGCGCGCTTATTGACAAGGCGCATATCGACCCGATGAGCAAAATCGTATAAATCCTTGAAAGGCCCGTCTTTTTCTCTGACTTCGACGACATGTCGCATAGCGTCGACGCCGACATTTTTCAAAGCCCCCAATGCGTATAGCACCTTACCATCAGCGACATCGAAATCGGCCATAGAGCGGTTAACACAAGGCGGCTCAATCTCTAGCTCCATCCGCTTACCCTCTTGGTAAAATTGGGCGAGCTTCTCGACATTCGCAATGTCGAGGGACATAATCGCAGCGATGAATTCAACAGGATGTAAAGCTTTGAGATAGGCGGTCTGAAACGAAATCATGGCATAAGCGGCCGCATGGGATTTGTTAAATCCATAGCCCGCAAACTCATTCACCAATTCAAAGATATCACCGGCCAATCCGCCATCAACGCCCCGTTCTTTCGCCCCCTCAATGAACTTCCCTTTTTGCCTGTCCATTTCGGCTTGGTCTTTTTTACCCATAGCACGGCGCAGTAAATCAGCATCACCAAGGGTAAAGCCCGACAGAACTTTGGCGATCTCCATCACCTGTTCCTGATAAATAATAATCCCGTAAGTTTCTTTCAAAATGGGTTCGAGTTTAGGATGAGGATATGTAATGTCTTGCCGTCCAAATTTACGGTCAACATAATCCGGAATGTTTTTCATTGGCCCCGGACGATAGAGCGAAATCAAGGCGGTTAATTCCTCAATCGAGCTTGGAGCCATTTTGCGCAGAACATCGCGCATGCCTGAACTTTCCAATTGGAAGACACCGGCAGATAACGCCTCTGCAAGAGGCTTATAGGCTTCGGGCGTATCAGTGCTCACCTGATTTAAATCGAGCTCAATCCCCTGCTTCCCCAGATATTTCAAACAACGGTCAATGACTGTGAGGGTCTTCAAGCCCAAAAAGTCAAATTTGACGAGGCCCGCTTTTTCTGCCCATTTCATGGTGAATTGTGTGGCAGGAATATCGGAACGCGGATCGCGATAAAGTGGGACAAGTTGCTGGAGAGGTCGGTCCCCAATGACAACACCGGCCGCATGGGTCGAGGCGTTGCGATATAGGCCTTCCAATTGCAAGGCGGTGTCCAATAAATTCCGCACGGCGGGTTCAGCGTTGCGAGCCTCCTGTAAGGCAGGCTCCATATTAATCGCTTGGGCCAAAGTGACGGGATTGGCAGGGTTGGACGGAACGAGCTTCGCCAAACGGTCTACTTGCCCGAGGGGCATTTGCATGACACGTCCCACATCCCGCACGACCGCACGCGCTTGTAATGTTCCGAAGGTAATGATCTGGGCCACTTGCCCATCACCATATTTGCGACGGACATAATCAATCACCTCACCCCGACGCTCCTGACAGAAGTCAATATCGAAGTCAGGCATGGACACGCGTTCAGGATTCAAGAAACGTTCAAACAGAAGCCCATAACGCAGGGGGTCCAGATCCGTAATCGTCAACGCCCAAGCGACAACAGACCCTGCGCCGGAACCACGTCCCGGTCCCACGGGAATGCCCTGTTCTTTGGCCCACTGAATGAAATCTGCAACGATAAGGAAATAACCCGGAAACCCCATATTGGCGATGATATTCAGCTCGAAATCCAAACGCTCGAAATAGGCTTCTTCCGTGTCGGCCATTTCAATATTGTCTAGCCGTTGTCGTAATCCGTCCTTGGCTTTCTGTGCCAGAATATCGGCTTCAGACAGAGAGCCATCGCCAAAATGCGGTAGAATCGGTTTACGTTTCTCAGACCGGTAAACGCAGCGCTGTGCAATAATAAGCGTGTTCTCAATCGCTTCGGGAATATCCGCGAAGAGTTCCAGCATTTGCTCAGGCGATTTCAGGTAATGATGGCCTGTTACTTTGCGGCGATTTTTCTCCAAAACATATGAGCCTTCGGAAATCGCCAAAAGCGCATCATGGGCTTCGTGCATTTCAGGGTCGAGGAAATAGGGCTCGTTCGTTGCTACGAGAGGCAATTCTTTCTGATAAGCAAAATCAATAAGAATAGGCTCAGCCTTTTCTTCGTCTTCCGTATGGTGACGTTGAATTTCAATATAAAGTCGGTCCGGAAAAAGTCCCTGCAGCTGATTAAGCCAGTTTTCCGCCTCAGCTTTGCGATCAGACACTATGAGACGGTTCAGCACGCCGTCCGGCCCACCCGTTAAAGCAATCACACCTTCTGTGTGACCTTTGAGTTTATCAAATTTAACATGGGGAAGGTCCGTCGGCTCTACCTCTAAAAAGGCAGAGGACGATAAGGCCATCAAGTTTTCATAGCCTTTTTCATTTTGTGCAAAAAGAGCGAGGGTTCCGTCAGGGTCAGCGCGTAATTGCCCGGGTTGACGCGGCAAACCAATATCCATGGACAAAGTCACACCAATAATAGGCTGCAATCCGAAACCGACCAAAGTATCGGAAAATTCGAGAGCGCCGCACATATTGTTAGTGTCAGCCAGTCCGACAGCAGGAAAACGCCAATCCGCGCATCGCGCGGCCAATGGCTTCATTTTAAGCGCGCCCTCCAACATGGAATATGGAGATCGTGTACGAAGCGGTACATAGTCCAGTCGTCGAACAGACATGCCGCCTCCATCATTATAAGGGCAAATTTAGAGTGGTTTTAGCCTCCTAAAACCATCATCCAGAGCGTCATTGCGCCTACAAAACCTGCCAGAACGGCACCTGAAATCACATCCATCGCGAGTTGTTTTGTCATGATTATCCCCAATAAATACGTTTATGTTCTATATTTGTTCTACACCTCAAATCAAGACTGTCAATAAGTTTTTGGAACAAAGAAAGAACAATATGGGGATAACTTGCCCTTTTTATTCAGAGACAAACCCAAAATTTGTCATAGAATAGCTCGCCGTTAACAAGACCATTGCACTCTGCGCCGTAGGCGCGCAAAGCATATTCATGCGCCAGAAGAACCAGACATTTACGGCCCGAACGGCCACTTCAATCATTATTGCCAATATGGTCGGCATGGGGGTTTTTACGAGCCTTGGATTTCAACTGGCTGATATTAACTCTGTATTCGCCCTCCTCATGCTTTGGGTAATAGGCGGTATTGCAGCCTTTTGCGGTGCGGTGAGCTATGCCGAACTAGGGGCAGCCCTTCCCCGTTCAGGCGGAGAATATAACTTTCTCGGCAAGCTCTATCATCCCTCATTAGGCTTTGTGTCGGGTTGGGTGAGCGCAACAATTGGATTCGCCGCACCCATTGCTGCCGTCGCTTTGGCCTTTGCCAAATATAGTGATGCCGCCCTACCGGGGGAATGGTCAAATGCGGTAGAAAAGACTGTCGCCGTCAGCCTCGTCCTTTTCCTCGCCATCACGCATAGCTTGACGCGGAATTTAAGCGCGGGTTTGCAAAATGTTTTCACGCTCATCAAAATCATATTGATTATCGGTTTTTGTGCCGCCGCCTTCACTATCACACCCGCCCCTCAACAAATTTCCCTTCTGCCTCAACCCGGTGATTTCAGCATTATTTTCAGTGCGCCTTTTGCGGTGGCCCTCATCTATGTCTCTTATGCTTATACAGGGTGGAATGCCGCGACTTACATCATCGGTGAATTAGACACCCCCCAAACCTCTCTTCCAAAAATACTTATGGCCGGCACAGCCATTGTAATGGTGCTCTACCTCCTGCTTAATGCTGCCTTTCTTTATGCCGCCCCCATGGAGGCTATGAAGGGAGAAGTAGAAATCGGTTATATTGCGGCGCAAAGCATTTTTGGCGAGAATGGCGCGAAAATCGCCGGGGCTATGCTTTCGCTTTTACTTATTTCTTCTGTCAGTGCCATGACCATTTCCGGGCCACGCGCCCTTCAAGTCTTGGGTGAAGATATCAGAACCTTTAGCTGGTTTTCCAAAACCAATGACTCCGGCTTGCCTTACATTGCAATTATCTTTCAATCGATGATCGCTATCATTTTCATTCTGACTTCAAGCTTCAAAACGATTATCATTTTCGCAGGATCAATGCTGGCTTTAAGTAGTTTTATGACAGTCCTCGGGCTGTTCATACTTCGAAGACGTAACGCATCACGTGATACATCCTATAAAGCTTTCGCTTTCCCGTTCACGCCGATTGTTTATTTGCTTATCACAGGTGTCACGCTGATATACGTCATTCAAGACAACCCCAAGACCGCTTTAGTTGGTCTGAGTGTTATTCTCGTGGGTCTCGCGGTTTATGCGGTGACGCGCAATAATGATAAAGCTTAACGCGCAGGGACTTTCAAAGGCACAACCAAACCATCTCGCACAGTAAAGACGCGATCCATATAGTTTGTTAGTTCCATATTATGCGTTGCGACCAAGGCCGAGACGCCTTCCATGCGGGTTAAATCGAATAGACTTTGAAAAACTGAGGCGGAGGTCGCAGGGTCTAAATTCCCTGTCGGTTCATCCGCCAAAAGAATTTGCGGCTTATTGGCCAGCGCACGTGCGATCGCAACGCGTTGCTGCTCACCACCTGACATCTCAGACGGTTTGTGGTGCATTCGCTCTTTTAGTCCCATCACGGTCAACAGTCGCTGTGACTCTATTTTGGCGGATTTTTCTGTATGACCTGCAATCATCTGCGGAATTACGACATTTTCTTCGGCCGAAAACTCTTTTTGCAAATGATGAAATTGATAAACAACGCCGATCGTTTCGCGCCGAATAGCCGTGCGTTGATCATCGAGGAGTTTCAAACACTCACGGCCATTAATATAAACCTCTCCGGCATTGGGCTTTTCGAGCAAACCTGCCGCATGAAGCAAAGTTGATTTCCCTGACCCTGACGGGCCGATTAATCCGACCATTTCACCGGGAAAAATATCAATATCCGCTCCCGCCAATACCGTCAGCGTTTTCGGACCTGAACGATAAGAACGGTGTAAATTCCGGACGGATAATATGGGTCTTACGCCTTGCATCTTATCCCCTATTCATATCTCAGCGCATCGACAGGATCGACTTTGGAAGCATTCAAAGCCGGTAGGAATGTCGCTGCTGCAGAAATCAAAAAGCCCCAGAATGCGACCCCAAAAACCTCGCTCCAGACGATTTTCGCCGGAATGCCGCCCGAGAGCTGATAGACCTCAGCCGGGAAAAGTTCGCATTGGCAAACAAATTCAATGGAAGTCTGCACGGCCCCGATATTGAGACAGAAGAGCACCCCTAAGACCAAACCGGCTAACGTACCTAAAATGCCAATCATTGCACCTGACATCAGGAAAATTCGCAAAATTGCGCTACGTGATGCGCCAATGGTGCGTAAAATTGCGATGTCTTTTGATTTATTTTTGACGAGCATAATCATCGACGCCAAGACAGGAAACGCCGCGATAATCACAACAATCATAAATATAAACCGCATGGCAATTTGTTCTGTGCGCAAAGCCGTAGCTGTCGCTGCATTACGCGGCCTGTCCTTCCATGTACTGAGGAAAACGGGCTCAGCGGCAGCGTCCCCTATGGGTTTTCTTAGCTTGCTGATCAAATCAACATTATCAAGGCGGAGTTGAATTTCGCCTGTCGCCTTGCCGTCACTGAAGAGTAAGTTGGCCTGATCTAAATCCATATAAATATAGGTCGAGTCGGGAATCAGCAGCCCAATTTCGAAAATTGCCCCGACCGTGTAGTTTTTGCGTATCGGTTGCGGAGGGCCAAAAGCCGTTTTTCGGGTTCTTGGAGAGTAAACTGTGACCCTATCGCCGAGTTGGAGCCCAAGAGACTGCGCCAGACGCACGCCCATCGCCACTTCGTGTTCCGCACCTTGCCCTTGACCGAATTTGTCCAAACTACCGACCAAAATTGATTGCGAAATCATATCAAAGCTTCGGAGATTATCAGGACGAATACCGATGACTTGTCCAAAACCAAAAGAATTATTAGCGGATAATCCCGTCTGGTTTTCTGAAAATTGGAACGCCTCCTCAACCCCATCAACGGCAGCTAAGCGCTGCTCCATGGCTTTCATACGTTCATCCGTCAGTTCCGCAGCCGCGCTGCGTACATAGACATGACCTTCACTGCCGATTGTCAGACGGATCATATCATCCCGAAATCCGTTCATAATCGACATGATGATAATCATCGCGGCAATGGCCAACATGATACAAGTAAAAGATATGGCGGCAATGAGGCCGACACCGCCCTGCGTTTTCTTCGCCCGCAAATATCGCATAGAGATGCGACGTTCGATTTTACCGAAAGGTTTATTCTGCCGGATGTTTAAAGCCTCGCTCATATGCCTTTAGACATCCGCAAATTCAGTTTGTAGGAAAACCAAAGCAGCCGCCGGAGAGAGTTCTTTCTTCTCACCGCTTGCCCGAATTTTCACTTCGACAACACCGTTCTTCAACCCACGGGGTCCGACCGTGACTTGATAAGGCAAACCAATCAAATCCATGCGCCCGAACTTCACCCCACCCCGATCTTTCGTGTCGTCATAAAGCGGGTCGCAGCCAGCCTCTTGAAGCGCAACATATAACTCTTCGCAGGCTTTATCAGCTTCGTCATCCCCCGCTTTCAGGTTAATGAGTCCAACGCCAAATGGTGCGACAGATTTCGGCCAGATACAGCCATTTTCATCATGGCTGGCTTCAATAATTGCTCCCACCAAGCGAGAGACGCCTATACCATATGATCCACCCTGAACGACGTGTTCCTTGCCATCTGGCCCCATCACTTTTGCACCCATAGGCGCTGTATATTTGTCACCGAAATAGAAAATATGCCCGACCTCAATGCCGCGAGCGGTCATTTGCTTATCTTTTGGGATAGCGTCGAAAGCCTCTGCGTCATGGGTTTCATCTGTCGCCGCATAGAGGGCCCGACGTTTATCGACATGTTCGGAGAGGTCAGCATCAAAATCGACGTTGCCGGGTGGTTCCATATCCAAGAGATCTTTATGGCAAAAGACCTCACTCTCCCCTGTTTCAGCGAGAATAACGAACTCATGTGTCAGATCACCACCGATTGGGCCCGGATCCGCTTTAACCGGAATAGCCTTTATACCCATACGGGAGAACGTATTCAGATACGCCACAAACATTTTATAGTATGAGAGACGGGCCTTATCCTCATCAAGGTCAAAACTATATGTGTCTTTCATGAGGAATTCACGACCGCGCATCACGCCAAAGCGAGGGCGGCGTTCATCTCTGAATTTCCATTGAATATGATAAAGAAGCTGCGGTAAGTCTTTGTAAGACCTCACATAACTACGAAAAATATCCGTAATCATATCTTCATTTGTAGGACCGTAAAGCATGTCACGTTCATGCCTGTCTTGGATACGGAGCATTTCAGGGCCATAAGCATCGTAACGGCCGGTTTCCTTCCAAAGGTCTGCGCTTTGAATAGTGGGCATCAACATCTCAACTGCGCCGGCCTTATTCTGCTCATCTCTGACAATTGCTTCGATCTTACGCAAAACTTTCAAGCCCAGTGGCAGCCAAGAGTAAATGCCTGCACTGTTTTGCTTAATCATACCCGCACGGAGCATTAACTGATGCGAAACAATCGTCGCCTCTGCCGGGGTCTCTTTCAAGACTGGAAGAAAATATTGTGAGAGCCGCATGAAGAAATCCGCTTTAAACCTAATTTCGCTTAACCTGAACTGCCTTTGGCAACAAGCCTAAGCCTCTCAAAGTGACCAAAAAATAACGCGGCTAACGGCGGTTAAACCAATCACCGAACATTTCCCAATTCACCCAACCTGACATGATAAGAGCACACACCAATACCCAGATTACAACCGCAATTTTGGTCGTCAGAATAAACTTCCCTTTAATGTTACTATCTACAGGGGCGCCGGGTTCAGAACCTTCCAAAATATCATCGGCTTCCGCCTGCCCCTTCACCCCCAGAGGCAAGACAGCGAACAATACCGTCCACCAGATAATCAAAAAAACAACAAACATGGAGAACGGGTTCATTTTAGTGATCTCCTTCACAACGCTCAGAGGGATGACTTTCCATGAGTTCAATCAAAACGCCGCCTGAGTCACCAGGGTGAAGAAAGACCACGGGCGTCCCATGTGCTCCAATTCGAGGCTCGCCCAAGACACGCATACCGCGCTCTTCCATAAGAGCCTTAGCGGCATAAATATCTTCGACTTCGAAACAGATATGGTGCTGCCCCCCTTTGGGGTTTTTCTCCAAGAAGCGAATAATGGGAGACTTGTCACCATAAGGCTCAATGAGTTCGACCTGCCCGCTCGGCAAATTGACGAAAGCATAGGTTACGCCTTGCGGCGCCAGTATTTTTGGCTCCGTACAATCTGTTGCGCCCAAAACATCGCGATAAAAGGTCAGAGCCTTATCAATATCCGGAACGGCAATACCCACATGGTTTAATGAACCAATCATGTTTTCACCTTATGCGCTATGACTTCGACAATTGTACGTTTATCCGTCATTTCTCGTACACGACGTTTAATCCGTGCTTTTAACCTATCTTCGATTAAATCCTCTTCTTTCCGCGCCTTTTGAGACAATGTGTCATAAGCTTCGGAGGCGGTATCTTCGACGACATCCAACAGCACATCCAGAATTTCGCCGCGCTTGCCTTCGGGAAAACCGCTGATGCGGGGTTCAGGACCACTGATAATTTTCCCGCGTTGATCAACAACCAAACTGACGGAGACATGCCCCGCATAAGCCATTTTACGGCGCAGACGCAGGCCTTCATCCAAAGACGACACAATAGCATGTCCATCCTGATGCAGGCGGCCTGATGGTGTAATATCCACGACTTCAGGGCCCTTCGGCGCTATTTTAATCATCTCGCCATTGCGAGGCGCATAGGCTTTAGGGACACCGAGTGAACGTGCCAATCGCGCATGTTCCAGTAAATGCCGTCGCTCGCCATGGACGGGAATAGCAATCTCCGGCTTCACCCAATCATACATGCGGGATAATTCGTCACGACAAGGATGCCCCGAGACATGAATAGGGCGATCTTTCTCCGTAACGATATGCACACCATCATCCGCCAAAGCATTTTGCAGAGCGAAGATGTTCAAATCATTTCCGGGAATGATTTTTGATGAGAAAATCACCACGTCCCCTTCATTGAACTTTACATTGCGATGTTGACCGGACGCAATGCGGGACAAAGCCGCCCGTGGCTCTCCTTGACTACCTGTGCAGAGATAAAGCACGTGAGCGGCCGGTAGAGCCTGCGCTTCGCTTTCTGTGAGCAATTCCCCTGTTTTTGCGAGTAATCCCACAGATTTGGCTGCCCCAACCATACGCCGCATAGAACGGCCCACAAGACAGACAGAGCGGTCATTTTCGCGCGCCGCCAACATAATCGACTCAAGACGGGCAACATTAGAGGCAAAAGAGGCCACAGCGACCCCCTTCCCATCATATTCAAAAATTACTTTTGTGAGCTCTTCACGCACGCCTTCTTCTGAGCCCGCTTCGCCGGGTGTAAACACATTGGTTGAATCACAAATCATCGCTGTGACACCTTCAACGCCCAATGCTCTTAGAGCAGCTTCGTCAACTGTTTCACCAATTTGCGGGGCCGGATCAATTTTCCAGTCGCCCGTATGCAATACGGTTCCAAGAGGTGTTTTAATCGCCAACGCATTGGGTTCAGGGATGGAGTGTGTCAACGTGATGAGGTCAAAGTCAAAAGGCCCGAGGCTAAATGAACCTTTCAAAGGAACCTCTCGTAAGTCGACACTCTCTAAAAGACCAAATTCTGACAGACGGTCTTTGACCAAATACATGGTGAATGGCGTGGCATAAACAGGACAGCGTAAAGAAGGCCAGAGCCGAGCCAAGGCACCCATATGGTCTTCATGCGCATGAGTCAGGATAATACCCAAAATATTGCCACGTTGCTCTTCTAAGAATGAAATGTCGGGCATGATAATTTCGACACCCGGCGTATCAGCCCCGCCGAATGTCACACCAATATCAACAATAACCCACTGCCTGTCTCCTTCAGGACCAAAACCAAAAACATTGAGATTCATGCCGATTTCGCCGCTGCCTCCTAAGGGCAGAAAAACGAATTCGTCATTATTTTTGGTTTTATTTTGCGTCATAAATTGTCTTTAAAATACGGCTTCGCCGAGAACTGGAAGAGAGTCGTTTATCGGTTTAATTTGTAAATCTCATATAGGCCATCAATAGTGAGTTGCGAGTCATAGTGGTCAATAGTCGCAGAGGCTCCTTCGAAAAGAGACGCGACACCTCCTGTTCCCAATACTGTGAAATCCCGACCATCTTCGGTTTTAATTTTTTCAACGAGGCCATCGATTAATCCTATATAACCCCAGAACACACCTGATTGCATAGCTGCGACCGTATTCTTCCCCACAACCTTATCAGGCTTCTTAATTTCGATACGCGGGAGCTGCGCGGCCGCCTCATGTAAGGCTCTGACCGACAAATTGATACCAGGCGCAATAATCCCGCCTTCGAAACATTTATCCTCCGACACAACGTCAAATGTCGTTGCCGTACCGCTATCAATAATGATGAGCGGCCCTTTGTAACGTTGTACCGCCCCAAGCGCCGTGACCAGCCTATCCGCCCCGACCTGTTCCGGATTATCGATACGCACGCCAATCCCGACATCTACATTACTATCACCAACGATAATTGGCTCAACTTGCAGGTGGCGACGGGCCAGATTTCTGACGTTAAAGAGAGATTGCGGCACAACCGTTGAAATAACGCAAGCTTCGATAGATTTAAAATTAAGTCCCTGCATCTCAAGAAGTTGATGAAACCAGACAGCATATTCGTCCGCTGTACGAGTCGGGTCGGTCGCGATGCGCCATTCTATAACCCATTCCGAACCATCGTGAATCGCAAAGAGCGTATTCGTATTCCCTGTATCAATGGCCAGTAACATAAAGTCTCCTCAGAGCAGGACGTCGCCCGCTACAATTTCGCGTAGACTGCCATTGGCAAGACGAAGCTGCAACGCTCCATTTTCGCTCAATGCCTCAAAGATGCCGCTGATGATTTCGTTACCTAAACGCACTTGGATTGTTTCACCCTGTCGATTGGCACGTCGCAACCAGTCTTCACGGAATTGAGCAAAACCCTCATTTTGCAAGGCTTGCAGTTTTTTACTTATATTTTGCGCCAGTTCCGCCAAAATTGGCGCAGGTCCCGCATAGAATGGCTCAGCCTTATTCAATTTATCTTCGGCAATGTGTGCCAATAAATGTGTCGCGGGATAAGCCAAGTCATCGGGATGATGTTCAAGGTTAAGTCCGATGCCGATAATGAGCCAATTATCACCCCCTTCGAGTAATATGCCTGCAATTTTCGCACCTTGCACCAAGACATCATTCGGCCATTTCAACCGAATATCTGTGGGTTCAATGTAACGATCCAATGTTTCTGCCAGTGCGAGAGCCGTGACAAAACTCGCAAGAGGCTTGAGGGCGAGCGGGCTGTTCCAAGGATACAACCCACTTGTGTAGAGATTGCCGCTTTTGGACACCCAAGGACGCCCCAACCGCCCCCGTCCAAGTTCTTGTTTATCCGCCCGCACCCAGAGAGGGCCGTTATCGCCTTGCACCGTGAGAGCTTTGACATAGTCCTGAGTCGAGTCGAGCTGTTCGAAATGTTCAAACCTCATGAACAGGCTCTAGCTTGAAAACATGGCGTGAATGAGATTTAAAACAGGCTCTGCGCCGCGAGCGCGATTAGGCTTTGCGCACCGGTTGAGATTCCCGGTAAGAGCAAAACAGGCAAAAGCAACAAACCGCTGACCAAGCCTAGGAACCGTAAATTCCCTGGGGCTTCGACAAAGTCTTGTTTCTCTTCATCAAACCACATCGTTTTAATAACACGCAGATAATAAAACGCACCGATAACAGAAGCAATCAAAGCGATTATCACCAAAGGCATCAGACCAGCATCTGCAGCCGGTAAGAAGGCAAAAAGCTTACCGAAGAAGCCCAATAGAGGCGGAATACCCATAAGCGAGAACATGAACAAGCTCATTAAAATGGCCATACCGCGGTTAGATTTGGAAAGCCCGCCGAGATCAGAAATTTGTTCAACCATTCCGTCGCGGATACGCATTTGCAAAATCAGGGAGAAGACACCAATCGTCGTAATGACGTAAATGCTCATGAAAATAAGCATGCCCTGAACACCGGCAACAGTGCCTGCTGCCAATGGAACTAGCGCATAGCCCATATTCGCAATTGATGAATAAGCCATCAAACGTTTGATATTGGTCTGCTGCAATGCGCCTAAAGCGCCAACAGTCATAGAGAGGACTGCAATCACAATAATTACTTGCTGCCAGCTGTCGACAATGCCCTCAAATGGCCCGACTAAAACACGTGCAATTAAGACCATGGCAGCAAATTTAGGTGCCGACGCAAAGAAACCAGTCACAGGCGTTGGAGACCCTTCATAAACATCAGGCGTCCACATGTGGAAAGGAGCGGCGGAAATCTTAAAGGCCAAGCCACATAAGAGGAAGACCATGCCCGCCACAATGCCGGGTGTTGCACCGGACTCATTAATCGCACCGGCGATTACGGCATAGTCCAATGACCCCGTAAATCCGTAAATCAACGAAGCGCCATAAAGCAGAAGGCCGGAGGACAAAGCACCCAATACGAAATATTTCAGACCGGCTTCAGAGGCACGCAAACTATCCCGATTAAACGCCGCCATCACATAAAGGGCGAGCGACTGCATTTCCACACCGATATAAAGCGAAAGCAGGTTGTTGGATGACACCATGATCGACATGCCCAAAACAGAATAAAGTGTCAGGACGGAATATTCATAACGCTCAAGACGTTCAGTTTTGAAATAGGACTTGGAGAAGAGCAAAGCGGCCGCAGCCACTAAACCGATCATCAATTTAGCAAACTGACTAAAGCGGTCAACAATGAGAGCTTCGTTAAAGGCGAAGCCCTGTGGAGAGCCCATAAGATAACTCATCAGAGCAAAGACAACCAGAATGATGATGGCATAATAGCGGGCAAAATCAGATCGGTCTTTGCCGCCCCAATAGCCAAAACCCAAAAGCAGCGAGGCCGAAACGGCTAACCAAAGTTCCGGTGCAAAGAGTGAGAGGGTTTGCAACATGGCTACTTCACCTCCGCCACAGTCGTGGCTGCATTAAAATCAGCAATCAAATTTTCAACGGATACCGCCGTGATGTCTGTAATCAGCGATGGATAGACACCTAAAACAATGGTCATAACGGCCAGCGGCGTAAGAATGGCCCATTCGCGTTTGGTCATATCGGCGATATTTTCGAGCTTTTCATTCACCGTTTCGCCAAAGACGACTTCGCGGTAGAGATATAGCGCATAGACGGCTGAGAGGATCATGCCGAAAGCGGCCCCAAAAGCGAGCCATGGGCTGACCTGATAAGCACCAACCATGGTCAGGATTTCGCCCACAAATCCGGAGGTGCCCGGTAAACCAACATTCGCCATCGTAAAGAGCAGGAAGAAGGCCGCGTAAACAGGCATCTTACTGACAAGGCCGCCATAAAACGCGATCTCACGCGTATGCATCCGGTCGTAAATCACACCGACCAAGAAGAAGAGTGCGCCAGAAATGACACCATGGGATAACATCTGGAACAAGCCGCCTTGAATACCTTGCGTGTTGAACGCGAAAATACCCAAGGTCACAAACCCCATATGCGCCACAGATGAGTAAGCGATAAGCTTTTTCATATCCGTCTGACGGTATGCCACAAGTGAGGTATAGATAATCGCAATGACACTCATCCAATAGATTAGCGGAGCAAAATCCAGGCTTGCATTAGGGAAGAGCGTTAACGAGAAACGCAAGAACCCATACCCACCAAGCTTCAGTAGAATACCCGCCAGTATAACGGAACCGGCGGTCGGGGCCTGTACGTGCGCATCTGGGAGCCATGTATGAACCGGCCACATCGGCATCTTGACGGCGAAAGACGCGAAGAAAGCCAACCATAACCATCCTTGCACGCCTAATGGGACATCAAGATCTTTGATTAGGACGCGCATATCCGTTGTCGGCGCACCAAATTGCTGGCCGCTGAGGTTATAGAGGTAGATAATGGCCGCGAGCATTAAGACGGAGCCCAAAAGCGTATAGAGGAAGAACTTATAAGAGGCATAGACCCGGTTCTTTCCGCCCCAAACACCTATGATGATGAACATCGGAATCAATACCGCTTCGAAGAAGAGGTAGAATAGAACTAAATCCAGAGCACAGAACACGCCAATGACAAGACTTTCTAAGATCAGAAAGGCCGCCATATATTCGAGCAGACGTTCTTTAATCGAGGTTTGGCTCGCAAAAATACAAAGCGGTGTCAGGAAAGCCGTCAGCAAAATAAACAAAATTGAAATACCATCGACACCCAGACGATATTCAATACCGCCTCCGAGCCAAGCGACATCTTCTTCAAACTGAAAATCAGCACTACTGGCGTCGAAATTCAAAACCAAAAGCAAGGATAAGAAGAAAACAAAACAGGAGACCAAAAGTGCCACCCATACGGAATTTTTCTCTAATTGTGCTTGGGCTTCTTCTTTCGAAATACGGGACATCAACAGAAGCAATACGCCCACAACAAGTGGGGTAAAGGTGATGAAAGACAGGATAGGCATATCATCAAACATATCAGCCCCCTACTCCGCGGAATGCCACGACAATGAGCACGGCGACCCCCAATAACATGATAAAGGCATAGTGATAGAGATAGCCTGACTGAATTTTGGACAAACGTTTTGAGACATTAGAGGCGAATTTCGCGACACCATTAGGTCCGTAGCCATCGATAATTTTTTCGTCACCAATCTTCCAGAACTTGTCCCCCAGAAACTTGGTCAATTTGACAACGGTTACATCATAAAGCTCATCAATATACCACTTGTTCAACAAGAACCGATAAAGTGGTCCACCACCTGTCTCTTCGACATGAGCGATTTTTGCTTCGACACTTCCTCGAATATACATGAACCAAGCGACAATGAAGCCCGTTACGGACATCACGAATGGCAGGAGCAGGACCCAATAAGGATAACCATGGACTTTATTAAATAGCCATCCAAACGGACCCCCATGCTTCACAGAATCATGGCCGTCATGCGCCACTTCTGCGGCAGCCGCATAGAGATTTTCAGGCGCAATCGCGGCATGATCCTTATAGGCGGTCGGCAGAGATCCATGCCAGAAGTCACCGTAATTTTTGAGGAAATATTGATAAAACAAACCACCCGCAAATACAGCGCCAAGACTGAGCAAAACAAGAGGCCCACGCATCACCCAAGGGCTCTCATGAGCGTGCTCCAATGTGTGGTGATCGCCACGGAATTTGCCATGGAAGGTCATAAAGATAAGACGCCAACTATAAAAACTTGTCATCAGCGCGGCGACCAAACCAATCCAAAAGGCAAAGGCAGCGGCATTACTGCTGCCTGAAGCGGTATAGGCCGCTTCGATGATGGCATCTTTGGAGAAGAATCCGGCAAAGCCGAAATAAATTCCGGGAATACCAATACCCGTAATGGCTAATGTACCGATAATCATCGCGCCATATGTCCATGGCACTTTCTTGCGAATACCGCCCATAAGACGCATATCCTGTTCATGATGCAGAGCATGGATTACCGACCCTGCGCAAAGGAAAAGCAAAGCTTTGAAGAAGGCATGAGTAAAGAGATGGAACATGGCCGCACTATACGCTCCGACACCTGCGGCAAAGAACATATAGCCCAATTGAGAACACGTAGAATAGGCGATGACTCGCTTAATATCATTTTGCACTAAAGCCACAGTCGCAGCAAAGAGTGCCGTAAAGGCGCCAATGGCTGTGATAAAGCCCGATGTAATTGGCGCGGCCTCGTAAATGGGATGAGCACGGCAGACGAGGAAGACGCCGGCCGTCACCATTGTCGCGGCATGGATGAGCGCAGAAACGGGTGTTGGACCTTCCATTGCGTCAGGGAGCCAAACATGGAGGACAAATTGGGCGGACTTACCCATAGCGCCGATGAACAGGAGCATCGCCATTAATTCAATCGCGTTCAACTCCATCCCAAGGAAGGGTAAGACACGCTCTGAATTCTCACCAATAGCCGCAAAAACTGTATCAAATTCAACAGAGCCAAAGACCAAGAAAATCGTCATCACACCCAGCGCCAAACCAACATCACCAACGCGGTTGGTCACAAAGGCTTTGATGGCCGCCGCATTGGCTGATGGCTTTTTGTAATAGTAACCGATCAACAAATATGAGGCGAGACCCACCCCTTCCCAACCGAAGAAGAGCTGGATGAAGTTGTCAGACGTCACCAACATTAACATAGCAAAGGTAAATAGTGACAGATAGGCAAAGAAACGGGGTTTATATTGGTCTTCTTCCATATAGCCCCAGCTATAGAGATGAACGAGTGCAGATACGGAATTCACCACGACGAGCATGACGGCCGTTAATGTGTCGATTTTGAAAGCCCAATTTGCTTTCATATCGCCGACATCCATCCAACGCAGGACATTGATTTGCGCTTCTTCGTGATTAAAGCCGACTTTAACAAGCGTGAGCCATGACAATGCAGCCGACAAAAACAACAGCCCAGTTGTCACGCTCATGGCGAGTTTTTCATTCAAGAATTGCTTGCCGAAACGGGTGCCGAGCAGGCCCGCAATCATGGCACCGATTAACGGGGCAAAGACGATAATATGATACATCATGACCTTAGCCCTTCATCAGGTCGATATTTTCGACCGCAATGTTTCCGCGGTTCCGGAAATAGACAACAAGAATGGCGAGCCCAACTGCCGCTTCTGCGGCCGCAACGGTCAAAATGAACAAAGCAAAAATCTGCCCTGCCATGGGATCATTTGTCCCGACTTCGGCCATATGCGTTGAAAAGGCGACGAAATTGATATTCACCGCCAGAAGAATGAGTTCCACACACATCAAAATAATGATGACATTCTTTCGGTTCACAAAGATACCGAAGACACCAATCGTGAACAATATCGCCGCAACGACCAGATAATGTGACAGCCCAATAACCATGATCTGCTCCTATCCGATGCCTTGGCCGGGTTCGATATCGATAAGCTCGACGCCATCTTCCCGTGTACGCGCCATTTGGTCCATAGCATTTTGTTTCCTGACGCCGTCACGCTCTCGCAGGGTCAAGACAATCGCGCCAATCATGGCAACGAGTAAAACAATACCCGCGGCCTCGAACATGCCTGCATATTGGGTGTAAAGTACCTCACCAAAGCGCTCGAGATTTGACTTTTCGATATCCCGCACAACAACTGTTTTCGTCTCTCCCGCAACGTAGGCTGCACCAACCAAAATCATTTCCAAAAGAAGGATGATTGCCACAAGCGCACCAATCGGCAGGTAAGTCAGAAACCCTTGTTTGAGCTCAACAAAGTCAACATCCAGCATCATGACAACGAACAAGAATAAAACGGCGACCGCGCCAACGTAAACCATCACTAAAAGGAGTGCCAAAAATTCAGCGCCCATCAGGATAAATAGACCTGCGGCAGAGAAAAATGTCAGGATCAGATACATAACGGAGTGTACAGGATTTCTTGCGGCCACAACCATAAAGGCCGCTGCGATGGCCACCGTCGCCAGAAGATAGAATGAGAGTACAGTAATCACGTTACAATGTCCTTTTACCGAGAGACTCGGCTTACTTTCATTTTGCGCCGCCTTAGCGGTATGGCGCGTCCAAGGCTAGATTTTTTGCAATTTCGCGTTCCCAACGGTCCCCATTGGCAAGCAATTTTTCTTTGTTGTAATAAAGCTCTTCACGCGTTTCCGTCGCAAACTCATAATTCGGCCCTTCGACAATCGCGTCAACCGGGCAAGCCTCTTGGCACAGGCCGCAATAAATGCACTTGACCATGTCAATGTCATAGCGAGTCGTTCTGCGTGATCCATCGGGGCGAGGCTCCGCCTCAATCATGATGGCTTGGGCCGGGCAAATCGCTTCACAAAGTTTGCAGGCAATGCAGCGCTCCTCCCCACTCGGATAACGACGCAGCGCATGCTCGCCCCGAAAACGCGGAGAAATTGGGCCTTTTTCAAAAGGGTAATTAATCGTGACTTTCGGGCGGAAAAAATACTTCACCGCCAAGATGAAAGCGCTGACAAATTCCAAGAGGAAAGCACCACGAAAGGCTTGTTTTAATCGGGTCATATTCATGGCGGCCCCCTAAACCTTATCGCCAAGGAAGACGACGAATGTCGAAACAATCACAACCGCCACGAGAGATGTCGGGAGAAAGACTTTCCATCCCAACCGCATTAACTGATCATAGCGGTAACGCGGTACAATGGCCTTCACCATTGCAAACATAAAGAACAGGAAGGATGTCTTGAGCAGGAACCACAAAATTGGTGGGACAATTTGGAACCCTGTATCAATCGGAGCATGCCAACCGCCCAAGAATAAAATCGTCATCATGGAACATAATAACATGATGTTCACATACTCGCCAAAGAAGAACATCAAAAATGGTGTTGAGGAATATTCAACCTGATAACCAGCCACCAATTCTGACTCCGCCTCCGGGAGATCAAAGGGTGGACGGTTTGTTTCCGCCAATGCAGAGATGAAAAACAGAACGCCCATGTAAAACATAACTGGGAAGAGAAGCAGGTTCCAGATACCGTATTCTCCGGCGGGATTGAGACGGAACATATTCCAATTAAATAATCCCCCCGCTTGTTGATTGACAATCTCGGTCAAGTTCATTGACCCTGCCAAGAAAATAACTGTCAAAATAATAAACCCAATGGAGACTTCATAAGACACCATCTGAGCAGCAGACCGCAGAGCCCCCATAAAGGGATATTTCGAATTAGACGCCCAACCGCCGATAATAATGCCATAAACACCGAGTGAACTGATCGCCAAAACGTATAAGACGCCGATATTAATATCAGACATAACCCACCCTGGAGCGACTGGAATAACAGCCCAAGCCAAAAATGCCATAACCAGTGTGAGAACTGGCGCGAGAATAAAGAGGAATTTGTCTGAACCGGCAGGCACCACAATTTCTTTGAAGAAAAACTTCAGCGCATCAGCAATGGTCTGCAACAGACCAAAAGCGCCCACAACATTGGGCCCTCTGCGCATTTGAACCGCCGCCCAAATCTTGCGATCTGCGAGCA
Source organism: uncultured Algimonas sp. (assembly GCA_964511495.1). Taxonomy (GTDB): domain Bacteria; phylum Pseudomonadota; class Alphaproteobacteria; order Caulobacterales; family Maricaulaceae; genus Litorimonas. Next base: position 143,610 of record CAZEFT010000002.1, on the reverse strand, counting down.
CTAACGCCGCCACAAGCAAGGCGAGGACTAAAACGAAACCTAAAACTTGGAGGAACTTCAACCCGAACCAAACAAGTGGATCTAATTCACCCCAAAACCCGCCGGTCGCCTGAATAGGGGCCATGAATGTCATGAAATCAGCCATTATTCCGCCGCCTCTTTCACGTCTTCACCCGCAATTACAGCAGAACATTCCGCCATAACATTGGAAGCTCGAGCAATCGGGTTAGTCATGTAGAAATCTGAAATCGGATTTAACAAAGGATTATTGGACAACTCGCCCTTTTCACCCAAATTTTTCAAAGCAAAATCTACACCCTCTTCGAAGCTTGGCGTTGTGCCAAGGCTCAAAAAGCTGGGGTGATCATTGAAAAGTGTCTCCCGCAATGTATCGAAATCATCATAAGGAAGCGTACGATTTAGATGCCCAGACAGAGCGCGAATAATTGCCCAGTCTTCCTTGGCTTCCCCTTTCGGCGCAACAGCGCGGGCACCCAACTGAACTCGGCCTTCCATATTCACGTAAATACCGTCTTTTTCTGTATAGGCCGCGCCGGGCAGGATGACATCCGCGACATGCGCACCATTATCGCCATGATGGCCTTGATAGATGACGAAGCTATTTTTGAGCTTTGACGTCTCCAACTCGTCTGCGCCTAAAAGATAAACGGTTTCGATATCCCCTGACGCCGCTGCTTCCAAAATTTCCGAGGTCGATAACCCGTTTTCACCCGGAAGAAAGCCCATATCCAAGCCTGCGACACGTGATGCGGCCGTGTGTAGGACATTAAACCCATTGTGGTCGTCACGCACCAAATTAGGCGTTAATTGACCTACAGCATTCAAAAGTGTTGCACCGTCAGCCCCTGTCAACGCGTTTGAGCCAATTATGACAATTGGTTTTTTTGCGTCCTTAAAGACCTTGGCAAATCCTTTCCGGGCTTTGGCAAATTTCGCGATATCTGCGGCAGATGTTCCGACATGTTCGTAATCATAAGTCAGATCTTCTGCTTCACCAATCACGCCAATCTCTGTTTCACCTGACAACCACGCTTTACGAATACGTGTATTGACTAAAGGCGCTTCATGACGAGGGTTTGTGCCGATTAACAAAATCGCATCAGCGTCCTCGACACCGGTAATTGTAGTATTGAACAAATAGGATTGACGGGGGCCATGGCCCAAAACAGAGCCATCTTGACGACAATCAATATTTTGAAGACCTAGGCTCGCAGAAAGGTCTTTAAGGGCCTTCATGCTTTCCGCGTCGCATAAATCACCGGCAATGACACCGATTTTATCGGCGTCACCAGACATTTTCTCTGCGACTAACGCCAAGGCTTCATCCCAACTTGCGGGACGGAGTTTTCCGCTTTCACGGATGTAAGGACGGTCCAATCTCTGTCTCGCCAAACCATCCCAAACGAAACGGGTTTTGTCAGAAATCCATTCTTCGTTCACATCGTCATTGACGACGGGTAAAATACGCAGAACGGCGCCACGGCGACTATCGACGCGAATGTTAGAACCTACGGCATCCATCACATCAACAGATTCAACTTTTTCCAACTCCCAAGGACGCGCATTAAATGCGTAAGGCTTAGACGTCAGCGCCCCAACGGGGCAAAGGTCGATAACGTTTCCGGATAACTCAGAGGTCAAGGATTGCTCAAGGTAGGTGGTGATTTCCGCATCTTCACCACGAGAGGCGAGACCGATTTCCTGAACACCAGCCACTTCAGTGACAAATCGCACACAACGTGTACATTGGATGCAACGCGTCATAATCGTGTTGACGAGCGGCCCCATATGTTTGTCATCGACGGCGCGCTTATTTTCTTCAAAACGCGAACTATCACGACCATAAGCCATGGCTTGATCTTGGAGATCGCATTCACCGCCTTGGTCACAAATCGGACAATCCAACGGATGGTTGATGAGGAGAAATTCCATCACGCCTTCACGAGCTTTTTTCACCACTTCGGAATTGGTACGGATATGAGCGGGCGTACCATCACGGTTTGGGCGCAAATCATTAACAGTCAATGCACATGACGCTTGTGGCTTTGGCGCACCGACCCACTCAACCAAGCACATGCGACAATTACCGGCCACAGACAAACGTTCATGATAGCAAAAACGTGGAATTTCCGCACCGCCAAACTCTTCACAAGCCTGCATGAGCGTATATTCGCCAGGCACGTTATGCTCGACGCCATCAATCATAATTTTGCGTAGTTCAGACATAATTACTCCGCCGCCTCAACGAAGACAGGCTTATTCGCTCTGTAATTATCAATGCGCTCTTCGATCTCGTGACGGAAATGGCGAATGAGGCCTTGGATAGGCCACGCCGCAGCATCACCAAGAGCACAAATTGTATGGCCTTCGACCTGTTTCGTTACGTCGAGGAGCATATCAATTTCAGAGGTTTCCGCCTCACCTTTGACCATACGCTCCATCACACGCCACATCCAACCCGTACCTTCTCGGCACGGCGTACATTGGCCACAGCTTTCATGTTTGTAGAAATAGGACAACCGGGCAATGGCTTTGATAACATCCGTCGATTTATCCATAACGATAACCGCCGCAGTTCCTAGACCTGACTGATGTTCCCGCAAAGCATCAAAATCCATCAACACCGTATCGCAAATTTCTTTTGGCAGGAGCGGCACAGAGGAGCCGCCCGGAATAACGCATTTGAGATTATCCCAACCGCCGCGCACACCGCCCGCATACTCTTCGAGCAGCGTTTTCATCGGAATGGATAAAGACTCTTCAATATTGCAAGGCTTGTTCACATGGCCTGAAATAGAAAAGACCTTCGTGCCCTTATTATTATCACGTCCAAATTGCGTCCACCAATCCACACCGCGACGTAATATGGTCGGCACAACGGCAATCGACTCCACATTGTTCACAGTTGTCGGACATCCATAGAGTCCGGCCCCTGCGGGGAACGGAGGCTTCAATCGCGGCTGTCCCTTTTTGCCTTCCAGAGACTCCAGAAGCGCCGTTTCTTCACCACAAATATAGGCTCCTGCCCCGTGATGCATATAAATATCGAAGTCCCAGCCGGTACCACAGGCATTTTTGCCGACCAATCCGGCCGCATAAGCTTCTTCGATTGCGGCTTGGAGACGGTTGCGCTCCAGAATATATTCCCCACGCAGATAAATATAACAAGCATGGGCTTGCATAGCGAAAGACGCGACGAGGCACCCTTCGATTAAAAGATGTGGGTCATGGCGCAGAATGTCACGATCTTTACAAGATCCCGGCTCAGACTCATCCGCATTCACGACTAAATAATGAGGGCGTTTTCCGACCTCTTTGGGCATAAAGGACCACTTCAGTCCTGTGGGGAAACCGGCCCCGCCGCGACCGCGCAGGCCTGACGCTTTAACCTGGTCAATCAACCAGTCTTTACCCTGCTCCAACATGGCAGACGTTCCATACCATGCGCCACGTTCTCGGGCAGCATCTAATCGCCAATCTTTCAAACCATAGAGGTTCTGAAAAATACGATCCTTATCCTGTAACAATTCAGCCATATTTACTTAGCCTTCTTTGCTTGCTCTTTCGCAAGCGCTTTGGCCTGCTTAACCCACTCATCACGCTTAATACGCCCCGGGAATTTGCCGATAATCTCTTCAACCATCTTCACATCCTTGGCTTTCCAAGCACCGATTTGGCGGAAGTAATAGATACCCTTGGCGTTCAAATCCGATTCAAACTTTGGGCCTATACCTTTGATTTCCTTAAGGTCATCCGGCTCTCCAGCAGTCGGACCCTCTGTATAGATGACCTGCGGAGCAGGTTTCTTATCAGCGGGTTTACGAGCCCGTTTAGGACGAGCCGCATAGACAGGCTTTTCTTCTAGGCCCGCCGAGAGGTCTTTCCCATCATTAGCGGGGCGCTTTTTCGGATCCGCGCTTGCTTTGGATTTAGGATCCACCCATCCGCCTTTTGTGGCGCGGCGATCTTTCGGATCCCATTCGTAATAGTTGATTTTAGCCTTTTTCTCGGCATTAGGAAGTTTGACCAGCTTGCCACGCGCTTTGGACATATTCTTCGTTGTCAGCACCATCGCACCACCAACAGGTTCGGATGTATGACGGTCATTTTGTGGGCCCGGCGTGGGGACTTTTCCCGCCACCAAGTCATCTAGAACGGTCTCTAAACTTTCAGCCGTTAGGTCTTCGTAATAGTGATCACCGTCAGCATTAGAAATTTGCACCATGGGCGAGTTTGCACAGGCCCCCAAACATTCCACTTCGAGCCATGATAGCTTGCCGTCTTCCGAAAGCGCATTTTGCGGCCCGATTTTACGCTCCAACATGGCTTTCAGCTCATCCGATCCGCGCAACCAACATGGCGTGGTGCCGCACATTTGAACGTAATGTGTGCCGACAGGACGCAAATTGAACATGGTGTAGAATGTTGCGACCTCATAGACGCGAATATAAGCCATGCCGAGCATGTCACCGACAGCGCGAAGGGCTTTTTCCGGCAACCAACCACCCGCATCTTTTTGCGTAATCCAAAGAGCCGGAATCAGCGCCGAGCGTTGACGGCCTTCAGGATATTTTTTCACCCAAGACTGAATCTCTTTTTCAGCAGACGCAGAAAAAGAAAAATTGTCAGGCTGGCGTATCGCTAATCGGCGTGCGCTCATCGGTCAATTTCTCCAAACACGATGTCAAGGGAACCAAGAATGGCGGAAACATCGGCGAGCATATGCCCTTTATTTAAGTAATCCATTGCAGCGAGATGCGGGAAGCCCGGCGCTCGCACCTTGCAACGATAAGGTTTGTTTGTGCCGTCTGATACCAAATAAACGCCAAACTCGCCTTTTGGCGCCTCAACCGCGCAATAGACCTCACCAGCGGGCACATGGAAGCCTTCCGTATAAAGTTTGAAATGATGAATTAGAGCTTCCATACTCTGTTTCATCTCCGCGCGACGGGGCGGCGTAAATTTATTATCCGTTGTCATGACAGGGCCCTCCGGCATCTGCTCCAGACACTGACGCATGATTTTCACGGACTCATACATTTCCTCTACGCGGCAGAGATAGCGATCATAACAATCGCCATTTTTACCTAATGGAATCTTGAAATCGAGTTCGGAGTAAACTTCATAAGGCTGCGCCCGACGCAAATCCCAAGGAATACCTGAACCACGCACCATGACGCCCGAAAAGCCCCAATCATAGCAATCCTGCTTGGATACAATGCCAATATCAACATTGCGCTGTTTGAAAATACGATTTTCAGTCAGGAGAGTTTCAATGTCCTGAAGTTTTTCAGGGAATTGATCGCACCAATTCAGCAAATCATTGATAAGCGCCGGCGGAAGGTCTTGGTGAACACCACCGGGACGAAAATAATTGGCATGCATACGCGAACCACAGGCCCGTTCATAAAACACCATAAGCTTTTCACGTTCTTCAAATCCCCAAACCGGTGGCGTCAAAGCGCCAACATCCATAGCTTGGGTTGTAATATTGAGCATGTGCGACAGGATACGCCCGATTTCGGAATATAAAACGCGGATGAATTGCGCCCGGCGCGGCACACCAATATTAGCGAGCTTTTCAATCGCCAGACAGAAAGCATGCTCTTGATTCATCGGCGCGACATAATCTAGGCGATCAAAATACGGGATGGCCTGCAGATAAGTCTTATGCTCAATCAGTTTTTCCGTGCCACGATGCAAAAGACCAATATGTGGATCGACTCGCTCGACGATTTCACCTTCAAGCTCCAGAACAAGACGCAGCACACCATGCGCCGCAGGATGCTGCGGCCCAAAGTTAATGGTGAAGTTACGGTCATCCCCCTCGAGAATAGCTTCTTGCTTACCCATTAGAAGGCTCCTCTCTCCGGTATAGGTCAGCCGCCTTCGAGCTTTTGCCATAAAAAGCAAAACCATTATCGAAATCACCAGAAAGTTTCACATCAATCAAATCCAACTGACATTTCAGACCTCTCGTAGCCACGAACAGTCTCCAACCATCAGTGTCGGTTTGAGATTTCGCTTCTTCGAAATCTATACCATTAGACTTATACTTTTCATGACCCTGCAACTTAGACCGCATATGACTATAGATTACTGTCCGCAGGCGCTCATCATTTACTCGCGAGAGGTTCTTTTTGTCCGTTAAATCTCTGGTTTTCGCTTCCGCATAACCCATAGCAGCGGCCTTTTCGCAATCCAACCAAACGGCATCACCTAGCTTTGCGAGGCGTTTAATATCTTTTTTAGATAGTTTACTGAAATTTGTATCCGTGGCGACACGGCTCCGCTCGGCCGCACGTTCAAACTCAGCATCAGACAACTGGCGAACCTGTGCCATACGCGCTTCAATAAGGGCTTTGACTTTAGGGTCATCAATAACGGACGTTTGTGCTTGCGTTTTCTCAATACCAACAAACAACGCCAGAGCAGTTGCAGAGACTACAAAAATTTTAGCTACAGAAATTTGCATTACGCCTTCTCCTCCGATTTCTCATCACCCGGAAGAACGTATTTCGCACCCTCCCATGGGCTCATGAAATCGAAACTGCGGTATTCTTGGGGCAGGTTCACCGGCTCATAAATCACCGATTTACGTTCCTCGTCATAGCGCACCTCAACAAAGCCTGAGAGTGGGAAATCTTTGCGAAGCGGATATCCCTCAAATCCGTAATCGGTCAGGATACGGCGTAAGTCAGGATGCTCGTCAAAAATGATGCCATACATGTCGAAGGCTTCACGCTCATACCAGTCCGCATTTGGAAAGACTGTCACAATAGAGCTAATCGGATGAGTTTCATCCGTTGTCGCCTTCACCCGAATGCGGGTATTATGGGCCATAGACAGAAGATGATAAACCACGTCAAAACGCCGCTCACGCGAAGGATAATCAACACCACAAATATCGATCAAGGACGCGAATTTACATATTGGGTCATCCCGCAAAAAGGTAATGACACGCACGATTTCTGCGCGGCGAATATTGATCAATAATTCGCCAAACTCAATCTCTGCTGAATTAACAGCGTCACCGAGTTGGTCGAGGATATGGTCTTTGAGGTCTTCCATAATGCTTCTCTTGGAACTTATCTCTCGATATTGCCTTCACGACGGATTTTCTTTTGCAGCTGCAAAATTCCGTAAACCAGAGCTTCTGCGGTTGGCGGACAGCCGGGCACATAAACGTCTACAGGAACAATGCGGTCACAACCACGCACTACGGCGTAGGAATAATGATAATATCCGCCACCATTCGCGCATGACCCCATTGAGATGACATAGCGCGGGTTCGGCATTTGGTCATAAACTTTACGCAAGGCCGGGGCCATTTTATTGGTCAATGTTCCGGCCACGATCATCACGTCAGATTGACGGGGCGAAGCGCGAGGCGCAAAACCAAATCGTTCCACGTCATAACGCGGCATGGAGGCTTGCATCATCTCAACAGCGCAGCAGGCCAAACCAAAAGTCATCCACATAAGAGAGCCCGTCCGAGCCCATGTGACCAAATCATCAGAAGCGGCCGTGATAAAACCTTTATCGGCGAGTTGATCACTCAAACCATCAAAAAACGGATCATGTTTTTTAGGGTCATAGGCAGGCGTGCCAATGTCGCGAGCGGCTGTTCCGAAAGCAGGGTTGTCAGGTGTAATAATAGCCATGGTCTCTCTCCGTCTTCCCTACCCTATTCCCAGTCCAATGCGCCGCGCTGCCACGCGTAAGCGAGACCAGCGGCCAATTCAGCCAAGAAAATCATCACAACAACCCAAGCCCAGAGGTCAACTTGATCCAGCGTCACGGCATAAGGAAAGAGAAACGCAACTTCGATATCAAATATGATGAAGAGAATCGCCACAAGGTAAAACCGGACATCAAACTTCATTCGGGAATCGTCAAAGGCATTAAAGCCGCACTCATAGGTCGATACTTTTTCACTATCAGGACTGGCGGGCGCAAATATTTTGGCCGCCACTAAAAACAACAAACTCAAGGCGGTAGCGATGCCGAAGAGAATAATGACCGGAAGATATTCCAACAAAAAGTCGTTCATGAGAACTCTTACATCTGGAGCAAGATGAGGACGATAGCGCTAAGGACTCACATCTTACATACTGTTCATAATCGCGCGGAACCTAGAGACAGGGCGACAGGATTGCAACCAGTGTTTACGCGCAAATGTGAAGCTTTTCCAGTGCGACACACTTACGGTTTATTGAGAATAACTCGCAATAACATCAAAGGCTTATACATATGCCATCTTGACGGTTGGGCCTTGCTTTTTTAACGCCATTGTTCGGGGGATTTTACGATGGAAGATGATCTTGAGGCAAAAGTTTTAACGGCACAAGCCATGCTGCGCGCGGGGAACCTCAACCGTGCAAAAGACCTCGCACAAGAGGTTTTAAAAAAACAAGATGACAATCTCGATGCTTTTGAAGTGCTTTATGATGTGAGAGTGGCCAATCAGAGTTATGGACAAGCTCTAGCCCTCACCCTTTGGCGTTTGGAGCGCCTTCCCAATTGCCCTTATGCGGCGGTTTTTCAACTCCATGCGCTCTGCCTGCTCAAGCGAAAGTCGGAGGCAACGAAACTTTTTAAGGCCCTCCAAGATCGATTAGCCAATCACCCCATTCACTTGGAACAAGCCCGCCTCTATTACGCCTATCACTTCTGGCCACCGCGAAAGGCCCGTAAACTCATTCAGCAATCGAGAGAAAAAGGGTATTTCGATCCGCAATGGCTAGACAGCTTAGAAGCCGACACTCGCGCGGAATCAGGGCATATATACACATCCCGCAAGATGATGAATGAGGCCTTGGCCGAAACCCCCAATGATCCAGACCTGCTTTATGCTCTGTCCGTTACCAATGTGCTTACCGGGCGGTTACCGACAGCCTTAAGACAAGCTAAACTCGCCAAGGAAGTCGACCCGCCTATGGCCCCTGCTTATAATGAGGTGATTGTCGTAGCGACAATGGGGCTTATCCCGATATTTTGGGGGGCCATGGCGTTCATTGTTTTAAATGCCAGTGTCTCAACACGACTGCCTTGGCTTATCCGCATTCCGTTCAATTACCTCTTCATGGCAATTGGGTTAGGGATTTCCATGATTATCCCTATCGCCATGGACTCTGCTAATATGAATGTTCCTCCGCTTAACGTTCTGATTGTTTTTGGGAATATCGGATTCGCGCTCTATCTGCTTTTCGGCTTTCAACATATCGGCATGGCGCGCGCGAGGAAAAAACAAGACTTTACCTTTAGCCGGGATTACTAAGAAAATATGAGTGACAGTATAGATTCCAAATCAGCCATTAAAGAAATGAGAGCGGTCGTGCAAAACGCCCCCGGACAGGCAGGACTTCTCTCAGCTTTGGTTGCCCTTTTAGAGACCGCTCCTGATAGCGACTTAATCTCTTATGGTTTGGACGGTGTTAATCCGGACGACTATTCAGATATTAAATTGAAAGAACGCATCGTCTTATTGCTAAACGAAGCGGAGGCACGCGCTCTGGCCGATAAATGGGCGCCACAACTTTTGGGGAACCTACCCGACAATGTTGTCAGCCTTGCCAAGGCTAGCAATGACATTGCGCCGCCCTCAGTGCCCACTACTCAGGCGGGCGGAGAGACAATCTCTTTTGACGATATTGGCGGTTTGGAAAAAGTGAAGCAGCAAATGCGGCGGCGCATTATCAACCCCTTTTTGAAAAAAGAGCTCTTTGCCAAGTTTAAACGCCGGGCCGGCGGAGGTGTATTAATGTATGGCCCGCCTGGTTGCGGCAAAACCATGTTAGCCAAAGCCCTCGCCCATGAGTGTAATGCGACTTTCATGAATATTAAAGCATCCGACATTCTGGATCGTTGGATAGGCAGTTCGGAAAAAAACATTGCCGATATGTTTGCCCGCGCCCGTCACAACAAACCCGTCGTCGTCTTCTTTGATGAAGTAGAAGCGCTCGCCCAGAAACGCGAATTTGGCGATATGCACCGGGTCAATACAACAGTTTCAGCTTTGCTGACAGAAATGGACGGTTTTGAGTCAGACAATGACGGCGTTTTACTATTAGGCGCGACTAATGTGCCTTGGTCGCTCGACTCCGCCTTTCGTCGTCCGGGCCGATTTGATCGCACGATTTTCGTTCCGCCACCGGACAAACTCGCACGGCGATTCATTTTAAAGAACCAGCTTGATGACAGACCGGTAACAGAGAATTTGGACCTCTCTCCTATTATTGGGAAAACGTCCGGTTTTTCAGGCGCTGACCTTATAGGCTTAGTCGATACGGCTCTGGATTATGCCATTGAGGAAAGCGATGATCTTGGTTCAATCGCGCCACTCTCTCTAGCACATTTTCAAGAAGCTTTACATGAAGTTCGACCAAGCACTGGAGAGTGGCTGTCACAAGCCTCCGCCTATGCGCAACATGCCAATAAAGATGGTCTCTATGACGACTTAGCCGCTTTCATCAAAAAATACGGGCGATAAGCCGGCTTTCTTGAACCGCGACATGCCTTAACCAGATGTCATGACACGAAAGGACAGCGTGCATGACAGGGTTCTGATTGTTTTTTAGATCAACATAACTTCTACAGAGAGCCGAGGAGCTTATGTTATGAAGAAAACTGAAAAAATTGAAATCCGCCTTTCCCATGAAGAGAAAGTCTCTTTATCCAAATTAGCAGAGGATGAAGGCCGATCTGTGAGTGATTTAGTGCGCGGTCTTATTGACCGCTATATGTCGCTTCACAGAGACAGATTGCCACAAAAGCCACGCTGGGGTCGCATGGCATTAATCGGAATTAGCGGTTTACTCATTGGACATCTCGGCACCTATTTCATGGTGCAAGCTCATTCGCATAACCATTTCGAAATTTATCAATTGGGCGCACGGATACAGAGTTCATTTATTGAAGTGCCGATTACGCGCACCGAAGGGGAAGTCACAAAATTCGTTCTCCCTAACCCGAACGGAGACATCAACCTGACAGCAGAAGTGAAAAAAGGCAGCGGAATACTGTCCGAAGTCGAAGTAACATTATGCCAAATGCTCGACGCCCGATGCAAAGAGATTGCCAGTCCTAAGCTAACATTCAATTCTCAACGTCATTCCATCATTCAATTTGTTGAAGGCGACAATGAGATATCACTTACCTTGGCGCCTCCTCCACCAAAAACCAAGAAATGATCATTCAGCCGCTTCCGCCAAAGGTACATCAAGGCGACTCAGCATTTCTTTCGGAATAACTTGCCAGAAATGACCGCGCTCCAGATCCCACTCCGCGAGGAGTTTTTGGGAGAACTCTGATCCGGTCAATTCCGCATGTCGACGGATAAGATCTTTACACTCTTCCTCATAATGTTCGGAGCTCAATCTCTGCCAGACGACGCTGTCCGGATTAACGGCCTTTTCAAATTTCTCTTTAGCATCGTAAATATAGGCCATCCCTCCCGTCATACCGGCGCCAAAATTGTCGCCAACAGAGCCAAGGATGACAGCAATACCACCGGTCATATATTCACAACCATTCGTTCCGCAGCCTTCGACCACGGTCACAGCACCGGAGTTCCTGACACAGAACCGCTCTCCCGCACGCCCCGCCGCCATTAGCAAACCCTTTGTCGCGCCATAGAGGCAAGTATTGCCGATAATCGCACTGTTATGGCTATCAATTCGGGTGAGGCCTTGCGGTGCAATTATAATTTCCGCGCCGGAAAGGCCTTTACCAACATAATCATTCGCGTCACCATCGACCAAAAGACGTAGCCCCTTCATACCGAAAGCGCCGAGAGATTGCCCGGCAGACCCCCGCAAACGGACGGTCAATTGACCATCTGCAGCGCCCTCCGCACCAAATTTTTGATAGATATGCGAACTTGTCCGCGTACCAACGGCGCGGTGTGTGTTCTGCACACCATAAGTCAGATAAGTTTTCTCACCGCGTTCGAATAAAGGTCGTGCATCTGCGATGATTTGAACGTCCAAAGTATCCGGCACTTCTATACGGTCTTGGCGTGTGTCCTTGACGCGCTCATTATCAATCTTTGCCAAGATCGGGTTCAAATCCAGATCATCCAAATTCTCGGCACCGCGCGATACTTGCGCTAAAAGATCCGTTCGTCCGATAATTTCATCTAAAGTTTCGACGCCCAATTCCGCTAAAATCTCGCGAACTTCTTCGGCGATGAAGGTCATAAGGTTGATAACTTTTTCCGGCGTTCCGGTAAATTTCTCCCGCAAAGCCTCGTCCTGCACGCAGACGCCGACAGGGCATGTGTTGGAATGACATTGGCGCACCATGATGCAGCCCATGGCCACCAGCGATAGCGTTCCAATACCGTATTCTTCGGCCCCCAATAAGGCGGCGATGACGATATCGCGTCCTGTTTTCAACCCGCCGTCTGTCCGTAATGTGACGGAGCTTCTCAGATTATTCAGCGTCAAGACCTGATGAGCTTCCGACAATCCCAATTCCCACGGCAATCCAGCATATTTCAAAGACGTATTTGGTGAGGCCCCAGTTCCGCCATTATGCCCAGCGATCAGGATAGTATCAGCCTTGGCTTTGGCAACACCGGCTGCAATCGTCCCAACACCGGACGCGGCGACAAGCTTGACCGCAACGCGCGCAGTTGGGTTGATTTGTTTTAAATCATAAATCAACTGCGCCAAATCTTCGATAGAATAAATGTCATGATGCGGTGGCGGTGATATCAACGTCACACCCGGTGTGGCATTCCGGAATTTCGCAATCATTTCCGTGACCTTAAAGCCCGGCAATTGGCCGCCCTCGCCCGGTTTTGCACCTTGCGCAACCTTGATTTCAATCTCGCGACATTGGTTCAAATATTCGGCGTTCACACCAAATCGCCCAGAGGCAATTTGTTTGACGGCCGAATTTGGATTATCGCCATTGGGAAGTGGTTTGTAGCGCGCACGATCTTCACCGCCCTCGCCTGAAACGGATTTCGCTCCAATACGGTTCATGGCGATATTCAATGTGCCATGGGCCTCCGGTGATAGTGCTCCTAATGACATTCCGGGCGTACAGAAACGTCGACGGATTTCATTCACGCTCTGAACGCGATGAAGTGGTAGGGACTTACCCGCAGGCTTAATGTCCAGAAGATCACGAATTTGAATGGCCTTGGCAGAGTTTACGACCTCCGCATATTTCTTATACAGCCCATAATCTTCGCGCCCAACCGCTTCCTGCAACATGTGGATCATATCCGCTTGGTAAGCGTGTCTCTCTCCTTTTGCGCGGACGCGATAAAGGCCGCCGATAGGCAGCCTGACGACAGAAGGGTCATAAGCTCTAGTGTGAATTTCAAGAATTTTGGCTTCCAAGCCGGCCAAACCAATGCCGGAAATTCGACTGGTCATGCCCGGGAAGTTTGCCCCGACCAAGGCCCGTGACAGGCCAATCGCTTCGAAATTATTTCCGCCTCGATAGGATGAAATCACAGAAATCCCCATTTTGGAGATAATCTTCAACAATCCGCCTTCAATCGCTTTTTTGTATTGGGCGACGGCCTCATCTGCGCTCATATCCAATAAGCCGCGATTCACGCGATCAACTAAGGAGTCCTGAGCCATATACGCATTTACTGCCGTTGCTCCCGCACCAATCAGGACAGCGAAATAATGCGTGTCAAGACACTCGGCAGACCGCACCAAAATTGAACAAGATGAACGTAAACCTTCATTGACCAAAGCCGTTTGCACAGCCCCAGTACATAAAATCATAGGCGCAGCAGCTCTGCTCTCCCCTGTATTTTCATCGGTTAAAACGATATTTTCTGCACCGCTAAGTACCGCCTCTTTGGCTTGCTCCCGAATGCGTCTCAAAACATCCCGTAAAGCGCGGCCTTGTGAGCCCTCATCTTCAGGAACCGGGAAGGTACAATCCAACTCAACAAGTTTATTCCCAACCATATCCTTGAAACGGTCAAACATACCATTTGTCATCACCGGACTATCAAGAACCAACATTTCATTCGTTTGGCTTCCAGCTTCTGCCAAAATATTACGCAGATTACGGAAACGCGTTTTCAAGCCCATGACGCGCGTTTCGCGCAATGGATCAATTGGTGGGTTTGTAACCTGAGAGAAATTCTGACGGAAGTAATGCGAAAGCGGTCTGTAAATATCAGACAACACAGCCAAAGGCGTGTCATCTCCCATAGAACCGACCGATTCTTTGCCTGTCTCGGCCATAGGGGTCAGAATAAGCTCTTGATCTTCCAATGTTTGACCGCAGGACACCTGCCGACGCACAAGGTCTTCCCCTTTCAAGGCGGCAGCAGGCTCTGAGCCGGATAACGCCTCATCGAGATTGACAACTTTTTTCAACCATTTTTGGTAAGGCCGTTTATCCGCCAATTCATTCATAATGGCTTTGGAGGAATAAAATTTGCCATCTTCCAGATCTACAGCAATCATGCGGCCTGGCTTCAAGGCTCCTTTTTTAATGATGTCCTTCTCATCCATTGGACACATTCCCGCTTCTGAGCCAACGGCAATGATACCGTTGTCAGAAATCGCATAACGCAGAGGACGCAAGCCATTTCGATCTAATCCTGCCATGACCCAGCGTCCGTCATAGGCGGCCAAAGCCGCTGGGCCGTCCCACGGCTCCATCACAGCATTGCAATACTCATAAAGAGCGCGCCAGTTTTCAGGCATGAGGTCACCACGCTTCGAATAGGCCTCAGGGACGAGCAAGGTCTTGGCCATTGGGGCCGTCCGTCCGGCACGCACTAATAATTCAAACACGGCGTCCAACGCCGCAGAGTCTGAGCTGCCTTTTTGAATGACGGGTTTCACGTCTTCTTCGCGTTCCCCGAAAGCACTATTGGCCATCTTAATCTCATGACTCTTCATGAAGTTACGGTTAGCTTTCAGCGTATTAATCTCACCATTATGGGCCAACATGCGGAAGGGTTGTGCCAACCACCATTGCGGGAAAGTATTGGTTGAGTAACGCTGGTGATAAATCGCAGCCCGTGAAATGAAACGCTCATCCTTCAGGTCGGTGAAAAAATTGTCGATGTCCTGCGCCAGAAACATTCCTTTATAAATCAGGGTTTGGACAGACAGCGAACAGATATAAAAACTGGGTATCGCCTCTGCAATCACACGCTTTTCGATACGCCGCCGCACAATGTATAATTCCCGCTCAAGCGCATTGCCTTTACGGCCTTTAGGATCGCGGAATAAAACCTGTTCAATGGCCGGACGCGTTGCCTTGGCCTTTTCGCCGATTATATCAATATTGATAGGAACCTGTCGCCAACCGTAAATATAGAAGCCTTCTTTCAGAAGTTCAGACTCAACAATGGTCCGTGCCGCTTCCTGCGCATTAAAATCCGTCCGCGGTAAAAAAATCATACCGACAGCAATTTTGGCAGAGCTGGCTTTATGGCCTGTTTCTTCTACTTGGGCGCGGAAAAATTCCTGAGGAATATCCAAGCGAATACCGGCCCCGTCGCCGGTTTTTCCATCCGCATCAACGGCGCCGCGATGCCAGACATTTTTCAAAGCCTGAATGGATTTTTCAACCACATCGCGCCGCGCGGTTCCATCAATAGACGCCACTAAACCAACGCCGCAATTAGCTCGTTCATGTTCCGGATCATAAGCATGAGCCGCGATAAGATGTTCGCGCTTTGCTTCAAAGTCTTTGAGCCAGTCTGTCATGTCATTTTCTCTTCAAATTCTTTGATAACTTGAGCCCCGGTTTTGTGCGGGGCGTCTGTTGGCACTCTGTAATATGTTGGCGCTTCGTCCGTAAAAATATGCGCATCAAGCTTAATGCCTGACAGGTCATCTAAAGCGCCTGCGGCGATCGCAAAATCTTTCTCTTCACCCTGCAAACGCCAAAATAATGTGGTTCCGCATTCCATGCAAAAGCCCCGCTCGCCCCAATCAGACCCTTTATAGAGACCTAAACTCTTTGTGTTTTGGAGCGTCACGCCGTCCGAGAAATGGACACCAATAAACGCACTGCCCGCATTTTGGCGACGGCACATAGAGCAATGACACGCATCCGTTTCGGTCATTTCTCCTGCGACGGTGAAAGTCACAGCTCCACAAAGACATTTACCGCTTCGCTTCGTCATTATTCTGCGGCCTGTTTCGCGTTTTGACGCTCCAGATCAGACAGATAACCATGCATATGAGCGGCAGCATCACGGCCTTCTCGAATGGCCCAAACCACGAGAGATGCGCCGCGTACAATATCTCCGGCAGCATAAACTCCGGGCAGGTTGGTTTCGAATGTTACGGGGTTTACTTTGACAGTATTCCAACGGCTAATCGCCAGTTCCTCACTCAAAATACTCATATCCTCAGGGGTGAAGCCCAGCGCCTTAATCACCAAATCGGCATCAACGTCAAAATCTGCCCCTTCTAGGACGACAGGAGATTGCCGACCTGACGCATCTTTCTGGCCTAAACGCATACGATATGTGCTGACCGCCTTGGCTTTTCCATCGCTTGACTGAATAGACTTAGGGGAAGCCAACCATTCAAACTTTACGCCTTCTTCCTGCGCATTGGCTGTTTCCCGTCGGGAGCCTGGCATGTTGGCATGGTCTCTCCGGTACAAACAAGTCACGGACTCGGCGCCTTGACGAATGGCGGTACGAACACAGTCCATTGCCGTGTCACCGCCGCCGATAACAACCACTTTCTTACCCTTCGCGGTTTCTCCCTCAATTGTGTCGCCGAGCCCTCTCTTATTGCTTTCAATCAAGAAGGGTAGAGCCGCCGTAACGCCTTCCGCGTCACCGCCTTCACAGGTCAGGTTCCGCGCTTTGTAAACGCCGGTTGCAATCAAAACGGCCTGATGTTTCTCGCGAAGTTTTGCAAAGCTTACATCCACGCCCACATCGCAGTTCATGACGAATTCGATACCGCTTACTTCAAGCCTTTTAGTACGGCGTTGAACAATCTCTTTTTCGAGCTTAAAATTCGGAATCCCGTAAATCAACAAACCACCGGCTCGGTCATGGCGGTCATAAATTGTAACCTGCCACCCTTCTATGCGCAATTGCTCAGCGGCAGCCAATCCCGCTGGCCCTGCGCCAATGATGCCCACACTTTCGGCGCGCTCGCGTCGCGGCTTAATCGGCGTGATCCAGTCCTCTTCCCAAGCGGTATCCGATAAAAATCTTTCAACAGACCCGATTGTCACGGTTCCGTGGCCGGATTGCTCAATAACGCAAGATCCTTCACACAAGCGGTCCTGCGGGCAGATACGCCCACATATTTCGGGCATATTATTCGTGGCGCTGGAGACTTCCCACGCTTCTTTCACCCGACCTTCAGCCGTTAGTTTCAACCAATCCGGAATATCATTCCCAAGCGGGCAGTGGTTTTGGCAAAAAGGTACACCGCATTGGGAACAACGAGAGGCTTGTTCCTGCGCCTTAGTATCTATGTAATCACCATAAATTTCGAGAAAATCCTCGCGCCGCTCTTCAGCATCGCGCTTTTCGGGCATATCGCGCTCTGTGCGGATGAACTGCAACATTTTGTTAGACGCCGCCATAACCGCCAATCTCCGTATTTTCCATAGCCTCTTAGGCTGTCCCGATTGCGCCTATACATAAAACAAAGCACACGCAAGATGCGACAATTTGTCAATATTTGATATTTTCGCAAAATGTATTTATGCAATAATATATATAATATATTGTTTTAATTGAATTATTTTTCAAATACGCACTCCACTATGAAAAATAAAATTTTGAAAGTATTTTTATTATCACATATTTTTCGTATGATTCACCAACCAAGCTCCAATTTACTCGGTGATTTTAATTGAAGTTTAGGACTTATGCCCGTACCGCGAAGCCTTAGGTCAATCACACTATAATAGAGGCGCAAATGTCTTGGTTGCAGCTCACATTACTCGCGCTCATACAGGGATTGACGGAATTTTTGCCTATTTCAAGTTCCGCGCATCTGATCTTACCCGCCAAAATACTTGGTTGGGTAGATCAAGGTCCGCTCATCGATGTTATGGCACATTTTGGCTCGCTTTTTGCCGTGATGGCCTATTTCCGAAAGGATGTTGGCTCCATCTTCACAGGATTATGGGATTTGCTTAGACGCCAATTGAATACACGCTCTCTGCTGGCCCTTAATTTGATTATCGCAACCCCCCCTGCTCTCTTATTTGGCGCTTTTCTGCGGTTCGGGGGTTTTGATGAAATGATAAGATCCCCTTTATTGATTGCTTTCACGACAATATTTTTTGGTATCTTACTTTGGCTCTCAGATATCTGGGGGAAACAGGAACGCTCGACCGAAGATCTTACTTGGAAAGGGGCCTTTGGATTGGGCCTAGCACAAGCTATTGCCCTCATTCCTGGCACGTCACGCTCCGGCATAACAATGACAGCCGCGAGAGCTATGGGCTTTACCCGCGTCGAGGCAGCGCGGTTTTCCATGCTTATGAGCCTGCCGATTATCGGTGTTGGAGGCCTCTTCGCCCTTTATAGTCTGAGCACGGCAGACCCGGCTGAATTAGCCGGTGCTACACTAACGGACGGGCTGTGGGTTGCCCTTTTGTCTTTCATTTCTGCTTTCGCCTGTATTTCACTTTTCATGAAATGGGTGAGTAAAATCGGAATGCTCCCTTTTATGCTTTATAGAATTGCCTTGGGTGGAGCTTTACTGGCATGGATAATGCTTGGAGGGTGATGGATGTGATAAAGCGGGGCAGCATGAGACATTTCCAGAATAATGAAATCTTATATTCTTATTGTGTAAGTAACCTTACCTCAGTAGCGGGTCATTTCCGTATTCGGAGCCCGCAATAATGCGAATAAGTGGTAAAACAATCAGTATTGGCTTTCTGCTCACTATGCTGGCGGTGCCTTTTACCTCAGAGGCCCAACCCTATTTTGCACAATCGTTCAAGACATTGGTAGAAACCTCAACGGCTATTACTGCGACGCCCCCGCGAAACAGTCCTGCGAAAGCGGCCCCCAAACCCCAGTCAAAAGTCGACACAGCCTATCTCGATAAACGCGCGAAACGTCTTATGCGTGAAGTCTCCATGACGGGCCTGTCTGTGGCGATTGTCGAAAATGGCGACATCACTTTTGCCAATGGTTATGGAGAAACAAAGCGCGGTTCTGGCGATAAAGTAACCCAAGACACGGTTTTTCGTTGGGCCTCTGTCTCGAAAGGTGTGGCGGCCTATTTATTGGTCTCTATGGCGGCAGAGAATAGAATTTCTTTGGACGATGCCGTGAAAGATTTCACATATTCTCTCGACCTGCCTCCTAGCGAAACCAATATCTCCGTTGCTCATTTATTGGCCCACCAAGTCGGAATCGTCCCCAATGCTTATGACGGCCATATTGAAGATGGTCGCAGTGCTAAGGAAACACGAAAGAAACTTGGTAAGCTGAAATATAATTGCGCGCCCGCGACCTGCCACAGCTATCAAAATGTCGCTTATGATTCTGCGGGTGAAATCGTCGAAACCCTCACAGGCCTTCCTTACAAATCCGTAGTGCAAACTGAAATTTTTGATCAGCTTGATATGAAAAGCGCCAGTGTGAGTTTGAACGGACTCAAACAATCCAAAAGCTGGGCTAAGCCTCATAGTAAGCGTGGCCGTGCCTATAGGTCTGTTAAACCGACTTATTACCGCGTGCCTGCTGCGGCCGGGGTTAATTCTTCTGTGACAGATTTAGCGAAATGGATGATTGGGCAAATGCCCGATGGAGACGACGCCACCCTCTCACAACAGGAAGCCATTCAGCAGGTCTTACAAGCTCCCCGCGTGTCTACCTTGAGAGAGCAACGCTATATTAATCGCCGGTTTGGCGGCCTTAAAAATGCGCATTATGGCATGGGTTTCCGCGTCTATGATTATTACGGCAATAAGGTCGTCGGCCACCGAGGTGGGGTGCAGGGCTACCGCGCACTTATCCTTTTTGACCCCGATAAGCGTAGCGGCATTGCGATGATGTGGAACAGCCCCCATTACGAGCCCATCGGCCTCCAATTGGAGTTTTTGGATGAACTTTACGAGCGCCCCAAAAGGGATTGGATGAGGCTTAACCGCAAAACACGCTAGCTTTGTTGACTTTCAAGAGCCGCTTTGCTTCGCCCGTAATTTCGCTGAAACCAGAATGTCATGATGATGGCTATCAAAGCCAAGCCAATGAACATCAACGATATAAGCTTACCATTAAGACCTACAAATATTCCTTTGGCTATCAACGCCATAACAAGAATTTTGGGAACGATACCAAATGCCGTCCCTGTCAGAAATGCGGGATATCGAATGGTTGAGAGGCCTGCCGCGAAATTGACCAAGATAAACGGGCCTGTCGGCACCAGACGCACAACAAAACTCCACAAAACGCCGTTTTGTTCAACTCGGTCTAATAAACGCGCAAGCCTTGGGCCTTTCAAACGACTCAACCGTTTTTGCCCCAAAATACGAGCGACAAAAAAATTCACTGTCGCCGAGCATAAAGTCGCGGTCCACGCATAAACAGCGCCCCATAAAGGGCCAAACCCAACGACACAGGCCGTAATCAAAGCCCATTGTGGCGCCCCTAAAAACGATGCAGTGATAAAAATTATTATGACGACTAAAACCGCGCTGTTTGAGTCGCGAATGCCCGAAATCAGCGATTGAACGGCTTCAAAGTTAATCGCACCACCTGTCAAACCACCGATCAAAACAGCCAAAATGATGAATGAAATAAACAGAGTGAAAATAAGAGATGGAGATAGTTTCATCCTTTTCTCCACTTCTCAATAGACGCCAATACTTCCTCTGCTTTCAGGTTCTCGACATGTGTCCAATCCCGACATTGGTTGCGGAACCACGTCATTTGTCGTTTTGCAAAGCGGCGCGTATCCCGTTTGGCCAACTCCATCGCTTTGTCATAACTCAACTCACCCCGCAAATATCGAAGCAGATGAGATAATCCGATGGCCTTCAACATGGGTAGATTTGCCTGACCATATTGCGCGTGAACTTTTTTAGCCTCATCCATACCGCCCTGCTCTACCATTGTTTCAAATCTGTCGTTAATCCTAGCATAAAGCCTTTCACGCGGGGGCAGGATTACAAATCGTAAAGCCTGTGCGGATGGTATTTCAGGACGAGTCTGGGCCTGCCATTCATGCAGAGCGTGTCCCGTCTGTTTGACAACGCTGAGCAAGCGCGTCAGTCTTTGTGGATCATGACCCAATAGGCGTTTCACACCAACAGGGTCGAGCGTTTTGGCTTCTTCTAGAATAGTTGAAATGCCTTCGCTTTCAATTCTGGCTTCAATCTCTTGTACTAACGCTGGGTCTATTTTTGGTACGGCCGCTAAGCCCTCAAATAGCGCTTTGAAATAGAGACCTGTCCCCCCCACCAAAATTGGTGTTTTCTGGCGGGCTAAGACATCAAAAATGACGAGCATTACGGCCTTCACAAAATGCCCACTTGAAAAGTGTACGCCTCCGTCCACCAGACCATAGAGGTGATGCGGTACATCCTGCGTGTCCGCTTTAGATGGTCGAGCCGATAAGATACGGATATCACGGTAAACCTGTAGAGCATCCGTATTTATGATTTCCCCATCAACAGCTTTTGCCAATTCAAGCGCCACTGCGCTCTTGCCGCTCGCAGTCGGCCCTGCAATACACAACACGGGGTTCATAAGAGGATTCACAGGACAACCCAGTATATTTGGAGCATGGCTGACATGGTTGAGGCGTTAAACCAAATTTTGACACTTGTCCTTCCAAAAAAGGACCCCACGCATTTACATAGCTTGGCTGAAGCCTTTCAGCTCACCCAAATAAAGACACTTTCAGAAGGGGTAGCCGTTGAAGGTTATGCCCCCTCTCATGTCACCAAAGACAACATTGAGAACCGTCTGAGAGAAAACAATGTGAAAGCTGATTTTTGTCTCCAATCTGATCAGCCTCGCAAAAAAACACTCCTGATTTGCGATATGGACTCAACCCTTATCGGTCAGGAATGTATTGACGAACTCGCGGATTTTGCAGGGTTTAAAGACAAAGTCAGCGCCATAACGGAACGCGCCATGCGCGGGGAAATCGGTTTTGAAGGCGCACTCACGGATCGCGTCGCCCTATTGAAAGACTTACCGCTCTCCGATCTACAAAAATGTTTCGATGAACGGATTACGGTCAATAAAGGCGCAAAGACTCTCTGCGCTACAATGAAAGCGCAAGGCGCCGCGACCGTTATCGTTTCAGGCGGATTCACCTTTTTCTCATCCCGCGTGGCCGAGGCCATCGGTTTTGAAAACCATCACGCAAATGTTCTGTTGGATAATGGTCATGAACTGACCGGATCAGTGGCATTGCCGATTTTGGGGAGAGAGGCAAAACTTGAGCGGTTAAATGAATATTCAAAGAATTTGGGAGGAGCATCCCAAGCCGTCGCTATTGGTGACGGCGCTAATGACCTGGCTATGATTCAAGCGGCAGGTTTGGGTATCGCTTATGATGCCAAACCGGCTGTTGCGGCGGCGGCGCACTGCGCGATCAATTATACGGATTTACGCACGGCACTTTACTTCCAAGGCTATGAAGAGAAAGATTTTAAAGATTTGGGCTAAGACGTCACGTCCAAAGCATAGAAAATGTAATTCCCACCGCGGTTAATCAGGAACGTAACGGGTGAGTTAAACGCTTTTGAAGCGTCTACCGCATCTTCGAACGCTTTCGGTGTTTCGACGGCCTCAAAACCGACCTCTTCTATGATGTCACCCACCAAGATTTTACCGCTGGCCGTAGCGCGTTTATCAACTTTCACGACACGAACGCCTTTGGTCGTAGAGTCGATCCGGTATTTCGTCCGAGTTTCATCCGTCAAAGCTTCGACGTAAATTCCATTAACTGAGCGCTCGGCCTCATTTTCTTCTTGTTCGCGTCGCGCTTTTTCTTCCTCGGTAACTTGCTCTTTCAATCGTTCGATTAGAACAGAAGCCGTGCGCTCCTTGCGCTTGCGGATATAGGTTATCTCCAATGCCTTATCTATAGGCGCGTCTGCTATACGGCGTGATAGAAGACGGGAGCTCTCAAGGCGCTCTCCACCAATTTCAGTAATAAGATCGCCCTTACGCAGACCTGCTTTATCCGCTGGCGAGTCAGCCACAACAGATGTGATCAACGCCCCATAAGTTCCATCTAAGCCATAGGATTTCGCCAATCCCGCACTCACTTTTTGCGGTCGAACACCCAAATAACCGCGACGTGTTTCACCAAAAGCTATGAGTTGTTCAACGACTGACTCGGCGAGTTCGGCGGGAACAGAGAAACTTATCCCGACACTGTAGCCTGTAGGGGAGAGGATTGCCGTATTCACGCCAATGACATCACCTTGCATATTGAAAAGCGGCCCCCCTGAATTACCGCGATTAATGGCCACATCTGTTTGAATAAAATCATCATAACTACCATGGGAAATATCGCGGTTTCGCGCCGAAATAATACCCGCGGCAACAGAGCCGGAATAACCAAAGGGATTGCCAATCGCGATGACCCATTCACCTACTTCGGCTTTATCAGAGTCACCGAAGCTCACAAAAGGCATATCTTTGCCGGTATCGAGTTTTAGAACGGCGATATCCGTAGCCGGATCACGTCCAATCAGTTCAGCTTCATAAGTATCGCCGTTAGAAAATGTGACTTCAATTAAGTCAGCATCTTCAATGACGTGATTATTCGTGACGATATGACCGTCTTTATCAATGACAAATCCTGAACCCAGTGATTTTGAAACACGACCGTCACGGTCATTTCCGCGCCCGAAAAAGTCATTAAACCTTTCTAGGGGCGAACCCTCGGGAAAGGCAGGCGCTTCTTCCGTATTGATTTCAATTGTCTGCGCCGTTGAAATATTGACCACAGACGGGCTGAGCCGTTTCGTCAGTTCGGTAAAGCCCTCCGGCACAGGTCGGGCCAATGCCGAAACCGAAAACAAAACCATAAAGGCCAATGTGATAGAGAGCAGTCTGATCATGAAGAGACTTTAGACACCATAACCGATTTGCCAAGAGGTCGTATCGGCACAGCGCAGAATAATAGCTTACAAAAGCGTCAGAATAGCGTGAAAACGATTAGGCCAGCAGGTTAGCGCCAACCATAAGCAGAATAATACCGAAAAAGACGGATAGAAGACCCGACAAATGAAGGTCTCTCTCACTCATCTGTGAGACCATCTCTTGATAAACACGACGAAGGCCGCCCGGGAAAATCGCCCAAGCAGCCCCTTCAATCGCGAGTGCACCGCCAATGGCAATGAGCACAATTGCGCTTATATTCATAGCATCGTGTTATTAGCGACGGCTACTCGGGCCATTCTGGTCATCCAAATAACCCAGGAAGTCACTATCCGGTGACAGTACGTAAGTTGATCGATTGCCTAAGCCTTCCTTGTAAGCTTGCATTGAGCGATAAAAGGCAAAGAATTCAGGATCAAGGTTATAGGCTTCCGCATAAATCCGGTTCCGGTTCTTATCACCTTCACCACGGATAATTTCGGATTCTTTCCGTGCATTCGCAATGAGAATTTGAACGTCTTTGTCGGCTTCCGCGCGAATAGTACGGTTAGCCCGCTCACCCTGACCGCGTTTTTCAGCAGACACCTCCTGACGATCGGCCGCCATACGTTCGAAAACCCGCTCGGCGTTTTCATTCGGAAGGTCAGCGCGCTTGATGCGCACATCTTCGATTTTCAGACCAAAGGTCTGGCCTTCTGCCCGTGCATTGGCCCGATCCTCAATAGCTTGCATCAAATCGACCCGTTGGCCGGAAATAATCTCCTGACTTTCTACGCCACCTAATGTGTCACGAATCAAAGAGTCGAGAATGTTTTTTAACTGTAATTCAGCGGCTCTACGCGTGTTGAAACGCTCATAGAACTGTCTGACATCCGTAATGCGGTAGCGGATAAAGGCATCCACAATCAAACGCTCTTGATCAGAAGCCAGAATAGATTGGGAATCAAGATCCAAGACCAGATTTTTGCGGTCATATTGGCGCACACTTTCAATAGGTGGCGGGAACTTAAATTTAAGTCCTGCATTTTCTTCCCTATTATAAGCGTTTTCATCCCGAATGGGTTCACCAAAACGCAGAACGAGAGCCTGCTTATCTTCTCGGACCGTGTACATGCAAAGTGAGGCCAAGAAGACGAGGATAGCGAGGAGAATAGCTCCTCCGACTAAGCGATTACTATTCATTATTGTGCTCCTCCGGGACGAGTCAGCTTATCCAGCGGCAGATAAGGCACAACGCCTGACCCTGCATTATCATCGAGAATAATTTTATCGGCATCGCGATAGACGTCCTCGATTGTCTCTAAATACATACGTTGTCGCGTCACGCGCGGCGCCAGTTTATATTCCTGATAAATGAGGCGAAAGCGCTCGGCTTCACCTTCGGCATCGGCGATAACAGCATCACGGTAACCCTCAGCTTCTTGGATGAGGCGGGCGGCTGTACCTTCGGCTTCCAGCACTTGTTTATTGCGATAAGCGCGGGCTTCATTGATAACGCGTTCCGCTTCCTGATCTGCGTTCACAACGTCAAGAAAGTCATCTTCGACAGAAGCAGGCGGGTCGGTTTTTTGGAACTGAACGTCCTGAATAAGAACACCGGCTTCGTATTCATCCAGTAATGATTGAAGTTGTGTCGTCACCGTACCGACTAATTCCTGACGGCCTGTCGTGATAATCGGGTCGAGCTCATTTTTACCAATAATTTCACGTACAACCGACTCAGCCGCCGACTTCACAAGATCATCGGGTTGATCGACTTTGAAAAGGTAATCCTGCAAATCACGAATGACCCAAAGAACGGTAAAATCAATATCGACAATATTTTCGTCGCCCGTCAGCATCAACGACTCTTCGGCAACGTTTCGACCACTCGACGTCACGCCAACTTGAGTTTCACGTTGGGTCGTCACATTTACGACCTCTTTGGTTTCGACCAATGGCAATTTAAAGTGAAGGCCGGGGCCGGCTTTGCGGACATAATCGCCAAAGCGAAGGACCACAGCTTGCTCGTTACCCTGAACCGTAAAGATCGAATTGATCCCTAAAAACACCACAGCCGCAGCTGCAAATGCCCATTTCGGCACTTTGAACTCGCCCGCGCCGGCTCCGCCGCCGGGAAAGCCTCCACGGCCCCCACCACCAGAACCGCCGCGTTTGACGCGCGTTTTAAATCCTTGGATAACATTGTCCAAATCGGGTGAACCTTCGCCCGGTTTGGGTCTGTTACGGTCAGGTTTGCCCTGACCCCAAGGGTTGTTTCCGTTTCCGGATTGTCCTTTAGGCTTTCCCCAAGGACTATTATTCTTATCGTCTGCCACAAATGTCTCCGAAAAGTGTTTCTTCTTACTTGGTCGCGCTGCGTCTCATTACAAGGGTGATACGTGTAGATTCCCTTTTAAGACTTATCGCGTCTGCGATCCCAAATTTCTACTGCAAAATCATAATCGTCTCTGTCTGTTTTTAGACCTGTTCGCCGCTCCGTCAAATGCCAATATTGCGGGTCAGGTGCATCGAAATAAGCATCCCCTTCTACATCAGACAAAATCTGCGTCACATATTGTCTATCTATATATGGCATAAGTGTTCGGTATAGCTCCGCCCCCCCAATCACCATAATTTCATCGATGTTTGTTTTTCCGGCCAGTTCAAACCCACGCCCGACCATTTCGCTTAATTCTGTAAACACTTCGGCTTTGAGGGCTTGATAAGATATGTCTCTCGTCAACACCAGGTTAGGACGACCCGGTAAGGGGAAAGGCAGGCTTTCCCATGTTTTGCGCCCCATCAGGACGGGTTTCCCCAAAGTTGTTGCCTTGAAAAATTTCAAATCGGACGGGAGACGCCACGGCAAGTCCCCCTCCCTCCCAATTACACCGTTTTGGGCCCGTGCCACAATCAAAGATAATTTAGGATTCGTTGCCATAGGCAAAGGGTTACACGGATAGTCACTTGCCGTATAGCATGACTCTCTTCGAGATTTTCAGTTTGTAAGAATGACAGGCGGAACACATGGTAAAGCAAGACACCACTGATACCCAAACAGAAAGGGCAACGCCTAAAACGAGCCTATTAAGCGTTAAATATACGCTGCTCTATATTCTTTTGATTCCGTTTATCAATTGGAGCTTCACTTGGGCACCAATGGTCAATCTACCGGGTTTGGCCGCTTGGGCGTTCAATCCAGTAACGGTTGTGACAGGTCTGGTTTTAGTGGTCCGCGATTTTTCACAGCGCGAAATCGGGCATGAAGTCCTACTCGCCATGGCGATCGCATTAGGTCTAACATATGTTACCAGTGGCGGTGCGCTCGCCTTGGCTAGCGGTGCGGCCTTTTTGATCTCCGAACTCGTGGATTATGCGATGTTCACTTTCACAAAATACAAATTATCCACGCGCGTTTTGTTATCTTCAGCGATCGCCGCACCCATAGACACGACGGCATTTCTGTTTGGGGCCAGCTTCATTCGAGATGGTCAATTAACTGCCCCCAATATCATTATGAGCGTCGCTGGAAAAATGGTCGGTGCCATCGTCATATGGTGGCTCATTCGTCAACGCATTGAGAAACCAAGAGAGACGCGAGCGGAGACTTGAAAAGCTCACCAATAAACGCTTATAAAATTATTCTGAAAACAGCTCCAACGCGCCCGCTGTCATTGATTGCACACCCAGCTTCAGTGAAGGCTCCGGCAGAGGCGCAAAGAAAGGCGAGTGATTGGCCGGTGGAAGGCTACCGCCTGTTTCCACGGCCTTCTTGAAGGCTTTAGGCTCAGCGCCGCCCGTCCAGAAAATTAAGGTCGGAATGTCACGGTCATAGCGGTGGAATTGGGAGAAATCCTCACCTCCCATGCTCGGTGGTCGTGTGCCCACTTTCTCCTCGCCAATTGAAGCTTTGATCGCACCCATTACCCGCTCGGTCATTTCAGGGTCATTAAACGTCGAAGGCGTGTAGTCGCTCTCATAAGACACTTCCGGCATCAACTCTTCGGGCAATCCTGCTGAACGCGCTTGCGCTAGAGCAATCCGCTCAATCCCGTCCAATAAGGTTTTCCGCACATCATCGTCATAAGACCGCACTGTGATTTGGAGCTTCGCTTCGTCCGGAATGATATTGTGTTTATAGCCCGCACGGAAGGAACCTACGGTCACGACACCGGCCTCAAGAGGATTGACTTCGCGTGAAACCAGAGTTTGCAACGCATTGACTATCTGCGAGCCAATCACAATCGGGTCTTTGCCCATATGCGGGGCGGAACCATGCGCGCCGACACCTTTGATAAGAATATCAACGGAGTCCACATTGGCTAAGGCATAGCCGGACGTATAGGTAATCATCCCCGCAGGGTCCCATCCTGATGTATGGGTCGCCAACACATAATCCGGTTTTGGAAAGCGTGTCATCAGCCCGTCTTCGAGCATAGCTATGGCCCCCAAGCCAATCTCTTCGGCCGGCTGGCCAATCAAAACCAACGTCCCTTTCCATTCGTCCTTTCGCTTCACCAATTGCCTCGCAGCGCCGACCATAATGGCCATATGGCTATCATGGGCACAGGCATGCATAACGGGCGCTTCTTTCCCATAATGATCCGTCGCAACGACTTTGGAGGTGTAGCTTAAACCTGTTTTTTCTTCCAATGGCAGGGCATCCATATCGGCGCGTAACATAACGGTCGGGCCATCGCCATTTTTCAGCACGGCAACGACACCATATCCGCCGACGCCGGGCAGCACTTCACCCACGTCCTTTTTTACTTTCTTTTTTACCCATTTATCACCGACCCGCTCCGTAACCTCGAATCCTAAAGAGCGTAATTCTTGAGACAAACGTTCTGACGATTTTTCTTCCTTGAAGGACAATTCAGGGTTTTCATGGAAATGTTTGTAGAGATCGAAAACGTAATCATAATCTTTCGAAACAGTTTTGGTTAAATCATCCGCTAGCGCGCCAAAAGATGTGCCTAACGCTAGCAAAACGGCTGTGCCTGCCAATAAATATTTCATCATGATCTCCTCTTATACCCTAAGTTTTTGATGGCGCAGAAAGACAGGGAGTGCAAGTAGAAGCCAAATAAGAAAGCTTAGACAATGTCCGACAACCCGCCCTGCCCCGCTTGTGCCTGCACCTACACCTATGAAGACGGTGCACTTCTGGTCTGTCCCGAATGTGCGCATGAATGGAACCCCAATATGCCCAATCCGGGCGAAAGAATTTACAAAGACGCCAATGGCAATGTCTTGCAAGACGGTGACATTGTTACTCTCATTAAGGATCTTAAAGTCAAAGGCACATCAAAGGTCGCCAAGGTCGGGACGAAGGTAAAAATCAATCGACTGATCGATGAAGATCACGATATTGATTGTAAAATCGACGGAATTGGCGCGATGAAGCTGAAAACAATGTTTGTAAAGAAAGCGTGACCTGGCACGCATGAGGCAAATTAAACCGCCACTTTCCCCGCAATATGTGGGTGCGATTTGTATCCTGTGATTTTCACATCAGAGTATTGAAACCCATCAATTTCCTTCACATCCGAATTCAGTGTTAGTTTTGGCAGAGGCATAGGCTCTCTCGTGAGCTGTAGCTTCACCTGTTCAAAGTGATTGGAATAAATATGTGCATCGCCAAAACTATGGACGAAATCGCCGACCTCCAGATCGCAAACCTGCGCCATCATGTGAGTCAGTAAGGCGTAGCTCGCGATATTGAAGGGAACACCAAGAAATATATCGGCACTGCGCTGGTAAAGCTGACAACTCAATTTGCCATTAGCCACATGAAACTGAAACAAGCAGTGACATGGCGGCAGAGCCATATCATCCACATCGGACGGGTTCCACGCGCTGACAATATGTCGGCGGGAATAGGGATTGTTTTTTATGGCCTCTACAACATTTTTGACTTGATCAATAACACGGCCCTCCGGGCCTTCCCATCGTCGCCATTGTTTTCCATAGACCGGGCCGAGATCACCGTTTTCATCCGCCCATTCATCCCAGATACGGACACCGTTTTCTTTGAGGTAGTTTATATTCGTATCCCCGGCGAGAAACCAAATGAGCTCATGGACGATTGATTTTTTGTGCAGTTTCTTGGTGGTGACCATGGGAAAACCCTGTGAGAGGTCAAATCGCATTTGATAGCCAAAGACACCGCGTGTCCCCGTACCCGTTCTGTCCATACGATCCGTGCCATTTTCCATAACGTGGGAGAGAAGGTCGAGATATTGTTGCATAAGTCTTTATAGAGCCCTTTCCCGATTCGGGCAGAGGGGTTTGAGATATTGTCCACATCGAATTTTTGACAAAACGGACCTTCACCTCTTGAAAAAGGTCGGAAGTAGAACCATATCGATTAACAATAAGAACGGTGCAAAGGAGAGAGAATGAACCGCTTTAGATATGATCGCGAATTGGTGGATATGGCCGCATCATTAAATGATGCTGACCGTTTCAAATTTATGGATATTGTTCAAAACGAAACGCTCAATCCGGTCGCTATGTTTGGTTGGAATATGTGGTTGGGTAATTTTGGCGTCGACCGCTTTATTGTCGGTGATATATTAGCGGGTGTGTTGAAGCTCTTAACCTTTGGCGGCCTTGGCATTTGGGTCATCATTGATTGCTTTCTAATCGGCAATCGCACGCGCGAACTGAACATGATAAAAATTCGCGATATATATGAATTTGTTAAAGCCAACCCGGCCTAAAGCTGATCAAGAACATTCACCATCGCCTGAATAACAGCTTCCCCTAATTCAGCCGAGCGTTCAGGCGACCACCCGACAACATCGTCTGGGCGATTGGCATTATCTTTAAACGGCATTTCCAGTGTCATTGCCAAACAGTCATAACGATGCGCAGTGAAATTCGTGCACATGGTCAAATTGCCTTCACCCGGTGCCGACAGTCCATAACCCTTCTCCGTCTGGAAATCGGGAGAGGATTTTTTGTAAGCCTGAAGGAAATCTGCGAGATTTTTCGCCTGCTTCTCCGTATAGCCCGGAATACCTTCCGCCCCGGCTATAAAATTATAAGGCAGTGCTTCATCTCCGTGGACATCTAAACATAATCGCGGAGGGTTCTCATCCATCGCCTCGACCGTATGCACCACTTCAGGAGACTTCTCCAAAGTCGCCACACCCCATTCCCGGTTCAGATTTGCCCCGGCCACATTGGTACGCAAATTTCCGCGACAACTCCCATCAGGGTTCATATTCGGCACAATAAAAAGTTTGGCTTTTTCGCGTAGCGTGCATGTCGCTTCGTCCTGACCGCGAATGAGATGGGTGATAAACCCATCCATCCACCATTCCGCCATGGTTTCCCCGGGATGTTGACGCGCGATTACCCATATATTGATGTCGCCTTCACCAATTTCGAGACAGTCTAGCGTTTGTCCCTCAATAGAATGCCCAATAACCCGTAAGGCCACACCCTCATTTTGGGCGTATTCAGCGATACGGTCATGATGACGCTCAATGCTGTAAGGTGCGAAATAAGCGTAATAAATACTGTCCTGCACCGGTTTATGATTTATGATGAGTTGACCATTTTCATAGGAGGTCGTTTCAACGCGAAACCAGTGTTTACGGTCATAACTGGCACATGCGCGGTAATTCTCCCAACCGCCGACAAAAGCAGCATTTTTAGCATTTTCCAAGACCATCCGACAGTCTTCCTCTTTCGCACCGGTCAGACGAAAATAAAACCATTGGTAAAAATCAGACGCATTATCCTTTTCAATGTTCAGGCAAATGTCCTGCGGGTCATCCGCCCGAATAACCTCAATATTGCCGCCGTCAAAAGCGCTCGTCACATTAATCGTCATGGGGATAGGTAACTTTCTTTGAGGTCTTCATTTTAAGGTGCTATAAAGTCTTCGGGCTGTGAAACAGCATAAGACATCGTTTCGGCTAAAGCATCCTGCCTTAGGCCTTTCCAGAATAGACGCCACGGCGGAGTGATTTGCATGCCGTCGCACTTTTTCATGTACCAATCATTAAATGGGTTTTTCAAGCGTGAACGCCAAAAAAATTGGTTGTCCCCCTGCGACATAGACTCCCAGATTTCCTTGGCCAACCCCTCACCGCGCGCCTCTTCAATAACCCAAAATTTTGAGAGATATAAGTGATCTGCAACTTTCACAAAAACCGCCCCGCCTCTGTAATTATCCTCGACATAAGCGGAGTGAATGGAATTTTCGAAATAGGTTTCAGATAATATTTTTCCAAAGGCGTCTTCAATGGACTGACGCAAACGCGGCACATCCAGATCAGAAAACCTTGTATATTTCGAAATGAGGGCGCGACGCCTTATCAGTGTTCCTGAACCTTTCGTTGTGAACAATTCAGGCAACAGGTTGAGTGGCGAGGCCATGATATAGGAGCGGTGCCTTTGGGAAAGTTCGTCTGAAGCATTTTTCATTTCATGGACAAAGCGCAGAAACTGCCTTTGCCCCTCGGAAAGGTGGTTCTCGTCTTCTAGCCAGTCAGAGACACTCTCCGTGTCTAAATTGCGAATGCGTCGCCCTCGTTTGACCAAGCCGCCAGAGGGTTGCAGGAAAATGACTTTATAGGGATTAATCTCCCTAACGAGCGCGTTCAAATTCATCTCACCGCGTCTTTCGGTCATTTCCAAAATCGGCATTAGACCGGATTTGGCTTTCTTTCTGACATCAGGAATCAATCCATATGAGCGTGTATTCAATTTAGTGGCGCGAACAGACGCTTGATCTAACTCCCGGGATAAACGTTGGGCTTGAAATTTAACGGACGTCCGGTCTTCATCCATCGCCCCAACCAGTAAAATAGGAGACAACCCCAAATCAAAGAGAAGTTTGAGATTACTGACAAGAGCCTCAAGCAATGGGTTCTTCAAACATCGCGGATCAATTACAATCAGCGCAAAGCGTTCAGCATCTTGTTTGGCGAAAAGGTCTGCATAAAAGCGAGCTTCGCGACTGGCTCCGATTGCTGACAGACTGGTCAGAACGGTTTGTCGAACGGATTTGGAATTCATGCTGATGAACCTTCCGTCTTTGCCCCTTTTTTCTCCGCGCCTTTTGTAGGGGCTCTCGTCTTTATCAAAACCTCAAAAAACTCGACTGCTTTCTGTAATTGTGACAGGCTCACCCATTCTTCGGGCTTATGGGCTTGTTCAATATATCCTGGCCCAAATACAACCGTATTGATGCCTGCTTCGGATAACATAGCCGCTTCCGTCCAATAAGGAAGATCAATAAATTCAAAACCTTGGAACAGTTTTTCAAAATATATGATGTCTTTTGTCTCGAAAGGTTCGAAAGCAACGATTGTATCTAATTCTGCCTTTACCGCTCGGCCCATTTCGTAAATGTCAGCTTCACGAGCACGAACATCATCCCCGGGTGGGGGCCGCATAGACACCCAAAGAGAGGCCGTCGTCGGAACGACATTGTAAACTCCATCACTTTTAATATCGCCAATATTGGTACATAGGCCTTTGAAAGGCTCAGTTCCGAAAAGCCTATGCTCTCGACCGTATTCCCCGATTGATGAGGCAAGTTTTGCAGCTTGCAAACAAGGTGCCTCTAAACTGTCTGCCAATGAGCTATGACCACCCGGCCCTGAAAAATCAGCTCTGACAGCGAGCATACCTCGATGTCTCTTGCCGACTTTGCATCCTGTGGGTTCGCAAACGATTGCCGATTTGACGCCGTCTAAATGACCCGCTTGAACTATCGCAGGCATAACTTCACTGCCATGTTCTTCATCACCGGAAAATAAAACAGCCAAATTGTTAGGCTTTGACGACTCGAGAGCAGCCAAAATGCAAGCTGCCGCCCCTTTTATATCGCACGCCCCCAGACCGATCACACGATCTGTCTCTTGCCGTAATATCAAAGGGTCCGCGAGCCATCCTTCCCCGCTGGGGACTGTATCAATATGAACATTCAAAAGAAGCTCAGGTCGCCCCCAAATTGCTAAGACATAAGCACTCTCTGACTTACCACGGGAGCGTTTCACTGAATTTTTGATCAGCTTATCAGGGGAGAATTGTTTAAGTGTCTCTGACAACCAGTCGACACAGACCATCTCATCGCCTTGGCCGTTTCGGGTGTCGAAACGAACAAGCTCATCTAGGTAATCAAGCGTTCGTGACAGAGTTTTATTTTGCTTGCCGGAAATAGACGATTCTCTTTTTCAACTTCGCGCCCGCTTATTGGATAACGCTTCACGGGCAAAAATCATACCCTCGAATGAGGTTTAAACATGTCAAGAATGAGACAACGAGCCTAAACTTAAGCTTGAAATTAGATCACACTCAATATTAGTATAGTTTTATTAACTATTGAGGAGAGACTTATGGCGAAAGCTGCAGATTATATAGAAGACGTGAAACGTTATGACGCGGGCGCGTCTGAAGCACACGTTCAAAAAATTGTAAATTATTGTGGTATTGCACTACAGAATCGTGACTCATCACTTGTCTCCTGTTCTGACGAAACTGAAAAAAACCGCGTCAGAGACGGGTTTTGCAAAAAGAAGTTGGGCATGGACACTGATGAAGCCGGAGCGGCTGTGGATGCTGTTTGTGAAACGATGAAGGGTGATCGCAACAAACAACGTGTCACATTCCTCTACATCCTAACCAAAAATGCCGGAAAGTTAGAAGGCCTCTAGTTCTTACTTTAAACAACTAGCTTAACAAAATTTAGCGCGATTTGGTCAAACCCATTCGCGCTATTTTTTTGACGTCTTAAGCCAAGGCATAAAAAAACCCGGCCTCAAAGACCGGGTTTAATATCAAATGTGCTCAAACTTATGGTGAAGCGGGTGTATCATCATCCAAAATAAGGAATAATCCACCTGCAGCAGCGGCCGCGCCAGCGAGAAGCAAGGCTGTGTTGCTACTTGCAGCAGGACCAGCAACCGGTGTTGGCGCTGGTGGCGTAGGTGCTGGAGTTGGGGCAACCTCTACAACTGGTGTGGGCTCAGGAGTAGGAGCTGGCGTTGGTTCAACGAAAACGGGTTCTGGCTCAACGTAGACGGGCTCCGGCTCAACATAAACTGGCTCTGGTTCAACATAGACAGGCTCTTGCTGAATGACGAGAGGGTTCAAGACCAAACGAACTTCAACACGGCGGTTAAGTTGTTCCTTCACATTATCAGCTGTTGGGATGAAAGGCTGAGTTTCACCTGCACCAGATGTGGAGATAAGATCGCCAGAGATACCCATTTTCACGAGCTCGGCTTTCACATCATTTGCACGACGAACAGATAATGTTTGGTTTGCGGCAGCAGAACCAACAGTATCAGTATGGCCTACCAACTCGATTGAACGCACATCACACAAGTTTGCAATATCTCTTACAGATTGCATTTGTGACATGGTCTCAGCCGACTGAGCCTTGGCAAATTCAAAGTAAACAAGCTGCGTAATGCTCTCTTGCGTACAGATGTTCAAATCTTGCGCTGCCGCACTTGGTGCGACTGCCGTTAGAGCTAAAGCACTGATAGATGCTAAAGTTGCGGTAAGTCTTTTCATAATTATCCTCCCACGGATTCCAATTTTTTCTACCCTTACAGATAGAAATATCAAATTTCAAACACTTCGTAAGAAAAACGTCACAACCTGCCCATTGTTCCAAATTTTATTCATGTAACATTCATAAAACCGGGGCATTTCACTTATCTGAGCCGATATTTAGTCGAGTTTCAGCAAAAATCAACACATGGAAACGGGAATCAGGCTTTTATTCTCAGATATTTCTCCTACATATGAAGCGTCAGCTTGCTGACTATGAGGATAAACGCGCTCATAATAGACGGACTGGACCCGGGGGCGGTACCCGGCGGCTCCACCATAAACTCTCAAAACATTGAGAGCTTTTGATGGGGCCGAAATAGGATCGACAGACGTTCAAAAGGGTTAGCTTTCTTCCGTATGGGTACCGTTAAATGCCCGTTTTTATAATTGCAAATGACAATTATTCTGAGGAATTTGCCCTAGCTGCGTAAGCAGTTCGGACATTCCGACTTTAACTCCTAGCCCTTCAGACGGCTAGGCGGGCTTCGGGAGGTAGCTGGCAACAGAAACCTCCCACTTTGATTTATCTCTTCACTAATCTAGCTTCAATGCCGCCTTCAGGACGCAATGTCACTGTCATTAATGGGCGGGGGTAAGCATTACCTTTTATCTGAATATCATATCCCTTCACCAGAGTGGCCAGAGCCATAACGGCTTCCATTGTTGCAAAGGCAGCCCCAACGCAGATGCGTGGCCCAGCCCCGAAAGGCATGAAAGGCGCGCCTTTGCTTTTAAGAGACGGATTAAGCAAAAAGCGATCAGGATCAAACACGAGAGGCTCTTCCCACAGTCTTTCCGTTCTATGCATCACGTAATTACAGAGAAGAAAAGTATCCCCAACATTGATTTTTCGTCCATGAACCTCTGTGGCCTCGTGACATTCACGGTTGAGCATGGGCGCGGGCGGATAGAGACGCATTGTCTCATCAATAACGGCTTGAGTGAATGTTAGCTTCGAAATGTCGGCATAGGTGACAGCTTTTTGAGCGCAGACCTTTTCGACTTCGGCGCGTATCCGTTTGGCCGTCTTATCATGGCTGCCCACAAGATAGAGCGCCCAAGTCAATGTCAGCGCCGTCGTTTCATGCCCGGCGATAAAGAAACCGATGAGGTTATCGCGCTGCTCTCGTCGGCTTAGCCCTTCATCTGCCTCCGTGGCACCAGCCGAAATCAAGAGGCTTACCAAATCGTCTTGAGCAGGCCCTTCCCGACGAGAATCGAGCAACGCATCGGCA
Organism: uncultured Algimonas sp.; assembly: GCA_964511495.1. GTDB lineage: Bacteria > Pseudomonadota > Alphaproteobacteria > Caulobacterales > Maricaulaceae > Litorimonas. Next base: position 106,713 of record CAZEFT010000002.1, on the reverse strand, counting down.
GCTCTTTTCAAAGCCTTTAAAGCCCGCTTCCCGGACAGTGAAATGGGACGGGGCACCCAACGGGGCCAAGGCACGAGGTCATCAGGCCGCAAAGTCCCCGCACTCGTCACGACTTTACGAGTGGCATATTTCAGCCGTTCCCTATCCAACCCTTTTGGGTCTCCAAGTAAAGCTTTGGCCAAAATGTCAAATGTCAGATCAGCCATAGCGCTGTTCAGCTCAATCGCAGGAGCATGATCGAGTTTTTCGCAAAAAGCTTCCAAGACATCATTTATCATCGGAGCCAAATCGGCCATGTGTCGCTTTCGAAACATAGGGGCGACACTCTTACGCTGCCGTTTCCATTGCGCCCCATGAACGGACAGCAAACCTTCTTTCGTCGCCGGGCCGAGGATGCGCGCATCAATCGCGGTCTTTGTAAACTTTCCCGCCTCTTTGGCCAACACAGTCATCATGCCTTCGGGGTCGGTTATAACGTGAAGTTTCTTTCCGAAACTCGGCACGCTGACAATGGGCTGCGAATAGGCTAGCGGGCCAAAACCCTCTATTGGATTGCGCAAAAATGTCCATGTCGCACGCACAAAACCCTCTTGCCCCGTAAGAGGTTTGGCATGAGGGGGAATGAAGCGACCTGCCTCATCATATCGAGCTGAAAGATCGGGTTTCGAATGAGCCATAAACTCTCTACGTATCAGGGCTTGCCCAGAGCGCCAAAATGTAAATAAAATCAGCCTGCCCGGTAAACGTAGGTTGATATTTGGAATAAGAGGTCTAGGGTAAAGATATGAGCCAAGACCTGATGAATTATGATCAGATGACACAGCTCGCTTTGCGGGGTGTGGTCAGAGATGCGATACGGCGGGTTATCCGTGAAGACGGCTTGCCCGGTGCGCATCATTTCTACATTACATTTCTGACGCGCTACCCTGGCGTCGAAATTGATCAAGGTCTCGCCGACAAATATCCCGACGAAATTACGATTGTTCTCGAACATCAATTTTGGGACTTAAACGCCTATGCTGAAGAGTTCGAAGTCACGCTTAAATTCGGCGGTATCCCGAAATATTTAAAAGTGCCTTATCACGCCATTACCCGCTTCCATGATCCCAGTGTCGGTTTCGCCTTGCAATTCGATGCCCCTGCCGAGATGGAGCCCGCCGCAAATAAGACCACTGAACTTCGTCCTGTTAAAGGGGATGAAGACAACACTGTGACAGAAAATATCGGGACGAAAAAGCCTGCGGCTAAAGTCAAGGCAGAAGACACTGACAAATCCGCTGATACTGATGAGAGTAAAGAAGAAGGCGAAAACGTTGTCAGCTTGGATGCTTTCCGCAAAAAATAACGCGTTCAGACCGGGTCGATGATAAAACATTCGATATTATTCAGTGACAGCCGCTCTTCTCTTTCCATCTTAAATCTGGCAATTTTACGCCTTTGAATGGCGACATTTCCTATACCGTTAAAAACAGAGTTATTTCATGACGCAAAACACCCGCACTGAATCTGATAGCTTCGGCAAATTGAAAGTACCTGCCGACAAATATTATGGCGCGCAGACAGCCCGCTCTTTAATCAATTTTCCGATCGGGGTTGAAACCATGCCCCCTTCCGTCATTCGTGCATTGGGTATTATTAAAATGAGCGCGGCCAAGGCCAATAAGTCACTTAAAAATCTTGATGCCAAACGCGCCAACGCGATTGTAAAAGCGGCAAAAGATGTCGCCGAGGGCAAATTGGATGATAATTTCCCGCTCTCAGTTTGGCAAACCGGGTCCGGCACACAGTCCAATATGAATGCCAACGAAGTGATTTCCAATCGGGCGATTGAAATTCTTGGCGGTGAGATTGGCTCCAAAGACCCCGTTCACCCAAATGACCATGTCAATAAGAGCCAATCATCCAATGACACCTTTCCAACGGCGATGCACATCGCAGCCGCAGAAGAAATTCACCACAGCCTGCTCCCGGCCCTTCAATATCTCCGCAATGCGCTGAATGATAAGGCTCAGGAGTTTAAGAAAATTATCAAAATTGGTCGAACTCATACACAAGACGCCACGCCGATCACATTGGGTCAGGAGTTTTCCGGTTACGTTGCTCAACTCGACCTAGGCATAAAACGCGTCAAAAACGGCCTGAAAGAACTTTATCCTTTGGCGCAAGGCGGCACAGCTGTCGGGACAGGCCTGAATGCCAAACCCGGCTTTGCGAAAGCCTTCGCCGATGAAGTTGCCGCCTATACGAAAATGCCGTTTAAAACTGCATCGAACAAATTTGAAGCCTTAGCCGCGCATGACGCCTATGTTTCCGCTCATGGCGCGTTGAATACTGTCGCGGCGTCATTGTTCAAAATTGCCAATGATATTCGCTTTCTGGGCTCAGGCCCGCGCTCGGGCCTCGGGGAACTCTCCCTTCCCGCCAATGAACCCGGTTCATCCATCATGCCGGGTAAAGTCAATCCAACCCAGTGCGAAGCTCTAACCATGGTCTGCGCGCAGGTTATGGGCAATCAAACCACGATGTCGCTGGCCGGTAGCCAAGGCCATTTCGAGCTGAATGTATACAAGCCTGTCATGGCCTATAATATGCTACAGTCAATCAAATTATTGACAGACTCCTCCATGGCCTTCGCGGATAAATGCGTGACAGGCATTAAAGCCAATGAAGACCGCATTGCTGATTTGATGGGGCGTTCCCTTATGCTGGTTACGGCCCTCGCTCCAACCATCGGTTATGATAACGCGACAACCGTAGCGAAAACTGCCCATAAGCGAGGAACAACATTACGCGAAGAAGCCGTACGTTTGGGTTTTGTCACTGAAAAAGAATTCGACAAAATCGTTCGTCCAGAACTGATGATAAAACCACGCTAATGAACGATAATGTCATAAAATTCGGCAAAGCGGCGAAGGCTGTGAAACGCGTCAAAAAGGACGCCAAAGCGGCTGAAAACCGAGCGCGTTTCGGGCAGAATAAAGCCCATAAAGATAAGAAAGCCAAATTGGCAGAGAAACTGCAATCCAAATTAGACGCCCATAAGCTCACAAGTGCATCATCAAAAACAGATGATCCGGGCGATAAGCCTCAATGAGTTTCAAGAAGCGGTCGGTCTCTCTCTACGGGCATCAAACATCTTTAGCGCTCGAACCAGAATTTTGGCAGGTTATTGATAATTACATCGTTCAAACCAATCAGAGTTTGGCGCAGTTTCTCCGCGAACAGGATGATTTACGCTTGGAGAACGGCCAAGGTCGAAACTTGGCTTCGCATTTGCGGGTCTGGGCACTCAATCATGTGTCAAAGGATACCCCCATTCCAAAACCAGAGTGAGTGTAACCGCACATAAAACCGACAGGGTTTACAAATAAACTCTCGCGAGAAGCTCTGCCCTTGCAAAACCTGCCGATTCTCATTTATGTCGCCTTATGTCTCTAATCTTTCGCACGCGAAAAGTTGTCAAACCGGGTGATTTAAACTCGCGTAATACACTCTTTGGCGGACGGTTATTGGAGTGGATTGACGAAGAGTGCGGCGTTTATGCCGCCTGTCAGATGGAAACCCAAACGCTCGTCACCAAATCCATGTCAGATATCAACTTCCTTGCCCCGGCTCGTCAAGGTGATGTCGTAGAAATTGGCGTTGAGACAGTCGGAGTTGGGCATTGTACAATTACAGTCAGTTGCCACGTGCGGATTAAGCACACGAAACAAGAAATCATTTCCATTGATGAAATTGTGTTCGTCAATGTGGATGATGATGGGCGACCTATTCGCCACGGTAAATACCAATCCAAATCGAATGAAATAGAAGCTGAAAAGCGCCAATCTGCCCTCGCCTGACAGACTACTCTAAAGACGCCTCACGGGTCACACTTCCCCCATAGCCAAAGTCAAATCGAACCCTTATGTTCGCGCTATGTCTTCCGCTGATTCTTTTCAACCGGCGCCGCCCCCTCCTAACAGGCGGTCCATTTCTCAACAGGCTATGCCTGTTCGGGGTGATTTGGCAGGAGGCAACCAAGATTATCTGAATGGTTTGAATGCTGAACAGTCAGAAGCCGTTCTCACAATAGACGGCCCTCTCTTGGTATTGGCCGGGGCGGGCACGGGTAAAACGCGCGTTTTAACATGTCGCTTGGCCCATATTCTGACTACGCGCCGTGCTTATCCAAGCCAAATTCTCTCGGTGACCTTTACCAACAAAGCGGCGAGGGAAATGCGTGAGCGTGTGGGGCATTTGATTGGCGAACAGGTCGAAGGCCTTCCTTGGTTGGGAACATTTCACTCCATCGCCGCAAAGATCCTGCGCATTCATGCAGAATTGGTCGGACTGAAATCAAATTTCACCATTCTGGATACAGACGATCAAATTCGCCTTCTTAAACAAATTATCAAAGCCGCTGATATTGATGAAAAACGTTGGACAGGACGTTATCTGGCGGCCTTGGTTGATGGGTGGAAGAATAAGGGACTGACGCCGGATAAATTGAATAGCAATGAAGCCTTTAAATTCGCTGATGGCAAAGGGGCTGAACTCTACAAGACCTATCAGCAAAGGCTCAAAACGCTGAACGCCTGTGATTTTGGCGACCTCCTCCTCTTAAACCTCACCTTGTTCACCGAAAATCCTGATATACTGAAAAAATATCACCAAAAATTCCGTTATATTCTCGTGGACGAATATCAAGATACGAATGTTTGCCAGTATCTCTGGCTGCGTCTTTTGGCTCAAGGGTCACAAAACCTCTGCGTGGTCGGGGATGATGATCAATCCATTTACGGGTGGCGCGGGGCCGAAGTCGATAATATTCTACGCTTCGAGAAAGATTTTCCCGGCGCAAAAGTCGTAAAGCTGGAGCGTAATTACCGCTCGACCGAACATATTCTTGGTGCAGCCTCAGGCCTGATTGCGGCCAATCAAGACCGACTTGGGAAAACCCTTTGGACCGAAGATGATGGCGGCCACAAAGTAACTGTCACGGGTGTTTGGGATGCCCCCGCTGAGGCTCGTATTATTTCCGGAGAAATCGAAAATTGGCGCGGCAAAGGACGGGATTATAATGATGTCGCCATATTGGTACGCGCTTCACGCCAAATGCGCAGTTTCGAAGAACGCTTCATTCAACTTGGCCTGCCCTATCGCGTCATTGGCGGCCCGCGCTTCTTCGAACGACAAGAAATAAGAGACGCTCATGCCTATCTGCGCGTGCTAAAATCCAACACGGATGATTTAGCCTTTGAACGGATTGTAAACGTACCAAAGCGCGGCATCGGAGCAACGACTTTACAAAAGCTACAGACAGCGGCCCGGATGATGAACATCAGCCTTGAAGCTGCAACGCGCGAGCTTACGAAAACCGATGAAATTCGCGGCAAAGCCCGCACGGCGCTGCGCGCCTTCATTCTGGATGTGGATCGTTGGCGAAGTGAAGCCAAAGACATTCGCCACACAGAAATCGCCGAGCGTATATTGGATGAGAGTGGGTACACCCAAATGTGGCGGGACAATAAGGATGCAAAATCTGCGGGTCGTCTCGAAAACCTCAAAGAACTCATCCAAGCCATGGGAGAGTTTGACACCTTGGACGCCTATCTTGAACATGTGAGCTTGGTCTTGGATGTTGAAAGCGGGCCTCAGGAAGATGAAATTTCACTCATGACATTGCATTCTGCCAAAGGTCTGGAGTTCCCCTTGGTCTTTCTTCCAGGTTGGGAAGAAGGTGTTTTCCCGAGTCAGAAGAGCATGGACGAAAACGGTCTGGCAGGGTTAGAAGAAGAACGCCGCCTGGCTTATGTCGGCATTACCCGTGCGCGGGAACAGGCCAAGATTTACTTCGCCGCCAATCGGCAGGTTTACGGATCTTGGCAGTCTAGCGTCCCCTCCCGCTTCATTGACGAATTACCCATCCAACATGTCGAAGCCGAAAGCGAGTCCGGTCAATACGCACAAAAAAGCCGCATCGCTCAGGAAGTAGCAAGAGAATTTTCAGCAAGCTTTGAGAGCGCGCAAAGCCAAAGAGCGCGTTCACCGGGGTGGCAGCGATATGAAGCCAATAAAGGCAAAAACTTCGGACGCGGGCCCAAAGAGATTGAAGGCCATGCTATTCGTCGCCCAGCTAAAAAAGCACAAAGCGCGTATAAAGTCGGAGACCGCGTCTTTCATCAAAAATTCGGTTACGGACGGGTTACAGCCTCAGACGGAAATAAATTAGCGGTCGCTTTTGAAAAAGCCGGTGATAAAAATGTCCTCGACGGATTTTTGGAACGGGCATGAACATGACACGCTTAATAATTGTCCTTTTATTGTCTCTGACACTCGGCGCCTGCGCTTCCACAAAATTCAATGTGTTGGAGATAAATTCCCTTTCTGCGCAGCAAAGTGGCGAAGGTGAATTTGAAGGTCTGGAATATCTTGCCAAACGCGCGCCTCGAACACAAACAAAGCGCGTCAATATTATCTTTCTGCATGGCATTGGTTGGGTTGAAAATCGCGAAGACAAACCGCTGGCCAATAGTTTCATCCAAGGTGTTGCGAAGGCTTATAATCTGGAAACTCCGGAAAAGGCCGTCAGTTCACTCTGTGGCAGAGATGAAAAAGATGAAGATAAATCAGCGCTCAATCATATCTTGATAGAAGAGGCCAATCCCAAGCTTTACCGCACCTCTATCCCGGGACGAAACCTCGAATTGGACACGTTGGTCTGTATGGATAAACAGATACTGCCTGTCGGGAATGACTTAGAATATGTGATTTACCGCATCTTCTGGGATGAATTAATGTGGGAAAGCCTCCAATTTGCTCATGTTGGACAGGATGATTTCAACGGCGAGAGTAAAACCTTTGCGTCCTTGCGCAAGGGCGTGAACCGGAGTCTGAAAGACAAGCTCGTCAATTTCGGATTCTCCGATGCCGTCATGTATCTTGGTCCGGCGGGCAATGAAATTCGTGCGGCTATTCGTGGGGCGATGTGCGCGGCTTCGCTCGATGCCGCTGGCGTGAAATTTTCCAATCTCGGGCACAAAGTGAATTATGAGCGCATTTGCGAAATCGCCAATGGGACGACGATTGAGACCGACCCCTTTGCCTTCGTAACAGAATCCCTCGGGTCAAAAATTGCACTGGACCTTATCCGCGAAGTGATGACGGATGATCAGGAAACCGTACATGATGATATGATCAGAGGGACGCAAGTCTTCATGCTGGCCAATCAAATCCCGTTATTGGGCTTATCCGACATTTCCAGTACGGAGCCATTTAAGCCCTCAAATTATTCTACGGAACAACGCCCGACCTTTGTCGCTTTTTCAGAAATTAACGACTTTCTGACTTATGAACTCGTCCCGTTTTATGAACAACTCTACAAACATTCAAAAATTGATCCTGACTATACTGGCGAGACATTTGATACATTTGACCGTCGGCGTTTGGTGGAAACACTCGGCTTTAATGTCATTGATATGCGGGTCGAATTTGCTCCGCCTCTCATTCCGCTCGTTAAAAGTTTCGTCGACCCGTTATTCGCCCATAATGGCCATGTGCAACAGCCACGCGTGATGGAATATATTCTGTGTGGGGCCAATGGCCGTGACGTGAAAATTGACGGCTGCGGCGTCATCTTCACCAATAAGAAATAGAGCCGTTATGAGTGCTGTCTGGCAAGTTTCCGTGGATGCACCGTCTGAAAAGGCTTTCGAGATTGCTGAAAAGCTGGGCTTTCTCAACGCCCAAGACGCCCTCGCTGTCTCTCTCATCGAGCCGCAAGGGCAGGGCCAAGCCCATATGACCGTACAAGCGCTTTATGCGACAGAGAGCGAAGCCCGATCTGCTCAAAAAACTGTCGGAGGAGATGTCACCCCTCTCGAAGATCAAGATTGGGTCGCACAGACTCAGTCGGGGCTCGCCCCCGTTCACGCCGGTCGATTTTTCGTCCATGGGTCACATGACACAGACAATATTCCTTCAGAAACGGAATTCCCCATTTTGATAGATGCAGGCATGGCTTTCGGCACGGGCCATCACGGCACGACCAAGGGCTGTTTGATTATTTTTGATACGCTGCTTCAATCAGGCCACACGCCCGAGACAATTCTCGATTTGGGGTGCGGAGCAGGAATCTTGGCCATCGCCGCAGCTAAGGCTTTACCGAAGAGCGAAATTCTGGCCAGTGATATCGACAAAGATGCGATAGATGTGACAGATGAAAATGCGCACCTCAATCAGGTTTCAAACGCAGTTAAAGCATTTCAAGCAGATGGATTTGAAGCAGCAGAACTCTCGGGTCGACAATTTGAGTTAATCTTTGCCAATATTCTGGCAGGGCCACTTATGGGCTTAGCGGCAGATATCTACGCCGCCGCCCAATCCGGCGGTCATGTCATTCTCTCCGGCATCCTCACCGAACAGGCCGAAACGGTAGCGGCGACCTTTGAGGCCGCAGGCTTTGAGGTGACGCCCAAAATCACTTTGGATGAGTGGACGTCACTTCTGGCGGTTAAACCTTAAAGCGCGCGATTGGCGCGGCGGTCACGGCGCGCATTGCGACGCGAGATTAAGCTGCCTGTCGTAAAATCAGCTTGAGGGCGACGGGCTTGCGCGCCTTCAAATGTCGGACGGAAAGTCCGGTTGTCCATTGTTGTAAATTCTGTTCCGTTAAATTCGGTGGTCATTGCTTTTCTACCATTACTGACGTTATGCCGCCTCTGTGACGACAACACGCATATAGTGTGGTCTGTCATTTTTGGGTATAGCCAGCTTGATTGGAACAGCTATGCAAAATTGCAAAGCTCGCGAAAACCATTCGTTAAGAGATTGGCCTCGTATTAAGCCACCCCTTCCCTTCAGCCCATCGATTGCCTAAGTAGAGTCTAGCTGTTAGCCCCTTGCCAAAAGCGAAAGTGCCTTCCCGTTATGAATGATATTACTCTCTTCCAAAATTTCGATGTTAAAGGCGGCCCAGAATTAGGACGTCAAAACCTCCCGACCTTACAGGCCGCATTAAAAGCGCAGAACTTGGATGGTTTCATCGTCCCCCATGAAGACGAATATCAGAACGAATATTTACCCGAATCTACAGATCGCCTGCAATGGGTGAGCGGCTTTACCGGGTCAGCCGGAGCCGGAGTGGTGATGCAGGACAGCGCCGCAATTTTCACCGATGGGCGATACACAATCCAAGTCCGCCAACAGGTCGATGGTGACTTGTTCAGCTATGAAGACCTTGAAAATGCCGGCGTTGCACACTGGTTGCGTCACACTGTCAAAGACGGTCAGACAATCGGGTTTGACCCGAAATTACACAGCCCTGCCGCCCTCGCCAAATTGATTGAGGCTATTGAAAACGCAGGCGGGCAAGCCGTGGCTCTGTCGCCAAATCCGATTGATGTTGCGTGGACAGACCGCCCACCAGCTCCGCTCGAACCCATTCAAATTCAACCCGAAGCCTTGGCCGGAAAAAGCCACCATGAAAAACGGCAGGAGATTGCCGAAGCCCTGAAAGCCAAACGCGCAGACTCGGCTCTGATCACGGCACCGGCCTCGATTGCGTGGCTGCTCAACATCCGTGGCGGCGATGTGCAATGCACACCTCTCCCTTTGTCGACGGCCATTATTCACAATACCGGCCATGTGGATTTCTTCGTCAATGCTCAAAAACTTTCCTCTGAGGTCAGTCAACATTTGGGCAATGAAATCTCTATCCATAAAGAAGAAGATCTCGAAGGGGCGCTGAAAAACCTCTCGGGCAAAACCGTCATGATGGACCCCAACACAACATCGGCTTGGCATTTCGAAACGGCGGAAACAGCGGGGGCTAAAATCAAAAAAGCCATGGATCCAGTCGCTCTTCCTAAAGCCTGTAAAAACAAAGCCGAGCTCGAAGGGTCCGCCGAAGCGCATCGACGTGACGCCGTCGCGATCACCAAATTTCTGCATTGGCTTGATACCGATGCCCAATCCGGCGAGTATGACGAGATTGAAGCGGCCACAAAATTAGAGCTGTTTCGCCGTGAATATGACGGGCTGAAAGATTTAAGCTTCGAGACCATTTCAGGGGCAGCCTCCAACGGGGCTTTGTGCCATTATCGCGTGTCAGTCGCGACGAGCCTAAAACTCGAAAAGAACTCGCTTTATCTGGTTGATAGTGGCGGCCAATATCAGGACGGCACAACGGATATTACCCGAACGGTTCCTATCGGTACCCCCAGTGATGAAATGCGCGATCGCTTCACGCGCGTCTTACAGGGGCATATTGCTTTGGCCACAATCCGCTTCCCCGAAGGGACGACCGGACCCGCGCTAGACAGCTTCGCGCGCGCGCCGCTTTGGGCGGCCGGGTTGGATTATGACCACGGCACAGGTCACGGCGTTGGCGTGTTCCTCGGCGTCCATGAAGGCCCGCAACGCATTTCCAAAGCGGCCAATTCCGTCGCTCTGCGCCCCGGTATGATTGTCTCCAACGAGCCCGGATATTACAAAGCCGGGGAATACGGCATTCGCATTGAAAATCTGCAATATGTGACGGAAGGGCAAAACATTTCTGGCGGAGAACGCCCGATGATGGGTTTCGAAACCCTCACCTTCGCCCCCATTCACAGAGACCTGATTGATTTAGACCTATTGAGCCTCGCTGAAAAACATTACGTCAATAGCTATCATGCCCAAGTTCTCAAAGACATCGGCCCCCGATTGGAGGGGGAGGTCTTGGAATGGCTAAAACAAGCTTGCGCGCCGTTATAGTCCATCCGAACGCGGCGCGCGAAGCGCGTTAGTAAGGAGGCTCCCACGTCACTGGAAAGCTTTACACTCTTTTGTTCATTTCAAAGCCGCTCCAATATGCCCATCATCTCTCGTTCCATCCGCATGATTTTACGCGCTTGCGGCGTATCGGGGGGTACGGATTTCAGCGGTGGCAAACCTGTCATCGCGCGTTGATGATTGACTAATTCAAGTTCGAGACATTCAAAATAGGCCGCCCGCCGCGCATCCATCACGGCTTTTAACAAATGCTTTTCACGTTCGGATATGGGCTTTGGCACTGCGGGTTTACGCGCTGATTTCAAAGCGTGAATTTTCGCCTCGATTTGTAAGGCGCGTAACTTTCGCCTTCGTTTTTTGACGTTGTATGTTTTTGATGATGGTCTTCGGCTCAATGTCTTTGTTTCTCTCTGTCTTCGTTTCTTATCTTTTTATCTTTCGCTTGTTCGTTTCAGTTTCGTTTCAGTTCAGTCTTGGAAAAAATGGGCTGTCTGCGGTGTTGTGGAGTTGAAGGTGGGAACCATGTGTCTAGTGTGATTTTTTACAACCCCACTCCTCACCTCGATTGAGGGTCAAAGCGAAGCACCGCAGTAGTGTCTTTTTCCATCAGCGGCCGAACCGGATCTCGCGATCCGACTGATCAGCAACACGCTGAGCCAAAGATTTCACGCGGCATTACTCACGCTTCCTCAATGACAAACACTATCTTTCCACCAAACAAGTCAATGCGCACTCGATCTGCCCTGTGAAAAGAACAAACCTAATATGACACAGTTTCACAGACCGTGGATCATTCTCTCGATTTTCTCACAACAGACTGAATTTATTGAGGGTTTTGAAATGCTAAGTGAGGATCATTCTGCTTTCGGGGCATAGCGGACGTTAGAAATTTTCAATATATGTTGATATTTGCCCAATAGTAAGCGTAGTGTTTACAATTATGAGCATAACTGCATGAGTCTTATTCCTGTCCAAAAAGATGTTTTGGTTTGGGCCAGAGAGTTTCGGTCATTATCCCGAGCTGACGCTGCTGAACGCCTTAATATTGATCCTAAAAAATTAGAAGCTTTGGAAACAGGTGAAGAATTGCCATCTTTATCGCTATTTGAAGAGATTGCGACAAAGTATAGATTGCCCCAAGCAACTCTGTTTATGAAGAAGCCACCCGAGGTTCCTAATCTACCAAATGATTTTAGGACTATCGAAGGCGGTATACCAAAACATAGTTTTGAGTTTAGTGTTGCATTTAGCGCAGTTGACAATTTTCGAAGAGTCTTAGACATCGTCTCAAATGAGGATGATGAATATCCCGATGTCAATATTCCTCGCTACTCTATGGATACAGACCCCGAAACGGTTGCTAAAAGAGAACGTGAACGCTTGGGTCTATCTGCTGACATCCCCATATCTTGGAAAAGCAATGAAGCCTTTAATAGATGGCGGGCACTCTTGGAAAGCCAAGGTGTACCAGTATTTATCAAAAAGTTCCCGCTAACAGATTGCCGCGGATTTACTCTTAATCATGTGGGATCAAACCCAATAATCGTTATTAATAAATCAGAACCGTTTAAAGTAGCTCGAACTTTCACACTTTTACACGAATATTGCCATTTACTCATAGGAGAACCCGGTCTGTCCGACTTGGATAACCGGAACAAAGTCGAAGCTTATTGTAATAAATTTGCTGCCGCCATTTTAATGCCACGTGATACCCTACGGTTACTTATCAAAATATGGCCTAATTCTCCTGTTGATTGGGAAGAAAAACAAATCAAACATTGGGCCTCACGTCTCAAAGTCAGTCGAATTGCTTTGGCACTAAGACTTGAAGGGTTAGGCCTCGCGCCAAAGGGCTTTTCCAGAAAATTTAGCTGGCATTCTGGATATACACCTCGCAAGCAAGGTAAGGGAGGCGACGGTATCGCTAATACACTTTCTGAACTTGGCAATGCTTACACGGGCGCTATTTTTGAGGCTTATCAACGCGGCGCGATTTCAAAATCCAATGCAGAAGAATATCTAAGCATCAATGGCAAACATTTCGGCAAGGTGTCGGAATATGTCGATAAGCACAAAGCTTTATCGCTTGTCTAGTAGTGAAAAAGTCTACCTAATCGATTCAGATGTTTTTATGAGCATCAAAAGTCGCGATGACGCGCCCATATTATTCGCTGGTATTTTGAATCTTGCAAAAGCAGGCTATGTAAAGACCGTGCGCCAAGTGTTCAAAGAAATGAAACACGACCCCATCTTAAAAACTGAAATATTGCCCCATAAAAAACTATTGGAAATTAAAACAGAAGATCAATATTGCGCAGAGGTAGCAGCAAAAATCACGCTAATAAGTGACCAAGCAGCACATTTATGGCCTCAAACCGGAGGAACAACCAGCGATCCAGCCGACCCATGGCTCATCGCTGTGGCTTCTCATTATGGCTATTGCTTGGTAACAAATGAAAATAAACGTAGCACCAAGAAAATACCAGCAGCGTGCAAAATTCCCGGAGCTACATGCGAATGTATAAGCGGCCCGCATTTTTTCTATGCAACTGGTATTGTTACAGCTTTTGATCCAGCACATATTTTTCCAGCAGATTTCTTTAATAACTAACTACCGCTTTGGGGATAATCCGAACGCAAAGCGTTGATGAAGAGGCTACCACCGCCCAGCCTCTCGAAGGCAATATATAAATGACCGCGACCGCTTAAGAAACGCGGAACAGTGTTACCCAGTCTTATCCCGCATTCTGACTTGAAAGACACCATAAGCGTAAAACAGTCCGACACCGAAAATCATCACAGATATGACGGCATGGAATTGACCCATGGTTGTGCCCCAAGGCCAGTCCATAATGACAAGCAGGGCCATCCCAATCGCGCCACGAACAATCATAAGCAAAGCAATCAAAGCCAAAGCGGTTTTGAGCAAAGGCAAGCGCCTGATCCGTTGATTACCCGACACAGCATAGAAACCCCAAATTGCGAGCAAGAGCGCGATCAGCAATGTCCAAATAATCGGAGAGATCTCACCTTGGCGATAACTCTCCACCAACTCTGCGGGAGCACCCGCAAAGGCAAGCCAGTCCGCGCCTCCGAATAAACATGCCACATGAAATAAAGCCCCGACAAACATAAAAACCGCGCCTAAATCCAATGGCAGTTTGCGTGTCATCCGATAAGCTCCAACCATTCATCTTCGGTCAGGACAGTGACATCCAGACTTTCAGCCTTTTTCAATTTAGACCCCGCCCCGGGCCCGGCGACCAGATAATCGGTTTTGCCCGAGACAGAGCCACTGACTTTTGCACCGAGCTTTTGGGCTTGCGCCTTGGCTTCATCCCGACTGAACTTTTCCAATTTTCCGGTGAAGACGACCGTCTTTCCGGAGACGGGACTATCAGAGGCGACCGCTTCGACGGGCTCGATGGTGATGTGGGTCAAAAGATTATCAATGACTTTTTTGTTTTCAGGGGCCGTTACAAATTGACTAAAGGCCGTCGCCGCTGCATCGCCGACGCCATCAATTCCGAGTAAAGACAGATAGGCCGAACTCGTATGATCGGAGAGATCATCGCGGCGTTCCAAAAACCTGTCTTGCGTTTGAAAATGTTTGGCCAAAAGTCCGGCATTCCCTTGGCCGATATGGCGAATACCTAAGGCATATAGAAAACGTTGGAAACTGATGGTGCGGCGCGCATCAATGGCCGCGAATAAATTATCGAGACTGGTTTGCCCGAAACCTTCGAGTGTCTCCATAGCAGGGCGTTTATCCGCGAGTGTGAAAATATCAGCGGGCTCTTTAATCAGCTCTAACTCGTAAAAAAGCGCGACTTGTTTTTCGCCCAAACCGTCAATATCGAAAGCCCGACGCGAGACAAAATGTTTCAATCCTTCAATGGCTTGTGCCGGACAAGCCAGACCATTCGTGCAGCGCCGCACAACATCCTGCCGCCCTGTTTTCTCATCAATGTCGCGCACGGCTTCGGCGCCGCAAACCGGACAATTTGTCGGCAGTGTAAAGGCTTCGCCTTCACCGGACTCCACCACGCGCAAGACTTGCGGGATAACGTCCCCTGCCCGTTGGATTTCGACCGTGTCCCCGGGTTTCACGCCCAGACGGGCAATCTCGTCTTCATTATGCAGGGTCGCATTTGAAACCACGACGCCGCCCACAGTGATAGGCGTCAGCCGCGCAACGGGCGTAAGCGCCCCCGTGCGACCCACTTGCACATCAATCATTTCGAGAGTCGTCACAGCCTTTTCAGCCGGAAATTTATGCGCGACGGCCCAACGCGGCGCGCGGGACACAAAGCCCAATCTGTCCTGAAAGCCCAGATCGTTGACCTTATAAACGACACCGTCAATATCATACCCCAAAGAGGCCCGTTTCAGTGCGATCTCTTCATAATGCGCGATCATCTCCGCCGCTGAATCATGCAGTCGCATGTCGGGATTGGTCGAGAACCCCCAATGATTGAGATTCTCAACTGCTTGGAATTGCGTTTCCGCCAAAGGTTCGCTGACCTCTCCCCACGCATAGGCGAAAAAGCGTAATGGGCGCGTGGCTGTGACACTCGGATCAATCTGGCGCAGCGACCCCGCCGCAGCATTGCGAGGATTTTTGTAGGCGGGTTTACCCGCTTCAATCTGCGCCTCATTCATGGCCTCAAAGGCGTCATGTTCAATATAGACCTCGCCGCGCACTTCTAGAATAGCCGGCCAATCAGAGCCTTTGAGCTGATGCGGAACGTCTTCTTTGAGTGTCATCAAATTCCGTGTGACATCTTCACCCGTTTCACCATCCCCGCGCGTCGCGCCCGTCACAAGCACACCGTTTTCATAGCGCAAAGCCGCCGAAAGACCGTCTATTTTTGGCTCTGCCGTAAAGGCCATAGGGGCATCAGAGGCGAGGCTCAGGAAGCGTTTCACACGTTTGACAAAATCCCGCACATCTTCATCATTGAAAGCGTTATCCAATGACAACATCGGCACGCTGTGTTTGATTTTTCCGAATTTACCGGAAGGTTTTACCCCCACTTTTTGCGTGGGGCTATTTTTGGCAATCAGATGTGGAAACTCGGCTTCTAGGGTGACTAATTCTGTGCGCAATGAATCATAGTCTGCATCGGATAAGCTAGGCGCATCTTCATTGTAATATTGCTCATCCGCCGCGCGAATTTCCATGCTCAACAGGGCAATACGGCGTTTGGCCTGCTCTTCTGTCAGCCCGCTCTCACTCATGATGCCATGAGTTGTCGAGCGGCGGCGCGCGCCTCTTGGGTGATGGTTTCACCCGCGAGCATACGGGCGATTTCTTCTTCACGCTCCTCATCTTTGACGGCGTGAACATGGGTCGTTGTCGTCGTACCCGTTGACGATTTCTCAATACGGAATTGTTGCCCAGCCGCAGCGGCCACTTGCGGGCTGTGGGTCACAACAAAGACTTGCGCATTATGGGCCAGTTTAGACAGGCGTTTGCCCACGGCATCTGCCACCGCCCCGCCTACACCTTGATCGACCTCGTCAAACACCATGACAGCGTCATTCTTTCCGGCAAGAGCGACTTTAATCGCCAAGGCGAAACGGGCCATTTCCCCGCCGGAAGCAATTTTGTCCAAAGGTCCCAATGCTGTGCCGGGATTGGTCGAGACGCGAAAACGCACGCCGTCTCGTCCTACAGGGCTGTCCGGCACTTCTTCGATATGAGTTTCGAAAATAGCCCGCTCCATTTTCAGAGGCGGTAATTCAGTCATCACGGCTTTGTCGAGAATTTTGGCGGCATCTTGCCGAGCGCGGGTCAAATCTTGGGCGGCTTTATCATAGTCGGCTTTAGCCTCTTCCGCTTTTTTGCGAACCTTACCGATGTCGAGTGTGACCGCCTCAATCTTCTCCAGATCATTTGCGAATTTAGCGCGTAGAGCAATCAAGCCGGACATGTCGCAGCCATATTTTCGCGCGGCTGCCCGCAGTGCAAAGAGACGTTTT
The DNA here is from genome assembly GCA_964511495.1 of uncultured Algimonas sp. Classification (GTDB taxonomy): domain Bacteria; phylum Pseudomonadota; class Alphaproteobacteria; order Caulobacterales; family Maricaulaceae; genus Litorimonas. The sequence continues at coordinate 89,973 of CAZEFT010000002.1, read as the reverse complement.
TCAACGGCGTCGAGACGGCCCGGCTCCACATCAAAACCCTGCGCCGCAATATTGACGGCATTGCGGGCTTCTTGCGTTTCGAGCAAAGCGCGTTCCAAAGCCTGCGCCGCAAGCTCAAGCGCTTTCGCGGCCGGGACATCACTGTCACTGAATTTCATATTCACACGTTCAATACCCGCCAAAGCCAGAGACAGACGTTCTTCGAACGCTCCGTCTTCACCCATCGCATCCTGCGCGGCTGTTAATTCTGATAATGCGCCTTCAGCCCCCTGTAGGAAGCGCCGTTCATCCGCGAGCTTCTCATCTTCTCCTTCTTGGGCATCCAAACGGTCTAATTCTGCAATAGCATGTTCCAAAAACTCTCGCTCATCTCCCGCTTTGGCCTGTAGAGATAACAGCGATTGCAATTCTTTTTCTGCCGTCTTGTGCGTTACATAGGCTGTTTCAACGGCAGAAAGCTCGGCTTCATATCCACCAAACAGATCAAGCAAAGTGATGTGCGTGAGCGGGTCCAAAAGTCCGCGCCCGTCATGTTGGCCATGGACTTCTAATAATAGCTTCCCGACTTCGGAGAGCAGCTTCACACTGACCGGGGCATCATTGATATAGGCTTTGCTGCGTCCATCGGCGCGAATGACACGACGTAGCGTCAAATCTTCACCCGTTTCGGTCTCAATGTCATGATCGTCCAAGACAGTCAGAACGGGATGGTTTTCAGCGAGAGAAAATGACGCAATACTTTCAGCCCGGTCGGCACCCATACGGATAAGGCCGCGATCAGACCGCGCACCCGTTGCCATCCCCAATGAATCAAGAATAATGGATTTACCCGCGCCAGTTTCTCCGGTCAGCGCGGTTAAACCTGGTTCAAATTCCAGGTTTAACTGTTCAATTAAAACAACATTGCGGACGGAGAGACCACTCAGCATGAGCTTCCCTCTTAGAACAAACGCTCTTGCAGGCGACGCCAATAACCGTCCCGACGGTTCTTCTTTCGCTCGGCTTCTAGATCAACGCCATAACCTTCAAGCAATTTATAGCTATCCTCGTACCACTCACTCGCAGGGTAATTATAACCCAAGACAGAGCCGACCAATTTGGCTTCGCTAATAATGCCCAACGACACATAGGCTTCAACCAAGCGATGTAAGGCTTCCTCGGTTTGCGATGTGGTTTCAAAGTTCTTGACCACGTTTTTAAACCGCCCAATCGCCGCAAGTTGTTGATTTTCTTTGAGATAATAGCGACCAATCGCCATTTCTTTACCCGCCAAATGATCTTGGGTTAGCTCTAGTTTAAGACGAGCATCTCGCGCATAATCACTTTCGGGGTAACGTCGGACAACTTGTTGCAAAGCGGCCTCCGCACTCACTGTGGTCGCTTGGTCTCGTCCGACATCATAAATCTGGTCATAATAGTTAATCGCCACAAGGTAATAGGCGTAGGGCGTACTCTCATTACCGGGGTGAAGGCTGATAAAACGCTGCGCTGTGGCAATGCTTTCTTCGTAATCCGCTGTCCGGTAAGAGGCATAAGCGCTCATTAACATGGCGCGGCGCGCCCATTTGGAGAAAGGATGCTGGCGCTCAACCTCTTGAAAATAAAGCTTAGCCCGATCCCAATCGTTACGTTCTACACGATCCAAAGCTTCGTTATAGATCAGTTCCGCCGGGCGTTCGATATAGGCCAGACGCTCTTTCTTATCCTTGCCGCCCAAAAGAGAGCAACCGGAAATCATGAAGGCCATCATCCCGATCAGAGCAAAGCGCATTATCTGCGTAAAATAAAGTTGTGAAGCCATAGAGCCTATCCGCAATTAAGGCCTGATTCTGACAGCCCTTATGTATTCTTTAAGCGTCTCTTAAAGGATGGACTGCGCGGCGGAAAGTGAGAAAATGTTCAGGCGCTCATGCTTTGCAGTGACTCAGCCGTTTCAAAGCCCGATTCCAACCGTGTTTGTCCGGTTTTCTCGTAAAGAGAGACAAAACGCCAAGCATCCGCTTGTGCAAAAAGGGCGGTCAACAAATCATGATTCAGACCGTGGCCAGAGGCATGGGTTTCAACACGGCCCAAAATAGGCCCCCCTAAATAGAGATCCCCTAAGAGATCCAGCGCCTTATGCCGTACAAATTCATCCGCAAAGCGTAAACCATCCGGGTTCAACACCTTATCGCCGTCAACGATAATCGCATTATCCATTGAGCCACCTTTGGATAAGCCCGCCGCTTGAAGCGCCGCAACCTCGTGGAGACGGGCAAAAGTCCGAGCCGAAGCCAACCTTTCACGAAAAGCTCTGACATTCGGGACAATCTCGACGGATTGTTGCCCGATGGCTTTATCTTCGAAATCGATTGAAACATTAAGCGACATTTTTTTGGCTGGGGCCATACGGGCAAATGCTTCACCTCTACGAACTTCAACGGGTTTTAAAACCTCGACATAACGCCGAGGAGCTTCCTGGCGGATAAAGCCGACTTGCTCAATCAGCTTCAAAAAAGGCTCTGCCGAACCGTCCAAGGCCGGTAATTCCTGCCCGTCCAATTCCAAATAGAGGTTATCGATACCTACCGCAGCTAAGGCCGCCATTAAATGCTCTATCGTTGAGATTTTAGCCTGAGCCGCATTAGAAATCGTCGTACAATTACGCACATTACAAACGGCATCGGGACTCACAATAATACGATTGTCACGGTCAGTGATATCGGTGCGGACAAATACTAATCCCGTATTGATAGGCGCAGGGCGCATCACAAGGCGAGTATGATTCCCACCATGAAGCGCCACACCCGCACAAACGGCAGGAGCTTTAAGCGTCGATTGTCGTCTTACATTCGGCATAGTTTGGACGTAACGTCAGCCACCGTCTATCGACAATAAACCTCATGTTACAGCGTGTTACAAAAACAAAAAAACCCGACAAATATGTCGGGTTTTGGACTTATCTAACTGAATTGTAAGGCTTTAGAAGCTTTACGGACAGCTTTCTAACGACTCTGACGTCGCAAGAAGCTTGGAATTTCTAATTCGTCTTCCATATCATCGGCGAACAAATCCCCCATAGGTGGCTTCGTTGTTTGCGTTTTGATGGGTGATTGCGTGGCCTTCTTACCAAAACCAAACAGGCCGAAGGCTGAACGGGCTTTTTGCTGAGGTGCAGGATCCGGAATGGTTGGCTGCGATGCAGGCGTAACGTGAGGCATTTGTTGAACAGGTGCAGGCGCTTCCGACTCAACTTTTGGTGGGAACGGACGCGGCGCGACGTAAGGCGGAGGCGCAGCCGCCTCAATGGAAGGTGCAGGGGCCACTTGCGTAAACTCTTGCTCGACTTCTTTTTGCATCTCGGCAACCGGATTAAAGGCTGAAAACTTATCGTCTTCGGGTTTGGCCATTGTCGCCATTGTACTGTCTTGAACAATAGTTTGGGCCGGGATTTGGGCTTGCGCTGCACTTTCGCGACGGGCGAACGCCACAGGCGGTGTTCCTTCACGAGCTTCAGAATCAACACCTGTTGCCACAACAGACACACGTATGATGCCGTCCAAATCGTGGTCCAAAGCAGAACCAACGATAATATTAGCGTTTTCATCGACCTGACCGCGGATTAGTGAGGCGGCTTCATCCACTTCGTAGAGTGTCAAATCGTTACCGCCGGTAATATTGATGAGAACGCCTTTCGCGCCTTTCAAAGAGACATCATCCAGAAGCGGGTTGTTAATGGCAGACTCAGCAGCTTCAACAGCGCGCCGTTCGCCTGTTGCCTCCCCTGTACCCATCATGGCTTTGCCCATTTCGTCCATAATTGTGCGAACATCATTGAAATCAAGGTTGATTAAGCCCGGAACGACCATTAAATCGGTCACACCGCGTACACCACTATGCAGAACTTCATCGGCCATAGCGAAAGCGTCAGACATTGTCGTATTTTCTGTCGCGACCCGGAAAAGATTCTGGTTCGGAATTGTAATCATCGTATCGACAGAAGCGTAGAGATTTTCGATACCCTGTTCGGCCAATTTCATGCGGCGGGAGCCTTCAAACATGAAGGGCTTTGTCACGATACCGACCGTCAAAATTCCTTTTTCACGTGCAGCACGAGCAATAACCGGAGCAGCCCCTGTTCCTGTACCGCCGCCCATACCGGCGGCAACGAACAACATGTGTGCGCCGTCGAGATGTTCCATGATTTCTTCTAAACTGTCTTCGGCGGATTCTTCACCAATTTCCGGACGCATACCCGCGCCTAAGCCTTGCGTGACGCCTGTTCCCATTTGCACACGACGATCGGCGCGTGAAAGAGAGAGAGCTTGAGCATCTGTATTAGCGACAACAAATTCGACGCCATCAAGACCAGCCCCGATCATATTATTGACGGCATTTCCGCCTGCGCCGCCGACACCGATAACAACGATGCGAGGTTTAAGTTCAACCGCCTTGGGTAGTGACAGATTAATTGGCATGACGTTTCCCGATTATAGTCAATGTTTGGTTAAGACAGTGATGCGGGCAAACCGTTAAAGGGCGATTAAGAAACGTAAATTTCAGGTGAAATTCATGCTTTTATGCAGTGTTTGTAAACCTTGGGTAGCTCGCCAAAAGGCGAATCATTAAAAGTTTTCACGCAACCACTGGAAAGAACGCCCCAGAGCATGACCAGAATAGCGGCGTTCACGGAAGCGCCGTCCTGATAAATCCGGTGGGCCTGATATAGCTTCGCCGCAAGCTTCAAATGATTGTTTTAACATGCCCGTTGCCACAGCAAAATCTGAGGAGAGCAGCGTATCGCTAAGGCTGAAAATTCCGTGTGGCTGGCCAATGCGAACACGCTTATTAAATTTTAATTCGGCCAATTCCCGGACGCCATTAAGCTGCGCGCCACCACCTGTCAGAACGATTTGACGGCCTGAAATTTCATCCATCCCTGACTGAAGCAAGCGCTCTGCAATCAATTCAAATATCTCTTCGATACGGGAACGGATAACTTCGGTCACAACGGCTCGCGGGTGATGTTGCAATGTGTCTTGCGCGCCAACCGGAGGGCACGGCACAGTCATATGGTCATCATCAATGCCGTGTAGGGCGGAGCCATATATAGTTTTGATGCGCTCTGCGGCTTCGGGCGGCGTGGCAAGACCGCGTGCAATGTCTTGTGTTACACTGATTCCGCCTACGCCAATGGCATCAACATGCATCAGAACACGGTCACGGAAGACGGCAACGGACGTGACCCCTGCCCCCATATCAATCACGGTTGTGCCGAGATCACGTTCATCTTCGGTCAAGACGGACAAAGCCGAGGCATAAGGCGATGCAGTAACGGAACGGATTTGAAGATGGCATCGCTCAATACAATGGGCCAAGTTACGCAAAGGCCCAACCCCGCCCAAAACGAAATGCATATCAACGCCGAGCGTCTTGCCGAACATCCCGCGGGGATCATCAATGCCCGTTTCGCCGTCCACACTCCAATTCATCGGAATGGCATGTAAGATGGCATAATCCGGTTGCGAGAGCTCTGACAGGCTTGAGTTTAGGACACGTTTCAAATCTCGATCGGCGACACCGCCACTCGCAAATTCCGTCTGAACGCGCATATGCTGCGAGCGTAAAGAGCGTAAAGCGACGTTTACTTTGACGGCATGAACGGTCACACCGGCAGACCGCTCGGCTTTTTCAACGGCGGCGCGTATTCCGGCTTCCGCCGCTTCCAAATCTATAACAGCTCCGTTTTTCACCCCGGCGCTGACGCCAAAACCCGTGCCAATCAGGCGGACACCGATATCTGGCTCGACCTTGCCAATCAGACAGACGACTTTGCTCGACCCGATGTCGAGGACAGCCACCGTCTCAGCAGATTTTTGAGGGGAACGCCTAAACATCGTCTATATCAGGCCTGTGTCTCGTCAAAGGGACGCAAAGTGACGCGATCAGGCAAGCGCAAGTCGATTATGCTCAGCTTGCGATCCAAAATTTGAGTTTCCGCCTGTAATCTGGCGAGTTGAGCAAAGGCTTGTTCAAGGTTTTTCACGGGTAATTTGACCGTAATTTTTTCATCAATAATCACATTCCAACGTTTCTCGGAGACGTAAACGGCAGAGGACACACGAGATTTCAACCCCGGCCATTGAACGAGCAAGGTCTCTAATTTAGCCGTATTTTGCGCGGCACCTTTTCCGACAACGTGAAAAATGCCTTCGGGAATTGTAATACGACCGCCAATCGGTGCGATGACTGTGCCGTCAACATCAACGAGGGATAACGCCCCTTCATTCTGCCAAAGCGCATAAGGTTGATCTTCGACCAGTTGGACGACGATGCGGTTCGGCCAGAGGCGACGCACCACAGCCCGATCAACCCAAGGCAGGCTTTCCGTTCGTAATTGGGCCTTACGCAAATCGACACCAAAGAAATAATCACCCGGGCGGATGTTCAAAGCGCGGCGCACTTCCGCTTCATCGAGACGCCCTTCCCCCATCACATCAACTTGTGAAACTACAAAACCCATATCCATAAGGCGGCTTTGCTTATAGATAGTCGCATTTTTGATGATGAGTGGCCAGAAGCCACCCAACCAGAGCGCCACGACTGTAATGGCCACAAAAATGGCGGCCACGCCTCCGGTAAATTGTAAAAAGCTTTTGCGGGAATGTCCGGCAGCGCGGACTTTAGAAGCTGTCCACGCTTTCGCACCGCGTAATCCGGGCTTTAATGGGGAGACCCGTTGCACCGACCCATTCACATAGGACGATTTTTTCTTTATCTTGGCCATGTAGCGTCCTCAACCAACCAGCGGCAAAGCTGTCCAAACGTAATTCCGACATGTGCGGCCTGTTCAGGCGCGAGGGACATCGGAGTCATTCCGGGTTGAGTATTCACTTCAAGCATTACGATTTTGTTTACTATGGTACCAGAAATTGCATTTTTTTCATAAAATCTGAAATCTGCACGCGATAATCCACGACACCCTAAGGCTGTATGGGCTTTTTCGGCCCAATCTTTACAAATCTCGGTCACATCTTCGGAAATGTCCGCCGGGACAACATGAACCGAGCCCCCATCGGCATATTTTGCCTCATAGTCGTACCATTCGGTTTGCGGGATGATTTCCGTCACAGCGAGCGCTTTCCCGTCCATCACGGCCACGGTCAGTTCCCGTCCCGGAATATAGGCTTCGACAATGACCGCCTCCCCCATCTCTGTATCTTCGGCGATAGCAGAGCAAAGATTGCTGTCTTCATCTTGTATAATGTAAACAGATTTAGACGAGCCTTGCCCATTGGGTTTGACCACATAAGGCGGCGCAATAGGGTGGGCTTGCGCGACGTCTAAGCGATTAAACAAACCTCCTTCAGGCACATCAATACCGACGGCTTTCAAAACATGTTTGGCGCGATGCTTATCCATCGCCAAAGCAGAGGCCATCACACCGGAATGAGTATAGGGTTTGCCAAACATATCTAAAACGCCTTGCACACGTCCGTCCTCACCCCAATCCCCATGAAGGGCATTAAAGATGACATCGGGCTGTACGCTTTCCAATTGGTTCCAAAGCTCGCGTGTGACGTCAATCTCGACAACGTCGAACCCTTCTTCGCGTAGGGCTTTGGCGCAAGCCGCACCGGACACGAGAGAGACTTCACGTTCTGAGGATAGCCCCCCTTTTAGAACCGCGACCTTCATTTTGGCTCTCCAATGCGTTTGACTTCCCACTCCAAATCAACTCCCTCACTGGCACGCACCTTTTCTCGGATAGTCTCGCCCAAAGATTCAAGGTCAGCCGCAGTTGCCTCCCCGGTATTGATCATAAAATTGCAGTGTTTTTCGCTCATTTGTGCCCCACCAACGCGAAACCCTCTCCCGCCAGCGGCGTCAATCACCTGCCAAGCCCCACGCCCGCCCGATTGTTCAGGATCAGGGTTTTTAAAGGTCGAGCCTCCGGTTTTTTCGCGAATAGGCTGGCTCTCTTCGCGTTTTTGAGTAATCGCATCCATACGCTCTGTCACGGCCTCGGGCTTATCCGCCTGCCCTCGAAAAACCGCTTCGGTAAAGATCAAATCAGGCGCTGCCTCACTACCGCGATAGCGATAGCCGAAATCTTCAACGGATAAAACCTCGCGGCGGCCGCGGCGATCAATTGCGACGGCCTCCACCAAAACATCTTTGGTCTCCGCGCCATAACAGCCTGCATTCATCCGCAGCGCTCCGCCAATCGTGCCGGGAATACCTGCGTAAAACTCCAATCCACCAATACCATGCTTCGCGGCCTCTTTCGCAACTTTATTATCCAGAGCGCTAGACCCTGCTGTAACGGTTGTACCCTCACAGCGGACTTTCGCAAAAGCCGGGCCTAAGCGGATGACGACACCTTTGACGCCCCCATCGCGAATGAGCGTATTGGACGCCACACCCAAAACTTGGACAGGAATATCATCAGGTGTAGAGGACAGAAAATGCGCCAAATCGGCTTCATCCTTGGGCATAAAAAAAGCCTCGGCAGGTCCACCAACCCGCAGCCAACTATAAGGCGCCAAAGGGACATCGGCTTTCAAGGATCCCCGAACCGTCGGCAGTCGATCCAGTAATGCCATCAAAGCGCGTCCAGTTGTGTTGCCAAATCGGCAGCCCAATAGGTGATATCCCCTGCACCCAAACAGACGATGAGATCACTGCTTTCAAGATTAGGTTTGAGGTCTTCGGCCAAAGTTTGCTTACCCGTTAAACCGACATTTTTATGGCCGTGAGACATCACACTTTTGGCTAAGGACGGCCCGCTAATGCCTTCAATGGGCGCTTCACCCGCCTCATAAACATCTGCGACATAGACAAAATCCGCATCATTGAAACAGGTCGAGAAATCTTCAAAATGATCAGATAATCGTGAATAACGATGGGGTTGAACCACAGCATGGACGCGACCTCTGGCCACTTGGCGAGCGGCTTGTAAGACGGCGGAAATTTCAACAGGATGGTGTCCATAATCATCAATAATAGTGACGCCATTCCATTCGCCGACCTTGGTAAAGCGCCGTTTCACGCCGCCAAAGCTTTCCAAGCCACTTCTGACCTGAGCTTCGGTTAAACCCAATTCGCGCGAGACGGCGATGGCAGAAAGAACATTTTGCGTATTATGTTTTCCGGCCATGGGCAGGAATAAATCTTTCCAAACCGGTCCGTCCTCAAAGGCGACATCAAAGCGGGAGCCTGTAGGTTCCAGTTCGAGATTTTCTGCCCTAACGTCGGCTTGCGGATTAAACCCATAAGTGATGACGCGGCGGTCTGTGACCTTACTGACCAAAGCTTGGACTTCGGGGTGATCAATACATAAGACGGAAAAGCCATAGAAAGGGAGGTTTTGAACAAAGCTGTGAAAAGCCCCTCTCAATGTTTCAAAATCGCCGTAATGTTCCATATGTTCTGCGTCGATATTTGTTACAACAGCCACGGTTGGCAAAAGTTTGAGGAATGAGCCGTCACTTTCATCAGCTTCGACGACCATCCAATCACCGAGGCCCAGCTTGGCGTTAGACCCATAAGCATTGATGATACCCCCATTGATCACGGTCGGGTCGATGTCCCCACCTTCCAGTAAAGCGGCAATCATCGTGGTTGTGGTTGTTTTGCCATGCGTTCCGCCGACGGCGATTGTCCATTTTAAACGCATTAGTTCGGCCAGCATTTCAGCGCGACGGACAACGGGTATAGATTGTGCACGAGCATCCATTAATTCGGGATTATCGGATTTAATCGCTGAAGAGAGAACTACCGCACCAGCGCCTTGGACTTGACCTTCTTTTTGACCGATAAAAATTTCTGCCCCTAATTTACGCAAGCGCTCCGTATTTGCGCTCTCGCGCATGTCCGAGCCTTGAACTTGGTAGCCCAAATTCAACAAGACTTCGGCTATGCCACTCATGCCGATACCGCCTATTCCGACAAAATGGATAGGCCCCGTATCAAAAGGTACTTTCGTCGCCAGTGATTGGGTTTTTAAATCAGGTTGGGGCATATTATTTTTATCTTCCCGTTGCCTGTCATTAGACGGTCGATTTAAAGGCGATGGCAGAGACCAGCGCTGCAAGGTCGGTTGCTGCGAGGGGTCGCCCGGCTTGACGGGCGGCGTCTGCTGCGTTTTTAAGCCAGATTGAATCACTAAGCCGTGCCTCAAGAATAGATTTCACAGCGTCACGTGTAAACTCGGATTCGGGCAAAATATCGGCAGCGCCAAGGCGTTCCAGTGACCGCGCATTGACCGTTTGATGATCATCCATGGCAATCGCTAAGGGAACAAGCAAACTCGGCTTACCCATCACAGCGATTTCAGAGACCGAAGAGGCGCCAGCGCGGCCAATAATGAAATGCGCTTTCGCCAAATGTGTTTCAATATCGCCAAAGAAAGGCTCACATAACGCCGTTACGCCAGCCGCTTCATAAAGACGTTTTACGCTTTCGAGTTGTTCGGGGCGCGCCTGTTGCACGACCTTTAACCGCTTGCGCATAGGTTCCGGCAATAAGGCTATCGCTTGCGGGACGACTTCGCCTACAATACGCGCGCCCAAACTCCCACCGACAATCAAAAGACTGATGAATTCATCCGGTAATTCATAATGCTCAGGCACAGCCTCAATAATCTGCTCACGCAAAGGATTGCCCAAGACTTCATGCTTGGCCCCTTGAGGTAAACGTTCCAAAGTTTCAAAGCCGGATACGACGCATTTGGCTTTGACCGCGAAAACGCGGTTCACCCGTCCCAGAACGGCGTTTTGCTCATGCAGGACGGTTGGAATATTCAATGCTTGAGCGGCTTTTAAAGCAGGGAATGCGGGGTATCCGCCAAATCCAACTACGATATCCGGTTGCCATGATTTCAGAAATTTTCGTGCTTGGGCGATGCCTTTGCGGAGTTTAAACACCCCTTTCACAGCGGAGACCGGTTTTTTCAAAGACAGGCTCGCCGCTTCAACATCTATGATTGGGTCAGCCGGAATTTTGCCTGTATGTTTATGACCGCGAGCATCGGTCATCATGGCGATGTCCCACCCTCTGGCTTTTAATATTTCAGCCAATGCTTGTGCAGGAAACATGTGACCGCCCGTACCACCGGCGGCAAGGAGTAATTTCGGCACAATCTAATCTCCATATCCATAGGCTCCAGGGCGTTTGGCGGTGAAAGCCAATATGAGCCCAGCGGTAAAACAGAGAGAGAGTAAAGACGACCCACCCGAAGAAATAAAGGGTAACGTCATACCTTTAGACGGGGCCATATTTAAATTTACGAACAAATTTATCACCATTTGCATACCGACCAGAGTGGCCAATCCTGCGACCGCTAATTGGCAAAAATAATCATTCAATCGTAACGCATTACGGTAAGCGCGAATGACGAAACTCGCCAAAAGAAGGATTAGGACGACAGAGATCAAAAATCCAAATTCTTCGACTGTCACGGCAAAGATAAAGTCCGTATGTCCATCAGGAATATCAAATTTCACTGCACCTTCTCCCGGCCCTCGACCAAATAACCCGCCGTGAGCTATGGCTTCGAGCGCCTTATCGGTCTGGTAGCTATCAGCCGAATTAGGCGACATAAAGGCCTCCACCCGCGCTCTGACATGGGGCAGCGCCATATAGGCGGCAACGGAGCTGAGAATAATACCAGCCAAGAAAAACAAGACCCAACCGAGGGATAATCCTGCAAAAAAGAAAACGGCGGCAAAACCAAGCGTTAAAAGGAAAGACTGACCGAAATCAGGTTGTGTAATAAGTAACGCAATCATAAGCATGTAGACCGCAATCACAATGACAATGGACGGAACGCCCGGATCTTTTTTATGGACGGAAAACATCCAAGCGGCGAAAACTATAAAGGCCGGTTTCGCAAATTCCGAAGGTTGCAATGAGAAGCCTAGAAAGCGGAACCATCGCACCGCTCCTTTCACCTCATAACCGATAAACGGCAAAGCGGCCATCAGAGCGATGGTCGCCAGAAGCGTTATCACACCTAATCGTCGCGCCCATAATGGCCCGAGAAATGATACAAAAATAGCTCCGCCAATCCCTGCCAGTGCAAAGATAAGGTGTTTATATAAAAAGTAAAAAGGGCTGGCATAGCCTAATCGTGAAGCCGCAGCGGGTGAAGCGGCCATAGACAAAATTAAGCCCGCGCCCAATAAAACAATTAGCAGAACAAGTTGGGTTTGGTCGACACTACGCCACCACTCCCCGACCAATGTCCGCCGAGAACGTGAAGATAAAAAGCCTTGCTTTCCCATAACCATCATGAGGCAATCGCCTTTTTGGTTTTACGACGTTTGGCTTTCATTTCATCTTCAAACAAATCAATCACTTTTTGCGCCTGATCACGGAAAGCCTCGCCCCTCACTTCGAAATTCGGGAATTGATCAAAACTCGCACAGGCTGGAGCTAAAAGAACAATCGGATTGCGGGCTTTTGATTCCAAAGCGTCACGCGTGGCACACAGCACGGCCATTTCCAAAGTGCCGGAAGCTTTATAATCGACTTTGCTTTTACTTAATGTGCGAGCGAAGGCTTTGGACGACTCACCGATCAAGTAAGCTTTTTCTACGTTGTCGAAAAGCGGTTGAAGCGGCTCAATCCCGCCTTCTTTCGCCACGCCGCCTGCAATCCAAAAAATCTCATCATAGCTGTTAAGCGCCTGTTTGGCGGCATCCGCATTGGTCGCTTTACTGTCATTGACGAAACGGACTTTCCCGGCTTTGCCGATGGTTTCCATGCGGTGAGACAGGCCTGGGAAGGATAAAATGGCTTTGCCGATATCGCGCGGCTTTAAGCCGAGAGATTGAACGGCGGCAAAGGCCGCAGCGGCATTTTGCCAATTATGCTGACCTTCTAAAGCTTTGGCTTTGTTCAAATTACAAATCTCTTCGACCCGTTTACCTTGCGTGCAAAATAATTTTCCGCCCAAGACAAAAACACCTGAACCGATAGAACGACGTGCAGAAATCGGAATTGTTCTCGCTTTCTTTTCCGCCTTCATTTCACACAGCAAGTCTTGGCCATTACTGTCATCCGTACCGATAATTGCAGCGTCTCCCTTGCGTTGATTGAGGAAAATGCGCGTTTTCGCATTGGCATAACCACGAAGGTCACCGTGACGGTCCAAATGATCGGGGCTAAGATTCAAATAAACGGCAGAATTGGCACGCAAACTATAAGTGCGCTCCAATTGGTAAGAAGACAATTCCACCACAAAATAGGACCCGGAATGCATGCGGTCCAAATCCAAAACTCCGCGACCAATATTCCCGCCGATTTGTGTGTCTTTCCCGCATACGGTTAAAATATGACCAATCAGAGCTGTGGTCGTAGACTTTCCATTTGTACCGGTGATTGCGATAATTTTTGGCCGGTTGTCCTCAGGCACTGCCCCCACTTCGCGCGCGAAAATCTCTATATCACAAATGATCGGCACATCGGCTTGTGTTGCAAGAGCCGCCGACCAATGCGGAGCGGGTAAGATATGCGGCACGCCGGGACTTAAGACGAGTGCATCAATCGTCTTCCAATCTGCTTTTTGCAAATCAGAAATCGTGACGCCCTGCTCTGCGGCGCTGTCACGGGCTTCTTCACGGTCATCCCATGCGAGAACCGTTGCTCCGCCCGCCTGTAGGGAGAGCGCAGCCGTAATCCCGCTTCGGCCGAGGCCAAAAACCGCGAGGGTCTGACCCGCATATTGAACCGCTTTAATCATTGTTTTCTCAATCGGCCCCTAACGTAACTTCAGCGTTGAAAGCCCGATAAGGGCAAGCACAATAGCGATAATCCAGAACCGGATTACGATGGTGGGCTCTGCCCAGCCTTTTTTCTCGAAATGGTGGTGGATTGGTGCCATGCGGAAAACGCGTTTTCCGGTGAGTTTAAAGCTCGCGACCTGTACAATGACCGAGACCGCCTCCAAAACAAATAGCCCGCCAATTATGGCCAAAACGATTTCATGCTTAATGGCGACCGCTGTCGTGCCGAGTGCGCCACCCAGAGCCAATGAACCTGTATCCCCCATAAACACCATGGCGGGTGGCGCATTATACCAAAGGAAGCCGAGAGATGCGCCGATAATCGCGCCAAGGAAAATGGTGATTTCCGCACTGCCGGGCACATGTGGCACACCGAGATAACCCGAGAAAATCGCATTCCCGACCAAATAGGCGATAAAGGCCAAACTCATACAGGCAATCATGACCGGAACGATAGCCAATCCGTCCAGACCATCCGTCAAGTTCACCGCATTGGCCGACCCGACAATCACTAGACATCCAAAAGGAATAAAGAACAGGCCCAGATTTATTGTGAAGTTCTTTAATAAGGGTATCGCCAATCCGGTCGCAAAGTCCCCTTCAGGCGTGAAGATTGTCGTTAAAAACCACACCGCAGTGGCCGCAATTAAAAACTCCAAAGCCAAACGGATTTTACCGGAAAATCCTTTATGAGATTGGCGGGAGACTTTTAGATAATCATCATAAAAACCAATAGCCCCAAAACCAACCGTCACGAAAAAGACAGTCCAGAGGAATGGGCTGCGCAAATCTCCCCACAACAATGTCGAAATCACGACAGACAGCAATATCATCAAACCACCCATGGTCGGTGTTCCTGCCTTGGCGATAATATGACTTTCGGGGCCATCTTCGCGAATTGGCTGTCCTTTGCCTTGGCGTGAGCGCAGCGCATTGATCATTTTCTCCCCAAAGAGGAAGAAAATCAAAAGAGAGGTCATCAAAGCACCGCCCACTCGGAAGGTGATGTAATTAAACAAATTGAAAAGCTGAAAATCTTCGGCCATTGGACCGAATAACTCATAAAACATCTGCGAACTCCTGCTTCAATCGGCGCGTTAAGCGACCGAGCCCCGTGGCATTCGATCCTTTGACCATGACAATGTCACCGTCCTCTATTTCAGATAAGAGCGCTTGATAAGCCTCATCTGCATCACTCACCCAAGCACCGCGAAGAGCCCGTGGTAGAGCGCCGCGTAATGCCCTCATACATTCACCCGTGACAATAACGCGAGATACACCCGCCGTCTCGATCGGGCTTGCCAATTCCGCATGTAAGCGTAGCTCGTCCGCACCCAGCTCATACATATCGCCCAAAATGGCGAGACGTCGCCCGTCTTTGTTCGATAAAGCCGACAGCGCCGCGCGCATTGAAGCGGGATTGGCATTATAGCTCTCATCAACCAAAGTAATCTTTTTGCCGTCTATGGTGAGCGACGAAATATCACCACGCCCCTGTGAGGCCGAGATGAGTTCCAAGGCTTTTGCCGCTTTACGAAGGTCCAATCTTGCGGCCAATCCCACCGCCATACAAGCGGCCGCATTATAAGCCCAATGATCGCCCGCAATCGGGATACGAATTGTGAAGTTTTCACCCTCAACATTCAGAGAAATTTGTGTCGTGTCGCCGCTTGCCTTTACATCCTCAATATGAACGTCGGAGGCTTTTTCTTTACCAAAAGTAAGAACGCGCCGCTCTCCGGCTTGCCCACGAATACGCGGCGTGTAGGCATTATCACTGTTTAAAATCAAAATGCCGTCCGCACTCAATCCATGAATGATTTCACCCTTGGCATCAGCAATCGCTTCAACATTTTCAAAATGCGCTAAATGCGCGGGGGCAACCGTCGTAATCAAACCAATATGTGGCGCAACTAATTGCGAGAGCGCTGAGATTTCGCCGGCGTGATTCATCCCCATTTCGAAAACGCCAAAATCAGACGCTTTAGGCATAGAAGCCAATGTCAGGGGGACACCCCAATGATTATTAAATGATTTCTGCGACCAATGAACATCACCAAATGCGGAAAACATAACGGCCAAGGCATCTTTGACACTGGTTTTCCCTACACTGCCAGTCACAGCAATACGTTGGGCCGAGGAGCGTTTTGCTGCGGCCTTAGCCAGATTTTCAAGCGCCACCAGACTGCTGTCTACTTTCACATGCGGGACATCGTCCAAATCCCGTTCGCTCAGCGTTCCGGAGGCTCCAGCCTCCATTGCATTGGCAATAAAATCATGTCCATCACGGGCGTCTTTCAGTGGGACAAAAAGCGCTCCCTTTTGCAAAGACCGCGTATCAATTGACAGGCTGTGTACGGCAAATTCTGCACTGGCCTTTCCGCCCGTCGCGCTTGCTATATCCTGTGAAGTCCAGAGGCTCATGATGCCGCCTCGATCAGAATTTTACGAGCGACATCAACATCTGAAAATGGAATGACTTTTGTTCCAACAATTTGTCCTTGCTCGTGGCCTTTACCGGCAATAACCAAACAATCATCGGCACCGAGCTTATTGATGCCCGTGCGGATAGCTTGCGCACGATCGCCAATATTTTGCGCTTCAGGACATCCCAGCATGACAGCCTTGCGAATGTCACTGGCGTTTTCGGTGCGTGGATTATCATCCGTAACTATAACATGGTCAGCGAGCTTGGCAGCGACTGCCCCCATTTTAGGTCGCTTATCGGGGTCGCGATCACCACCACAGCCAAAGACAATAACAATATCGCCACGCGTATGCGGACGAACAGATCGGAGAAGTTTTTCGAGCCCGTCTTCAGTATGGGCAAAGTCAACAAAGACAGGCGCACCCTTTGAGGTCTGCCCGGCGCGTTCTAGACGCCCTGCAACGCCGCTCAGGCTTTCGAGCCCTTCTAATCCGGCCTCTAAACTGACGCCCGTTTGCATCGCCAAAGCCAAGGCTGCAACCGCATTTAGCGATTGAAACTCTCCCGCGAGAGGGAGGTTCACTTTATGTCGTTTGCCCTCAAGAACCAAAGTCATATCCTGCGAAGCCGCATGCGGCATTAATTCCGCAATACGAATATCTTCTCCGGCCCATCCAATCTGTGTGACGGGCTGTCCACGCGTCTTTGCGCGTTTAACCAATTCCCGTCCATGTTCACCATCAACCGTTAAGACAACAGGCGCATTTTCAGGCGTCAATTCCGTAAAGAGACGGGCTTTGGCTTCAAAATAATCTTTTTCATCTGTGTGATAATCAAAATGGTCTTGGGTGAGATTTGAAAAGCCCGAAGCTGTCACATCCACCGCATCCAAACGATATTGCACTAATCCGTGGGAGGAAGCTTCCATGGCCACATGGGTGACGCCCTGCTCTGCAAGTTCATGCAATGTCTTATGAAGGGCAACAGCATCGGGCGTCGTATGGCTCATTGGCGCGTAGCCCTTATCAGACATCACTCCCAAAGTACCAAAACAGGCAGCCTTATAACCCGCTGACGCCCAAATCTGGCGCAAGAATTCGACAGTCGAACTTTTGCCATTCGTCCCGGTCATCGCGACCAGTGTTTCCGGCTGTTTCGGATAGAATGAACGAGCCAAATGCGCATAACGCAAACGCGGGTTTTCGTCGGCAATTAAAGCTGTGCCGCCTGTCTCGGTGTCCGGTAGCGACAGAATGGCGACGGCCCCCTTCTCAATTGCCTGAGGGATATAATCCCGACCATCAGCCACCGTTCCGGGCAAAGCTGCGAAAATCATACCCGGCTGCACCGCCCGACTGTCACATGTCAGCCCTGTCGCCTGAAGAGATGTGATCAGAGCCTTATCTTTATTTGATGAATAAACCTCACTCATGGCGTCACACCTTCTGCCATGGAGTCCACATTTAAAGAGGCGGCCTTGGGAATATCTCGTGCATAAGGGAGCATGGGGCCAATACGATCAATAATTTCACCGGCTGTCGGCGCCGCATTCCAGCCCGCTGTCGCATAGCCATAAGTTTCAGGCAGGCCCTTAGGTTCATCAAAGGTGACCGTCAGCACATAACGCGGGTCAGAATGTGGGAAAGCCGCCACAAAACTAGTGACCAGACGTTTTTGATCATATCCGCCTAAAGCGGGCTTTTCAGCCGTACCTGTTTTACCCATCACGCCATAGCCCGGCACATCAGCTTTTCCGCCTGTGCCTTCTGTCACAACGGCGCGCATCATATGGCGCAAATCATCAGAGACCTTTTCTGAAAACACACGATGAGTGAGTTCCTCATTGGCGGCACTTCGCTTTAATACTGTCGGGCGAACATAAATCCCATCATTCAGCATCGCTCCGGTGGCCACCGCCAGAGCCAACGGCGTGACAGAGATGCCATGGCCGTAAGATACTGTCACAGTGGCCATTTCGCCCCAAAACTCTTGAATTTGTGGCTTGGCACTTTCTGCCAACTCCATCGGCACACGATCCATTAAACCGAGATTTCGCAGATGATATTGCTGTCTTTCTTTCCCGATACGTTGGGCAATCATCGCAGTCCCGCGATTAGAGCTTTCCGCTAATACACCGCGAATATTTAACGGCACCGCGGATGGATGGTCATCGCGGATCCATTTATCCAAAACACGATAGGGCTTTTGCACTTGAAACAACTCCTCATGATTAACGACGCCGTCTTCTAATGCCATAGCCATGGTCAGAGGTTTGAAGACGGAGCCCAAATCATAAGTGGACATTGAGGCATGATTATAGCCGGTTTCGGGCGTGATTGTGCCAGGTACATTCGGATCAAAAGACGGTAAGGACACTAGAGAAATAATCTCTCCGGTTTTCATATCGAGAACGGTGGCGGCACCTGATAAAGCATCGAAATGCTGGATACTCGCATCCAAAACTTCCGTGACAGCATATTGCACGCGCATATCCAAAGACAAGGCGACGGGTGGGGCTCCCTCTTGTTTTAATCGGTCATTCAAGGCGCGTTCGACACCACCTGAGCCTTCCAAATCCACATTGGTAAAACCAACAAAATGCGCACCTAATTCCCGGCGGGGATAGACCCGTTTGGATTCCATTTTAAACTTCAAGCCAGGCAAACCCAACTCAAACACAGATTGCTTTTCGGCAGGCGTCAAGCCGCGCTCCAACCAGACAAAGTGCAAATCATCACGGCTGAGTTTGTCCTGCAACTCATCAATATCCAAATGAGGACGAATATTGCTGAGACGAATAGCCGTTTCTTCCGGGTTCCAAACTCGCTTGGGTTCCGCAAACAGCGAATAAGTTTTTAAAGTCGTCGCCAACAACTCCCCTTGTCGATCGACAATATCAGCGCGGAAGGCCGTCACTGTTTCAGGCGTGTTTTCCGAACGATATTCCGGCGCGAATAAAGAAATCTCGGCCAAGCGCACAATTACAAGACATAGAACAAGAAGATAAGCCACCAAGCCGATACGAATACGGATACGCCCTTCGGAGACGGCGATAAATTCGTCGTCCTCCACTTCCATGGTGTGACGCTGGAGAGATGAATAACTACTCATCGCGCACACCTCCCTCACTGGCAGGCTTATCTCGCAAAGGAATGAGCTTCGGAATGTCCTCCGACTTTACCGTCGCCTCGGTTTTGATGGGCCCCAGACCTAATTGCTGCCTTGAAAGCGCCGCCAAGCGTTCAGGGCTTTGGCGATAGGCAATTTCGGCCCTCAAGACAGCAATGGCCGCCTTTTCTTTTTCTATCGAATTTTCGATCATTTCGACATGCTGTTGAGCACTTTGCGCCCGCGTCTTGACGTAAAACAAGCCCACAGTCAGAGCGACTCCGATGACGAAGAGGATAAAACCCGTAAGGTGTTTGGAGGCGGAAGGGTCATGGGCGTAACGGCTCATAATCGCGCCTCCAAATCCATGAGGCTAGGCACGCGGAAGGCCGGTTCATAACCGCCCGACCATGCGGGGGCTTGCGTGCGAATAGCGACTCGCATTTTCGCAGAACGTGAACGCGGATTTTCAGAAATTTCTTTTTTTGATGGCTTTGTCACGGAGCGCTTGGGCAGTGAGAAACTGGGCTCAGGCCCTGCCCTCTCAATGGCAGGGGCATAGCGCGAACCGCCTTCGACCTCACCTGCCCTGTCGCGGAAGAAAGATTTCACAATCCGGTCTTCCAAAGAGTGAAATGTTACAATGATCAATCGCCCACCGACAGCTAATTGGTGCTCAGACGCCATTAACGCGCGGTAAAGCTCGCCCAATTCATCATTTATATAGATGCGGAGCGCTTGAAAGACTTTCGTGGCCGGATGGGTTTTACCCCGGCGGCCCAAAGCCTTTTCTAAGAGCTCCGCCAATTGCGCGGTTTGTGTTAAGTGATTTTCTTCCCTCGCCTGAACAATCATTTTTGCCGCATAGCGCGCTCGGGCTTCTTCGCCATAAACCCGAAAAATTTGCTCTAATTCTGATTGAGACAGATATTGTACTGCATCGGCTGCGCTCGGGCCTGATTGGCTCATGCGCATATCCAAAGGTCCGTCGCGCATGAAGGAAAATCCGCGCTCTCCCTCATCCAACTGCATAGATGAAACACCGATATCCAGAATGATTGCCTCGACCGGATCGAGCCCTAATTCATCCAAACGTGAAAAGGCAGTTTCGATCAACCGGAAGCGGCCATTGTAAAGTGCGGATAAGGCGTCAGCACGGGGCGTCACATTCGGGTCTCTATCCAAACCGATAACCTGACACTCTCCTGCTTTCAGGAAAGCTTCGCTATAACCACCATTACCGAATGTACCGTCAATATAGGTTTCGCCCGCTTTGACATTCAAAGCGTCGAGAACCTCGGGTAACATAACGGGGTAATGCTTCATGACGCATTCCCCGGCTCTTTTGCGGCAGGCCGCAGACGGTGACGATGCTCTCTTGCCAATTTGCGCATCTGCTCGGCTTTTTCTTCGTGAGCTGCGGGTGACCAAATCTCAAAACGCCGCCCAAGGCCGACAAAGGTCACATGCCCATTCAAGCCGGCATAATCGTGTAGGTCTTTCGGTAAAGAAATCCGTCCGCCCGTATCGAATTGCAAAGGGCGGCTGGCCGCGAAAATAGCACGCTGCATCGCGATACGGCCTTCGTCATAATAATCGAGACTGTCTAATGAACGCTGATATTCCTCCATCAACGCCATACCGCCACCTTCGAGATATTGACCGTCAAAGCTTGGCCAAACGACAATGCCGTCGAAACCGCTACCGGCGACGACAGCACGGAAATCAGCCGGCACGGAAACCCTACCTTTCGCATCCACCTTATTTGTCACGCTCGACAAAAACATTGATATTCCCTCAGATGAACGCCCGATACGCTCGATTTTGGGATACCATGGGATTTCATGGGAAACAATGCCAATTTAGGGAATTATTAGCCATATTTCGCGTTTTCCACACTGTGGATAGCTCTGTGGGTAACCATAAATTAACACACAATAACAAAGAGTTAAGAAAGAGTTGACGAAACATTAAGATTGGCCGCATCTGCAAAAACTGAAAACTTGAAAAGCGATTTGAAGAGTGCCTAAACGCCGTTCAAAATACGGCAAGACATCCTCAGCAATGTCATTTTAAACACTGGTAACAAGCGCTTCCAAGGCCACAATATCCTCTTCGCTGACAGGCTTGAGCAAATAGTCTTTGACACATTTATAAGCCATGCTGCGATCTTTATCCAATGTCTGATCAGAGGATGTGAGCATGACCACAACCGGAATTTCCCGATCATTATCATTAGTGAAAACTTTCAAAAATTCATGGCCGTCCATGCGCGGCATATTAATGTCCAAGAGGATGACATCAGGCTCACTTTCCATCTTGGATAAAATTTCAAGCGCCTCTACCCCATCAGAAGCAATTTGGACTTCTAGTCCGGGTCGTGTTGCTTGAATGACATGTTGGCCTAAAAACTGGTCAGCCTCATTATCTTCAATCAACAAAATTCGTTTCATTATGATGTGTCCTGAACACGCGTGACGGGGAAGCGCAAAGTAAATTGCGAGCCTTTCGAAAGGGGATTATAAACCGCAGTTCCATCTAAACTGTTAAGATTTTGCGCGACCAGATATAATCCCAAACCACTGCCGAAAGAGGCTTTGGGATGAAAACGTTTGAACATCCCGAATATCTCATCTCTGAAGTCTTCGGGGAAACCAATCCCATTATCCGCAACGGTGATAACGCAGTCCCCACCAGCCAAAGAGGCTTGGATTGTGACGGATGGTTCCGCCACGGTTTTGTCATAGTATTTTACCGCATTAGAGAGAAGGTTTTGAAGGCTTTGCTCCAAATAAAGTCGCTTGGTCAAAATTCTACCACTCACATCATTCTCAACAGAGACAGTGAGCCGTTCAAAATCGTCCATATGCGAAATAGTCTCAACAGCGCTCTTGATAACCTTTCCAAGATCGACGGCCTCAGCTTCAACCTTGGTCAGCTTCATTTTTGTGAGATTGATAATATCGTCGATTAAGAATTCTAATCGGCTCATCGAGGTTTGAATATGGTCGAGCGCACTGAGCGCGATGTTTGTTTTCTCTGCCTCAACACTGCTCTTGGCCACCTTTACCAGACCCAATGAAGAGACGATAGGCGCGCGCAGATCATGGGAGATACGATAAGAAAATTCCGTCAATTCTGCATTAGAGACTTCCAGAGCGTCCACATTATCACTGACCCGCCTGACAATCGGCCTGAAAATCAAAAACGCTTCCAGTAGAAGAAGACAAAGGCCCAGAGCCAAAAGTACCTTGGCGCTCACACTCACAAAATCGACTTTAGCCTTAGCCTCTTTTTCATATTGAAAAACAGCCGTATTCAAATTATCCAAAAACCCGTTTCTGGCAATCGTGACGATTTTATTATGAACATCATCCTGCTTGACGCCTTCTAATCCGGCAGATTGATAAAGCGCCATCAGGTCGCGGCACAAAGCGACATAGTCTTGCACCTGCTGGTCGACAGCCAAATCACCATAATAAAGGGACGAGAGTTCCGGCGATAACTTATAGCGCCCCCCTGTCGATAACGCTCCCGATATCAATTCGCGATGATTGCTCTCCATACGGGATGTGACGGCTTGCAATTTCGCATAATATTCATCCGCTTCGACCTCGCTTTCAGCATGATAAATTTCGCGCGCCATGAGCGCCGACCTTTGGGACAGCATACGCTGCATGCCGCTGATATTGATCAGATAGGCATCCTGTTTTTGCAATGAGACCTGCCAAGAAAATAAGGCGTGAGACGTGATTAAAGTCAATGCAATCAAAGACAAAGCAATCACATAACGAAACGTCAGTTTCTTTTTCAAATTAGAAGCCGTGGAATTCAAATTAACAGACCGAATCGAATGGGTTGATAATAGACATTATGGCGCAACTCATGTGGGTCGCAATATCATATGATGTTGTGCTACTATGTCTACGAGCTAAATTTCCAATGACAACCCCTAAAAACAGGTAGTGAAAACGCCTTTCATGTCTTGGTTAACAGTCCTGAGGTTAATAGCCAAGCCATTGTCAAAGGGATTAGCCCGTGGTCTTATATGCGCTGGCACATGTTTTGAATTACGGATCAGGATTTCTTTATGACCATCTCTCGTCGCGCGCTTTTATATACATCCTCTGCGGCTTTGGCGGCCACGGCTTTGCCTCTCTCCGCTTGCAATAACGCAAAGCCTGCTGCTGACGTGGCAGCGGATGCGCAAAGCGTGATGGATAAAGCCAAGGATATGATGCTTAAGGCTTACCCTGAAACGGCCTCGGCTTACGGAATTGATGTTGAAGAGCTCGCTTCTTTGAAATCCAAATTAGAAGATCGGTCAGCTGCGGGGCAAGCCGCGATTGAAACGGATGTGCGGGCGATGACGGCCGAATTGCAGTCCATCGACACATCGCGCTTGGACGCTGATACCGCGTTGAATGTCAATGTCGTCAAAACCGTTTTTGAACGTGCCGTAGAAGGGTTTGATCTGCCTTATGGCGATGTCGCTTTGCTGAACTCGAATTGGTCTTATCGAAACACGCCCTATGCTGTGGCGCAAAATGTCGGAGCCTTTGTCGAAATCCCCAGCTTCCTTGACTCTTCCCATGCGATTAAAAGCGCCGAGGATGCCGAAGATTACCTTTCCCGTATCGAAGCCTATGCCGGGCAGTTAGACGGCGAAACGGAACGCACCAATATCTATGCTGAAAAAGGCGTTATCTTACCCGATTTCCTGATGGAAAAATCTCTCAATCAATTGCGCACAACATTGGCCCGTGATCCGGCGACATGGGGCTTGGTAACATCGGTGGAGAGCCGTGCCGCAGAGTATGGGTCCGATTTTGGAACACGCGCCCTCACCCTGACAAAAGATAAAGTTGTCCCGGCCCTAAAACGTCAAATCACCGCTCTCGAAACCCTTGTGCCGCGCGCCAATAGTGATGCGGGCATATGGGCGAAACCTGACGGGGATGCCTATTATGATTGGACCATCCGCGCCAGTACAACCACACGCATGAGCCCCGAAGAGGTGCATCAAATGGGACTGGATGAATTAGCCGCTTTACAGGCGGAAATGGAGCCGATTTTACAGTCTCTTGGCTATACGCAAGGCACGGTCGGGGCGCGTATGACGGCTTTGGCCAAAGACCCCCGTTATGCCTTTGCGAAAGGCGATAAAGGCCGCGCTGAAATCATGGCCTTTATTGAAGACGCCGTTGAGGACATTCGCGGACGTATGCCGCAAGCCTTTGAAACTTTGGTGCCCGGGTTTTTAGAGGTCACCCGCATTTCGCCCGAAGTTGAAGCCGGTGCGCCCGGCGCTTATGGTGGGGCCGGTTCCATCGACGGGACGAAGCCCGGCCATTTCTGGATTAATCTTCGCTCAACTGACCTGCATAACAAATTGGGTTTGGCAGATTTGACCTATCACGAAGCCATACCCGGCCATGTCTGGCAGGGTGAATACACGTTTAAACAACCACTCATCCGCTCGCTTTTGGCCTTTAATGCCTATTCCGAAGGTTGGGCGCTCTACGCGCAGCAAATTGCAGATGAATTAGGCGTTTATGATGATTTCCCCGCTGGTCGCTTGGGGTATCTACAATCCCTCGCCTTCCGCGCCTGTCGTCTGGTCGTGGATAGCGGACTTCACGCCAAACGCTGGACACGCGAACAAGCGATTGAGTGGTTTGTCACGAATAATGGCTCCAATCCCGAAGAAGTGCGTGGTGAAATTGACCGCTATTGTGCCTGGCCGGGGCAGGCTTTGGGCTACAAGGTCGGACATACGAAAATCAATCAACTCCGCCAAAAGGCCCAAACAGCTTTGGGGGATAATTACAATTTCCGTCGGTTTAACGACACCATTGTTCTGGGCGGAAGCGTCCCCATGACTGTCTTAGAGGACATCGTTGATAATTATATCGCGCGTGAGAAAACGTAAGAGGAAATGTTAATGCAGCAATTCAAGCGGTGATGGGTGGCGCTTTACTTACTAATTTTTTTGCTCACACGGGCTTGTCGTAAATCCCGTAAAGTCTGGCCCAAATGCTCTTCGAAAAAAGCATCGCATCCGAGACATTTATTCTCAACAACGCGCCCTTTACCGTCCGTGACAGCTGATTTCTTACGAAAGGTATCCGTATCCCACCCTTGATCAACGCCCATCATTTCTGGTTCCCCACGATTAAGCGCTTGTATCGCGGGAATTTGGGCCACGCTGTCAAACATCTCCGCCAAAGTTTCTTCGGTCAGATTCCCAATCGGGACTTTCGTTTTAAGACAACAGGGAAAGACATTGCCATTAGGTTCAATCGAGACTTCGCTTCCCGCTTCGCCAATTTTCAGAAAGTTCAAACCGCCTGACCACCTTGCACAGAAATTTGTCTCATACGCCGCGTCCGATAAACCATTCGCAAAGGCGCGGCCTCGCGGCCATAATTCGCCAATCCACAAATCCGGTTGCGCACCGAAAAATAAGAAGGTGGGAGCGTTTTCATCAATCACTTCAGATTTTTCAGGCATTTTCAGACGTTCATCTTTTTCACCACCTAAGGACACTTCTATCACTCCACGAGCCGCCATACGCATGCGGATGTCTTCCATAAATTTGAATTTCTTCTCACCCTTCATCCCGACATGGTAATCATCAATGGAGGCGATTGCGATGGAGCTGATACCGCGCGCCAATATTTCATCCAGAATAGGATCTGTGAGAACATCCCCTGTCGTCTGAATTGAGAGCTTTGGCATCGCAGCGCCATATTTTGCTTTCAGGGCATCAAGAACGGGATAAAATAATTCTTCGCGCACGCCGTCAATCAACAACTCTCCACCCGCCAAGATCAAAAGCGTTCTCTGCCGACCCTTTTCGGGTTCATTCGGGTCTATCCAACTGAGATCATCAGGGAGGTTATCAATAATCCTTTGATAGGCCGCCTGACCTTCACCGACCACTTCGGACAGCGCATCGCGCACATAAGGGCGGAACCGGTCATCATAACAATGTTTGCACCGCCTGTGACACGCCCACGTCAGAACCCAGTAAAGTGATTGCATAGAGTTTACCCAAACAGTTTAGAGCAAAGGTAACATCTGACGGCCTGATGACCGGCGTCTATGCTCTTAGTTTCTTTTTCCTTAGGCGTTTTTTCGGGCGGGGTCGCATCACAATTCTGTGCCAGAGCAAACCTATACCGCTCAGGGCGAACAAAAATCCGCAAGCGGCGGCAAGTCTGAGCCACCACGAACTAAAATTATCCTCGCCTGTAATGTCCATAATATGCAAACGCCACATCACGTCAAAAACTCGCCAAAGTCGTGTGCGTGTGGCTTTCACCTCTGCCGTTTGCGGATCAAGATACAGCCGCGTTTTGGCTTTATCTTCAAATTTCACCTGCCAGATCGGCAAAGCACCGCCATATTCGCGGGGCGCCGTTTCCAATTTTTCGACAGAGACGACAACGCCTTCGCCTTTATAGCTGAGCGCTGCAATCTTGCGAATATCCTGTTCCGCCAAGGCCGCCCAAGCCGTTCCTGTACGAGCGTCCAATAAGTGTGAGCCTTTATCGCCTAGCAAAACATAGGCAGGGCGACCCGCAACGCTGATAAGTTTCGCCCCCGTTAAGCGGCCTTCATAAGCCGTCATCGCAATTTCAATCGGGATAAGGCTTTGATCAGTGAGGGAGTAGCTTGGCATTTCCACAAGGTGCCGCCCTCTCACCTGATCAATCGGAAAGAGTGTAAAAAACAGACCCGAGCTGAACCAAAACAAAATTTGTACAGAAAGAATGAGCCCCGCCCATTTATGCAATCGGGTCAAATATTTTGCGAATTGACGGCTCATAACAGCACTCATTTCATCGGAATCGGATTACTCTCCGGGTCGATAAACGCTTTTCGCACGCGCTTCTACATCCTTGCGGTAATAGGCCACATCCTTGAAATCCCGATTGATATAAAGCTCTATCTGGTCATCAAAATGTGGCGAGTCAGGATTGTTACTTTGCCCGCCTGCCAACAGGCTTTTGGCTTTCACCTTATCGCCAAATTCGACGACGGCGACAAAGCTATTGCCCCGATAGCCATAAATCCGGTTTGTGTCGGGCGTCGCTCTTGCTCCATAGGCTGCCAAAGCCCCCCAACGGCCGGACGCCATGGGCACACCATAGCTAGGCTCGTCATCATTAAACTGCGCGTCAATCTCACCGGAGAGACGCTGAAACCGATTGATCTCTGTCCATGGCGTCTTCCATGTACCGAAGTCTTCTTCCAGTTTTTCGAAAGCGTTTGCGAAAGCGCTCAACTGCTGCACATCCGAGGCTTGATTAGCAAAATATTGATAGGTTTCGTAGCGCGAGGCTCCCTGACGGCGATAATCTGAACGTAAGACTTCCATGCCATAAAAGTGAGCCAAAGACAGGGCGACGGACTCGCCCGCAACCTTGTGATCCCACTTCGCCAAAACAGCCATAGCTTCGGCATAGTCCGGATTTTTATTGGACGCATTATAAGCCTCCACCAAACTGGGTATCATCAACTCAAAGGCCGGAAGATCGGGTGAATGCGCCATTTCAATCAAGCTGTCTAAGGTCACGTCCTTAGCCTTTTCCAACACTCTGACCGCATGAATGCCGCGCGTATTTTCTTTATCAGGTGCCATATAAGCGGGGTAATCTTCACGCTTCGGACTATAGGCTCCGGCAGAGGTGAAAGGCGTCGAATTGGCATTCTGTATCCACCCATTGAGTGGGTTTAAAACGGTAATCGCTTCATTCACGGGATGTGTCCCTTGCCAATCTGTGCGGGGGTCCGCCCCATCAACGGGCTTCGAATAGTCAAATTGCGGATCACGCTTTGGAATGAAATTACCGTGATAATAGGCAATATTACCCTCTTGATCGGCATAGACAGTATTGTTGGAAGAATTTGTCCGAATATCCATCATCTCATTGAACGCATCATGACCGCTCGTTTTCGTCCGTAGGAAGGATTGCTTGAGCGCGTTGACAGGATCCCAATTAATTTTGGTTACAATCCATTTGCCGTTTTCCATATGTGTCACGGGGCCATGATGAGTATGATACATGGGGAACGTCTTTGCCTTCATCCCTGTATCAGTTTTGTAATTAAGTGTGACACTGGAAACTTGAACGGGGCGCGCCTCATCACCGTAACGATACCAAAGTCGGCCGTCATTCTCGAAAATTTCCTGTTCGAACTCATCAATGAAATCGACATAGGTCGAGGTGTGCATCCATCCATTTTTCTCCGAAAAACCCTGATAGACAAAATATTGCCCCCATGTGACGGCTCCATAAGCATTTAAGCCTTCTTCTGAAACAACATGAACTTCGCCACGAAAATAGAAGGATGTATGCGGGTTAATCAGCAACATGGCGTCACCTGAACGGGTTAGGTCACCAGAAATGGCAAAGC
Organism: uncultured Algimonas sp.; assembly: GCA_964511495.1. Taxonomy (GTDB): domain Bacteria; phylum Pseudomonadota; class Alphaproteobacteria; order Caulobacterales; family Maricaulaceae; genus Litorimonas. The sequence goes on along the minus strand of CAZEFT010000002.1, from coordinate 61,242 downwards.
CGTTGGACCCGGCAGGTTCAGAATAATCTACAGCGCGTGTTGGGCCCTCTTGAGGAGCGTCTTTCGGCTCACCCTCACTATAGAAAGCTTTTATCCCACGCAGAGGAATTTGTTCAATATCGCCGCCAATCGAGCCTTCGGAGAAGAACATCGGCATCCATGGTTCAAACCGCGTTATGAGTTGGGGTTTAACCTCCGGATGGGTCTCAAGATAATAATTAAGCCCATCTGCAAAAGCCTGACATAGGGCTTTCACCTCTGCGGGAGCCCCTTCATAGGCGGCTTTGGCCTCATCCATTGTCATATAAAGACGGGCGCGCAAATCACTGTAAAGCGCGTCTTCGCCTTCTATTTCGGCCAACCGTCCGGTGGCCCAGATATAGTTGCGTTCTATGCGCGGGAAATCATCTTCGGCTTGTGCGTAGAGGAGGCCGAAAACCGCTTCGGCGTCTGTCCCACCATAAATATGCGGCACGCCGTAATCGTCCCGAATGATTTCAACATTTTGCGCAATCGCGGCGAGTCGGTCTATTTCCGTCTGCGGCGCGCTTGTCGAGGGCTGACACCCCCAAAATAAGAGAGCCGTTAAAGGGAATAAAAGAGAGTAAAGACGCAACATAGACATGTCCTTTCCCTCTCATTGCTAGGCAGAGAGGGCAGAAAGGACAAGGCTCTTTCGACTAATTCTTTAGGGTTCCGTTTTGAGGACTTTATTCAGGAGGCGTTGAAGGGCCGACAACTAAACGACTAAAGGTCGCCTGCGCGTAATCGCCATTAGCTTTATCCGTTTCCCAATCACCCGTACCCGCGCAATTCGCATACCAGAAACCGCTCTTTTTGGATTTGGCCGTACACTGATTATAGATACCAGCCTTGAAATACATGGCATCACCATAATAGCTAAATTTATTATCCAGCAGGTCTCGTTTGCCATAAGCATCAATATTATTGAGCAAGCTTTTCTTGTAAGTCACAGTTTCCTTATTTGGACTTTCAAACGTCAAATACATGATATTTCCGTGGACGTTCACGGTGTAGCTAAACTCTTCACCCAGAGCGATACCGGCCTCACCCGGATCTTCAGGGTTTTCCCACGTATTGCCCCAAACGGGATAGGCAATATCCGTGCGGTTTGGGTCATCCTTAGGCAGGTTCCGCTCATAGTTCCAGAAAACGGATCCTGTTTTATGATTTGGGAACTTCTTGTAATATATTTTCAGCGGTTCATTTCCGTAACCGAAACCTTGACTATTATCGTCATATTTCACGCCATGGATTTGTCCAACAACAGCGGAATAAGCAGGCTTTTTATCAGGATTTTCTGCATTCACGGCGACATGATCGACGCGCAGTGTCGCTTCCATCTTACCCCCTTTAGAACCGAATTTATCGGCGTGGGTATGCGCGGCGACAACAAAATTATTAGGAGCCCCACTCGTCTTCCCTTTTTTGCTGCCCAATAGCATGTAGCGGAGCTCTGAGCGCGTATTACTAGAGTTCTTCGTCGACAGTGCTTTGTTTGGACTTGCAAACACCATCTCATCATTTTCGTTCAAATAGAAAAAATCAGGGTGGGAATAGGTCTGAAGTTTTTTGACCGAAATTGTGTCGACCTTTTTGTCTTTATTTTTATCCAAAGGCAGGGTGATATACCAATGGCTCAAATCGAATTTATCAGCGGGAACCGCTTTATTTTTTTCACCCGCAAATGTCGTCGTGGACACGCAAAGAACAGAGGCCGACAGTCCGAGGAGCATGGCTTTGGTCAAAAATTTTGGCATTGGGTTTACTGGCTCCACATCAATAACGTTTATCTCCACAAAATTTGGCAAATTTAAGCCAATAATGCAAACCAATACCTGCTATTTAACTATACCAATCGGTAAGGAAGGAGCAGCCAATCCTGATGGCGCGCCATCAGCCACCCTGACCGACGGCAAATTATACACTCTGCCAAACGACTTGCCGTCTTACTTCCCTTTGATTGCAGCTTGCGCAGCAGCCAATTTAGCAATCGGCACACGGTAGGGCGAGCAGGAGACGTAGTTCAGGCCCGTTCTATGGCAAAATTCGACAGAAGCCGGATCCCCGCCATGTTCACCGCATATGCCGAGCTTTATATCAGGTCGCGTTTGACGACCGCGCTCTGTCGCGATTGCAATCAAATCACCGACGCCCTCTTGGTCCAATGTGACGAAAGGATCTTTTTCCATTATGCCCTGTGCGACATAATCCGGCAAGAATCGTCCCGCATCATCGCGAGACAAACCAAAGGTGGTTTGAGTCAGGTCATTCGTCCCAAAGGAGAAGAATTGCGCGTATTCGGCAATATCGGCCGCCCGCAAAGCCGCGCGCGGTAATTCAATCATAGTGCCGATTGTATAATCCAATGCTCCGACATCTTTGGCCACGGCCTCGATTTTTTGCTTAAGAATGTCTAACTCCTTGGCGGAACTGACCAGCGGAATCATAATTTCTGCGACAGGGGTGATACCCTTTTCATCAGATACAGATTTTTGCGCTTCGAAAATCGCACGCGCTTGCATCTCGTAAATCTCAGGATAAGAAATTCCCAGTCGGCAACCTCTATGACCCAGCATCGGGTTCGACTCGGCTAATTCTCGCGCCCGCGCCATTAACTCCTTAGCCGGAACGCCAATCGTCTCCGCGACCGAAGCAATATCAGCTTCTGTATGAGGCAGAAATTCATGAAGCGGTGGGTCAAGCAGACGAATTGTACAGGGCAAATCCTCCATAATGCGGAAAATCGCGGCGAAATCTTCGCGCTGAACAGGCAGGATTTTTGCCAAAGCGGCTTCGCGCCCCTCCTTATCCTGCGCCAGAATCATTTCGCGGAAATATCCTAAGCGGTCAGCCTCGAAGAACATATGTTCGGTGCGGCACAAGCCGATACCTTCCGCACCAAAATCACGGGCCGTTTGAACATCAAGAGGTGTTTCAGCATTGGTGCGAACGCCCAAAGTGCGGGCGTCGTCCGCCCATTTCATCACTTTGGCAAAATCGCCTGAAAGTTCCGGTTGTTGCATTTCGACGGCCCCGGCAAAGACTTGCCCGGTCGCCCCGTCAACGGTGACAATCTCGCCTTTTTTAATCACCCGTCCGGCGACTGAAAAAGACTGTGCCTGTGCGTCAATCCGAATATCACCTGCACCGGACACGCAAGGCGTCCCCATGCCCCGTGCCACAACGGCGGCGTGGGAGGTCATGCCACCGCGTGCCGTAACAATCGCTTCGGCGGCGTGCATGCCGTGAATATCCTCGGGCGAAGTTTCGACCCGCACCAAAATTACTTTGTGTCCGGCTTTTGCCAAGGTCTCCGCCTCATCCGAGGTAAAGACGACTTCACCAATCGCTGCACCCGGAGAAGCCGGCAGCCCGATGGCCACCAAATCTCGTGGGGCGTCCGGGTTTAATGTCGGATGGAGGAGTTGATCAAGGCTCATCGGCTCAATCCGCAAGAGGGCTTCGTCTTGGGTAATTTGTCCCGCTTCGGCCATATCGACAGCGATTTTCAACGCGGCCTTGGCTGTGCGTTTCCCTGTGCGGGTTTGCAGCATCCAGAGCTTGCCCTGCTCTACGGTGAACTCAATATCCTGCATATCGCGGTAATGTGCTTCGAGAGTTTCAAAAGTTTCCGCGAGTTGACCATACACCTCAGGTAAGGCTTCTTCCATGCTCGGGGCGTCATCGCCCATCTCTTCGCGGGCGGTTTTCGTCAGAGTTTGCGGCGTTCGGATACCCGCCACCACATCTTCGCCCTGAGCATTGATCAGAAACTCGCCATAATAGCGGTTATCGCCCGTTGACGGGTCGCGGGTGAAGGCCACGCCCGTGGCCGAAGTTTCACCCATATTCCCAAATACCATGGCTTGCACATTAACCGCAGTCCCCCATGCCGCGGGAATGTCATTCAGGCGGCGATAGACAATCGCCCGTTCATTCATCCATGATCCGAAGACGGCATCCACTGCGCCTTGTAATTGTTCGAGCGGGTCTTGTGGAAAATCACGGCCCAAAGCACGATGGGTGGCGGCTTTAAACTCTTTGATAACAGTGTCCCAATCATCGGACATCATCTCTGTATCGAGCATATAGCCTTGGTCGTCTTTATGACGTTCTAAAATATCCTCGTATGTGTGATGGTGGACGCCTAAAACTACGTCTGAATACATGGTGATGAAGCGACGATAGCTATCGAGTGCAAACCGTCTGTCACCAGATAATTTGGCGAGCCCTTCAACGGTTTCATCATTCAAGCCTAAATTCAGAACTGTATCCATCATGCCGGGCATAGAGGCGCGCGCGCCGGACCGAACCGAAACGAGTAAGGGGTTGGTGCTGTCGCCGAATGTTTTGCCTGTCAGCTTTTCAATATGTTTCAAACCGTGGGCGATTTGATCATTCATGTCGTCGGGATATTGCTCGCCATGATCGTAATAATAGGTGCAAACGTCAGTCGTGAGGGTAAAACCGGGCGGCACAGGCAGGCCAAGCGAAGCCATTTCAGCGAGGTTGGCGCCCTTTCCCCCTAAGAGGTTTTTCATGGAAGTGTCGCCTTCGGCAGACCCGCCCCCAAAATTATAGACCCATTGTGTCATCGGTATTTAAACTCCGTTCACCCCGGCGAAAGCCGGGGCCCATCTCCCAATCTGTCATCAAACAGTTAATTCGATGATGAATCCCGATCTTCATCGGGACGAATGGAAAATAGAAATTACTTATCCCTGTATCGCCTCAAAATCGGCAATCTGACGCGAGGTATCACGAATAAGCATCAAGAGTAAAAGATTGTTTTCTTTGACATCGCTGTCATCGGAAATAACTTGGACATTGGTGAAAAAAGCATCAATGGGCGCGCGCAATTCTGCGAGTGCGAACATGGCTTTCTCAAAATCTTCGTTTTCGAGCGCGGCGGTGATGGATTTCGAAGACGACTGCAAAGCATCATATAGCGCAGCACCATCAGCATCTTGAGGACGATTCGGCGACCCTTTGGGTAAGTCGCCTTTTTTGGCTTCCGCCTTCAAAATATTCGCCGCGCGTTTATAGCCTGCGAGGAGGTTTTCACCCTCATCCGTCGAAAGAAAAGACTGGAGCGCAGTGACACGATTGACGATAGCAACAAGGTCGTCTTCGCCATTGGCAAAGACCGCATCGATGATGTCATGGCGGATTCCCTTATCGCGGAGATAGACTTTTAGACGTTCAGCGATGAACTGAATTAAATCATCAGAAAAAGCGGATGCAGTATTATTCGCAAGCTCCCTTCCGTCTTTAGTTCTATCATCCAAACACAGATTATCTGCCCAATGTTCAATTAATGAAAACACTGCACTTAATTTTGTGACAGCAGAAAAATACTCTGAGTTAGGATAAGCATCTTCGCATTTTTCATTTTTTTCTGGATTACAATTAAGGAGTAAGAAGTTTTTATTGAAATACTTCGTGTTGAAGTTTTTTTGGTAGAAAAAAGCTAAATATGCCGAACCTAATTCATCTATCAAATGCTGTCCTGTTTGTTCTTCATATCCTCTAGATAAGTCTTCAAATCCCTCAAGGAATAGTTGAAACCCTTGGATGCTTTTACTTAATCCCTCTTTGTATAATTCTAAGAATAAGCTCGGCAGGCTCAACCGAACGTTATTCTCCAAAATAATCCGTACCACACCCAAAGCTGCCCGTCGCAACGCAAACGGGTCTTTACTCCCTGTGGGCTTTTCATCAATCGCCCAGAAGCCGACGAGTGTGTCGAGCTTATCCGCAAGGGCGACAGCGACGGCGACGAGATTGCTCGGCACGGCATCAGACGGCCCTTTGGGTTTATAATGATCTTCAATGGCCCTTGCGATATCTTCGTCGCCGCCTTCACGTCGATACATCTGTGCGCCGATTTGGCCTTCGAGTGAGGTAAACTCAATCACCATATTGGTGACCAGATCACACTTGGCGAGCTTCGCCGCTTTCTCAGCAGCGTCAGGGTCTGCCCCTACTTTCGGCGCGAGTACCCGCGCCAGTACCGCAACCCGTTCCGCCTTAGCTTTGATTGAGCCGAGCTTTTTATGGAATACAACAGTGTCGAGCTTGTCGTAATAGTCTTCGAGTTTCAGCTTCCCATCTTCGCTTTGAAAGAATTGCGCATCCGCCAAACGCGCAGATAAGACACGGCTATTACCCGCCGCAATGGCTTTGCCGCCATCCGGTGCGTCTTGGTTTGCGACCACAATAAAATGCGGTGCAAGTTTATTAGTCTTAGGGTCGCGCACGGCAAAATATTTTTGATGGGTCCGCATGGACAAGCGAATAACCTCGCCCGGCAACTCCAAAAAGCTCGGATCCATATCGCCCAAAATCACGACAGGCCATTCAACCAATCCCGCCACTTCATTGAGCAAGCCTTCATCTTCGACGAGTTCCAACCCTTTATCCACACAAGCTTTTCGCGCCTGTTCGATAATTAATTCCTTGCGCTTATCATGGGAAAGAACAACACGTCCGTCTGTTTCGAGTGATTGAACATAAGAGTCTAAACCGCTGATTTTAAATGATTCTTGAACATGCCTTCTGTGACCTTTGGTCATATCGCCGGTTTTAACCTCACCGACTTCAAAAGGTACGACTTCGCCGTCAAACAAGCAAAGCAGGCTTTGCAGAGGGCGTACCCATCGGAAGGTCGAACCGCCCGACTTCATTGATTTAGGCCACGGGAAATTCTGCATCACATCAGGGACAAGCTCTGAAATAATATCCGTCGTGTCGCGCCCTTCACTGTTCATTACGGCCACATAATATTCGCCTTTTTTGGGATCGCTTCGGACTTGCGCTTCTGAAATATCGGACAGTCCCGCCCCGCGCAAAAATCCGGTCAAGGCTTTTTCTGGCGACCCGACGCGAGGGCCTTTTCGTTCTTCGGAAACGTCAGGTGAACGCGACGGCAAGTTAGCCGCAAAGGTCAATCGCCGCGGCCCCGTAAAGACCTGCACATCTTCCACGCTCAGACCCGCTTTATTAAGTCCCTCTGTCAGCGCCTTGGACAAATCCGTGCCGGCCCGCACTTGCATCCGCGCCGGAATTTCTTCGGACAATATTTCCAGTAAAAATTCGGCCATGATTAATTCACCCATGCCTTGTCTTTAATTGTCTTTTCTTTTTCCACATGGGCCTCGGCGCAGCCTTTCGCGAGGTCGCGGACGCGCTTGATATATTCCTGCCGCTGTGTCGGCGAGACGACGCCACGCGCGTCGAGCAGATTAAACAAATGCGAAGCTTTTAGGGCATGCTCATAAGCCGGAAGCGGTAATGGCGGCTCTAACGCTAAGAGCGCCTTACACTCTGCTTCGGCCATTTCAAATTTCTTGAGTGTATTTTCCGTATTGGAATGTTCGAAATTATAGGTCGATTGTTGCACCTCATTCTGGTGGAACACATCGCCGTAAAGCACTTCGGGCGTACCATTCGCTTCATTGGCTTCGGTAAAGATGAGATCATAAACATTTTCGACGCCCTGCACATACATGGCGAGGCGCTCAAGACCGTAAGTCAATTCACCCGAGACGAGATCCACATCCAGTCCGCCGACTTGTTGGAAATAGGTATATTGGCTGACTTCCATACCGTCACACCAGACTTCCCAACCTAGCCCCCAAGCACCAACAGTCGGATTTTCCCAATCATCCTCGACAAAGCGAATATCGTGTAAATCGCGGTCAATGCCGATGGCATCCAAAGACCCCAAATATAAATCTTGGAGGTTTTTCGGGTTCGGCTTCATAATCACTTGAAACTGATAATAATGTTGCAGGCGATTGGGGTTGTTGCCGTAGCGCCCGTCCGCCGGACGGCGGGAGGGCTGCACATAGGCGACATTCCACGGTTTCGGCCCCAAAGACCGCAAAACGGTGGCGGGATGCAATGTCCCTGCCCCGACTTCTGTATCAAAGGGTTGTAAAATCACACAGCCCTGCGCCGCCCAATAGTTTTGCAACGTCAGAATGAGGCCCTGAAAGGACAGAGGTTTTTTCTTATCAGTCATAGGGGCGCTGTTTAGCGAAATGCGGATTTCTTGCAAGGTTTAAGGCAGTGAATGCCTAAAGCCATCGAACCTTATGGGTCGGTCAATTCTTTCTCTAACCCTGCGAGGGTGAGCGCTCGCCGAGCAGCAAATTCATCTTCGTCCAGAACCATCAACCGTTTAGGAATCATAATACCCGGTTCCAAGACCGACATGTTCTGATCCATCACATAACAGTCGATTGTTGCCTCTTTCAAAACAGCTTCGGCAAAGCTAATCGTGGCGGGGTTCGGTGTTTTGATAATCGCAATCATAATGAGTCCTGTTATAAACACATAGCTGTTATGTGCGTCATCAAAACGCTTGTTCAGAGCGCTAGCGCAGACTACATGTAAGTCCAAATGAAAAAGGTCGTTAGGCGTGAATGCACCCGCGAAAATCTCTAAAAGCCAGCCTGCCGCCACTCCGGCGGAAACTTTGTGGCATTTAGCCCGTGAGGATATGGCCGCCGTTGACGCTATTATCCTAGAACGGATGCAAAGCCCGGTCGGTATGATCCCGAATTTGGCCCAGCACCTTGTCGGAGCTGGTGGAAAACGTCTCCGGCCGCTTTTAACGGTCTCCACGGCTGCATTATGCGGCTATGAAGGCATTAATCATCATAAACTGGCCGCTGCTGTGGAATTTATCCATTCCGCGACCCTGCTTCACGATGATGTTGTCGATGAAAGCGCCCTGCGGCGCGGTAAAAAACCAGCCAATCTGATTTGGGGCAATAGTGCCTCTATTCTGGTCGGGGATTTCCTCTTCGCCCGGGCGTTCAACCTAATGGTCGAAACAAATTCCATGCAGGCCTTGGGTATCTTGTCCAATGCGTCCTCGGTGATCGCCGAAGGGGAAGTGCAACAACTCGCCGCCCTGCGTAATCTGCAAATGAGCGAAGATGACTATATGTCGGTCATTAAAGCCAAAACAGCGGCCCTCTTTGCGGCGGCTACCGAAGTGTCTCCCGTCATTGCCGGTCGTCCTGACAAAGAACGCCATGCTTTAAGAGATTATGGCCTGAAACTCGGCCTCGCCTTCCAACTGGTCGATGATGCCTTGGATTACGGCGGATTGGAAAGCGCGCTCGGCAAATCGGTTGGCGATGATTTCCGCGAAGGCAAGATGACCCTGCCCGTTATCCGCACCTTACAAAGCGCGAATGCCGAAGAAACAGCCTTTTGGCGGCGTGTGATTGTCGATCATGACCAAAAAGACGTCGATTTAGAAACCGCTGTCTCTTACCTTCGCAATGCCGGAGCATTGCAATCGACGATGGATCTGGCCCGTCAATATGCCCGTGAAGCGCGTGAAGCCTTGATGATTTTCGAAGCTTCGGCTTGGCGTGACACACTTGCGGATTTGGCCGATTTTGTTGTCGACAGAATTAGCTAGTCGCGACAGATTTCGACTTCCGCTTGGCTAGGTAACGCCCCAAGCTAAAATATACACCCGTCAATATCATCACGACGCCCCCGATATAAAGCGGGGAGCGTATCCATCCGGATTGAATACCGAAGACCGCTAGATTGGCGCAGACAAGGCTCACTAAACCATAGATCCAAGCAATTTGCATGTGGGACAGACCAGAAAGGATCAGTCGCGCAAAGAGGTGTTCTTTATGGGGCTGTAACAAATTCTTTCGTCGTTTCGCGCGCCACAGCAATGTCAGCAAGACGTCGCTCAAAATAGGCAGGATGAGGAATGGGGCGAAGTAAAGAAGTGATCCGCTCGCATCGGATTTTACGGTCGCCAAGGCGGCTAAAGCAAAAGTGAAACCCGCAACCAATGCTCCTGTGTCTCCGCAAAATATCGCGGCGTAGCGGCGCATATTATATGGCACAAACCCTATTAGCGCGAACATTAACACGCCGCATAGAAATGCCGCCAAAATTGAGCCTACGCTTAATCCGATAAATCCCAAAGCCAGACAAGGGATGATGAGTGTGTTCGCCATCAGACCATTTGAGCCGTCAATGAAATTAACGGCATTAATCACAACGAAGACCCATAAGACAGCGCCCCAAAACCCCAATAAAGGCGGCAGAGAAATCATCCCATCACTCCAAGGCAAAACCGTCGGATAACCCACACAGCTCACGCCCAAAGCGGAAATAGCGATCATCAAAACAAACTTGAGTTTGGAAGAAATTTCAAAAATATCGTCGCATAACCCCAAGGCACCTATCGCAAAAATGAGACTGAGAATTTTCGCAAAGCTCGCGGGCATAGCTTGTAAGAGACCCGGAAAAATCAGAACCAATGCCAGACTACAGACACCATAAGCTGCAACAAAGCCGACACCACCGCAACTCGGCGTGACACGGGAATGGCTGCTCCGCGCATTAGGCGTATCGCCCATTCCGGCAAAAACCATAAACCCTGTAATGGCCAGACTTGTGAAAAAGGCCAAACCCGCCAGAGATATTACAGGCCAGATATGAGCGAATACTGTCTCACTCATGAGGCAATTCCCATGGTGCGTGCTGTGTCTTCTGCGTCGCCTAAGAGGCAGGGTTTCACCCACCAATCTGGATAATGCCTCTGCAAGTTTTCCGCTGCTTCGGCCGCTCTAGTCCCGTCGGGATAAAGCCCGAAACAGGTCGCGCCACTCCCGCTCATCCGAGATAATAAATTATGTTCTGTTTGCTTCAGGGCCTCTAAAACCGTTTTGATGACAGGTTCAATTTTCATGGCGATGGGCTGAAGATCGTTCTTTCCGGACTTCGTACACACTAATAAACCATCTGAAACATTTGATTTTAATGGATTTTCTTTTCGCAAATCTGCGTCAAACGCTTTAAAAATATCTGCGGTTGAAACCGCAACACGTGGATTAATTAAAACAGCATTGATCTGCCCTTTATCAGGAACAGTTTCTACACACTCACCAATCCCGGTCATCAAAGCCGTTTGTGATAAGCGGCAAACGGGGATGTCTGCGCCTAAATCCACAGCTTTGACTTTGCGCTCTTTATCGAAAGCTCGCAACACAGCGGCCGCATTCGCACTACCGCCGCCCAGACCTGCAGAGACAGGAATGTGTTTTTCCAATGTCACAGAGTAAGGCCCTGCCCCACAAGCTCTGAGAGCCTTGCTCACCAAGTTATCAGCATCGGGTTTCAGCCCCTTGGAAAACGGCCCCGTTATTTCAAATCGGTCCGTCTCAGCGGGTTCAAAATGAATACGATCGCCGAAGTCCGCAAAGACGACGAGGCTATTGACAGGATGATAAGATTTAAATCGACCTGACGCGATAGCCCGTCCGACATGAAGGGTCAGATTGATTTTCGCTCTGGCTAATACGGACATAAATGGATGGGTGTGGAGGACTTAGGGAGCGGACGAAACTGCCGACAAACCTGATTTTAATTTCTTCTTTATTGTCTCGCGCTCTTCATCCGTGGGATCATAAATCAGGGCGCGTTCCCATTGATAGCCCGCTTCGCGGTATCGCCCAAGCTTCCAATAAACATCGCCTAAGTGGTCAATAATCGTCGCAGAGGATGGTGATAATTCGACGGCCTTTTCCAGTTGCACTTTGGCTTCTTTATATTCGCCTAGCTTATAATGCGCCCAGCCCAAACTATCGATAATGGCACCGCTATCGGGCTCCAATTCAACCGCTTTACGGATCATATCAAAGGCACGTTTGAGGTTCTCCCCCCGGTCAACCCATGTATAGCCCAGATAATTTAATGCATCCGCATTCTCTGGCTCAATCTCTAAAACGCGTAAGAAATCAGCTTCGGCCTTTTCCCACTGATCTGTGCGTTCATAGCTGATGCCGCGAAAATAGAGCGGTTGTGTATTTTTCTGAATTTCTTCCTCGCTCATACTGTCGATGATGGCTGTATAGATTGGGAGTGCCTCAGCATAATTTTCACGAATAAGACGCGCTCTTCCGAGAGCCTCACGTGTAACGAAGGATTCTTTTTTTGCGTTGACGTCTTCAAGAACCTTGAGAGCTTTCGCATCCTCTTCCTTATCGAAGTAAATATTCGCCTCGGAAAGCCTCGCAGACACGATGTAAGAGGATTTCTCATCGAAGGATTTATAAATCCGCATCGCCTCATCAGAGCGGTCCGTATTCTCCAATAAGCTCGCCAACCAAAGTTGCGCTTTCTCATTTTTCGGGTCGACCTGCAAAGCGAGACGAAGATAGACCTCAGCCGCGTCTGTGGCGCGATTGCGTAGGAAAAACTCATAGGATGGATCTGTCAAAGCACGAGAAAGCTGCTGTTTCGGGCTCAAAGGCTTGTCAATATCGCCCCCGTCTTTCAGCTTTTGTGCATAATCCGATAAAGGGCCGCTCTCCAAGCCAGACGCCTCAATATAATCTTCCAAAACGGTTTGGGCTTTGTCCGTCTCACCGATATTGGCATAAAAGCGCGCTTTGGCGAGCGTGGTTTCTACTCGGGCTTGTCCCGGCTCTTCAAATTTTTTGTAGAATGTTTTCGCCGTCTCTTTATCTTTAGAATACGCCGCCATTTTGGCAATTTGCAGCTCACCTAATTCGCCGAAATAAGCTCTCGGCTTTTGCCCTTCGAAAACGGCTTTGGCCTTTTCCTCATTTCCAAGCGCTACATGATTCCAGCCCTCAGTGAAGGCCATGACAATCGCCATGGTGATGTCGGCACTATCAGCATTCACATATTTTTTGACTGACCTATGACGCCCTCGCGAAAAGGCATCCACGGCGAGAATGGCTTGCGCCATGCTTTCCGTTTTATCGATTTTATATAAGTCTTTGGCTAGTTTTTTGGAATGTTCAAAATCCCCGGCCATTAAGGCCGCCGTTACGGCACGACGTCCCAATCGCCCGTCTTTCGGTGAGGCTTTGAAAGCCTTGGTAAAGTAATCCGAACGGGCCTGCATATCATCCAGATAGCCGGCATAGCTACCCGCCAGATAATCCCCCAATAATTGGGCGTCTTCCGGCGTCTCTAAAACATTGGAGGACGGCTTGGCCGCAAAAGCGGGCAAAGTCGCTGCGAAGCTTAATATGGATGCGGCCGAGAAAGCCAAAAGAGTTTTTCGCAATGGCGAGGAGAGCAAAAATGAAGTCATAACATCACTTATGGCGAAAGTTTCAGGGCAGCAAAGAACAAATTACATATTCGGGTAATTCGGGCCTCCACCGCCTTCCGGAACAGTCCAGACAATATTCTTGCTCGGGTCTTTCAAATCACAGGTCTTACAATGAATGCAGTTCTGTGAATTGATTTGGAAACGCGGGTTAGAGCCATCATCTTCACGTACTACCTCATAGACACCGGCAGGACAGTAACGCTGCGCCGGTTCGTCATATTCGGGTAAATTAACGGAGATTGGAATAGAATCGTCAATGAGTTTCAAATGGCTTGGCTGGTCTTCACTGTGATTGGTCGCAGTGAAGCTGACATTCGTTAAGCGATCAAATGTTAAAATCCCATCCGGCTTCGGATAATCAATCGGCTTATATTTATCTTTCTTCTCTGTGGACTGCGCATCATCTTTGGCGTGTTTCATCGTCCCGAATGGATTGAATTTCAACAAAGTGGCCGACCACATATCCATTCCGCCCATCAACATGCCGCCGAGGAACGGGCCGAAACGTGCATTCAGTGGCGCTACATTCCGTACGGGCCGCAAATCATCACCAATGGCCCCGTCTTGCAACTCATCATCATATGCCGTCAGCTCGTCACCTGAGCGGCCCATTTGCAAGGCATTAAAAGCGGCATCCGCCGCCGCAATGCCTGACAACATCGCATTATGATTACCCTTAATCCGCGGAAGATTCACCAGTCCTGCTGTACAGCCTAAGAGGGCTCCACCGGGGAAACAAACACGGGGTACGGATTGGATGCCACCTTTTGTTACAACGCGCGCGCCATAGGCGACACGTTTACCGCCCTTCAAAAGCTCAGCAATTTCCGGGTGAGTTTTCCATTTCTGGAACTCAGCATAGGGATAGAGATACGGATTTTTATAATTCAAATCGATAATCATGCCTAAAAAGACCTGATTATTTTCGGCGTGATATAAGAAAGACCCGCCGCCCTGTTTCCAGCCTAAAGGCCAGCCCGAGCTATGCACGACCTTGCCTTCACGGTGTTTCTCAGGGTCAATATCCCAGATTTCTTTCATGCCGAGGCCAAACTTTGATGGCTGTGCATCTTTGTCTAATTCAAACTTATTGATGACAATTTTTGATAGCGAACCACGTGCGCCTTCGGATAAGAAAACATATTTGCCGTGAAGTTCCATACCCGGTTCGTAACCCGGGCCCTTAGAGCCGTCTTTCTGGTATCCGAACTCTCCAGCGACGACCCCTTTAACGGAACCGTCTTCGCGGTAAACCAGATCAGAACAAGACATGCCCGGGAAGATTTCTACGCCCAGATTTTCAGCCTGTTCAGCCATCCAGCGGCATGTATTGGCCATAGATACGATATAATTGCCGTGATTATTCATCAGTGGCGGCAAAACCAAATTCGGGATTTGCATAGAGCCAGCAGGGCCGAAAATATAAAACTTGTCAGCGTTCACCTGGGTTTTCAGCGGTGTACCCGACATGTTTTCGACATCAGGAAAAAGCTTTTTTAATCCGACGGGGTCCAACACAGCCCCGGAGAGGATGTGTGCACCGACTTCAGACCCCTTTTCCAAAACGACGACAGAGAGATCAGCATTGAGTTGCTTCAGACGTATCGCTGCCGATAAGCCGGCTGGCCCTGCGCCAACAATGACAACATCATAGTCCATGCTTTCACGTTCACTCATAAGAACACCTCTTTCCTCATACCTTGTATCGCTAAACGCATGGTCTATAATTTGCTCACAGCTAAATTACGTTTAGCATAGCCTTATTGTTTCCCAGAAGGATATAAATCTTTAAAGGGATTAAACATTATTGAAGGGCGGGACAAGCTTAGGTCTTGTCGCATTTACACAAAAATTGGAGAGTTTGAGATTACATCAGACAATATTCAGAAAGAAATCATTCAACTTGGTTGGGAAGAATGGGTCAGCCTGCCGGATTTATCGTTACCGGCCATAAAGGCTAAGGTCGATACTGGAGCACGGACATCCGCACTTCATGCTGTGGCCATTGAACCCTTTGGCACAGAGAAAAACCCTCAAGTCCGGTTTATTATGCATCCCGACCCTTCTGACCCGAGCATAGAGGTCATTTGTTCTGCCAAAGTTATTGATCGCCGAAATGTGACAAGCTCAAACGGCTCGACAGAGCTGCGTTATGTCATCCGTTCTGACGTGCATATTGACGGCAAAAAATGGCCGATTGATATTTCTCTCACCAATCGGGAGACCATGGGTTACCGGATGTTATTGGGTCGTTCAGCCTTAATCGAAGACGTCTCTGTCGCGCCGAGCCTTAGTTTCCAACAGCCTGAATTGTCTTATACCGTTTATAAAAAACGTCAGGGCAAAAAGGCGATACCGCGTCGCCCTTTGCGAATCGGCATCCTCACACAAGAGCCCAAAAACTATTCTAACCGACGCATGATCGAAGCCGCAGAAGCGCGCGGTCACGTCATTGACTGTATCGAAACATCACGCTGCTATATGGCGATTAACGCCCATAAGCCGGAGGTTCATTACGACGGCGCGCCCTTGCCGCGCTATGACGCCATCATCCCACGTATTGGGTCGCGTATGACATTTTACGGCATGGCCGTTGTCAGACAGTTTGAAAGTATGGGCGTTTATTGTCTGAATATGAGTAGCTCAATTGGTAATTCTCGTGACAAACTTTTGGCGCATCAAGTTTTGGCGCAACATGGTTTAGGCATGCCGACAACCGCTTTTGCGCGCAGTTCGCGGGACACAAAAGGGATCATCGACCTCGTGGGCGGTTCCCCTGTAGTGGTGAAGCTTTTGGAATCCACACAAGGCAAAGGCGTTGTCTTGGCGGAGACCCGTAAAGCGGCCAATGCTCTCGTGGATGCCTTTCGCGGATTGAATGCGCATTTCCTCGTTCAGGAATTTGTTAAAGAGGCTAATGGCTCTGACCTTCGCTGTTTTGTTGTCGACGGAAAAGTCGTCGGGGCCATGATGCGTACTGCTCAGCCCGGAGAGTTCCGTTCAAACGTCCATCAAGGTGGCAGTGTGAAAAAGGTCCGTTTAAAACGCGAAGAAAGACGTGTGGCCGTTAAAGCGGCGAGAATCCTCAAACTTAACGTCGCGGGTGTCGATATTCTTCGCTCTGACGAAGGGCCAAAAATACTGGAAGTCAATTCTTCCCCGGGACTAGAAGGTATCGAAAAAGCCACCGGGCTGGATATCGCCGATAATATTATTGAATGTATCGAAAATAATGTCCGAACGGTCTTCAGGACAAAAGCCAAATGATATGGCTCGGATAACTCTGTAATGGACAAAGCGTTACGCTCATTAATGGATTGGTATGACAGGGTTGGGGTTGATGTACCCGACCTTGCGCCAAGCCCAGCGGTGAGACCTGAACGCAAACTTCCCGTCAAAAAGGTTGAAAAACAAACTCTACAGACCGGTTCTGCACCGCGCTCGCAGACTGTTGAAAGTGCCCCCCCAAAAGTCGCGTCCTCAGAGATCGCGGCTCGTGCCAAAACATTGGGTGATTTACGCACAGCCATGCAAAGCTTTGATGCCGGAGCCTTATCAGACGGGGCACGGCAATGCGTGTTTTCGCGCGGTAACCCCGAAGCAGATTTAATGATTATTGGCGAAGCCCCCGGACGCGATGAAGATATTCAAGGCAAACCCTTTGTTGGACGCTCCGGTCAGTTATTAGACCAGATGTTGGCCGCCATTGGTCTGAATGAAGAGCAATTTTATATCACCAATGTGGTGAATTGGCGTCCACCGAAAAACCGCAATCCGAAACCGGACGAAATTGCCCTTTGTCGCCCTTTCCTTGATCGGCATGTTCAGTTGGTCAATCCCAAAGCTCTCTTGCTGGTCGGTGGTGTTTCTATGACAGCACTCACCGGACTGACCGGCATTATGAAAAACCACGGCCAGTGGCAGGAGATTGATATTGGCGGTGCAGTTCGTCCCGCATTGCCCCTCTATCATCCTGCCTTCCTCTTGAGACAACCCGCATTGAAAAAGGACGCTTGGCGAGACTTGTTAAGCCTACGAGCAAAACTTGAGGGCCTATAAACACGTGTTATTTTAAACTCCCAATCTCATAAGGTGAGCAACCCTCGCGCTTGCAAGCGAGTCATGGCTTGTTATAAAGCGCAAAATTTCATCACAGGGTTAAATGATGCGCCTCTCTCATCTGTCTTTGATTGGATTATCTTCTTTACTGATCGCGTGTGGCGGTGAAACAAATGCGCCATCCAATACGGCTGCACAGGATAGTTTTCTGGAAAAAGTCCAAGCCGATTACCCTGTTTCATTGGCTAAAATCGCCGATAATGTCTGGGTTCATACGTCTAATTATTTGATACCTGGCCAACAGCCTATCCCCGTCAATGGTGTTATTATTGTCGATGGCGACGATGTCATCTTAGCCGATGCCGCATGGGGAGAACTCGCTACGGTTTCACTTCTCGAAACCATCAAAAAAGAAATTGGCAAGCCCGTTACAAAATTGATTGTTACCCATCATCATGCCGATCGCGTCATGGGCGTGGATGCCGCAGAGCGTGAGAATATTCAGGTCTTCACCCATCCAGATACGCCTGCCCTTGCCGCCTCTAGGGGCTGGCCAGTACCTAACACTTCTGTCTCCGCTTTGCGCGAAGCCAAGTCTCGCACCAAAGTCGGCAGTGTCGAAGTCGCCTATCCCGGTCATGGTCACGCCAGTGACAATTTGGTGGTCTATATTCCGTCCGCGAATATTCTTTATGCAGGCTGCACCGTCAGAGGGGCAGAATCCAAAACGCTCGGCAATACATCTGATGCCGATCTGAAAGTCTGGGCGGAGAGCCTCGCTTGGGTCAAGGCGACCTATCCCGAGACAAAAATCGTGGTACCGGGACATGGCAAAGGGGCTGATCTGACACTCATTGATAAAACTGTCGGAATGTTAGCCCAACGAGTCAATTCCCAAAACGAGGGCGAGAGCGCCGATACGCCCTGAGCGCGCCTAAATCATCAATATCTTCCAAAATCCGCAATTTATAGACGCTGCCACCGGAATAATCCGAAATATTACGCGTCACATCCGCCAAAGTCCGCTCGGTTGACCACGCCACATTGTCAAACAAGCGGGGCGAGAGCGGGCCTTGGGCCCCAATCAACCAGAACCCACCGTCTTTGGCAGGGCCAAACACGACTTTATGCGAGCGCATAGCCTTAAAAGCCTGTGCGATATCTTGTGTTCTGACCTGCGGACTATCCGTACCGATCACGATGACAGGGCCCTTATAAGCAAAACAGGCCCCTAGGCGCGGGCTCAAGCTTCCACTGACTTGTGGCACTTGGGGAAAACCATCCCAGTCTTTATATCGCCCTTGCGCAGATGGCGGCGTCACCGCCAAAACCGTTTCCCATCGCGGGTCTTGGACCCGCCGCAAAACACGCGCTACCATAGCGCGGTAATGACGTTTGGCGTGAACATACCCCGTATGTTTCGCCAATCGCGTTTTGGCTTTGCCCAAAACAGGCGCTTTAGCAAAGACGAACAAGATTGGTTTGGTCATTTCTGTATTAGCCTTAAGTCTCTATTGGCTTTTTGTTTCATTCTGGCCGTAATAGAGAGCCTGTAATTCGTCCACCGAGGCTCCCTTTTGAAAGGCTTTGAAAAGCTTGAAGTTTTTCGCCCCGCGAGTCCACCACCCTTGCGCGTGATAGGCGCTCACATCTGTGTGAATAGAGGCGCTGAGGCGATGAATCCGCCGTCGCCCGATTGCGGCTTTCAGACGGTTCATCATATCCACATCTTCAAAGAGAGGCAGATCGGAATAACCTTCGACTTGTTCATAAATATGACGGGGGATGAGCAAACCTTGATCTCCATAAGGCATTTTCCACCACCAACATCGCAAAGCTACGAGGAAAGCCTGTATGAGGGGGAATATCCCCTTGCCCTGAATGGCATAACGGAAATAACCGACGCAATTCGGACGTTTGCGGATATGATGATTGACGGCCTCTCGCCAATGTTTTGGAAGGCGCGTATCGCTATGCAGGAATAGGAGCCAATCCGCCCCGGTCAGCAGAGCCAAATTTGCCCCCCTTGAGAGTTGCGGCCCTCGCCCCGCCGTGCCCATGGCCAAGACAGCTTGGTTTTGCAGGGCGGTCAAAAGAGTTGCGTCACCCGATCCACCATCAGAGACAATAACCCGTTCGCTTTCTAAGGCCGACAGGCTTTGCGAGAGCGCAGCCTCGGCATTAAGTGTGGGTATGATGATGGTCAGCACGGCTGCCTCATCTCATATAAATCGCGACTTATCTATGCTCATTAAGCAACAGGGGCGGGGCGTAATTTCCCTTCCATCGTCGCACGGATTTCATCGCGAATGGCATCAATCGGTGTGAGGCCTTCTGTGGAATGGTAATGCCAATAGGTCCAGCCATTACAGCTTGGAGCATTTTGGACGCGAGCACCAACTTGGTGAATAGAGCCCGAAAAATCTCCAACCAAGAGCGAACCATCAGCGCGGACCTTCGCACTTACATGACCCGTCTTATTGAACAGGAACATACCGGGGCTAAGAAACCCCTCTTCAATTACGCGGCCAAATGGGACGCGCGGTGCCGCGCGGCGAGACGCCGTAACCTGAATATTTTCTCCTGTTCCCTTCTCAATTTTATCAATTCGCTTTTGCGCATGGAGAATATAGTCTTCTTCCATTTCAAACCCGATAAAGTGACGGCCCAATTTCTTGGCGACGGCCCCTGTCGTTCCAGTACCAAAAAACGGATCCAAAACGACATCACCGGGATTGGAGGTAGAAAGGATTACGCGGTGTAAAAGACTTTCGGGTTTTTGCGTCGGGTGAGCTTTTGTCCCATCAGATTTCTTGAGACGTTCTTTCCCAGTGCAAATCGGCAAAACCCAATCATTGCGCATTTGAACGCCGTCATTCATCATCTTCATGGCGTCATAATTAAAGGTCGGCTTGGCATCTTCTGTCTTCGTCGCCCAAATCAATGTTTCCGTTGCATTACAAAAGCGGGTTCCACGAAAATTAGGCATGGGGTTGGATTTGCGCCATATAATATCGTTTTGAATCCAGAATTGCTGGTCTTGCAAGACTGTGCCAACACGGAAGATGTTGTGATAACTGCCGACGACCCAGATAGACCCGTTAGGTTTCAAAATTCGTCGCGCCGCTTGTAGCCAATTATGGCTGAACAAATCATAGGCATCCATTGTATCAAATTGATCCCAATCTTCGGTCACCCCATTGACCACGGAATTATCCGGACGGGAGAGATCGCCCCCCAATTGGAGATTATAAGGCGGATCCGCAAAAATCAGGTCAACGCATGCCTCCGGCAAAGCATTCATGCCGTCAATACAATCCCCTTGCATGATACGGCCCAAAGGCAGAGGTGGCATATCAATACTATCCAGATCAGACACCAATTTGAGGTGCGGATGCGGATTATCGGCGGTGGGGGTGTCGGCCATGTTGTCGGTCTCTCGGAGTCACGGCTTTCCTTGCCGTTTTTGTTGATTGAGAGCGACATTTTCAGTGATTCGGTAAACGCCCCGTAAATTATTGATTCATATAGGTTTTTAAGATTTTGTTAGGAGGGGTTACCACGAGATTAACCTCTGTCACCAGTCGGTTAATATCCACAGGCCGTTCTTTACCTTTTGCCCAATAAAATGGGAGTTTATGAAATCTTGCGTGTTAAATCCGCCTGACTGCGCCGGGAAAGATGAATAAACGTGCAGTATAGTTAATAGGCATTAACCATAAATTTTTTCGAAAAAACTTTTAAACTTTATCTTCTGCGAACTCTTGGAGCAGTGCGGTATAGCCCTCCCCGTCTTTCCAATAGGGCGTGATTTGAACGAGTGTCATAAAGACGCCTTGGTCAATCAGGGATTTTGGGGGCGCCGTGCCAAAACGGAGATCATGATATTGCAGCCAAAAGGTAAAGTGCTGTGCGATACGACCGGCAAGGGCTTGTTTCTCCCCCTCATCGAACACCAAATGCCCATCCTTGTGGAGTTTGGACAAAAGCGAGAAAGCCGTGCGCTCTTTCAGCGCCAGAATATTCGCAAATTTCTGTCGTAGTTCGGGGATACGCCCGATGAGTTCCGCTTGATTACGATAGAAAAACCGAAAATCGAAAATCTCTTCAAAGATAATGTAAAGATAGACCCAATTATCGGCCATGTTCAGTGGGGCCGTGATCGGCGCACTCAGAACCTGTCGAATTTCCTCTTCGAAATCGTCGAACAAAGCAATGATGACCTCATCCTTGCCCTTATAATGATAATAGAGATTGCCGGGGCTGATCCCCATGACAGAAGCAATATCAACGGAAGAGACATTGCTCTCCCCTTCATTATTAAACAGCCCCAAAGAAGTGGCGAGAATTTTGGTTTTCGTTGCGCTGCGCTCTGGCATGACGCTGTCTATCCGTCAGACTTGGGGGCAGTCTTTTTGGGCGTCGTGCGCTGTGTCGTGGTTGTTTTTTTCTTCGCCGCTGGCTTTTTCTTTTGAGGGGCTGTTTTGGCTTTTTCAAGCGCGTCCAATTTCGCTTTCAACGCTTCTACTTCGGCCTCAAGATCGGACACTCTGTCGCCTTTGCCGCCTGAAAGACGCTCACGCATCGCTTTAATGCGGTCATTAATGTCAAAATCTTTGATGCGGCTTTTGTCGAGCATTTCCTTGCCCTTATACTCGACGACTTTTTCAAGCATTTCGCCCTTTTGAACCAAATCTTCGAAGACTTCGGAGGATTTGCCTGTCAGATCATCAACAGCGCCTTTGGCTTCGGTCAAAGCCCGACCATAAGCCCCTATCCCTGCGAGCCAGATGCGTCGGGCTGTATCATTCTTACTTCCCTTTTTGTCGTCATCGGCCATAGCTCACTCCTGTTTGATCAAATCAATTGATAGATAATGACCCTTTCGCAATCGGGGTCTGTTTTTGTGTAATCGGGCTTTGCTCACCTTGATGGTTAAAGGCTGCGGCCACAGAGGGCAAGAGCACGGGATCGATATGCGGCATGGGCACTTCGGGTTCGCCAAAGAAGTCTCGGATCAGTTCGACGGACTCATCGCGGCGTGTCAGCAAGAACAAATGTCCTGCATCTTTCATAATTTTGAGGCGCGCGTCGCGAAGAGCATATTTCAAAATGTGGCCGTTGCCGACTGGAACGATATGATCTTTGTCGCCCATTATAATGAGGGTTTTGGCTTTAATGCGACGGATAAAAGGTAAAGAGCTCCAACCAACCATGGCCATTAATTGATAGACATAGCCTTTGACTGACGGCGGCACCATATTGATGGAGAAATCACGCACATTGTCATCGCCCGTATCTCCATAAAGCGTCTCAAAATTCTTTTTCAGAAAATCTTTATCCATATAACGCTTGGGCGAGGCCATTTTTGACAAAGCTTTTGGATTGCCTGGTATCATCGTGACGCCGGTTGTTGTCGCGCACAAAACCAAATGCCGCACCATTTTAGAATATTGCCACGCAAATTGCTGGGCGGGGCCACCGCCCCAACTCACGCCGAGAACATCAACTTTTGTGTAACGGTTTTCCAGAAGGATTTGTTTGGCCGCACGCGCCACCCACCAAGGACGATAAGGAAAGTTCGGATCAGGTGACCCGCCAACGCCCGGCATATCAAATGTGATAATGTCGCGCCCTGTAAACGTATCGGCAAAAGCCTGAGCAATTTCCAAATTCGCCCCGATGCCGTTAAAGAACAGCAAAGGCGTGCGCTTGCCATATCCTTTATCTGTCCCTTTCCAAATCGCCGTACGCAGTTTTTGATTCCCGACTTGCGAGAAAAAGATACGCGGTAAATTTGGATGATAGTCTGTGCCGACGGTTTGTGGTCCGGATGTGTTTGGCATGGATGTCTTTCCCAACCTATTTCAGACACTCACGCTGAAATCGCTGTTTTTGTCTTTTTACCCGCACGGAGTTTCAAGGCAGATTATTAATATTAAGTTCCCCACCGAACATTATCATCATCCGCTCTGGCCTGTGAATTGACGTCTGTAAACAATTAGACCTGCAAAATATCCACTTCAAATAGATTTTTTGCAGGTCGGTTATTCATTATGTAAAGACATATTCTCCGGGGGCTTGGCTCAAGGGCGGGAACGCTTTGTTACCCAAAGTCTTGGGTGCTGCTTTCATTTCGCCGGACCGAATGCCAAGCCATTTATTCCAACGCAGCCACCAGCTTTCATTAACTGACTCTGCCCCTTCCAACCAACGGTCGGCCCGTGCCGGATGGTCAGCATTGGTATAATACAGCGCCTTCGGGTTGCCGGGAGGGTTTAAGAGGGACTGCAAATGTCCTGAATTGGACAGGATAAAGTCCACTTCACCGCCAAAGAGGCGGATATTGCGGTAACAGGCTTTCCACGGTGTGATGTGATCCGTGATACCCGCCACCATGAAACAATCCTGCGTGACATTGCCCAAATCAATATCATGCCCCATGAATTCAACATTTTTATCTGGGCGGAAGCGACGATCTTGGAAAATATCCAAATAATCAGAATGGAGCTGCGCCGGTAGGTTCGTGCCGTCATTATTCCAATAAAGAACATCAAAGGGCGGAGGATTTTCACCCAAAAGGTAATTATTGACGACATAATTCCAAATCAAATCATTCGGACGCATCCACGCAAAACTGCGGCCTAACTCCTCGCCGGTCAAAATGCCTTTACGTCGTGAATGGCGACGTGCGCCTTCAATCGCCGTATCTGTCACAAACAAGCCGACCTCAGAATCGGACTTCTTACCGTCTAGGACACTGACCATTACAGTGAATGCATTGACGCGATTATCACCGCGCGCGGCCAATTCACTCAGGAACAACGCCATCGTAATACCGCCGGAACAGGCGCCTGTCACATTCAAGCGCGGGCTTTTCGTAATTTTTCGTACCGCGTCAGACGCTTCGATTAGGGCTGTGACATATTCTTCGAGTCCCCAATGCGCATGTTGACGGCTTGGGTTACGCCAAGAAATAGCAAAAACCTGATAACCTTGGCTTGTCAGGAAACGCACCATAGACTTATCGGGAGCCAAATCGGTGGCATAAAACTTGTTGATTTGGGGCGGAATTATCATGAGCGGGATTTTATAAACCTGCTCTGTCTTTGGCTGATATTGGATAACCTCAATCATTTCTGTTTTGAAGACAACGGCACCTTTGGAATTTGCCAGATTTTCACCAACCTTAAAAGGACGCCCATCGACTTGGCTTGGCATACCGCCATTATTGCGCAGATCGTCATAAGCGTTTTGAAGGCCTTTAAACAAAGACGCTCCGCCCGTCTCAAAGAGGCGCTTCATCGCCGCCGGATTACCCAAGAGAGAATTGGTCGGAGCCAAAGCGTCGGTCAGCATACCTGTAATAAAACGAGCGCGTGTTTGGTCGGCCGGGTGCATGCG
Source organism: uncultured Algimonas sp. (assembly GCA_964511495.1). Classification (GTDB taxonomy): domain Bacteria; phylum Pseudomonadota; class Alphaproteobacteria; order Caulobacterales; family Maricaulaceae; genus Litorimonas. The sequence goes on along the minus strand of CAZEFT010000002.1, from coordinate 36,617 downwards.
ACTATCGTCAATCCACCCTTCCAATTCACGTTTCATCGCGAGCCAGCTTTGCATGCCGCGCTTGTACAAACCGTTACTCGACCATGTTGTATCCTGAAAGCGGCGATCACGTGGATGCGGCGCTAATTCAGATGTGCCTTTGGCAATCTCGATTAATTCGCCCGCGTAGTTTTTAATATGTTTGGCAAGAGGCTTTGGCTGTTTGGCGGCATAACCGGCCATCATCCCCAAAGACTTCACAACCTCGGATCGGCGAAAGCCCACCAAACTATTGACCGCTGTGGTCGTTTGTGCCGCTTGTTTACCAATTTTCTTTGGTTTCTGTGCCATAAATATATCCTCAATTCAGAAATTTTGAGATTTCAACTTTCATAGCGGTCTCACACCGCGCTGACAATCAAACAATCCAAAAGCCGATTGGCCATAAAAAAACGGTGCGTCTAAAGGGGAGGAGACGCACCGTTTCATAGTCAGTCGCTTAGAAAGAGAGAGAGCTTAAGCGACTTTCTTGTCTGAAGATGTTTCTTCAGTTTTGGCTTCAGTGACGACAGTTTTTTCTGTTGTCATTTTAACAGTCTTGCGCGGAGCCGTTTTCTTCTTGGACAACGCAGCGATTTTTTTGTTCAACGCTGTGACTTCGGCTTGCAATTCTGCAACGCGGTCATTGGCGCTTAAAGGCAAGATGTTTGAAGGAACGAATGATTTAACTTTTTCAGATGTTTCTTCGAAAGTTTCAGTCGCTGTTTTCTGTGCGTCCTTTGCAAACTCACCGGCTTTAGCTTCGATCTCTTCGCCTTTAACAACGAGTGTGCCGAAAAACTCTTCACCTTGTGAACGGGCCTTGTTAGCGGCTTCGCGGACTTGCTCAGCGCGGAACTTAGCGAGATCAAATGCAGCACCGTGAAGACCGACATAAGCCAAAACGCCTTTGCGAAGCATAGTTGTCGCACGCTCAATACGTGTTTCAGCAACTTCAGCAGTTTTTGCGACTGTCTTTTTAGCGGACTTAACAGTTTTCTTGGCTGATGCTTTTGCAGCAGCATTTTTCTTAGCAAGAGTTTTCTTTGTTGGAGCTTTTTGAGTAGCCATGATTTTATCCTCGTAATTGCCCTCGAATATGAGGGTTTATTTCTATGATTGGAAAATAGGAAAAAAAATTAGAAAGCGCATCCTAATCACCCGTGGCCAAAGCAATTAGAACATAAACATTGGCTATCAGGGGTTTTGCGAATGCGGCCAATTAATGTCCTACCACATTAAATCATGGTCATGGAGCCATTCTGTCCTTGCGAAAAATCGCGAACCATCATTATGTGATGATATAACCTAAGCAACACTGTTATCATCTAAGGAGACCCGATTGCGTTTCACCTCCGCCCGCTCCCTCTTGGCCTTTCCTGTTTTCATGGCGGCCCTTTTTGCAACCTCCCCTGTTCTGGCTTTTAGCTCCATTCTGAAATCTGGATTATTGCATTACGATAAAGACCGCGAAGTGGTCACGATGGCCCCGCTCTTGAAAAAGGTCACATCGGGTGTGGTGTCCATTAACACGGTAGACAGCGTATCATCAGACGGAATAACCTCTTATGGCGGGATTGGATCGGGCGTCATTATTGATGCTGAGAAAGGTCTTGTGATTACGAATGACCATGTCATTGCCGATGCCCGCAATATTACGGTCGTTTTGGGCGACCGTCGCCAATATGAGGGCGAGGTTTTAGGACAAGACCCCGATACGGATTTGGCACTCTTGAAAATTGAAGCCGACTCTCTTTCCGCTCTCCCCTTTGCTAAAAAAGATGACTTACAAGTGGGTGATTATGTTATCGCTGTCGGGAACCCCTTTGGCCTGTCTTCGACCGTCACGTCGGGCATTGTTTCCGCTATCGGGCGCGAGGGCGACAGCCGCACGAGCTATACGGATTTCATCCAGACGGACGCATCTATCAATCCGGGCAATTCCGGCGGGGCGCTTGTGAACTCGCAGGGCGAGCTTATCGGCATTAACAGTGCCATCGTCAGCCGTTCAGGCAGTAGCAGCGGTATCGGCTTTGCCGTCCCCCTCTATATTGTGCGTCACGTTGCCGAACAATTGGAACACCAAGGCACGGTGGATCGCGGCAGTCTAGGCGTGATGATTACCCCTGTCCCGCATGACCAAAGCGAAGCTTTGAAACTGACATCATTAGAAGGCGCCCTCGTCGCGGATGTGATTTCGGGCGGCACCGCCGAAAGTATCGGATTGAAGGTGAATGATGTCATTACACATTTTGCCGGACGTAAAATTAAAGACAGTTCTGACCTACGCTATGCCGTCGGCCTCGTCCCGCCGGGGGAGCGCACGAACATACGCTATATGCGTGAAGGCAGATCCAAAACGGATTCCTTGCAAATGAGACCGGTTTTGGTGACGCAACCCGTCAGCTTACCCCGCGTGACAACCACCCCGCCGAAAAGCTAGGCGCACTACAAGACCAATATTAGCTGGAGCCATCCTATCTCTGGCCACGTCTCTCTAAATATGAGAGATGTCAGCCATGTTAGCTCTGGAAATCGTCGCAAACCTTATCATCGCCCTTGCCATATTTTTTGCGGGTCGAAACAGCATCCATACATGGTGGCTCGGCATTATCGGCTGCGCATTATTCGGCCTCTTATTCTTTCAATCGCAGCTTTATGCTGATGTCACCTTGCAGGGCTTTTTCATCATCACGAGTATTATAGGGTGGTATCAATGGTCCAAAGGTCGCGCCAAAATTGCGGATGGCGTTGAGCAAATTGATAAAGAATTACCGATCACCCGCACACATACGCCGACACTTATTGTCGCCGTATTGGTCGCTCTGACTGTCGGCGCAGGATATGCATGGCTATTGGGCAATTTTACGGATGCTTATGCGCCGTCATGGGACTCCCTCATGTTGGTGCTGAGCGTTGTCGCGCAAATTCTCTTGATGAACAGAAAATTGGAGAATTGGATATTCTGGCTTTTGGTCAATACAATCGCCGTCCCGCTCTTTTACAGTCGCGGGTTAGAAATTACCGCCGCCCTCTATGCCGCCTATTGGGTGCACGCGATTATCGCCTTCCGCAAATGGCATAAGGATTACCGTGCGAATGGTGAAGGTTTGAGCGAAGGAACCTTAGTCGGTTGAAGTATAAAACGGGTCTTATCGTCGGCAAGTTCTGCCCTCTTCATAAAGGGCATGAATATTTGATAGAGACAGCGCAAGCCGCTTGCGAAACGCTTGTCATTATAAGTTATGCCAACCCGTCCCACCCAAACTGCGCGTCCGATAAACGGCGGCAGTGGTTAAACGCGTTGTTCCCAAATGCTGTCAGTTTGGTCGTGGATAACGCTTGGCTTAGGCATGAAAACTCTCATGATTGGCCATCCCTTCCTCATGATGATGCGCTTGACAAAACCCACCGCGAATTTACGGCATGGCTCTGTCACGACATTTTAGGCCACACTCCAGATGTTGTCTTCACCAGTGAAACTTATGGTGACGGATTTGCAGACGCTCTCGGGGATTACGTCACAAAGGCCACAGGGAAGCTTCACAATGTGACGCATCACTGCCTCGACTTGAAACGTCGTCACGTGCCTATCTCGGGCACCGCCGTCAGAGCCTCACCTTTTGAGAACCGGCATTATTTAAGTCCCGTCGTCTATCGCTCTTTTGTGAAAACAGTCCTATTTTTGGGTGGAGAATCAACAGGCAAGTCCACCCTCGCAAAGGGTTTGGCGGAAAGGATGAACACGCAATATGTGTCGGAATATGGCCGCACGCTCTGGGAAGAACGGGAAGGTCAATTGAAATTCGAAGACATGTTGATTATCGCGCACACGCAATTAGAGCATCAGAAGCAGAAGATGCAGGACGCCGATAAATGGTTGTTTTGCGACACATCGCCTTTGACGACCATGTTCTATAGTCAATCCATGTTTGGCAAAATGGACGATGAATTGATACGCTTGGCCGACACTGCTTATGATTTTGTCTTTCTATGCGATGCCGATTTTGACTTTGTTCAAGACGGCACACGCCAAGAGGCAGCGTTTAGATCAGAGCAGCAAAAATGGTATGAAGATGCGCTCAAAGCCCGCGCCATTCCTTATGGACGATTGTCAGGTTCCGTTGAGGCACGGATATCGACTGTGATTAAGACCCTAAATGACGCGCCTTAATCTTATTCCGCTTGTGTTCATCTTGGCTGTTTTAGGGTGAGACCATAATGTGAGAAAGGTGTCGCTATGTTGCGTCTGGTTTTAGGGTCTGTGGGTATGATAGCTTTATTGGGGGCACAAACAGCTTTCGCGCACCCTGAACCTCAATCACCTGTGACTGCCGCCGAGACGGCGAAGAACCCCCTCAAAATGCCAACCGAGTCTGAAATCGAGGATTTGATCGAGAAAATGCCGAATTTCAACGGCATTTTGGGTGATATGGCCGAAGTGATGAAGGATGAAAAACTGCGTTCTCAACTACAAATTTCGGCAGAGGCTTTCTCGAAATCTCTCGAAAAATCCGGAGCATTTGAAACGAAGGATGGCGAACTGCCGGATATCAACAGCGCCATCGCAGTCTTACTAAGAAGCCTCGGTGATAAAGACGGCCTTGGCGGGATGATTACGACCATGACGGATATGGCCGAGACATTGGATCAATCTCTCGAAAAACATATGCCCGAGGAAGCGGAGCCTTAGTCAGCAGGTCTATAAGACGCGGGAAAGGCTTCTGCGACCGGTTTGAAACTCCGGCGATGAATGGGGCTCGCCCCGATAGTCTCTAGCATGTATTTATGGGCTTTCGTCGGATAACCTTTATGTTCCGCGAGGCCGTAGCCTGAAAATCTCTGCTCGGCCTCAACCATCAAACTATCCCGCGTGACCTTGGCGATAATAGAGGCCGCCGCAATCGACAAACTGCGCGAGTCACCTTTGACAATGGCCTGCGCCTCGCAAGGCAAGTCAGATGGCAGGCGATTGCCATCTATCAAAGCCGCATCGGGCCGAACCGGCAAGGCCAGCACAGCACGGCGCATGGCGCTCATACTGGCATGTAATATATTGAGGCGGTCAATTTCTTCGGGTTCTGCGATACCAATCCCGATGTAAATATCTTCACGTTTCGTTAAAATGTTCAGCAAGAGTTCACGTCGCCCTTGCGATAAGGCCTTACTGTCATTCAGTCCGTCCGGGAGGGATTTGGGGTTTAAAATGACGGCGGCCGCAACCACTGGACCAGCCAATGGCCCTCGCCCCGCCTCATCAACACCACAAATATGACCGCTATATTGGCGTTCAAAACTCATATCGGGTGGGTATTGGGGCATAGTTGGCTCGTGATTGGCCCGCTTCCTGCATCACTGCGTCGAAGCTGTGTTTTTCACAAAACGGGCCTTTTTAGGACGAATAAGGTCTGATACAGACCTGTAAAGAATTGTTAAGGAGCAAACCATGACTAAATTACGCTTTGGCGCTGCCATTTTGGGATTATCATTTGCCGCAGCGACTGCCACGTCAGCTTTTGCGCAAATGTCACAAGCCGAAATTGACAAGCAATTAATGGACAGCCCGTCGGAAGCCGGCGTTGTCTCAAGTGAAGCCAGCTGTACAACAGAAGGCGGAGACATAATGGATCTAGCAGCGGGTAAAGTCTGCTTGATCGGCATTCGTGACGCCGCGTCACAGTCAAAATTCTATGACGGCAAGAAATTGGGCGTCTTGAAGTGTTCAGGCAATGGCGAGTTTGCCAATGAATTGCTGCAACCTTCAGGTGGCTATTGCCGCATCTTCTTGGAACAGAAGAAGGTTGCACCATCACGCGAAGAAGTTGAAGCGGCCACACGCGCTTCAATGCAAGCGGGTGAAAACGGCACCAACTAATCTTTCCACAGGTTAGCCGAAAAATTCAAAAGAAGCCTCGCGCCTGCGGGGCTTTTTTATGTCCCATTGAAAGCGGACACATTTCACACCCCTTTATGCTTCACTGCCTTTTGAAACACACTTGGCAGAGTTTTTATATTCTCACCTTTAATCCAAAGGCCGTTATGACCTTTTGGCACATCCGTCATTTCGACACTCGTGCGGTAGACATCCAACCTTAATTCAAAATGGGTGAAGACATGACGGACGAAACCGTCAAGGCGATCCCAATCTGAGGAGAAAGGCGCGAATTGTAAGGGCTGTTCGACGGGCTCACTCTCCCAGTCTGTGCCGGGCAAGCCTAACATACCACCGAGCAAACCTTGGTCTGGGCGTGTTTCAACCAGAAAGGCTCCCTGATTTTCCGCGAGGAAGACAGCCCCATAACGAATGGGCTGTTTTTTCTTGGGAGCCTTTTTGGGATAATCAGTTTGTGTTCCCGCAACATAGGCCGCGCAATAATTCTGCCAGACACAGCACTCACAAGCTGGCGAGCGCGGAGTACAGACCGTCGCGCCCAAATCCATCAGAGCCTGACCATAATCACCGGCACGCTGCGGCGGAGCCACCTCACCGGCGCGAATCCGCAATTCTTTTCGCCCTTTTGGCAGGGGTGTCTGTACGGCAAATATACGGCTAATGACCCGCTCGACATTGCCATCCACAATATTCGTAGCCTCATCGAAGCAGATCGCCGCCATTGTTGCCGCAGTATAGGCACCGATACCGGGAAGTTTCAGCAACTCTTTCTCGGTTTCGGGAAATACCCCGCCATAGTCATCGCGAATGATTTGCGCGCATTTATGCAGGTTTCGCGCACGGGCGTAATATCCTAACCCCGCCCAAAGCCCCAAAACGGTTTCACGCGGGGCATTTGCCAAATCAGTGACCGTGGGAAATGTCTCTAAGAACTTATGCCAATAAGGCGTCCCATGGGGGACGGTGGTCTGTTGCAACATGATTTCCGACAGCCAAACTGCATAGGGATCGGCCGTTTTTCCTGCCGCACGGTCTTCAGGACGGACACGCCAAGGTAAGGTTCGCCCCTCAGCGTCATACCACGCCAAGAGCAATTCCCGCATCTCGCCTTTATCTTTGTCCGTCAAAGTTGAACAGGATTTAATCATTTCGCTGATGTGTCCGCTTTACTGTTACAGTGCAATAGGAGAAAAGCACGCATGAGCCTGTCCCGTGACGATAAGCAGACAATCACGCAGTGGTTGGAAAACCAAAGAGGTCGCCCGCAATATCGCGCGGCTCCGTCAGCAGGCTATGCTGTCTCCAAAGTATTACGGCCTCTGTCCAAGAAATATGGCGGGGGCTCCTCTGCTTTGGCCTTGGGACGCATCTGGCCTGAGATTGTCGGAGAACGCTGGAGCAAAATCTCAACCCCGGTTCGATTTGTCTATGGCCGACACGGTCGAACCTTGGTCATTTCCGCCCCCGGCGCCGCAGCGGCACTTATCATGGCGGCTAGCGGCCCGATTATTGACCGCCTAAACACCCATCTCGGCCCTGACCACGTCAAAGCCATCAAAATCGTGCAAACCAAAATGCGTATGGATGGGGCTAATATGCGCTCCACTTCCGGCCTCCGACCAACGCAAGCCAAAGCCCTCAAAGACGGGCTTGAAACGGTTGAAAGTGACGCTCTTAAATCCGCGCTCGAAAAACTGGGTCGCGGCGTGTTGAGCCAAAAAACCGAGTAATTATCATCGTCGTCCCGCAATCAATAAGACAAGTTTTATGAATTTCCCTATGCTTTCTCAAACTCCTTCAAAAATGACAGCGCTAAAAAAGACCGCTCTTTCCTTGCTCATGACCGGGGCTTTCTTTGGTATGAGCCAAACGGTTTGGGCGCAGCAAACACCGCTTCCAAAAGACCAAGCGAAATCCGAAGACACAGAATCCGATACCGCTATGGATACAGACAAGGCTGCGCCCGAAGTCGAATTCGCCACGACCGAGGCTCCTGACGACCACGTCTTGGGATCAGATATCGCACCCATTACAATGATTATGTATGCCTCTGTCACATGCGGGCATTGTGGCACTTGGTTCCAGAATGAATGGGACGCCGTGAAGAAAAACCTCATCGAGCCGGAGAAAATCCGTTTCATTTTGCGCGCTATCCCCACACCGCCCGAGCAAATGTCTGTGGTCGGTTTTTTGATTGCCGAATGCGCCCCGGCTGAGGATTATTTCAAGGTCATCGAATATCAGATGAACAAACAAAAAGAGATGTTTGACCAGGCCCGTGCAGGAGGCTTGCAGGCCGCCTATGCAAAGGTTGGCGAACTCGCCGGATTAAAGGATGTTGAAGCGATTAGAACCTGTCTGGCTGATCCAAAAATGATGGACCATTTACGTCTTTCAGGAGAGCGGGGCAACGCCGCCGATATCTCGGGGGTTCCCGCCTTTTTCGTCAATGGGGAAGCCTATAAAGGCAAGCAGGATGCTGAAACTTTGACAGAATTATTTGACCAAATGATCAAGGACGGCGTCAGCAAATTGCCTGAGGTGGAACCTTATGACCCACACGCTCATCACGACCATTCCAAAAACTCACATTAATCCAGACAACCCAATAAAGACTTGAATACTGAAAAACTGATTCTGTGGATATCACGCTTTCGGAACGATTATCGGCACGGTTTCGTAATGAAAGCCGTGAAATCTGACAGTCTTCCACAGTTTCCTTTTGTTTTTATCGACCATAGGTGGAACTATGGCGGCGGACTTATTGCTATCACCTCTAAAATTGCGAGACTTACCCTATGATTGATTCGTTTAAATTTGACTCACTTCGTCGTCACCTTGTTACAAGCCTTGTCGGTGGCGTCGCAGCTTTTGCTCTAGTCGCTTGCGGTAGCTCCGATGGCGTTAGCGCGCCTAAATCCGGTGGCGATCATTCAGAATATGTTTTGCCGAATGACCGGAGTGTTGGATCTGAAACAGCCCCGATTGTCTTGGTGGAATATGCCTCCGTCGTATGTCCGGCTTGCGCCAATTGGACAACAACCGTCTATCCTGATTTGAAAGCGAAATATGTGGATACAGGCAAGGTGCGCTATGTCTTCCGCCCCTTCCCGACCAATCCTCGTTCCCTCGCTGATGCCGGTCATATGATTGCACTCTGTACGGGCGATGACAAATTCATGGCCAACATCAAATATCAATTTGAGCGTCAATCGCAAATCATGGCGATGGCCCAACAAGGCAAAGCCCGTGACGCTTATTTGAATATCGCTAAAAACTCCGGATTGACGGATGCCGAGTTCGAAGCCTGTCTGGTCGATGAAAATATCCAGAAAGAATATGACGATTATATACAGGGTGCCGTCGATATAGGCATTACAGGCACACCGGCCTTTTTGGTAAATGGCGAGTACACAAAGAAGTCCCCAAGCGGGAAGCAGTTCTTTACATTGGAAAGCATGGAAGAAGTCTTCCTCCCTCTTCTGGGTGAAGACGCGCCTGCGCCCGTGTCTGCGGAAGAAAAGTCTGAGTAATTCCTGATGTCTTTGGTCTTTAATCAGATACGGTTGGCAGGGTTTAAATCCTTTGTCGAACCGACTGATTTCCACATAGAGCCGGGTTTGACCGGCATTGTGGGGCCAAATGGCTGCGGCAAATCCAATCTTCTGGAAGCCATTCGTTGGGTCATGGGGGCCAATTCCGCCAAGGCTATGCGCGCCAAAGGCATGGATGACGTTATTTTCAACGGGACGAAAACCCGCCCCGGACGCAACCAAGCCCATGTAACATTGACGATTGATAATTCGGCCCGCATCGCCCCGCCGGCTTTTAACGAGGAAGACACGCTGGAAGTCATGCGTGTCATTACCAAAGGCGGCGGATCGAAATATAAGATCAATGGCAAGACCGTCCGTGCCAAAGATGTGCAGCTCCTCTTCGCCGACGCCTCAACAGGGGCAAACTCCCCTGCCCTTGTGCGTCAGGGTCAAATCTCTGAACTGATTGCGGCCAAACCATCTAATCGTCGCCGGATTCTTGAAGAAGCTGCGGGTATTTCAGGACTCCATACACGCCGCCACGAAGCGGAATTACGTTTGCGTGCGGCGGAAAACAATCTTGACCGCTTGGATGATATTATCGGCCAAATCGAAGGCCAACTTCTGTCTCTCCGTCGTCAATCTCGCCAGGCCAGTCGCTATAAGCGTCTCGCGGGGGAGATTAATGAATACAAAGCCCTGCTCTGGCTGAAACGTTGGGTCAGCGCGATTGATACATTGGCCGCCGCCACAGAAAGCGCGACCGAATGTGAAAAGCGCGTGGCCGATACGGCAACCAAAGCGTCCGAACTGACACGTCAAGCCGCAGAACTTGCCGGATTGTTAGACCCCAAACGCGAAGAGCAAATCATCGCCGCCGCCGTTTTGGGACGTTTGAATGCCGCCAAAGAAGCACTTGAATCCGATGAAGAAGCCGCAGGCGCAGAAATCAAAAAACTTGAAGAGCAAATTCAAAACCTGACTGCGGATCTGGAACGTGAAACCGGAATTGTCAGCGATGCCGAAGACGCTGAAGCTTTGCTCAAATTGGAATTCGACAAATTATCCGCGGTCGCCGATACGTCAGCTGCCTTGGATGCCGCCGCGGATGCGGCTTCGGAAGCGATTAAGACCCGCACCTCCTTAGAGACGGATTATAATGAACTGACCCGAAAGGCCGCCGACCAGAATGCGCGCCGTGAAGCTGCTGAGCGCGAATTATCCCAAGCCGAAGGTAGATTAGAGCGTGTTTCTCGGGAGCGCGAGAGTACGCAAGACCGCCTCGCAGGTATGAGCAAGGATGGCGGTTCATCCGGCAATCTTTTTGCTGCGGGAGCAAAGGATGCTCTGAAGGCTTTAGAAGCCGCACGAGAAGAAGAACAAATCCTCGCTAAAACACTCTCTGATGCCGAGGAAACAGATCAATCGGCGCGGGAAACTCTGGCCAAATCGCGTCAGGCGCTTTCTGGTTTGTCCGGTGAAAAAACGGCTTTGGAGCGTATGCTCGCCCGTGCCCAAGCCGGAACATTCGAGCCCGCCCTTGATCAATGCAAAGCCAAACCCGGATATGAACAGGCGCTTGCCGCCGCCTTGGGCGAAGATTTGGACGCTGCCATTGGTGGACAGGCCGCTTTACGCTGGACAGGCGGCAATCAAGTTGATCAAGCCTTACCGGCAACCGCCAAGCCTTTGAGTGATTTTGTGAAAGCGCCGCGCGAGTTAAAAGCGCGCCTATCCCAAATCGGTGTCGTCACAAAAGATGAAATTGAGACGCTGAGTACGATTTTAAAACCCGGACAACGTTTGGTCACAATAGAAGGCCAGGTCAGTCGGTGGGACGGGTTTGAAATGGCCGCCGGGGCGGAAACCTCTGCGGCAGTCAAGCTGAAACAACAAAACCGCCTGTCGGACATCACGCTCGAAATCCAAACTGCTGAGGCCAAGGTCGCAACCAACCAAAACCTGTTCGAAACCGCCCGTGAAGCCCGCAATCAGGCTCAGGAAGCGGTTCGTTTGGCTCGCCGGGCGTTGCCGGATTTGGAACGTGCCGAACGCGCTGCGCAAGCCGCATTATCACAATATGAGACGGACATTGCCCGCGCCAATGCCGAACGTCAGTCCCTCGAAGACCGTTTGGAAAGACTGGATCGCGAAATCAAAGAACTGACCGTTCAACGCGACACCGCCAAAGACAATTTGGACGGATTGAAAGATGTAGAAGACATTTCGGAGCAACAATCTGTTTTATCCGAGAAACTTAGCGACGCCCGCAATATTGCGGACGAAGCCAGTGCACATTACCGCAGTTTGAAAAACGAAACTGAAGCCCGTGCGGCGCGGCTGAAAGCCGTTGAAAAGGAACGCACAGATTGGGCCCGTCGGTCAGAAACGGCCAAAAAGCGGGTCGAGCAACTTCAAACACGCGCAACGGCGACACAAGCCACTTTGAGTGCCGCGACGGATGGCCCCGATAAATTCGCTGATCGTCGGACGAAATTATTCGCTGAATTGGAAGCCGCCGAAGCGCGCCGAAGCGCTGCCTCTGACTCATTGGCAAAGGCAGAAAACGAATTACGCGAGGCCGAAAATATGGCACGCGACGCTGAACAAGCACATTCATCAGCGCGAGAAGCCCGTGCCGGCGCCGAAGCCCGTAAAACGGCCGCTCAGGAGCGCATTGCCGAGACCAAAGCCCGGATTAATGAGACATTATCCTGCGAACCATCAGAATTGAAAGAGCATCTTGGTGAGCTTTCGGCTGAATCAGGCTTGTCGGAAACAGATATTGAGAAAAAGCTCGAACGATTATCTGCTGAGCGGGAGCGTATGGGCGGCGTTAATTTGCGCGCTGATGAGGAAGCCGCTGAACAGGAAGAGCGCCTTTCCGCCATGAATGAGGAACGCCAAGACCTTATCGCAGCGATTGCCCGCTTGCGCGAAGGCATTGACGAATTGAACCAAGAAGGCCGTGAACGGCTCTTAAAAGCTTTTGATGTGGTCAATGGTCATTTTGGTCGTCTGTTCACGACGCTTTTTGGTGGCGGTGAAGCGGCTTTGGCTCTGACAGAGTCAGATGATCCGCTGGAAGCCGGGCTGGAAGTTATGGCCCGCCCGCCCGGAAAATCGCTCAAAGCCATGTCGCTCTTATCTGGTGGTGAACAAGCGTTGACCGCGACCGCGCTTATCTTTGCGGTTTTTCTTTCCAACCCCGCCCCGGTTTGCGTGTTGGACGAAGTGGATGCCCCGCTCGATGATGCCAATGTCGCGCGTTATTGTGACCTGCTGGATGATATGAAACAGCACACCAATACCAAATTCATCGCGATTACCCATAATCCCGTCACAATGAGCCGTATGGACCGCCTCTTCGGCGTCACCATGGCCGAACAAGGTGTCTCTCAATTATTATCCATCGAGTTGAATGCCGCCGAAAAACTTGTCGCGGCCGAGTAAATATGGATGTTATACTCAGTCCACCACGGCGACTTAATACATCACAGACAGTTGTAAAATCTGCTTTAGTCTTTGGCCCAAAGACTATGTAAGTCTGACGATGAATGCGCGACCGCATACCGTTTTTTCTATTAACAGACGATGTGAAGGCCCGTTAAGCCACATCCAATTCACAGAGCTGTTTTGGAATAGTCAGAAGCGCCAAGAGGGCTTCGACATTTTTATCAAGAGCGGCTTAGCAGGCTAACCTTGCCTAAATCAGCGAAACAAGTTCGAATCGCTTCAATATAGGGGTGGGGTTCGTCGATTTCTGATTGATACAGAAAAATGTCAAATATGGCTTTAGACTTCGCTACAGCTTCTGAATCGCTGGAAACAGCATATTGGAATATATAATCTTCAATGTCATGAAGACGGGATCCCAGCTTAATGGCCTCATTTTCATTGATAGAGTAGGATTTGTTGCTGCTCACAGAGACTAAATTGCCTGCGCGCACCTCAACATTCATATCTATACGCTTTATGATCTCAAGACGCGTGGCCAGTAAGTTATTTAAACTGAATTTTTTATTGCTTCGCGTCATTGGTTTACCACGCTTTCGCGGTAACACTACCTTAAGATAACTGAAATTTCAACAAAATAAATGAAATTTCAACAAAATAAGTGAAACTTCAATAAAACTAACTGTTGGTTTGCCCTTCTGCAACTCAACCACACTCCAATAATAGCCTACCTTCGTCGCCGCTTCGCGGAGGACTGTTTATGCCGGACTTTACGATATGGTCGGCAACGCTTCTATATACGCCTTAAAAATGCCCGCTTGCAAATTAAATGACTAACAACAAAAATAGGCGACTGCCCTAATTCCTTATCTTTGGGAATTGCCAGCCAAAGTTTTGAGCCAAATTAGCAACAAAAATTATTATATATATTTTGAACGCTTTGTGAGACGCCTCGCGAGTATTACTAATACACTGGAGCGGCGTTCGAGTTTTTTTAGGACTGTTAAAGGCTCTTCGGACTGAGGTAAATTATGAAGTTCTGTAAACGTTGACATCTGCTCAAGCGCATCATCGAAAGCCTGTCGACAAGCCTCAGCAGCAGCCTTCCCCTTGTCTGTTAAATGTAGGTTTTTAATGCGAGCATCATCAAGATTTGGTGTGGTGTAAACATAATCCCCTCCGATGAGCAAAATCGAAGACCGGGCTATTGTCGCTGGATCTTGGCGCATAAATTCTGAGAGAGCCGCCGCTGAAAGCGGACGTCCAGCATATATAAGTCCCAGTAAGAGCCGAACTTCGCGTAGTTTAAGGTTATAAGTCTTTTGGATCTCAGGGATAATGGCTTCCCGCAAGACATCTAGATAATCTCGACTAATCTGTTCCGTCAGGGCGAGTGCCTGCAGATCAGGGTGCTCTGGCAAAAACTTTGGCTCTAGAAAAGACACAACCACTTCCAAAAATGAATTTGAAAACGGTATATAGTGTAATTTATTTCTTTAATACAGCGTAATATTACGCCTTTTAGTTGTTATCAAACGCGCAACTTCGAAGATCAGCCTCTTTCAGTATAGTCTTCATCGTCGTCTGAAGACGTGTAATTCGAGAAAACGCCGAGTATTTTATGCTTAAACACATCTATTCTGACAGGGTCAGCGTGGTCTTGCTTTAGCAAGTTCATGAAAAAGGCAATCTTAATTCGCGCTATCGAAACTGACGTCACTGGTGTGCGCTCAATTTTTCTGGTGATTGCCTCAATCTCACGTGAAAGCTCTTCGATTTTTACATAATCGATTTCGTCTTCTTACTCCTCAGCGACGGTAGAAAGCCTCTCAATTTCTTGGCTGAGCTGGTCAACCCGTCCAATGAGACTTTCCAAGTTCACAATATTCAGCGATTGAGTGTTACCCTCTTGCGCGTAGTCTTCATTTGCGGATGAAGATACGTTTGAGTTTTGATGTTCAGAGTTTTCGGTCATAATTTTAATATCTATTCACGGCCTTTCACAAGGTTTCCGGTCATGGTGTTTCTAAATGGGCGGCAATAATTGGCTTTGAGCAGCCCTTACGGCCGCTGTTACTCGACTAGCTGTGTCGAATTTTCTGTAAATTCGGCGGCAATACGCATCCACAGTGTGAACAGACAAATCTAATTTCTCTGCGATAATCCGATTAGGCTCACCTTTGGCAATAAGCACTATGATTTGGGCCTGCCTTTCTGAAAGTCTAATTTTGGCAGTATTTTCGTAAGGATCGTGTCCATTTCCGCCTCCATTATGCATTTTGTTTCCAATTCTAAGTTTCTCGATGTTGGCTCGAGTATTTTAATCTACCCCTAATATTGGGAGCCAAAGGTCAATAGTCAATGAAAAAAGCTAATAAAATCAATAACTTAAAGATATTTCAATCAATTTATTGAAATATCATCCTTTTCAAAGATAACGCATCGAATTCCTTCAAAACTCGCCGAAGAATCGACTCGAAATGACGCGACTGCCCGATTTTTAAAATGCGCGGTAAGACGGCTAAAAATGCGTGATTTAGTTTAGCTTTTAAGTGTCAGATTGGGGTTTTATGAGGCGCAAACACTCTCAACTTTGATTCTAATTGTGATTGATTTTCGTGACGTGATTTAGGCCAAAAACGATCAAAAACTTCATCTGCTCATAATTATCTGAACAAAAACAGGGGCTTGTGTCACGTAATTACGTGACACCAAGGCGTTTTTTTCCCTCTTTCGCACCGTTTTTTTTTGCAATGTCACAACCATAGGGTTATCAATAAGAGAACTTTGAAAAGCTGACTTGTGGATGAATCAAACAAAAATTCGGGCAACAGAGCATCGCTAGACTACGCGGGCTCCGAAGCTGACAATTTCAACTTTTCGGAAGAAAATCCTCCTTCGGAAAATCAATATAAATCTGAAGATTTCGAAGGCGCGTCTTCCGATCAGGTGCTACGAAATCTTTTCGACAACATTTCTGACCCAAGAGTATACTCTATCTTGTTCTTGGAAAAAGAGACTTTGCAACCAACGGCAACTCATTTTCACCCCGTCGCATCCTTTCCGTCCGATCAATGTCTGGTTTTGACGAGGGTCTATCAGATGTTAAGAGCGAGAGAAGCGCAACCTGTTCTAATCAGCAATCAAAATGATAATTCCAATAGCCATACTCAGGAATTCTCTTCACCTTTAGCGAAATCTTTTACAATTTTAGAAGGGGAAGCTCCGAACGATTATCAATTCCTCCACATACAGACATTTGGCCCGAATTATCATTTGGGTCTATTTATGCTACAAATTGAAAAGAACGCCCTATCGCTTGACGACATCGAAGGAATTTTGTGGGAGTGTCAAAAAACGTTTCTTTCTATCATCCAAACAAGGCCACCTAAAACGCCACAGCTTCACTTAACGGTCAGAGAGCAAGAAGTTTTGACATGGGTTGCTTTAGGCAAAAGCAATGCTGAAATTGCAGAACAAATGAATATATCGGTTCATACGATTAATGGATATTTGAAAATTTTGTACATCAAGACAAATACGACAAACCGAGTTTCATTAAGCCTATATGCTCTAAAAATCGGCTGGCTATAATCATCTGCCTATAACCCCGAAATCTCAGTCCGGCTTTTTTCACTCAATCTGCAAAACCTTGTTGCCCCCTCTCAGAGAATAATCCAAGTCAGCGCATTCGCTTAACTTACGAATTAATGAATGCTTACTTCGTTTTATGGGACAAACAGCTACAGTCTATCAGATAACACCTAAAGCTTACCAAGCAGGCATTTGAGGTGATTAACACGCAAATGATAGGCTACATTCAAGGATATCTGTGAAAAACAGAATCCTTAATTGTATCAGTCAGGTCTTATCAGAACGAAAAGGTACGAAAATGGGCTTCGCCCGATCTAGCAACATGGTCTATCAACATCATTTTGATTAAAGATTAGCTCATAAAGCAGCAATTCAGAAACCCTGACAGAAGCAGAATCGTGCCTGCGTCCAAGCGTCACAAAAAAAGAGTCTGAAAAATATCGAATTTTGTGGTTTTTCAAAGGCTTAACCCTACACTAAGTGCTGTTGACTTCCACACCCTGCTTCGTTAGGTTCCGCGCGCTTTCGAAGGGCCGTTTCGACAACGATTTTTCGCAAGTGGAAATGACCATTATGGCTAACCAAGACGGAAACAATATCGCCACTGAACGCCCCGCTGATCTTGACGCATTAAATGCGAAGCTGAAAGCCGCCAACGCCCGACGCCCCCAAGACACAGAAGAGGTTTCAAACGGCTCCGCATTGGGAATGGCATGGCGGTTAAGTACAGAATTGATTGTGTCTGTTTTGGTGGGAACTGGGTTGGGCTACGGCCTCGACAAGTTTCTTGGAACGTCACCTTGGATTTTGTTGATTGGGATGGGTTTTGGCTTTGCCGCCGGTATTAAGACTGTTCTGCGAACGGCTGATGCGATGGACGAAGCGGATAAAAACATTCCCATCGGAGACGACCTTCCGGATTTACCGGAAGACACAGACCCTTAGAGGTCACTGACAAAGACCCGCAGGGGGTCGATGAAAGAAGGAGTGGGACGTGGCAAACGACCCGATGCAACAGTTTGAGATCAAAAAGATCTTCGACCTTCCCGATATTGCGGGACAAGATATTGCCTTTACCAACTCATCGCTTTGGATGGTTGTTGGTGCTCTGTCCATTATCGTCTTTTTCTTCCTCACCCTAAAAGGAAAATTAGTGCCGACCCGTATGCAGTCTCTGGGTGAGCTGTCTTATGAATTTATCGCCAATATGGTGAAAGACACGACAGGTCCTGAAGCGATGAAGTTCTTCCCTTTCGTGTTCTGTCTCTTCTTCTTTATTTTGTTCGCCAACCTTATCGGCATGAACCCTTACGCCTTCACAACAACATCGCATTTGGCGGTGACGGTCTTTATGGCAGTTTTCACAATCTTGATCGTTATTATTGCTGGCATTTGGAAAAATGGGCTGCGTTGGTTCAAAATCTTCGCCCCTGCCGGTTTACCGCTCTTAATGTATCCTATTATTATCCTGATTGAGATTATCTCATTCATCGCCCGCCCGATTACACTGTCCGTGCGTTTATTCGCCAATATGGTCGCAGGACACGTTATTCTAAAACTTTTTGCGATATTCGCTGCCTTTTTGGTCACACAGGGCGGAGGCATTGCCGCTCTAGCCGTTGTGCCTGTTATCGGCACAATGGCGATTGTCGCTCTCGAATTTCTGGTCGCAGCCCTGCAAGCCTTCGTGTTTGCTATCCTGACCTGTGTTTATCTTAACGACGTTTATCACGTCGATCACTAATCCCCGCATTCCATTTTTCAAGGAGAACCATCATGGAAGCAGAAGCAGCAAAATACATCGGCGCAGGCTTGGCCGGTACAGCTCTAATCGGTGCCGGTATCGGTATTGGTTCGATCTTCTCTAACTATCTCGCAGGTGCCTTGCGCAATCCGTCTGCCGCTGCTGGTCAGCGTACAAACCTTCTTTTGGGCTTCGCCCTTTGTGAAGCGACTGGCTTGTTCGGCTTCGTTCTTGCCATGATCATCTTGTTCGCGGCTTAATTTAGACCGTTTACATTTCGGTTTGGATATTTTTTCAAACCGACACTTCCTTGGAGATTAAAATGGCGGCAGAAACAGCCTATCCAGATGGTGCAAAAGAGGCAGCGTCAGCAGGCCTGCCGCAATTTGATTTCTCAACTTGGGCTAACCAGATTTTCTGGCTCGTCCTTGTTTTCGGTATTCTTTATTTCGTTCTTTCAAAATTCATTCTGCCCAAATTGGCAGATGGTATCATTGAGCGTAAAGACCGTATTTCCGACGATTTGGACGCAGCCACGCGTATGCAGGCCGAAGCCGAAGAAGCGGAGAAAGCTTATCATCAGAAGTTAAACGATGCCCGCGCCAAAGCCCATAATGTGGCAGAAGCGACACATCAGGCCATTAATGATGAACTCAACACGGAAATCGCTGCTGCTGATGCGGAAGCGACAAAAGAGGCGGAAGCTGCTGAGGCCCGCATTGCGGCCCTTCGCGAAAAAGCCCTCGCCAATGTTGATGCCATTGCGACGGAAGCCGCGACTGACATCGTCAAATCCCTGACGAATAAATCCGTCACAGCTGCGCAATTACGCGCTGCGATGAAATAGGAAGGGAGCGTCGCCATGTTAATTGCTGCCGCAGCCGGAACACCTTGGTATATCGACTCCAAATTCTGGGTCGCTTTACCGGTTGTTCTCTTCATCCTCTTTGTCATCCAAAAGGGTGCTCTTAAGGCCCTTAACAGCTCATTGGATAAACGCGCCGATGACATCAAAAGTGAACTGGAAGAAGCCCGCCGCCTTCGTGAAGAAGCGCAAACCCTTCTCGCCAATTATATGCGAAAGCAAAAAGAGGCTGAAGATCAGGCTAATGCCATCGTTAAGCAAGCCAAACATGACGCGGAAGTCATGGCCGCTCAAGCCCGCAAGGATTTGACGGAACGTTTGGAGCGCCGTGCCGCACAGGCCGAAGCAAAAATTGCCAATGCCGAAGCCAAAGCTATGGCCGAAGTCAAAGCCAAGGCGGCTGACCTCGCCCTGAACACTGCAGAGAGCATATTGCGCGACACGCTGAAACCCGCTGACCACTCCGCCCTTATCAAGGACGGCATTGCGCAAATGGGTAAAGTACTGAATTAGCCCTCAGCGTTTTAAATTGAGCGCTTATCACACCGCCTTTCGGTTTCCCGATAGGCGGTTTTTTCATGACCATTCCTTGATACCTGGTTTTGATGCCCGATAATGATGGCTGATTGTCAAGATTGATGATGTACGTCACAGCTTTCACGACGAACATCCGACCTGAAAACATAGCTGTCAAAAAGATGTAGCCGCCTCGCCCTATTCCGCCTATTCAGGCGTCAGAGATATGCGAGCAAGCCCGTTATGACAGTTGGTACGACAGATCAGATTAAAGCGACGCCCTCGCAAAAATTGGCGAGCGCCGCTGAGTCTGCGCCTTTTCGGTTCTTTATTGCCGCTTTTATCGCGGCCATAATCACGCTCATTCTTTTCCTTCTGATGATGTTGCTCATCCATATGGGTTATGTGGAACGGCCCGAGACACGGTTGAAATTGGTGAAAGCCCCGATTGATCAGCCGATTGAATTAGAACCGGATCAAAGCGCGCTGGACGCCTTGCAAGAAGAGACACAAAAACTGAAACAGCCTGTGCGCCTGCCCCCCGCTATGGACACCAAGACATCCCCCCTCAGCAAAGAATTGCCCCGCATTCTGGCCGCAGAAATCAGTTTCAGCCCCCATTTTGAAAAAGTGAAGCTCCCTGCACTGGATATCGCCCTGCCCGATAAACCCCAAAATTCCGGCACCGTAAAATCCTACACAACCGGGGCGTCAGGCGGTGGCGGATCGACGAGCGGCCATGGCGCCGATGGGCAGTTACAATGTACAATCGTTTTCACCGTGGGAACGACGCCCTCAGAGATCGCAGATCTGAAATGGATAGAATGTATGAGCGGATCCATCGCCAATGATGCGGAAAGCGCACTTTATCGGTGGGTCGAAAATGGTGCCGATGGTTATTACGCCTTGAAACCCGAACAGGGCGATCAGATTGAGTTCACTTATAAACGATAAGGCAATTTATGACAGAGCTATCCAAAAGGCAGGTCTTAGTGGGTCTGGGCGCAACCGGCGCAACATTCCTCACCGCCTGCCAAGCCGAATTGGAAGATAGTCAACCTCTCCGCACTCTGTCTGAGCGCCAAAACCTGAATAAAAACGCCCTGAAAGGTGATGGGCTGGCCGCTCTGCCAAACCTTGCGAAAAACGCCGTCCCCATTACCCGCAAAGAACGCGAGGCCCGTATCGCCAAAGCCCAAAGGCTAATGCAGGAGAATAATATCGGGGCATTATTGATAGAAGCCGGAAGCTCCCTCACCTATTTCACAGGGATAAAATGGTGGCGCTCTGAGCGGTTCACAGGGGCCGTTTTGACCGCAGAGGGTCACAAGACCATCATCACCCCCTTTTTCGAAGAACCCTCTATCCGTGAAAGCCTCAAAGTCGAAAGCGATGTCCGTACTTGGCACGAAGATGAAAGCCCGTTCAAACGCGTCATAGATTTCCTTCGCGAAAAAGGAGCGCTCGCTAAACCACTGGCGATTGAAGAGACAACACGCAATTTCATCACAACGGGGCTGAAGGCCGAAAATGCCGCCCTCGACCTCGTCTCCGGACAAGCCATTACGCGGGGTTGCCGCATGTATAAATCGGCAGCGGAAATCGCGCTGATGCAAACCGCGAATGACATCACTTTGGCTGCCTATAAACATATCTATCCGAAAGTCGAAATCGGTATGACGCGGCATGATGTTTCAAAAATGATGAGCGCCGCCACACGCGCCATGGGCGCAGACGTTCAATTCTCCATGGTGTTGGTCGGGCCGTCCAGCGCCTATCCCCATGGCAGTGATATTGAATATGAAGTCAAAGAGGGTGAGATTATCCTGATGGATTGCGGCGCTGCGGTGCATGATTATGAATCCGACATTTCCAGGACTTGGGTCATGGGCGAAGCCAATGCCGAACAAAGACGCGTTTGGGAGACTGTGAAGCGCGGACAGGAATTGGCATTCGAAACGGCAATGCTCGGCACACCTGCGGGACAGGTCGATGCAGTCGTGCGCGCTTATTATACGTCGCTCGGTTACGGGCCGGATTATGCCGCGCCCGGCCTCACCCATCGCTTGGGTCACGGTATCGGCATGGACGGACATGAACCCGTTAATTTCGTGCGAAATGAGACGACACCCCTCGCCCCGGGCATGTGTTTTTCCAATGAACCGGGCCTCTACCTGCCCGGCAAATTCGGTGTGCGCCTCGAAGACTGCCTCTATATGAGCGAGACCGGCCCGGTCCTCTTCTCGGATTTCTCAAAATCTATCGAAGACCCGTTTGGGTAAAACGGCGAATGTAAATCGAGGGATGTAAAATCCCAGACTTATCGCTTTTCCCTTTTCTTTTTCAGAAAATTTCCTACATCTGAAAGGAAGGGGCTTGAATGGCGATTGCGGAAATTTTCACTTTAACAGCTTTAGGCGGCAATCTCATTGGTTGGGGATTGGGTAAAGTTTGCGACAAATCGATTCTTGTCGGGCACGCGGAAATTCAAAAACGTCTGCAAAATAACGGCCTTGACCCCAACCATGACATAGAACGCGCTGTCCTCACCGCTCATTATAAATCACTCCAATTCATTGTCGAAAATACATTTTCGCAAGAAGAGGATATGCGCGTGGAAACATATAGCCCACGGTTGGAACATTCACGCGGACACCAAGGCTTTCAACGCATTTTCAAGGCGATTAATGAAGGTGATTTTAAAGGGCTAGCCGACGATATGGCAGGCGATTGGCAAACCGTGATCCCCACGAGCTTTGAAACGGCCCAATCATTGGACGATGTCCAACAAACTATTCCTTCCTCCTATGTCGCACAAGCGAAAGCCGACCTTCTCTCCCTCGCCGCTTGGACGGAGATTGAAAAAGAGGCTTTGGCCGAAAGCGCGGACCATCCTGATTTAGGCTGGGTTACGAGCTTCTCCGCTTGCCTTCGGGAACAAATCAAAATCAATGATGCTTTCCGTCACATCTTCTTTGCCACAAATCAGCAACATCAAAGTGTTATGCTGGCCGATATTCAGGAACATTTAAAAACCATCCTAAAGCCGAGTGTGGAATTAGCAACAGCGATGGGGCGCATCGACGCTAAATTAGATGGTTTAGGTAAAGCCGTTGCGGAGCTTCCCGAAAAAATTCAAATCATCGTCGATGAAACTATGGAAAAACATGGTCTCTCCAAAAATGAACTTACAAAACTGAATGAACAAATAACTGATTTGAAAATCGACCGCGCTTTAACTGAAGACAGGATTTTCAAGTTTTTAAAAATCGCCCTACCTCACTTAACAGTAGAGAAAGGGCATATCAGAGATAATTTGTCAGATTTATTAGACGTCGTTTTAAATAATCAGAATGAATATCTGCGCCAAGCAAATATCCCGAGCAATGATTCAAATGAATTAAGGAGACTTCGCAAAGATGTCGCTCAATTTTTGAAAGACTTTGAAACCGATAAGGCCAGAGCAGCCCTAAAAGCTTCTCGTGCAAAAAATAAGGAAAAAATGGAAGAATCCGCTAGATTAGAAGCGAACTATATCATTGAAGAGGCCAAGATTGAAACGGTTGACCTCAATGCTGATCAAGCAATGATTTTATATGAACGGGCAGCAGAAACAATCATCGAATACGACAAGCGTCAAGCCATTAAATGCCTCAATAAAGGCGCAGAAATCGGATATGATCGCGGTAAATTATTCGGCGAAGGGTTTTTAAATCGAGCTCGCGCCCTTTATCAAAAAAGCCTTTACCATGTCCCATATGAATCTGACCTCCCTGCGTTGGGCTATGAAACACTTTGGGCTTCGACACAGCATAATCTCGCCAGTGTCTATTTGCTAAAAGGAGTGCGAGGAGAACACAGCGCGCTCGACAAAGCCATTAAAACCTATGAAGACGCTCTCACCGTCCATACAAAAGACACTGCCCCCATAGGTTGGGCCATGACACAAAATAACCTCGCCAATGTCTATCAGATAAAGGGAGAACGGGGAGAGGACGGCGCGCTCGACAAAGCCATTCAAGCTTATGAAAGTGCTCTGACCATTTATACAAAAGACACCGCACCCATGGATTGGGCCATGACACAAAATAATCTCGCCAATGTCTATTCAACAAAAGGAGAGCGGGGAGAGGACGGCGCGCTCGACAAAGCCGTTCAAGCCTATGAAGACGCTCTGACCATTTATACAAAAGACAACGCGCCTATGGATTGGGCCATGACACAGAATAATCTCGCTAATGTTTATAGGCTAAAAGGAAAACGCGGAAACGACGGCGCGCTCGGCAAAGCCATTCAAGCCTATGAAGATGCTCTGAACATCTTCACAAAAGACGCCGCCCCCATACATTGGGCGACGACACAGAATAATCTCGCCATTGTTTATCAGATAACAGGAGAACGAGGAGAGGACGGCGCGCTCGACAAAGCAATGCTAGCTTATAAAGATGCTCTTACCGTCCGTACAAAAGATACCGCACCCATGAGTTGGGCCATGACACAGAATAATCTTGCTATTATTTACAGTGTGAAAGGAAAACGGGGAGAGGACGGCGCGCTCGATAAAGCCGTTCAAGCCTATGAAGACGCTCTGACCATACGTACAAAAGACGCTGCCC
>CAZEFT010000002.1:0-12279 GCA_964511495.1 uncultured Algimonas sp. | reverse complement strand
AAAGCCGTTCAAGCCTATGAAGACGCTCTGACCATACGTACAAAAGACGCTGCCCCAATGGATTGGGCCGCGACACAGAATAATCTGGGGAAAGCCTATTCAATTAAAGGAGAGCGGGGAGAGCATGCCGCGCTCGACAAAGCCATTCAAGCCTATGAAAACGCACTTTCAATCTACACAAAAGACTTCGCTCCTATGAATTGGGCCAATACGATTGATAACTTAGGAGATGTTTATTGGACTAAAGGAAATATGAAGAAAGCTGAACATTTTTATCGCGAGGCTTTGTTAGAATATAAAAAACGGAAGGCTGTTTGGCAGATTAACAACCTTGAGAAATGGATGATCAAATGTGGATTTAAGGTCTGAATTCGAGATTGTCCCTCACCCGCACCGCGCATAAGCCTCCGCCATCCACGCTTTCACCTCATCATCGAAATCCGCCTCTGTTTGCAAACGGACTCGGTGGCTGCACATGGCGTTATAGCTTTCCAACCGTCCGGCGGCATCTTCGCCTTTTAAGGCCAGACCAAGGTCTATTCTTGTTTTCGTGGCGGGGGTGATAAGGGCGAATTGCTTTTTACGGCGCAGGCTCACACTCGTCTTCTTCGGTGAGACTTCCACATCATCGCCGAGCGAGAGCGCATAAGCCAGAATAGCATCATAGAGGGGTTTCAACGCCGCTTTGGCGCCTTCATATTGCACGGCGACCAAATCGACCTCTTCCCCCGTATCGCGGACTTTGGCCGAGATTAAATTGGCGAAGCCATGCGTCACGCCATGGTCTTTTTTTAAAAAATTCATGATTTTCACGTGTTTTTTCAGACCCGTCTCTTCGACAAGCGTGATCCATTCCGCCAGCGTCCGCCCGGTCTTTTCCGGAATATTCTTGAGCATAGTGGCGAGTTGGTCTTCGGGTGATGCCATGATCGAGCCTTTGTGATGCGTGTTTTATAATGCGGGTCTTTGCCCGTTTGATGCGGGATTTGTGGTCATCCGTCTATCATCAGAAGAAAAGCGAGGCAAAGACCATAATAATTACGCCAAAGCGGGACATGGTGCGTAACTATGTTATGGCACATTCCAAACCCCACCTGCCGCGTAAAATTTGTGTGACATGTGGGCGGCCTTTTAGTTGGCGGAAGAAATGGGCGCGAGATTGGGAAAAGGTCAAATATTGTTCCAAACGCTGCCAGTCCGAGACACGTAAAGTCTCTAGGGAATAAGTTGCGTGTCTTCACCGAGGCACAGATAAATAAAGGGAGTGCGTGATGGACGAAGCAATATTACCGAGCATGGGTCAAGACTTGCGCGTCATCATTGTGGGCGCCAGCGGCGGCATTGGGGCGGCCTTTATCGACCATTTGACCGCCGCTGACCAAGTGGCGCAAATTTATGCGCTCTCCCGTCAAGGCGTGGCACATACCTCCCCCAAGGTCGCCAATCTGACCTTTGACTTCACCGATGAAGAGAACCTGAAAGCAGCGGCAGAATCCTTGCGGGAACTTGACCCTTTTGATTTGATTATCGTCGCCACGGGCCTGCTCCACGGCGAAGGGGTATCGCCCGAAAAATCCATTCGGGATTTATCTTTTGAGGGATTTGAGACGAGCTTTAAAAGCAATGTGGTTGGCCCCGCTATGACCGCGAAATATTTCCTACCTTTGTTGAACCGCCATCATAAATCTGTCTTCGCGGCCCTCTCCGCGCGGGTCGGCAGTATTTCGGACAACCGCATGGGTGGGTGGTATGCCTACCGCGCATCGAAAGCCGCGCTGAATATGGTGCTGAAGACCCTCGCAATAGAGTATGGACGGCGCTTTAAACAGGCTGTGATTATCGGCCTGCATCCCGGCACGGTCGATACAGGATTGTCCAAACCTTTTCAGGCCAATGTCCCCGAAGGCAAATTATTCACACCGGAGTTCTCTACAACAAAATTATTGGAAGTGATTGATCAGGTCGGGCCTGAGCAAAGTGGCCTACTCTTCGATTGGGCTGGAGAAGAGATCCCGTTCTGATTCTTTGGACAGATAATGTGAGGCGAAATATTTAGTGAGGTCTGCATTCTCTGCCAAAGCCGCTTCGTCCAAGCGCTTCACCAAAGCCCGCATCGCCCCGACTTCGCGGTCTTGATAGCGTAGCAAATAGTCCACCAAGTCTTTGGTGATAGCCCGCCCTCGTGCGTCGAATAGTTGGCGATAGATCGGCTCCAGCGCCGCTTCATCATAATCATCCATAACCATGACAGGCGTATTGGAGAGGCGCGAGCGTAAATCCGGCATATCGACGCCCCACTCTTCCACCGCTTTGGACGAAGTGAGGAGCATGCCGGAGACCTCCCCGTTCAACGCCTTATTCATTTGGGCAAATAATTCCGCCTCATCCATGGCGTCGGCATCATCGGCCAAGAGACCATGGCTGCGGGCTTTCCATGCCTGCCCGAGATGGGTTTTCCCGGTGCCTTTGGGGCCAAGCAAAAGGAGTGTCGGCGCAGGCCAATCAGGCCAGGCCTTTACGGCGGTAAAAGCGATACGGTTCGTATCGGTCAGGATGAAACTGTCAAAGCCTGTCCCGGGTTCGGGCGCGAGGTTAAGCGGTATCTGACGCATTTCTCAACCGTGGCAGCAGAGCAGCTTAGCGACGACCCGATCGCGTCAAAATCATACCCAATTTTGGGTCATTGCGGATCTCTACACCTTTAAAGGCAAGTTCACGACGCAAGCGTTCCATATCCCCGCCATAAGTCAGGCTCATCAACGCGCCGTCTTTGGACATGGCATCCAGACGCGCATCCTGAATTTGGGCGGACCCATCAATCGCGCTTTTTAACTGCTGCCATTCACTTTGCGATCGGTAAAGCACGGACACGGCCATGGTCACAGCTTCAGACGCCAAAGTCACCGTATTGCGTTTCCACTCGTTCTCCAGATTATTGACGATCGCATCAGCATAGCTCATTCCGCCGAGCGCAAACTTATCGACACGCACATCCCGACGCTCACCTGTATCAACGGAAATATCGAGGGTTTGGGCATCAAAGCCTGCAAAGCCATCATAACCATCCGTGATAAGGATTTGCTGCGCGCCCAAAGAACGCCCCAAATCCGCCAGCTCCGCGGGGCTCATAGACCGCACAATATCCGCACTGCGCGGGACGAGGTTGAACTTCTCCTGCGGAATAATCTTAACCGGCGTGAGCGAATGAGCATATTTCGATGTCACCCAAGATTGGAACCAAGAACTTTGTGGGTCGAGGCTGCCTTGATAATAGGGCAGAACAATCCGTTCGCGCGATTGCGATGTAATCATGCTCAGGCCTTGTGCCTGTAAAAAAGCTTGAATTTCACGCGGGTTAAACGCCACGGTGATATCACCCAGATAGCGATTGGCAGAGCGCTTCTCATTGGCAATTTCGAGCGCGCGTATCATACGAGCAACAACGTCTTGGTTCAGCTCAGGCAGAGGCTTGGCGGCCCGTTGACTGGCCAATGTTAAACGCTCCAACAAATATTGCGCGGCGAGAACCTGCCCTTCGCGAATGGCCATTGTCTGCGCCTCAATGGCACTTTGCCCCGTCGCATCAACCGGCACACCGACTACCGTAAAGGGGTCAGACGCTTCCGCATTCGGAGCGATGGCAAAGCTCATCCCAAGAAAGACTAAAACAAAAAGTGATTTCAAAAATGATGTCATGAGATAGCGATACCCCTCTTTTCACGGATTTAAAAGCCATGTTCTGCACAGTCTTATTCTATCTGAGGAGGAAATCTGCGGCTTTATTATGTCATTTTCGGCTCACATAGCCTAAACAGACCTTGCGCGGCGGAGGAGAATCCGTTTGAACGCCGCATATGTCGTCGAAGAGGCGTTTTAAGCGCCGTCTCGCTATGAAAGAGGTTCTCTCATGTCGGATAAACAGGCCGGGCTCAGCTATTCCGATGCAGGCGTGAATATTGACGAAGGCGACCGCCTCGTTGACGCCATTAAGCCGCTCATCAAATCGACAAGACGAGCAGGTGCTGATGGCTCTATTGGCGGCTTTGGCGGGGCATTTGATTTAAAAGCCGCAGGATTTAAAGACCCGGTTTTGATCTCCGGTACTGACGGGGTCGGAACAAAACTTCGGATCGCCATTGATACAGGCGTCTTGGACACAGTCGGCATCGACCTTGTCGCCATGTGCGCCAATGACGTTCTGGCCAATGGTGCCGAACCTCTCTTCTTCCTTGATTATTTCGCAACAGGGCGTCTGGATGTAAACAGTGCCAAAGCCGTTATCAGCGGCATCGCCGAAGGATGTCGCCAAGCGGGCGCGGCTCTGATTGGCGGCGAAACTGCCGAAATGCCGGGTATGTATGAAGGCGATGATTTCGATCTGGCCGGGTTCGTGGTTGGCGCGGCCGAACGTGACCAAATGCTGCCGCGACATGGTGATATGTCCGCCGGTGACGTGCTGATCGGTGTGGCCTCTTCGGGGCCGCATTCCAATGGATATTCCCTCATCCGCAAAGTGGTCGAACGCTCCGGCCTGTCATGGGAAGACGCCTCGCCCTTTGCAGACGAGCAAAGTCTGGGTGCCTCCTTGATGACACCGACAAAGCTTTACATTCAATGCGCCCTCCCTCTTATCAGAGACGGATTAGTCAGTGGTTTGGCCCATATCACAGGTGGAGGCCTAACGGATAATGTGCCGCGCATGTTACCGGATACACTTATTCCTGACTTTGACTTCTCCACATGGCCGCGTCCTGCCGTTTTCCAATGGCTGCAAGAGACAGGCGGCATTGACGAAGCGGAAATGCGACGCGCCTTTAATTGCGGGATTGGCTTGGTTCTCTGTGTGAAATCGGATGATGCCGATACAGTGTTATCCCGTTTAGAAAGCTCAGGTGAAAAAGCTTGGGCCATTGGTCACCTTCAAAACGCCTGACGTTATGGGCTCTGACACGCGAAAACTCCGAACCGCCATCCTGATTTCGGGGCGCGGTTCCAACATGGTCGCGATTGCCGAAGCGGCACAGGCAGATGATTACCCTGCCGAGATTGTGGGTGTTCTCTCTAATCGACCTGATGCGAAGGGTCTTGAACGAGCCAAAGCCTTGGGTATTACAACAGCCATTATTGACCACAAAGGTTTTAAAGGCCGCCGCGCGTTTGAGGTCGCGCTTCATGAACAACTCATTGAGATGAAAGTCGAGCTTGTCTGTTGCGCGGGCTTTATGCGAATTCTCACGCCGGAATTCGTTAATAAATGGACGGGGCGTATCCTTAACATCCACCCCTCTCTACTCCCCAAATATAAAGGCCTGAATACACACCAACGTGCCATTGATGCGGGTGAAAAAGAAGCCGGTGTTTCGGTTCATTGGGTCAGTGAGGAATTGGACGGCGGCAGTGTGATTGCGCAAAAATCCGTTAAAATAGGCAAAAACGACACGGCCGAGACACTCGCTGACCGTATTTTACCGCTGGAATTGGCACTTTACCCTGCTGTTATCAGAGAAATTGCGCCGAAAATCATTCACAACAAATTGGTGTATTAAAAAATTAACCATACTTATCGAATATGTGTCCCTTAAACGCGGGTTAACCCTTTTCGATAAGTCCCTCTCAAGGCCTGCCCCCCATAATGTGTAGGAATTGAGAAATAACCTTGGTCGTTTTTCGGGAGCGAAACGTTTGAGGGTGGGAAATATTATGGTTTTAAATGACAAACTCAAAGCGAAGCTTAAGAGTTTTCGCAAAGAAGAAGACGGACAAATGGCCATCGCCATGGCGGTCAGCATGACGGTCTTGGCGGCGGTTGTCGGTGCAGCTATGGATTATTCAATCGTCAGTAATGCTGATATGAAATCGCAGTCTATTGCCGACTCGACAGCTTTGGCAGCAGCCATTTTTGTGCGCGACAATGATGGTAAAAGCCCAAAGGATAAATCCGAGGGTTTAATCGGTACTTATAAAGCCAGTGAGTTAGGCTATTCTTTCCCGGATTGGGTCGATGGCGGTGCAGGCAATGTGTCCATCAAAATCGATTACAACGACAAAGATCAAGAAGCGACAGTTACAGTCGTTGGCGCAACGATACCCTCTTTTGCGCAAATTATTGGTCATGAAAAACTACCTTTTAAATCTTCGGCCACTGTTAAATATCCGTCTAAGGAAACAACGGTTCCGGCCAGTGTGGCTTTGGTCTTGGATGGGTCAGGCTCAATGGATTGGAATGATATTCGGGACACAATTACAATTGATGATGAGTTTGAAAGTGTCTCGAAACAAGTTGGCGCAAAAGCACGCAATGATACTTTAAAAGACTCAGCAAAAATCTTCATGACTGAGTTAAAAGAGCTCGAAGATGCAAATTCTGATGTGAAAATTTTACGAACCGGCATGTATGTTTACAGCCATCAGTTCCACAGTAGTGAGTCAGAACGTTTGGACTGGGGCGCGCTTTCGACATCCAGCGGCAGCAAGCTTATGAAATTACGCGATAGCGGCGGGACAAATTCTTACATCGCTCTTAAGGAAGCCCGCGCGGATATGGCCAAGGAAAACGACATTCACAAAAAAGAAAATGGCCAAGAATCGCCTTTGAAATTTGTTGTCTTGATGACGGACGGTGTAAACTCTCAAACAGGACAAACATGCGTGACCCAAAACCGTCCGGCCCATCATCATTGGGAACGCCAAGTCAAGAAAAACAATGGAAAAGGTAAGGGTAAAGGAAATAACAAATACGAGACCGAAATTACCCATGGTCGTTTCATCCCCTGGTATAATGGTGGATGGCAGAAGAAGCTAGTTGCTGCAAACACAGAAAAAGAAACAGTTTGTACGCCCTATTCAAGCAATGACGATAAAACTTTGCAGGAATGTTCGACACTCGGCGCTATGGGGGTGAAGGTCTTCACCATTGGCTATGGTTTGGAACCAGGTTATTATCACACACGGTCGAGCTATTACGAACAGTGGAATATTCGTCAAATGATCACCTATGAAGGTCATCACATCCATATCCCGCAAGAAATCTCGGATCGTGCCTACGGTATGTTGGAAGACTGTGCGAAACGCAGTGGTGGTGAATTTATTGCGGCGGAGAACGCGCAAGAATTAACGGAAGCTTTCCAAAAAATTGGGAAGACAATCGTTGAAGAATCCATCCGTCTTACGAATTAAGCGAAAACAATAACAAAAAGGCCGGGTCACTGACCCGGCCTTTTTTATTGGACGATTTGAAATCGACTTAACCGACGATTTCTTCGTCAGAGAAGAAGAACGGAATTTCTTCCGCCGCTGTTTCCGGAGCATCCGAACCATGAACGGTATTGGCGTCAATGCTTTCAGCAAATTCAGCGCGAATTGTACCGGCAGCAGCCTCTGACGGGTTTGTTGCGCCCATGACTTCACGATACTTCGCAATAGCGTTTTCGCCTTCCAAAACCTGAACAACAACAGGACCGGATGTCATAAACTCGACGAGGTCATTGTAAAATGGACGCTCTTTATGGACGGCGTAAAATCCACCAGCCTGCTCGGCAGAAAGATGGATACGCTTCTGAGCGATAATACGCAGACCGGCTTCTTCGATCTTGGCGTTGACTTTACCTGTGATATTACGCTTTGTAGCGTCAGGCTTAATGATTGAAAATGTGCGTTGAATAGCCATGAATAGCTCTCCTTCAAATAAAAGAATTTCGCGCACCCGTTAATGCGCGTTTGCTTAGAAGTAAAGGCGTGTTAGCTGTGCGCGAAGAAAAACACGCTTATTTATCATGTTACATATAAACGACCTCACATATCGCATCGAAGGCCGCCCCCTTTTCGAGCAAGCCACCCTCGCCATTAATGAAGGCGACAAGGTCGGTTTGGTCGGACGCAACGGCACCGGAAAATCCACGCTCTTTCGTTTAATCAAAGGCGAAATCAGTCTTGATGACGGTTCGATTACCCTGCGCAAGAATATGCGCTTGGGTGTCGTCGATCAGGAAGTCCCGAGCGGGCCGCAAAGCCTTTTGGAAACGGTTCTGGCGGCTGACAAAGAAAGACAGGCTTTGTTAGAAGAAGCCGAAACGGCGCAGAATCCGGAACGAATTGCAGCCATTCATACACGTTTGTCTGATATTTCAGCCTACTCCGCCGAAGCGCGCGCGGGCGCGATTTTATCGGGTCTCGGCTTTGACGGAGACGACCAACAACGTCCCTGTTCAGATTTTTCGGGTGGCTGGCGAATGCGCGTGGCCTTAGCCGCCATGTTATTTGCCAAACCTGATATATTGCTTTTGGATGAACCGACTAACTATCTGGATGTTGAAGGCGCTGTCTGGTTGGAAGCTCATATTCGTACCTATCCCGGCACGGCTTTTATTATCTCTCATGACAGAGACTTTCTTAATCGCGCTGTAACCCACATCGCCCATTTGCGAGGTGGTAAGCTGTTTTCCTATACGGGCGGTTATGATTCATTTGAGTCGCAACTGGCCGAGCAAAACCGCCTCAATATGGCCCTCATGGCCAAACAAGAAGATGAACGCCGCCACCTCGAAGCCTTTGTCAATCGGTTCAAAGCCAAAGCGTCCAAAGCCAAGCAAGCCCAAAGTCGGGTGAAGCGATTGGAAAAAATGAAACCTGTGGCGACGATTATCAGCGATCCTATTGCGCCTATCCATCTCCCGGGCCCGGAGCGCAGCCTCTCCCCACCCATTATTCGCTTTGATGATGTCAAATTGGGCTATGACGACGTCACGGTTCTGGCGCGATTAAATCAACGCATTGACCCCGATGATCGTATCGGCCTGTTAGGAAAGAACGGACAAGGTAAATCCACTTTCGCCAAAGCCGTAATGGGACATTTGGAGGCTCAAGACGGGTTTATTAAACGTCATAAGAAACTGGAAATCGGATATTTCGCACAACATCAAGTCGATGCGCTGAATCCGGATAAATCCGCCTATAACCACATTGTAGAACTCATGCCCGAAGCGACAGAGGCGCAAAGGCGCGCGCGCCTGGCCTCTTTCGGTTTGGGGTTTGAGAAGTCTGAGACCAGAGCGGGTGATTTATCAGGCGGTGAAAAAGCCCGTCTGCTTTTCTCCCTTATCGGCTTTCACAACCCTCACCTTTTGGTTTTAGATGAACCGACAAACAATCTGGATATAGACAGTCGCGCAGAACTCATGCGGTCGCTAAACGAATATTCGGGCGCAGTCTTGCTGATCTCCCATGACCGGTCCTTGCTCGAAGCCGTTGTGGATAGATTATGGCTCGTCGATCAAGGGACGGTTTCCAATTATGAAGGCTCATTGGATGACTACCGAGCCCTTCAACTCGAAAAAGAAAAGAAAGCCTCCAAAGCGTCCGATACGGACGGTGACATTAAAAAACTGGACCGGAAGCGGCGCGCCGATGCCCGTGCTGAAATCGCGCCTCTTAAAAAGGCCGCTGAAAAAATTGAAGGCCAAATTGAAGGCCTGCATAAGAAGATTGCTGCCACTGATAAGGCCCTCGCTGTTGACGGTTTGTTTACCACAGATCCCGAAATGGCTGTTCATTTATCCCAAAATAGAGCACAACTATCTAAGGATGTGGAAATCCTTGAAGTTAAATGGCTCGAAGCATTGGAAACTTACGAGCAGGCAAAAGCTGATGTCGGGTTGGATGACCCGTAACCGATTTTGCCGGCCCTATGGGCCTGCCCGATACACTGGCTAATTAACTGACAGGAAATCCCGAACAGAGTGCGTTTCAAGGATTAAGCGCGCTCAGGGAGCAATAAATGTTGGGTGTGGACCTTTTAAAACGATCAGACGTGAAAAACGCTGAGGGCTTAGATCATTTAGATACTTTGTCTTGGCTCAGTCGTCGCTTTGGTGCCCCTATTGCACCTCGTACACCCTCACCTCTTAAACCCTATCCGCAATTTGATACGCATAGCTATAAGGAGACAGTGGGCCATAGTCAGTCTTATTGGGCAACAGATCAGTTCACCCGATTGAAGCAAGAATGCGGCATGGAAAACTGGTCCGTACAATTACAGCCCGAAAGTGACGAGACGCTCACAGACTTGTCCGAAATCCCATTTAATGATGAGACAACATCGACAGAGCGAGAAGCCTATAAAGTCGATAAATATGGTCGCCCTGTCGTGACTTTTGACCCTGAAACGTGTCTCCACGGCGGCCTGTTCGCAGCGCGTGTTCTAACTCGTCTGAATGCTATTCGGCTCTTGGGTTATGAGCCTGAAGAGGAATTAAGCGCAAAAGACCGCGCACTTCACATTATAGCGGGTATCTCTTTTGGGGGGCACGGATTTGCCCTTTTACCTGTGGCGGATAAACTGGGAGAATACCTTCCGAAAACAAAGGGCAAAGCCAGCCTCAGCGCTGCGGAAATTAAAAGTCACCTTATTTTCAATACTTGCCTGTCTTTGGCGTGTCTCAATCGTACGCCGGAACATATCATCGCCTCATATGGTTGTGTAATCTCTCCGGCGACGCGAAAAGCTATCAAACTAACCTGCGAACAGTTGGAAGAGTTTGAGCCGGAAATTAAAATTCTGAAATTGCGCCTGACTGAAATGAGACGCCGTGCCCACCTAATTTCCATGCAAAATCTGACGGGTACCGGCTAATTCAAAAGATGCGAAAGCAGGCGGATGAGGTTAGCCGCAAGAGATTTCCTGCACATAGCCCTCATCATCTAACTCAATCGTTAAACGGCGTTCATCTTCTGGCCCGAGCTGGATACGGTCAGAAACCGTCCGAATGGAAGGCGCATAGAGAACTTGTTGCGGCAAGTAATCGCGCACCTCAATAAAGGGCGGTTCGGGGTCAATCCCTTCCACACGGTTGCCATCAAAATCTTCCAAAAAGGCCGGTTTGAGCACCCGTTTACGACCCGGCAATCCGGCAATATAAATCGCCCCTTCATTTTGCCCGACCAAGCCTTGGTAGAGTTTTGACTGACAGAGATCCGCCCGTGGAATGCGGGGCGTCGGTGTCGGGTTGAGGTAATCAGGACGCACATATTGCCCCTGCCCGGGCTGCGGCACATATTGATAAGGGTAAGCATTATAACCCTGTCCGGCCGTCGCTTGCCCGTTAGGAGCAGACCCATAAGGAGACTGCCCATAAGGCGCACCACGTCCGGCGCAGGCCGATAAGACGAGCGTCAAAGTGAAGGCAACAAGAATCGAAATATAACGGTTCATAAGACCGCTATCGGGCTAAAATCTTTACGGGCTGTTAACCATGATGCAGATTCCCAAGATGTAACGGCTATCACCCTCTTTAATCGCCTTGGTACTCACCGCTCACAATATGAACACGCGCAGACATAGACACTTCTCCTCCGACTTCATGCGGTCGCAATTTCGTTGTCAATGCTGACAAAGCTGCGTTTCTCTCTGCACTGGATACTGGTAAATCTTTGGCCCAAAACGCGGATAATCCAAACTCTGCGGCGTCTTGTGCCGAGCGCCCCCCTCCTAATTTCAGTGCGCCATTCCAGATTCTGGTCGAAAGGTTCGTCATTCCGACGCTTGTCAAAAGGGCGTGAAAGTCATCTATATGGGCATATCGGGCGGGTCCGGCCTGGCCCGGTTTCGGTGTTGGAATATCAATAATGTCACCCACAACATTGCGAATGACAGAATGCCACGGATTCGCGTCGAAATCCGCCCAAACACCGAAAGCAAATCGCCCGCCCGGTTTGAGCCATGAGGCCAAGTTTCCGAATGCCGCTCGCTCTTCCGGAAAAAACATCACGCCAAAGCGGGATGTGAGCCGATCAAATTTTGGAGCAGTAACGGCGTGATGAGCAACATCTGCCCATATGAAATCGACTGGGAGAGGACTTGGAAAGTCTGCGGCCGCAGCCACGAGGTCGGGCGAAATATCGAAGCCCGTAATGTGCCCCTCTGTGCCAAGTTTTTGAGCCAAATGACGCGAAAACCCACCTCCGCCGCAGCCAATATCAGCAATACGTTCGTCACCGGTCAATTCTAGGGCGGATGAAATCTCTTCATTAACTGGAGAGAACATCGCCTCTAATCCATCCAAATGGTCGCGCCAAGAGCGCCCCAAATCACCCGACCATTCCGATGCCTCTGATTTAACAGCCATTACAGTTCCTCTTTTTCAAGCCTGTTTACGAAAGAGCTCTGCGGAAAGTGCAAATGACATGTCCAAAATCACTCAGAATCATTGCGGGGAAATAATGATCCGCACTTAGCGTTTTGAAACCTTCAATAAATTCAGTCTCTTGTGGGAAATTCAAGAGAAT
>CAZEFT010000001.1:0-255853 GCA_964511495.1 uncultured Algimonas sp. | reverse complement strand
TTCTCACAAGAGACTGAATTCATTGAAGCATTCAAATCGCTAAGTGCGGATCATTCTGTTTTGGGGTAAAGCGGGCATTAAATAAACGGATTAAAACACCCATAATAAGATACTGCGTTCAGCTAAATTAATTCCACGCAAATAATAACCTCATTCAAATTAAGACCATTTGAAATATTATTTCAAAATACCACATATAAAACATGGAAAAAAATGGCGTAAACGGCGTAAAGTTTGAATCTGGGTTCGTATGGTATTACCTAAAAGTGACTAAACTTTCTTTGGTAGACGCATTACTTAGAATGTTTGATTTTTCTGGACGTACCTCACGACGCTCCTACTGGATTGCCGCTATCATATTTGGACTGTGTTCTATTATTTCCCTCGCCTGTTCAATATGGGCGTTGAATTGGAATTTAGGAACACACGAAATCACTGCTCGGCATATTTTCAAAGGGCTCTGTTACTTCTTCTTATTTATACAAGCGTCCCTATTTGTTCGGCGCAATCATGATTTAGGAGACTCAATTTGGGATATGTTAAACCCATTTAATTTTCAGAACTATATGTTCTTAGGGGGCAAGAATGTCTTCGATCTTGGAGAACCAGATACCAATAAATTTGGCCCGCCTCACTCTTTATAATTAAATAACTACTATTTCACGCCCAATGCCTACTTTAGAGATATAGCAGTAAAGCTGAGTGGCGTAAATTCGTCTAAATCAAGATACTGAGCTAATGACCGTTTAGGGGATCATCTGGAAGCGAGCTTTAAGTGACTAAAGGCGGATTGTTCCATTCGTGTGACCTGATCGGGTCTACCCGAAGGGAACATGCGGATGCTATTGTTGCAGAACCCCAAACCTCTCGACGGCAAGATGGATTTTTCCTCTAAATCGACTGAGTCGTGTAAGGCCATGGCAAAGGGGGTATAAAATAAATTTCTTTTGAAGGAATTTTGTCAGTCATTCGTTTGTATATGTAGATCTAATCAGATGGAGGGTGATATGGTCGGGAAGAAACAATTATGGGCCTTATTGCTTGCGGGAACTTTGACGATCGCATCTGCGCCAAGCTTTGCTGAAAATGACAGACTCGCTGTGCGTGACATTAGTCAAATGGACGTTGATGAAGAGAAACTTCGACAGGCCATTGCCTCACGCACCTTAACATGGCTGACGGGAAGCTCTTCTAATAATGACTATGTGTCAGTCGGACGGCTCGCCAATTTCTTTGGGTTCGTCGCCTTACGTGTGTCCAGTAATCACAGTTTGTCGCGTAGCGCAGTCGCAAAAGAAACGCTTCATGTTTTGAATAAGCGGCAGCAAGATGCACTTGTTTCACTCGTCGAGGATCAGAAGGCGGCTTTTCAAGATGTTCAAGCTGCTAGGTTTGAAATGAATAGAGCCTTGGAAAAATTATTAGTTGGGGAAGAGATAAGTCGAGAAGAGTTTTTGGTGTTAGGGGAACGCTATGGCGCGGCTGAAGCCGAACTCGGGCGCGTTATTGGACAAAGACTAGGTGAAGTAGGAACATCACTTACAGCCACTCAAAAAACCAAGTTATCAGAGATTCGTGAGCGGTATGTATCCGGAAACGCCAGTAAAACCAAAATAAAAGGTATTAAAACAAAATTACCGAAAGAAGATAAGAAGGAGCTAATCAATCTGGGGGCGCGGTTATTAAGTTGGACGACAGGTAATGAGGCATTCAACGACTTTGAGGTAGTCGGTAAACCAAGCCAACATTTTGGCTTTGTGAGTTTAAGAATTGAATCTAATCACGGCGTAAAACGTGGGGCCGTTGCGAATGAAGTTCTTGAACTTTTGTCACCCGATCAAAAAAAGCCAATTGCGACCTCAACACGATATAATATCGAAGCCTTTGACGAATTTATGACCTTACGGAAGAAACTTATGCGGACTTTAGAGGTCGCATTAGAAGGTCAGGTTATTAGTAAGGACGACGTTTTTGAAATTGGTTCTGAAATGGGTCGAAAAGAAGCTGATATGACATGGTCACAGGCCATGGCTATGCTTGAGGTGCGAGATAGTATGACAGATGCACAGCGCACAGCGCTTTTGGATTTGCGCTCGAAATATACGGGCAAAAGTTCAAAACTGCCTGATGATCTGTTTTCACGCGGTCGCCAACTCTATGCACAATGTGCCCTGTGCCACAGTGAGAACGGGGCATCTGTTGGCCCCACTCTAAAAAACCTTATCAATCGTAAGGTGGCCAGTGACAGCGACTATTCAAACTATTCATCAGCAATGAAGGATTTTTCAATTAAAAATCCTATTTGGAGCGAAGCTTTACTGGATGAATTTTTGAAATCACCAAAGGGCGTTATGCCGGGGACTTATATGGGATATAATGGCCTGGAGGGTGAAAGGGATCGTGAAGCCCTTCTGCTCTATCTCAAAGAGCAACTCTAACGTCCGATAGGAAAGAGTTAGGCCTGCATTAGTCAGCAGAGGCCCGCCCACGCCATGACTGATAAGCAGACAGGTCGTTGGAACATGTTTCCAGCGACAGGGCCTTGATTTGATGCACTTTACTCCGGCCAAAACGTGTATCGGTTGCAGCCGTAAAGCAAAGTTCAGGTGAAGCCATCATTGAGATTGTCCCACTTTTAGAGAATGAGATTTTTTGCAAGTCAGACCCATCGCATGGCGACAATCCAATCGAAGCTCCGGCTTCAAGTGACTGAGCTGTTGCGCAGACATCAAAATCCGGCATGTAAAGTTCGTTAGTCGCAAAACGGGAGGCGGCAAATTTTTGGTCCGTTCCGATTTCACCGCGATAGCTATAACATGTATGCGCCTGTAAACCTTTGGCTATGTCAATGTCCTGATTGCCGCCTGCAATATCAATACAATAACTACTGGTGACGCCGTCCAATAGATCAATCAAAGTAATTTCAACATTTTCAGCTGAAACAGTTGTTGCTTTTAGCTCAACCTTTTCCGCGGGGGCGCTCGTACTCTCAGAAGACGAGCAAGCGGACAGTATGAGAGCGGCGGCGAGGCTAAGATGGATTTTGTAATGGGACATGAATTTCTACCTTCGATAATAATCTTGACTTATATTATACAAAGTTTTGTCTCCTCGTCGCAATGAAATTGATTATTCTAGGTAATGTGGTTTCTGAAAATTTAGTCAATGTCTCCCGAGGCAAGGGTAGGCGGATTTCTTGGAAAGGGTATCCGCGAGATCTCTTCGGACAGACCCTGAGGTCAAGAGCAGAGACTAATCTCAGAGCGTTGATTTAGATATCTCTTCCAGCACTACTCAATCGTCGGGAGTTTCGGTGCAGGGGTGTCATCCCAAATGTCAATCCACTCTTGCTGCCTATTCGCATCATGAAACATTATCCAAGCGCGCCGCGTGCATTTTTCGTTTCTAAGGGTGCGCTTTAGACTTTCAATAGCAGTTTGAAGGTCTGTCACAGCGAAATGGATATATGAATATTTCCGACCTGTGCCGCCGCCTATCACCTTGCCGACAGTGTTCTTAATTAAAGCAGCGTCAAGTGCGTCTTCAATTTCACCTCTATCACCAAAGATCTGTTGATCTAAGTCGTCAGCCGAGCCGTCTAGTTGTAGAAAGATAAATTGTTCTCCGAACTTGCTAAACCTCTCAGAGTAAAATCGGTCTCGATTAGAATAGTAGGCATTAAAAAGTTCAGTCGATGGTGTTACACTTGTTATCATGTCTCTCAAAGGCTCATAATCTTGCTGGTCTTTAGGCTCCATACTCAGAAGGCTCCAATGCGTTTCCTCGGTCATAGCAGCGTAAGGATGAGCCTGAAGATTGTTTTTAAGGTGAGCAATCTTGCTAGCCAAAGTTTGTCTTAGATCTTTCAGGGGTTTGAGGTGGGCAAGCTTGTCAGCTTTTAATCTAGAAAAGAGTGATTTTTTGGGGAGGGTTTGAACGTCAAAAAAACCAACCCATTTTGACATAATATCTTCCCCTAGAAGCGTCTCGCAGGTGATATAACAGGCGCTATAAATATCGCTAGATTGCGTGTTGTGGGGAACATGAAAAACGATATCAAATAGGTTGTTTTGGCCATTTTGAATGTCGAATAAAATGCCGTCAGCTCCCGACCATTGAAAACGGCCATCTGTATATGACATGTAAACGTTCCAGTCTTCTGGCTGTCGGTTAACAACAATTTCGAAATTTTCATATTCAGGGGCAAGCGAACAGATAAGTCTGGCGAGTGGTTCTAGGTCTTTACGTCTTTCAGGTGCGATTGCTAAGAGATGATCCTTGATGTTACTTGGCCCATATTCCCAACACATACGTTTATTAATTTTCGCAAAGTGCTGATGCATGAATTCTGCGACATCAAACCCATGTGTTGAATGTGGTTGGAATTGTTTATGAAGGTCTTCTCGATGCTTATCGAATGTCGACCACCACGAATGAATGGCTTCTACTGTTTCAGGTGTTTTTAGGGGGAAATTAGTTTCGAGCATAAGCTTCAAATAACAAATCTTGAAGCGCATGCAAACGTATGACTAACCTTCAAAACTTCCGTAACTCTTCTTCACAAATATATCTAACATATCTTCGGGGAAGCTGTCGCTGTGGAGTTTGCCGTTTCGGTCGAACCATTGGCAGGCCCAGACTGCGTCGCCGTCTGCGCTTTTAACGGTCATTTTTGGTCCGCCGGATTTAAGGCGTATGATTTGGCCGATTTCAAAAATTTCCATGAAGGGCTTTCTTCGTTTATTTGGAAGGCGCTCTTTTGCCTTTTAAGTTAAAGAGTTTTTTATAAGTGTGCACGGTGCCAGTTAAATTTTGCGTGTCACATTTAATTTTATAATGAAGTGGTACTATTACTTGGTTCGGATGTTTTGAGGGTAAGCAATTTGCGAAAACAAGGACTTTCATTTGTCTGTCCATCGCGTGTCCCACCGTGCATTCATTGCCTGCATTGTCTGTGAAAACGATTTTATCTTTGAAGACAGTTAAGGTCTTAGGGTATTTCGTATGCCAGGCTGCGTATCCTTCTTCCTTAGAGTACGCAGATTTAACATCCCAAACGCCCAAGCAATTCTCTTTTATGGCTAGGGTGGGGTCGCCCGTGATTTCAAATGATGCCTGTAAGAGGGCTAAGAGTTTTAAGAGTGACATATATTGTAGTTACAGGAGAATGGATGTTTGTCCAATCTCCGTAGTGACTTCTTCGTAAAAGGGTCAGGAATCGTCCATCTTAAGCGCTGCAATAAAAGCTTCCTGAGGGATTTCCACACGGCCGAATTGGCGCATGCGTTTTTTACCCTTTTTCTGTTTGTCCAATAATTTGCGTTTACGGGACGCATCGCCGCCATAACATTTGGCGGTGACGTCTTTTCGCATGGCAGCAATGGTTTCGCGCGCAATGACTTTCCCGCCAATGGCTGCTTGGACCGGGATTTTAAATAAATGCCTGGGGATGAGGTCTTTCAGACGCTCACACATTTGGCGGCCACGGCCTTCGGCATTACTGCGGTGAACGAGCATAGAGAGCGCATCAACCGGGTCGCCATTGACGAGGATGCTCATCTTCACAAGATCACCTTGTTTCAACCCAATGGCTTGATAGTCAAAACTCGCATAACCTTTGGAGACGGATTTCAAACGATCATAGAAATCAAAGACGACTTCATTGAGCGGCAATTCATATTCCACCATGGCGCGTCCGTTAATATAGGACAAATTGGTCTGCACGCCGCGACGGTCTTGGCAGAGTTTCAGAATACCGCCGAGATAATCATCCGGCGTCATAATGGTGGCTTTGATCCAAGGTTCCTGAATGTGATCAATCTGCATCACATCCGGCATATCGGCGGGGTTATGAAGTTGGCGTTCCGTGCCATCGCGCATGGATAATGTATAAACAACAGACGGCGCCGTCGTGATCAGGTCGAGATCAAATTCGCGTTCCAGCCGTTCCTGAATGATTTCCAAATGGAGCAAGCCGAGGAAACCACAGCGAAAACCAAAGCCGAGCGCAGCAGAGGTTTCCATCTCATAAGAGAAGCTCGCATCATTCAGACGCAAGCGTCCCATGGCGGCGCGCAGGTCTTCGAAATCCGCCGCATCGACGGGGAAGATGCCACAAAAGACCACGGGCTGGGCCGGTTTAAATCCGGGCAGGGGCGTCTCTGTCGGGCGTTTATCTTCGGTAATCGTATCGCCCACAGCGGCATCGGCGACTTCTTTGATGGAGCCGGTAAAAAATCCGACTTCGCCCGGGCCGAGGCTCGGCATATCCGTGGCTTTGGGCAGAAAGGCCCCGACCTTATCAACCGTATAGCTCGCGCCCGTATTCATGGTGCGAATGCGCATGCCTTTGGAAATTGTGCCTTCAATGACGCGGAAGAGAACGACCACGCCCATATAAGTGTCATACCACGCATCGACGAGCATGGCCTTGAGCGGGGCCTTCGGGTCTGCTTCTTCGGGGGGCGGCAAGCGCATGGCAATGGCTTCCAGAACCTCTTCAATGCCAAGGCCTGATTTAGCTGAACATTCCACGGCGTCAGAGGCGTCCAAACCAATCACGTCTTCGATTTGTTGTTTGACACGGTCCGGCTCTGCTGCGGGCAGATCAATCTTGTTCAGGACAGGGATAATTTCATGGTCATGCTCAATCGCCTGATAAACATTGGCGAGTGTTTGCGCCTCCACCCCTTGGGAGGCATCAACCACCAGAATGGAGCCTTCGCAAGCGGAGAGGCTCCGCGAAACTTCGTAGGCAAAATCAACGTGACCGGGTGTGTCCATCAGGTTGAGGGTATAGGTCTCGCCGTCTTTGGCTTTATATTCCAACCGGACCGTTTGGGCTTTGATTGTGATGCCGCGTTCTTTTTCAATATCCATATTATCGAGCACTTGCTCGCTCATTTCACGGTCACTTAATCCGCCCGTATAGGAGATGAGGCGATCGGCAAGCGTGGATTTTCCGTGGTCAATATGAGCCACAATGGAAAAGTTACGAATTTTACTCTGGTCTGTCATTGGGAGCTATTTAGCGAAGGCGCGAGGATAAGCAAGCATGCTGTGCTGTGTCGAAAAATCGCGGTTGAGCATACATTGGTAAAACCGATTAATCTGATTGATAATATCGATTTGTTCTATGAACTGCGACCGTTTATCACGCGTATATAAAAGTGAACTCCAACCCACAAAAAGAGAGAATTTATGGAACATCAAGTCGGAACTGCCGTCTGGGATATTAATGAGAGCGAGATTGAGGGCCGTTGCCCCGTCATGCATGGCACAAATAAGATGAAAGCTGGCGATGGCTCAGCCAATCGTCATTGGTGGCCCGAAAGCCTGAATGTCGGCATGTTGCACCAAAATCCTGCAGCCGGAAATCCGATGGATGATGATTTTGATTACGCGTCCGCCTTTAACGCTATCGACCAGGATGAACTTTATGCTGATATGAAGAAAATCTTGACGGATTCCAAAGACTGGTGGCCGGCGGATTACGGTCATTACGGCCCGTTCTTCATTCGAATGTCTTGGCATGCCGCAGGGACATATCGCGTCTTTGACGGACGCGGCGGTGCGGCGACAGGTATGCAACGTTTTGCGCCGCTCAACTCTTGGCCGGATAATGGCAATCTAGACAAAGCGCGTCGCCTACTTTGGCCGTTAAAACAGAAATATGGCAAAGCCGTGTCTTGGGCGGATTTGTTCGTCTATGCCGGTAATGTGGCGATTGAAGATATGGGCCTGCCGACATTCGGTTTTGCTTTTGGTCGTGAAGATGTGTGGGAACCCGAGCAAGATGTTTGGTGGGGTCCGGAAACAGAATGGCTCGCCAATGAGCGCTATAAGGGTGACCGCCAATTAATGGAGCCTCTGGCTGCCGTTGTGATGGGTTTGATTTATGTGAACCCTGAAGGGCCGGACGGAAACCCTGACCCGATTGCACAGGCGCGTGATATTCGTGAAACCTTCGCTCGCATGGCGATGAATGACGAAGAAACAGTGGCCTTGACCGTCGGGGGACACACATTCGGTAAGGCGCATGGTGCCCATGACCCTGACCTTTATGTCGGACCTGAACCCGAAGGTGCACCCATGCACTTACAAGGTCTCGGTTGGGAGCAGGAAAAAGGCCAAAAGGCTGCCAGTATGACGACCTCCGGTATTGAAGGCGCGTGGACAGCCAATCCAACACAATGGGATAATGGTTATCTGGACGTGCTGCTTGGTTATGAGTGGGAGCTGACCAAATCTCCCGCCGGTGCACAGCAATGGACACCGAAAGCCGGACAAGGCGCGCCCGAAGCGCCTAATGCGTCTGATGCGTCTGAAACACAGCCGCTCATGATGACGACGGCCGATATGGCGATGAAGATGGATCCGGAATATCGCAAGATTTCCGAACGCTTCCACAAAAACCCGGAGCAACTCGCCGATGCCTTCTCTCGTGCTTGGTTCAAACT
The DNA here is from genome assembly GCA_964511495.1 of uncultured Algimonas sp. Lineage (GTDB taxonomy): Bacteria > Pseudomonadota > Alphaproteobacteria > Caulobacterales > Maricaulaceae > Litorimonas. The sequence goes on along the minus strand of CAZEFT010000001.1, from coordinate 247,394 downwards.
CTTGCACCGCGATATGGGCCCGAAAAACCGTTATCTCGGAAAATCAGTTCCCGAAGAAACACTCATCTGGATGGACCCCGTGCCCGAAGCCAATGGCTACACCCTGTCCGAAGACCAGATTGGTTCACTCAAGCAGATGATCGCGGATACGGATTTAAGCGTGTCGGAGCTTGTCTCGACGGCGTGGGCCTCCGCCTCGACCTATCGTCAATCGGATAAGCGCGGCGGTGCTAATGGCGCGCGCATCCGTTTGGCCCCGCAAAAAGATTGGGAAGCCAATAATCCGAAACAACTCGCCAAAGTGCTGGACGTTTATGAAAATGTTCAACGCGGTTTTGACGGTGATGTCTCAATGGCTGACCTCATCGTTCTGGGTGGCTGTGTTGGTGTCGAAGAAGCGGCCAAAGCCGGCGGATTTGATATCGACGTTCCGTTCACGCCGGGTCGTACCGATGCCATGGATGAGATGACCGACGCAGACAGCTTTGACGTGCTGGAGCCGTTCTCTGACGGCTTCCGCAATTTCGAACGCGGTCACCATTACCGTAAAGCCGAAGACCGTCTGATTGATCGTGCGCAATTGCTCGCGCTTACTGCACCGGAAATGACGGTGCTCGTGGGTGGCCTACGCGTGCTCGGCGCGAACACGTCGGGCAATCACGGTGTGTTGACGGATAATGTCGGCACGCTCTCAAACGACTTCTTTGTCAACTTGCTCGACATGGACACAGTCTGGTCTTCCACCAATTCAGATGAAACTGAATTTGAAGGTAAAGACCGCGATAGCGGAGCCATCAAATGGACGGGCACACGCAATGATTTGGTGTTTGGTTCAAACTCCATCCTGCGCGCGACTGCCGAAGTCTATGCCTGTCACGATTCAAAAGAAAAATTTGTCCGCGATTTCGTCACCGCCTGGGACAAAGTCATGATGGCAGACAGATTTGATTTGGATTAGTTTTCCAGAACCTAATTATTTAAATTTTAAAAGCCGTCTTCATGTTCATGAGGGCGGCTTCTTTGCGTGATATGAGCAATGAATAATGCCGACAGGAAATCGCAAGTTTTATTTAGGGAATTGCGAAAAATGACGGCCAAAGCCAGCACAGGCCTATTGCCCAATCATAAGTCTAAAGTGATATGGTTTCTACGCCTGACCGCGTTTCATTCTTTCAAGATAAACTTAAGTCGCTAATGGACTCTCATGCGCTTGAAAGCGTGTTTTGACTTAAACCGAAATTATCCTATGCATTTAGCACATTAAATTGTGACTGACAGTGTCACTTGGGGGTAAAAATGCAAGACCATGCAAATCATAGTTTGTTTGATGAATTTATGCCGCACGGCATGTGTTATATGTGGCGCAAAGACATTCTGCTTTTGAACGTAGTCTCTGATGTTTTGATTGCGCTTGCCTATTTCTCCATACCGATCTTTCTCTATTACTTTTTCCGACATCGCCCAAACATGCCCTTTCGAGGGGTCATTTTGATGTTCTCCTTATTCATTTTTTCTTGTGGGATCACACATCTCTTAGGGGTTTGGACAGTCTGGAACGGCAATTATGGTGTGCAGGGATTAGGAAAAGCCGTCACAGCAAGCGTATCCATAGCAACGGCCTTAATGTTAATACCTGTAATGCCGCAATTATTGGCCTTACGTAGCCCAAAAGAGCTTGAACAAGTCAATGAAACTTTGACGATTGAAGTGAAAGAACGAAAAAAGTCTGAGCAAAAGAGAAAAGAACTTGAAAAAGAACGTCAACGATTGGGCTCCGAAATCGCTCACTTCGGCCGATTAAACGCAATGGGGCAATTGGCAACCGGATTAGCGCATGAACTTAATCAACCGCTCACAGCTATTATGCAAAGTGCTGATGCTGCCCTTGTTGAAGTTCGAAGAGGGAAGATTGACAGAGATGAGGTTATTGAATTGTTGGAAGATTTAGAAGCTCAAGCTTTCCGGGCTGGAGAAATCATCACGGGTCTACGAGAGTTCGTGAGAAAGGATGACGGAGCAACAACAACTTTCAATGTTAATGATATGGTAGAGCAAACACTGGGTCTTTTTGGAGGGGAGGTAGAGAAACACGATATTGAGCTAAAATATAGACCAACTGATATCCCTCTGATTACCGCCAACCGAATTCAGTGCATCCAACTCGTCGTCAATCTTGTGCAAAATGCCATTCGTGTCCTTGCAGATTCTGAGACGCCTCATGCTGAAATCCTTGTGTCAACATTGTTGAGCAATGGGGAGGTTGTACTGAGCGTTGAAGATAACGGCCCCGGTATACCAAAAGACGTTGATGTTTTTGCTCCATTCTACACCACTCATACTGAGGGCTTGGGTATGGGTTTATCAATTTGTAAATCTATCGTAGAGAGTGTTAACGGCAAGATCTGGGTTGATCAGGAAACCGATATGACAACTAAATTTTGTATTTCAATACCGGCTGATAAAGTCACTTGATAATGGCATCAAACCTTAACATTTACATCGTTGATGATGACATTGCTGTCTTAACGGCGATGTCTAAAGCGTTACGGAAACGGGACTATCAAGTTCAAACCTTTGCGTCTGCAGTTGAGTTTCTCAAAGCCTATAATCCGGATTTTCGCGGCTGTCTTGTTCTTGATCTCAGTATGCCCGATATGGATGGATTGACGTTGCAAACGAAATTAAATGAAATTGATTGTAACTTGCCCATTATCTTTATAACGGGTCACGGAGGCGTCACAGAGTCTGTCAACGCCTTGAAGTCTGGTGCTGTAGATTTTTTACAAAAACCATTCAAACAAGAAAAATTATTAGCGGCAATTGAGAGTGCATTCTCTCTTTTTTCAGCTGCCCAAAACATAAGCGAAGAAGATCAGACTTTTCTTGTAAATTACGAGAAACTTTCAACCCGCGAGAGGCAGTTGGTCTCATCCATCTTGGAAGATCATAGTGATGTCAGCAGTAAAACGCTTGCAAGAAAGCTTGGCATTAGTCACAGAACGATTGATCAACATAGAGCCAGAATTTTTATAAAAATGGATGTTAACTCTATGACTGAGCTTGTTGCAATTCTCACGAGATTTAAAACCCGCAATGGCAACTTACCAACATCCACGCAATTTAGGTGATATTACCTACTACACCTTACGGATTGTTCAAACGCAGACATTACACTAATATTGCGATAACTACTCTTATGCAGATAAGAAGATTAGTTTTCTGACGCCACGTGTCAGAAGGGGAGATCGGGATTAAAATCCTTCATGGGGTGGAGAGTGTAATAGCAGAGCTTCTGTGAGCCCTGCCACATTGCTTGATTGATACTAGGCAAAATTGTCTATGATGAAAGTGGTCGCTGAGCTGTTTATGACCACTCTTCAATATTAAGTGAACAAGATTATGAGTGAACAAGATTATGAGTGAGCGAGATTATGGTTGTGTCCATCTTAGACGTTGATTTCGACATTCCGGCGTCACGCGTAAATATGTTGGTGGCTGAGCTCAACCAAATAGAAACTTCCTTGGACAGTGTTGCGCGGGAGATTGATAATCTTGGTATCACTGAAAATGAAAGCTGTTTAAGTCTGGACTATAAAAAGCTCATTGATCACGAGAAGAAACTATCTGGACAGTGGAGTGCGATATTTGAGATATTACTTAATTTTGTTCCGATGACGCAGCAAGAAACAAGTGATGTGATGGTAGCCTTGATTGATTTACAGCTTAAGGGTCACACATCTGAACCGCTCTTGAAGGCCTTAAAAAGGTTAGCCTTAGGCCTTAAGCGTTCCGAATAGTCGTTCCCTATCTCCTTTAAATTCATGGCTTTCGCGTTGTTTGTTAGCGAATTTTGAAGATTGCATTGCCCCTCTGGAGGGCAAAGAATAAAATCACCTTGAAACAGTACTCATGATGAATTGTGTTAGTTCACTTTGTGATAACCTCTTACTGACCCATTTCGCGAATGAAGTCATCTGCTGCTGAAATTGATTGCTCCATATCTGCGATTAATCGGGCGACGTCACTTTCTATGTCCGCACTTTCTGTGTCCAATGCCGCGATGGCACGGGCATTGAGATTATGTTTCAGGTATAACACACGGTCTTTGAAGACGCGCAAAACCGGATCCATTGACGCTGTGGCATCATCCATTTTATCCGTCAGCGTGTCATAACGGCGTTGCGTCTCGCGGAGTTGTCGCTCGGAGGAGCGGCGCAGTCCGGCGTCAGAATAGCTGTCGAGTTCCGTTTCCCATTCTTTGAACAGGTCACGGGCGACTTTTTTAACCGAACTGACCCGATCACGGACTTCGCTTGCCTGTCCGTCAGCGCGCTCATAGGCTTTGCTGAGATCGTCATAGAGCCGTTCTAATTCGCCCCCATTCACGGAGACAACAGACCGGAAGGCTTCCAATGCGTCTTTAAATTCTTCTTTGGCCTCTGTTTGGGATTTGGCGACAGCCATAACCCGGTCGACCAAGATGTCGCGTTTTTCAATGCCGAACTTTTCCTGAATGGAATAGGCCGCCGTGGCGCACCCTGTGGTTAGGGTTGGCGTGACAACCAAAAGGGCCATCAGGCCGAGGGAGTGAAGCAATCTGTGACGCATAATCTTATCTTTATAGGATGAGGAATGAAGGTGAGATCGAGCGGGTTGAAGCGCTAATTTTTCGACTTCGGCCCCACAAAAAACCAAACGATCAAGCCGAGAAGGGGAAAGAAGAGGATGAAAAGAATCCAGAGGACCTTGGCAAGATTGGACGCGCGGGAATTGATGACGCTGATAATGGCCCAGATGGAGAGGGCCAGATGGATGAGGCCCAATAGGCCGCCTTCGAATGAAATACTCATAATCGTCTCCTTTGAACATAGTCTATAGCGGTGTCACGCTTTTGGGTAGACCTGCTTTGATAATTTCTGCCATGGCATGGACGGCCTCGATTTGTGGAAAGCGTTTCCGATAGGTCAGATTAATCTCGCGGAATGACCCCGCCTCGCTGATCTTACGACAGCCTAGATTGGGCTCACCTTGCCAATTATCGCGAATGGCCAAAGCGGGAACAAGCGTCAGACCTTGGCCTGAGGCGACCAGATTAATCAAGGTTTCAAGGCTCGTCGCGCGTAGGCTTTGCTGGCGACGTTGGCGTTGCGGGCGACAAATAGACAGAGCCTGATCGCGGAAGCAATGGCCTTCAGTGAGCAAGAGGATGTCTTGGGTGTCGACATCTTTCATGCTGACGGCATCTTTTTCATTGAGCGGATGATCTTTCGGAAAGAGCAGCCAAAAAGGTTCGGAATAAAGCGGAAGAGAGACGAGCGTATCATCTTCGGGTGGTGTAGCGAGAACCGCCATATCCAAAGCACCGGAAAGAAGGTTTTCGTTCAGGCGTTCCGTTATGTCTTCATGATATTGGATGGACAGGCTCGTCAATGTGTTCTGCGCCCGGCTGACAAAGCGCGGAATAAGATAAGGTGCGATGGTCGGGATAAGGCCGAGCGAAATCGTCCCGGCGAGAGGGTCCTGGGCGGCGGCAGCGACGGTTTTGATGCGCTTCGCCGCGTCTCGGGCTTCCCGCGCTATGGCAATGATTTCTTTGCCGATATCTGTGACACGAATACCTTTATGACTGCGTTCAAAAAGTATGACGCCCAGCGTGTCTTCCAGCTTTTTAATCTGGCCTGACAGGGTGGGTTGGCTAATGAAACAAGCCTCTGCCGCTCGTCCGAAATGACGATGTTCTGCCACGGCGCAAATATATTCCAAATCCCGTAAAGTCATATTGATTGATATTGCCTATCAAGCTCGCCTTATCAATTGATTTCACATGTGTCGCTTTAAGGAAAACATATGAGAATGTTCAGGCAAAATCGCGTCTGGTCTTGGGCCTGAAGACCGCTTAGAAAAGTATCATGTCTGACCCGCTTCACTCCAAAATTAATCCATCCCCTTTCTACCGGTTTCAAGGCTGGCGCTTTATAGGCTTGTTTATCGTTTTTGCGCTTTATACGGCGTGGTATGTTGGGCCCGGATATTTTGGACAATTAACGCGTTTAGACGGTTATTCGCTATTGCAAACGCGAGGGTTTTACACCGGGGCAGATGCGCAAGTTGCGGTGGAATCCTTACCGGCTGAAGGGCGGCGCTTGAAATATCTCTCCCTGATTTTCGACATACCTTATATGATCTTACAGGCCTTACTGTTTGAAGCCGCTATTGCATTTGGGATTTTGCAGGCGCGTTTGACATCACGTTATTGGCAATGGTTATTTATCTTACCCATTGGGTTTTTATTGGCCGATGTCATGGAAGATAGTCTTTTGGCTTTGCTACTTTCCACGGGTCATATCGCTTTTGGCACACTGGCAGGATTTCTGACCGCCTTGAAATTTATTATCTTTATTCCTGCAACCTTTGTCTCATTCGCGATGTTGATCATTGGGGCTTTTGCTTGGCTTGGGCGACGAGTAAACGCGGCATGATGGCTGTGACCAAAGCGTTAAACTTTCCTAAGGTTTGAGAATTTTTCCGCTTTATTAACCATGATGGGGCAGAGGTAAGCTTGATTTAAAGTCGGACCATTCGTGCCGAACAGATGACAGGTGTCTTTATGCCCCCGATTTTCAAATATTCTTTTGTCGCTCTAAGTGCTTCGGTTGTGTTCATAACGGCCTGTTCGACAACGCCCAATAACCCCCATTCAAATAGCGATATTCGTGAGGCTCAGGCTAAGGCAGGGCAGGATGCCAAGGATTATAATGAGAGTGAGATTCTCACGGCGATTTCAACCCATCTTGGAGTCACAAGTGAGAGTGCAGCCTCAGCTATTGAACGTTTGTTTAAAGATCGCGGACGTCCGACTGGATATATTACCGGTGAAGAAGGCGGCGGTGCGCTGACCGTAGGTGTGCGTTACGGCAAAGGTACGCTCTGGATGAAAGACGGCAAAACGGCAGAGGTTTATTGGCAAGGCCCGACAATCGGTTTTGATGTCGGGGCGGAAGCGGGCAAAGTCTTCACCTTGGTTTATGGATTGAATGATCCGAATTATCTCTATCAGCGTTTCCCCGGTGTGGATGGCTCGGCTTATCTGGTTGGCGGAATGGCGGTGAATTATCAGCGCGCCAATGGCGTTACACTCGCTCCTGTGCGCACAGGTGTGGGTCTCCGTCTCGGGGCCAATGTCGGCTATACGAGCTACACGCGGAAGCGGAAAATCCTGCCGTTTTAAAGTTTCTTCTATCCCGATTTGTGTTCGGCACCCTAGCAAGGCAGTCGTGAGACCCTGACTTGCTAAATTCCTATGAATGCCTACATAAAAATCATGGGCATATTCAGATCGACTATTTTGCAAGAAGAAGTGAGCGTTGAAGGGCACAAAATAACCTTCTACAATTCTTGGAGCCTTTTACCTTATAAGAGCAAAGCGACGCTCAGCCTTGACGGTGTTGAATTGGTGCGCTCCTCAAAAATGTCTCACCTTAATCCGAATGAGCCGCTCTTTAGCGTGGAGGATGTTTCGCCCAGTATCAAATCTATCGAAGTGTTTATTATCGGCGTGTTCAGCATTAAGGCTTGTATCCACGTCAATGGGCGTGAGGTTCATCGCGGCGAAATTGATCGTTTCGACGCTATGCAATTACGCGCCTTTCAGGAGTGAATTAGGGCTTCACATAAATTTCGCGGATATGTCAAACAGATCCGCCATGACTGACTCGGTTGTCGGCCAACGGCCCGCACCCTTGCCGCGAATACGATATTGGTCACCATCATCGAAATCAAAAATCGCGTGGGCTTCTTCCCCATCTGCCTGCGCAATGAAATGATTCAGGCTGAGGTCTTTCAGCTCCAACTTGGTCGAGAACCCGTTAATGTCGCGCCAGACCTCTGCGATGCGCTTAATCGCGCCTTTAGGCGTACCTGTCGGGGTGAAATTTTCAATCGTGTCACGCGGAATATCATCCAGTGATATTTCCTCGTCAAAGCCCAGAAGAGCGACAAGACGGATTTTTGCCGCCGCATCGGCCCCGCCGACATCGGCTGTGGGATCCGCTTCGGCAAAGCCTTTTTCCTGTGCGTCTTTCAAAGCCTCTTCATAAGATCGGCCCTGACTGATTTCACCCAGCATGTAATTCGTGGTTCCGTTTAAAAGCGCCTGAACACGCGTAATGCGGCCCTTCTCGCGTAGGCACATTTCCAAAACGGGCATGCCGCCGCCGGCTGCCGAAGAGAAAAGCAATGCGATATCTTTCTCTGCGGCCAAGTTAATTAAGCTGCGCCCGCCAGCGGCAATGGCTTGTTTATTAGCGCTGACAACATGCACGCCATTTTCAATCATGGCTGCGGAATGCGAAAGAGCCGGTTCAATACCGCCTGAGACGTCGATGAAAATATCGGGTTTAGCCGCTAGCAGGTCGTCAAACTCTGTCGTCAATTCCTCAGGGCGATAACCTTGGTCGATATATTTATCGACATTGCGGACCATAATTTTGACCATTTCAAAACGCTCAGGATGCGCGGCGACGCGGCGATAAACGCCGCCACCGACAACGCCGCACCCCATCATGGCGATGCGTAGTTTCTTGACCTTTGGCGATGTGCTGAGAGCCCCTGTCTCGGCGCCGATTTCCGTATATTGCGGAATGCCGGGCTTGCCGAGTCGGAAGGTCTGAGCATGGGATTTGGCAAAGCTGAGGGCTTTTGGCTCAATAAGGGGTGCGGCCACCTCGGCCATTTTATCCCAACTAATTTGGGCGTAACGCTGCGGGCTGTCACCGGCCTGTTTGGGGTCACGCGCATAAACGCCGTCGACATCTTTTAATAACAATGCGGGGGCATTGATTTGTTGCGCAACAAACAGAGCTGTCAAATCCGCACCACCTTGCCCCAAAAGGACAGGGCGGTCTTTTTCACCAATCGCGACATAGCCGGGCATGACGACAATGTCGTGGTCTTTTAGGTCTTGATGCAGTTGGTCGGCATTCATGCTGACGAGTTCCGCATCCGTATAAGTGCCTTTGGCTTTCAGGTCGAGATCACGCGCTTGACGCACGAAAGCAGGCGCGCCGATGCGTTCTAACGCCAAGGCTAAAAGCGCGGCAGAGCGCCGTTCGCCCAGTTGAATTAATTCCGGCAGGTTTTTGGCGCGTTCTTCCGGACCTACGCGACGCGCTTCGGCCATTAAAACGTCGCTTTGGTCGCTTTGTGCTGAGGTTACAGCAACAACATTTTGTCCCTGACGATAATGCCGATAAATTTCAGAGGCGGCATTGGTGTAATCCTCAAGGGAGTTCAAGACACTATGGCCAAAGTTCAAAACAATTACGGGGACTGGCATGACACGATAATTCCGAAATAAAGTAAGCGCTTCGGTTAGAGCCCGAAAATTTATGAGTCAATCAAATCTGGCCGTGAAATGGTTATATTGCAGAAGAATATTCCACGTTCATAAGAAATTTAGCCACTTCGTGGGACGGCATTGCTTATGAGGTTGAGCGGGATGGCATTACTGTCTTTGCTCTGGCGCAGCACGATGCGGGATTGGACATCGGAAATCAGATCAATAGAGAGCAATGTTTCGCGTAGGAAGTCCTCATAGGAATGCATGTCTTTCGTCACGATACGGAGCATGAAATCCACAGCCCCCGTGACAACAGCGCATTGTACGACTTCGGGCATACGGGCCACGGCTTTCTCAAATTTCTCCATATTGGCCCGATTGGGCAAAGCCAATTTGACCGCGACGAAGACTTCGAAATCAAGCCCTAATTTCGACCGGTTCAAAACTGTGATGCGGTTTTCAATAATGCCAAGCTCTTCCATGCGTTTAATCCGGCGCCAACAGGGCGAAGAGGACAGACCGACTTGTTCGGAAATATCCGCCACGGACAGGCCGGCATTATTCTGGATAAGGTGCAGGATTTTTGCATCAATATTGTCAATGATTTCAGGCATGAAAACCTCCCGCTAGGACTATTTGCGCAAAAAAATCGCGCTGAACGCTCTTTTAACGTCTTATACGTTATGTTTATATCGTGTTTTTTGGATAAATTGCGCGAAAATGTCAAACGTTCTGAAACGTTTTAGGCAAATTGTCCGTAAAAAATTATGCATTGACCTTAGAAAGACGAGAGAGAGCGATATATGGCGCAGGCGTCTAAGACCGAAAAAAAGAGAGGGGCTGACCGACAAGATGCCTCCAATCGTTCTAATCAATCCCGCCTTTTTGTGCCGGAACCGCCTTTTCGTCCGGGCGATACGCCGGATTATTCCCATATTTCTGTGCCGGCCAATCATACACCGGAGCGACCTGACCCGCTTTGCGATGCCCATGATACGGCTGAACATGCCTTAAAACTTATTCGCGTTTTGCGTTTTAACGGTGAAAATTCCGGTCCTTGGAAAACGGACCTGTCACCGGAACGGAAATTGGACGCCTTAAAAGTGATGATGCGCACCCGCGCGATGGATGAGCGTATGTTCACCATGCAACGCCAAGGCAAGATGAGCTTTTATATGAAATCCACGGGGGAAGAGGCGGTGAGTGTCGGTCACGCCTTTGCGCTCCGTGATGATGATATGACGTTCCCGACCTATCGTCAGCAAGGCATATTGCTCGCCCGCGGCGCGTCCATGAAAGAAATGATGTGTCAGGTTTTGTCCAATTCGGGTGACCCATTAGACGGGAAATCAATTCCGGTATTATATTCGTTTAAGAAGCATGGTTTTTTCTCAATCTCCGGCAATCTCGGGACTCAACTGATTCAGGGTGTCGGCTGGGCCATGGCGGAAGCCTATAAAAATGCCGACGGCATTGCGTCTGTCTTCACCGGCGAAGGCGCAACGGCGGAAGGTGATTTCCATTACGCGCTGAATTTCGCCTCTACCTATCGGGCGCCGTGCATTATTAATGTGGTGAATAACCAATGGGCGATTTCCAGTTTCCAAGGTATTGCGGCCGGACGCGGAGAGACCTTTGCCGCTCGTGGGACGGGCTATGGCCTCGCGACCTTGCGGGTGGACGGTAATGATATTTTGGCCGTTTATGCAGCGACACAATGGGCGGCGGAGCGAGCGCGAAATGGCGGCGGCGCAACAGTGATTGAACATTATACTTACCGGAAAGAGGGGCATTCCACATCGGATGATCCGTCCAAATACCGGGCGGATAATGAAGGCGAAGTCTGGCCTTTTGGCGACCCGATTGAGCGCTTGAAAAAACATCTCATCCTAATCGGTGAATGGGATGAAGAGCGTCATGCCGCGCAAGCCGAAGCCTATAAGAAGGATGTACGAGAGACCTTTAAAGCGGCCGAAGCTATGGGCTCATTGGCTGATGCAACACAGCTGCCTGATGGCACAATGTTTGAGCAGGTCTACGAAACCGAGCCCTCACACCTACGCGAACAACGGGCCATGTTTAATGAGGAGCTCAACTAATGCCTCAAATGACAATGATTGAAGCCATCCGTGATGCGTTGGATGTGAAGATGAGCCAGGATTCTGATGTCTTGGTCTTTGGTGAAGATGTGGGTTATTTCGGCGGTGTGTTTCGCTGTACGGCGGGTCTGCAGGAAAAGCATGGTTTGCATCGCTGTTTTGACACGCCGATTTCCGAAGGCGGGATTGTCGGCATTGCGATTGGAATGGCGGCCAATGGATTACGCCCTGTCGCCGAGATCCAATTCGCGGATTATATTTATCCGGCTTATGACCAGATTGCGTCCGAAGCCGCGCGTTTGCGTTACCGCTCCAATGGTGATTTCACCGCGCCGCTGACCATTCGTACCCCTGTGGGCGGTGGCATTTATGGCGGCACGACGCATAGTCAATCACCGGAAGCTTTGTTTACCCATATTGCCGGATTGAAAACAGTTATTCCGTCCAATCCTTATGACGCCAAAGGTCTTTTGATTACCGCGATTGAAGATAATGACCCCGTTCTCTTTCTGGAGCCTAAAAGGCTTTATAACGGGCCGTTTGACGGCGATCCGCATAAGCCTGCCTTGAATTGGAAGAAACATGAATTGGGCGATGTTCCGGCCGGACATTACACAGTGCCTTTTGAAAAGGCGCGATATATTTCAGAAGGCGAGGATGTGACCATCTTAGCCTATGGCACAATGGTCTGGGTAGCTGAAGCTGTTGTGAAAGATATGGGCATTAGCGCCGATATTCTCGATCTACGGTCGCTTCTGCCTTTGGATATGAACGCGATAGAGGCCTCTGTGAAAAAGACGGGCCGTTGTGTTATTCTACATGAAGCCACGCGCACATCCGGCTTTGGAGCAGAATTAGCGGCCCGCGTTCAAGAAGCGTGTTTTTATTCTCTAGAAGCCCCTATTCAACGGGTAACAGGATGGGATACGCCTTATCCACACGCTCAGGAATGGGCCTATTTCCCCGGACCGAAACGTGTGACTCGGGCTGTCGAAGCGGTGATGAAAGCGGCGTAAAAGATTATGGGCGATTTTACCTTTAAACTTCCGGATATTGGCGAAGGTGTTGTCGAAGCCGAGATTACGGCATGGCATGTCAATATTGGCGACCGCGTCGAAGAAGACGCTCCTCTGGCTGATGCTATGACGGATAAAGCGACGATTGAGCTGACTTCCCCCGTTGACGGTGTTGTGAAATCCTTGGGCTGTGAAGAAGGCGATATGTTTGCTGTTGGCGGCGCGCTGGTTATTCTGGAAACGGAAGGTGAAGCGGATAGCGATTTGCCCGAGAGTGACAGCTCAGATTCCGCTGACATTGCAGATGAAACGCCAAAACAAAACCAAGACGGTTCGAGCGAATTTATTTTCAAACTCCCTGATATCGGGGAGGGGGTCGTCGAGGCCGAAATCACGGCATGGCATGTCTGCGTCGGGGATGAGGTAGACGAAGACGATCCGCTGGCCGACGCCATGACGGATAAGGCGACGATTGAACTGACCTCACCCGTAAAAGGCAGAGTGCTGTCACTCGGCTGTGAAGAAGGCGATAGTTTCGCTGTTGGCGGTGGTTTGGTTGTTTTGGAAACCGAAGGTGAAGAGGGAAAAGCTGATACTTCAATTGCCCCGACAACGCCCTCTTCTACTCCTGCAAAAACGGAGGCTTCTAAACCGCCTAAACCCTCTCAATCTTTTGCTTCACCTTCCGGGTCTTCAACCAGTGTGAAGGGCAAAGTGCTTGCCAGTCCCGCCGTGCGTAAACGCGCCGCTGATGCGGGGCTTGACCTCTCTCGCGCAAAAGCCAGCGGAGCGGAGGGGCAAGTCACACATGCTGATCTGGATTTTCTTGAAAAGGTTGTTGAGTCTGTTCCGGGTGAAACCCGCATTAAAGTTATTGGTCTGCGCCGCGTCATCGCACAGCGCATGCAAGAGGCCAAACGGCATATTCCGCATTTCACCTATGTCGAAGAAATTGACGTCACAGAGTTAGAAGCCTTTCGCGCGCGGATTAATACGAAAAAATCCGAGGACAAGCCCAAGCTGACCGTCTTGCCGCTTATCATTCGCGCGCTCGCCTTAACCTTGCGTGATTGGCCGCAATTCAATGCGCGCTATATGGATGGCTCTGATGGGTTTGAAGGCGGTTATGTTTCGCAATTTTCTGATCTTAATCTTGGCATAGCAACTCAAACGGATATTGGTTTGGTGGTGCCTGTTCTGCTCAAAGCGCAAAGCCTCAATGTGTGGCAAATGGCCGAAGAAATCGCCCGTCTGGCCGAAGGCGCCCGAACCAATAAATTGAAACCTGAAGAAATGAGCGGTGCCTCGACGACACTCACATCCCTCGGGCCTTTGGGCGGAATCGTTACAACGCCCGTCATTAACCGTCCGGAAGTGGCCATTTTCGGACCCAATAAAATCCGTAAAAAACTGGTTTTGGAAAACGGGCAAGTGAGCGAGCGCAAAGTTATGAATTTCAGCGTCTCTTGTGATCACCGCGTGATTGACGGCTATGACGCGGCTGCCATGATGCAGGATATGCGGGCGCTCCTCGAAGACCCGCAAATGATGTTTTTACTCTAAATCCGATTCCCAAAGCTTTGTTCGGACAAGCTCACTTTTGCGCTTGGCAGAACAGAGCGAACAGTCTATATGCGCCACACTTCGCGGCGAAGACGCCGCACACCTTGGTATGGTGGGGTAGCTCAGCTGGTTAGAGCGCAGGACTCATAATCCTGAGGTCGGGGGTTCAAGTCCCCCCCTCACTACCATTTATCTTTTATTTTTCGAAATATCGCTTAGGCTCTTTCAGAATCTTGGGAGAGTATTATGGCTTTAGGATTTCGGTGTTTTTCTTTGGGGTTAGCAGGCCTTTTTGGCGGAGCGCTTTTAGCTTCGACGGTTTTGATGTTATCCCTGCCGATAGAGGTGGCCGCGCAAAATTCGCCGCGTGAAAAAGTTGACTTTCCCGAAACGGAAATTTTCCTCTTTGATTTGAATGAAGGGGAAGGCGTGTCAATTTCGGGCGGGGAGAATGTGACGTTTCGCAAAGGGTATGACAATCAACCGTCATTCACGCCTGACAGTCAGAGTTTTCTCTATTCGCGCAGTGATGATTATCAGACGGATGTGTATGAGTATAATATTGCGGAGCGGACGCATCAGCAAATCACCCGGACGGCCCGTAACGAATTTTCGCCTATGGCTACACCTGACAATAAACGTATTTCTTTTGTGAATGACGGGCCGAATGCTGCACAAAATATCGCTGTTATGATGCGTTCTGCGCCGTCCAATGCGGATTTATTATTGCCGAGCAACGGTCTGCGAGAACCTGTGGGCTATTATAGCTGGAACCACGAAAGTGGAGATGTGCTATATTGGTCGCGCTATGGTTTTAACGTTAGCTTGGCTCATGAAGATAAAAAAACGGCCCGATATGTGAGTGGGGATGCCGTGCCCTCAACGCCGCATATCATTCCCGGAAGCCGCCATTTCAGCTTCGTCCATCGCCAAGGCAATCAAGCCGTTTGGATCAAATCACTGGACCCTGAAACACACGCTATCCGGCCTCTCGTCTCTTTGCCCGGATCCAATGCGAATTATGGTTGGTCTCCTGCCGGTGCGATTTTTTTGATTGAGAAAGATGTTCTCTACCGATGGAAAGAAAATGAAACGGAAGGGTGGGAAAACGTCGCGTCTCTCTCTGAGTTCAAAATTGAGAATGCCGCGAGACTGTCTATCAGTCCCAACGGCAAAAAACTCGCAATCGTAGGTCAAGTTGCAAAGTGAGGAAGCCTCACACTACACTTACAAAGATGATTGTTTTAGTCTAGCGTGGAGCACGCTTGGCCAAAATACGCTGTAATGTTCGGCGATGCATAGAGAGACGACGTGCTGTCTCTGAAACATTTTTCCCGCATAATTCGTAAACCCGCTGGATATGTTCCCATCGTACACGATCGGCACTCATCGGATTTTCGGGCGGTTCCGGGGCTTCCCCTTTTTCGGCGAGTAAGGCTTTGCAAACATCATCAGCGTCCGCCGGTTTGGCGAGATAATCGACAGCCCCGCGTTTAACAGCGGACACAGCTGTCGCAAGATTGCCATAGCCCGTGAGCATCACCATTTTGCTGTCGGGACGGGCTTGATGCAGTTGGTCGATCACATCCATGCCATTGCCGTCTTCAAGGCGCATATCCAACACTGCGAAAGCCGGAGGGTTAGCGCGCACTTTGGCGCGGGCTTCGGTCACGGTTTCTACGGTTTCGACATTAAAGCCACGTTGTTCAAGAGCGCGGCCAAGACGTGTACGGAACGGCGCGTCATCATCTAAAATCATCAAACTATTATCATCAGGGATAGCATATTCGGTCATTATCGTCGGTCTTTCTAATTGAGAGCGTATTTGAAAACGTCTGCAGTTATTCATTCCTATAATTAGATTACGCAGCAAGACTCACATGAGTCGGGTTATGACTGTTATTTAAGGTGCGACTATCCGTCCGCAAAGAGAGCCGCGATGAATTTAACAGGCCCAATTTCGTAAAATAAAGCCGGTCTCATGCTCGCGACCCCACGCTTATTCTTGAGGTAAAAGGGCCTCTCTTGGCCAGACGGCTTCGATGCGGGCGCCTCCCGCAGGTGCACGTTTAAACTTAACCTTACCGCCTGTGCGTTCGATCAAGGTTGAGGCAATAAAGACGCCCAAGCCCAAACCGCCTGCTGTTGGTTTCTTCCCTTTTTGACGATTACGCATGGTCACATAAGGTTGACCGAGGCGTTCCGTAATTGTTGGGTCAAAACCGGGGCCGTCATCATCAATATAAATGGTGACAGTCTTCTCATCCCAATGACCGCTTAATAAGACTCTGTCCTTGGCAAAATCGACGGCATTTTCGATGAAATTTTTCAAGGCATAAATCAGTTCGGCCTGACGCCGTAAATCAGGCAGGTCACCCTGACCGCTGACATTGATAATAATATCTGGTTCCATTGTGATAAATGGCTCCGCTGCTTCTTCAAATAAGTCTTCAAGACTGAGGCGATCATGAATGGCGTCTCCTTCATCCCCGCGTAGGGCTAATTGCTCCAGAATGGCGCGGCACCTTTGGGCTTGCGACAAGACTAAAGCTGCATCTTCGGCCAAGGCTGTGCCTTGCGGGATTTCGCGAGTCATTTCTTTGGCTACGACCTGTATCGTACCCAAAGGTGTTCCCAATTCATGAGCTGCGGCGGCGGCGAGCCCACCCAAGGCGGAAAGCTTTTGCTCTTGCGCTAAAAGGGTTTCTGCTGCCGCCAAGGCAGCCGCCATTTTGCGGCTCTCTTTCGTGGCCCGCCAGGCATAAATTGATGTAAAGAACGACCCGACAAGGATTGCGGCCCACACACCCAAGCGAAATAATAAAGGAAAATCCAGAGGGGCTTCGGCTTCCCACGGCAGGGGTTGAGAATAAAAGACGAGCCCCAGGGATAAGGTTGTGGCTAGTGCCCCCAGAGTGAGAAGCACCGGTTTCGACAATGTCGTCGCACTCGTCACAACGGGGGCCAGGAATAAGATGGCAAAGGGATTTGTAATGCCGCCCGTCAACCAGAGCAAAGCCGCCAATTGGAGAATATCAAACCCTAATTGAAACAAGGCCTCACGGTCACCAACCCGCCTGTCGAGGGGCAGGAGCGTCGTAATGGCAAGGTTCACCAAGACGCTCATTCCGATTACAATTGCGCAGCCCAGAACGGGATAGGGGTATTGCAGGATTTGACTCACAATAAAGAGGGCCAGAACCTGTCCGCCAATTGCGCCCCAACGAAGCAAGACCAAGGTATATCGGCGCAGACGTCCCATGGTCAGGGCCGGTTGTGCTGGTGAGAGCCCTTGGCTCATCCCGGCAATAAGTGCGGCATTATTATAATCTTTCATGCATAGCCCCATGGATTTGGAACAGGCATTCGTATCAATCTATCAAGAGCAATGAGAGCCAGAAATAAAGAGCCGCACTGAGATCGCGTCATTTTGTCGAACGAAAAGGCGGGCAAAGACTGTGGTGTGGGAGCCATATTATGTTATACGGCTGCGACACAAAGTTGGATATTATTTTATCGCGGGCGCAGACAGTTTGCCCGTCGAGAGAAAAGGCCGGTCATGCGCATTCAGACAGAATTTTTTGCAACATCATTATTGGCTTTGGGCTTGTCCTTTGGCCTATCAGCTTGTGGTAATTCTGAACCGACCGCCAGTTCGGGCCGGACTGTGACGTCGGGCGAGGCCAACATCGGCGGAGCGTTTTCTTTGATTAACCAATCCGGCGAACGTGTGAACGAAGCCGCTCTGACGGGTAAGCCACATTTAGTTTATTTCGGCTTTACATATTGTCCTGATTTTTGCCCGACGGCTCTGCAAAAAATGGGTCAGGCCCAAACGCTTTTGGGAAAGAGGGGCGATGATATCGGATATGTCTTGATTTCCGTCGACCCGGAGCGCGATACGGTGGAAAGCTTGTCACAATATATAACGGCGAATGGTTTTCCTGAAGGGCTAAAAGGCTTTACCGGCACGGTAGAAGAAATCGAAGTCGCAAAAGCGGCTTATAAAGTCTACGCCACCAAAGTGGACACGCCGGACAGTGCGGGTGACTATACGGTCGATCATTCCGATATTATGTATCTGATGGATGAGAACGGAAAATTCGTAGATTACTTCTTCGGACGCTCAACCCCAAATGATATCGCAGGCCGCGTCATTCGACATTTGAAAACGGGTGAATAGAGAGTCGAAAAACGGATTTTAGATAAACAGGTTTTTGGACGCTCTGCCTTTTACCGATTCGCGCCAGGGATCCATTTTACGTCGGCTTCGCCTTGGTCATTGGCCCATCTCGCGGCAACGAATAAGAAATCCGATAAACGGTTTAAATAGGTCAGCGCCGCAGGCGTGATATCTTCTTCATCTGCCAATGCGACACAGACGCGCTCAGCGCGGCGGCACACTGTACGGGCTTGATGCAAATAAGCAGAAGGCGGATGACCGCCGGGTAAGACAAAGCTGGTCAGGGGTTCAAGATCAGCATTTAACTTATCTAATTCTTTTTCCAGGCGGGAGGTTTGGGACTGGCTCATACGCAGTGCATATTCGCTCTCTTTATCGCCTTGTTTCGGCAGAGGTGTCGCGAGGTCAGCCCCCAGATCAAAGAGATCATTTTGAATGCGCGAGAGCATATCGTCCAAAAGGCGACTTTCCAGATGAAGCCGGACGAGACCGATGACGGCATTGGTTTCGTCTACATCGCCATAGGCACAAACACGCAGATCAGATTTCGAAAGGCGGGAACCGTCCACCAATCCGGTCGATCCGTCATCGCCTGTGCGTGTGTAAATTTTATTGAGCTTCACCATGATTTTGGCTTAGCCTTTTGTTTTGATATAAAGAGTAAGCATGAGCAAGCCGATGGCCACGACCTGTCCCGTAACACGGCGGCGCATCCAAATATTGGAGCGTAGTCTGGCGGCCTCGTCTTTGCCGCCCATATTTTTTGCCCCCATAACGAGGGTGAATAAAACGAATAAAAACGCCAAAACGGTCAGGGCGATTAAAATGTTAAGCATGAGTTTTCCTTTTTCTTACGCTGTATATACGCGCCCAAACGAAAAAGGGCAGTGTTATTATTGCGACGGATTTACCAATACCCCCAATATGATTTCGCCGGATTTGTGAGATGCGCAAAGCTTGTCCACAATTTCCTAGGTTGTGAGCCATAGCCGAGTGGGGCCGGGGGAGATAGAGAGTGGGTCGAGAAAATATCCCTAATGACTAAAAGAGGTTTCCAATGATTTCTGATGCTGACCGTGCGGATCAAATGGGCCAAGCCACGCGTGAAAAATTAAAACAATTTATCGCCCGGATTGAGCGATTGGAAGCCGAGAAGGCCGAGCTCGCCACAGACATTCGCGAAGTCTATGCGGAAGTGAAAACATTCGGTTTTGATTCCAAAGTTATGCGCAAGGTCATCGCCCTGCGTAAGCAAGATGCGGCAGAGCGCGCCGAACAGGAAGCCCTGCTCGATATGTATATGGAAGTCGTAGCCGACCAATAGGTAAATTTACGGATTTCGGCTTAAGAAATTATTCGTTCCATTTTTGTTCTTTTTCTGTTAGTCGGTACCTATGTCCGACTATGACAAAGAGAATTACGACAAAGCACAGTGGCAGGCTGAACAAGAGGCCCGGGACGAAGCGCAAACGGCCTATCGCGATAAAATGGCGAAGGCGCGTGAGCGGTCTGCGCGCAATGCGAAGCGTAAAATTGCCCGCCTCCATGCCAAACTAACCGAATTGGGCCATATCAGCGAATTTGAAGATGAGTTTGGCGAAAGCGTTTTGGAACGTTTGGAAAAATTTGGTTCAGCCTTTCACGATCTGGAAAAAGGGCGTGCAGGGGATGCGCTGTCTGCGGCGCAGAAGCAAGTCGTCGCGCGTATGAATAAAAAGCTCAAAGAGCTCAAAGCCAAACAGCAAATCGAAGCGGAGGGGCTTGATCCTGATGCGGAATATGAGCGCACACAACCGACTTGGAAAAAGAAAACCGCTTCTGGGTTTAAGAAGAAAAACGGGTTTGGATCCAAAAAGGGTTACGCGCCGCGCGTAAGGCATATTGAAGATGATTGTCCAGATGTGAGTAACGAGCCTGACAATATGAGTGATCTGAACGTGTCTAAACCCAATAGAGAGATGACCCATCAAAAGGTGGAGCCTTTTATTCCTGAATACGCGCCTTTACCCGATGAAGGTATAACTACCCGGCCTCATAAAAAGCCGTTTTTACGGTTGGTCAAAGCGGACTAAAAAGCCCTACCCCTCGGAGGACAAGGGATAGGACTATCAGGTAATATGATAAACGTGACGCCTTACTTTGTTCCTGCGCCATTCATCTTCGAGTTATTCATCTCAGCGGCATTCATGTCAGAGCCATTCATAGGAGCCGTTTCGTCTTCCCATATTGCATCACCATTGTCCGAGGTCTCGTTAGTTGTCCCTTCGTCAATGGGCGTATCCGGGTCTTGCTGAGTATCTTCAATCACAATACCCGTTGCCACTTCACCTAATACAGCTGTAGACTCGATGGGCATCAGAACTGTTTTTTCAGTGTTACGGGCTTCAATCTCGCCTTGGATAGCAAAAGAAGCTGTATATTGTTCTTGGTTAAACGTCTGCTCCCCACCTGAAATCACATTGAATTGGCGCATGGCTATTGTCAGTGATTGACCGCGCAACTGCGCGTCATAGGCATATTCAGTGAAATTAACTTGTCCATTTGCATCCGTGTCAATTTCTGTAAATGAAGATGGCGCGTCATACGCATGAGCTGTTCCCAAAGCAAAAAATGCTGCTGTCAGAGTCAGTGTTGTTGTCTTTAAATAAGTCATAAGTCCTACCTTTCTTGTGTCATTTGCCCAACACAACACACCGTATTGGGCACTGCGTTCAGGCGATGATGAGGGATGAATGCATAAGAGCAGAAAAACGTTGCCTTAATTTTCTGACAGACTGATGGCAGAAATGTGGCAAGCCTTCTAAGGCTTTGTTTTTTCTTATTAAAGCGGCTTCGTTTGGAACAGCTTTACCCGTAAACCGCCATGGGCGATAGGGGGGCTCACCTTGTCCCAATCCAATTCTGTGGTTTTGGCCAGACCGCTATCCGCCGTCACCATGCCGACGCGCCAACCCGAAAACTCGGCCCGCATCACATCGCCAAAAGATTTATAGAGCGCATAAAGATCGCGTTTCTTACCGATACGCGCCCCATAAGGTGGATTGACAATAACCAATCCCGCAGGCCCGTCAGGGCGTTTAAGTTTCGCCAATGGGGTGGGGGAGAAATGACAAACATCTGCAATCCCTGCACGGGTTGCATTTTCCTGTGCCATGCCAATCACTTTGACGTTTCGGTCAGAGCCGTGGAACTGATGAGAGGTGGAGGCCTCTTGCCAGCTTTGCTTCACCGCTTCGATGGCCTCTGCGTTAAAAGTAGCCAGTTTTTCAAAGGCGAAACTTCGACTGCGCCCGGCCATTTTATTTTGAGCAATTTCTGCAGCTTCTATGACGAAGGTGCCGGAGCCACACATCGGATCTAAAACTGTCTCATGACCTTTATAACCGCAACCGCGCAATAACAAAGCCGCCATGGTTTCCCGTAACGGGGCTTTGCCCATCGCTTGTTTATGCCCGCGCTTATGTAAACCAATGCCTGATGTATCAACGGAGAGATGAACGGTATTGTCATCAATCCGCGTTTTGATTAGGGTGTCTGCGCTCTCGCGATTATCGGCAATTTCAGCGCCGAACTCTTCATGAATAGCGCGTTCAATACGCTCAATTGCGGCTCCGGTATGATAAATTTTCGACTTGCGATTGGTGACAACTTCGACCTTGATACTCTGTCCTTGGGTCAAAATTTCGGCCCAAGGAAATTTGCGTGAGCGTTTATCCAATTGTGCCAAATGAAAGGCTCGAAACTGTCCAATCCGTGCCAAGACGGTGGAGGCCCCTCTCAGTGTAAGGTTAGCGCGCCAGACGTCGGGCCAACGGCCTTCTATGGTGACGCCGCCCTTGACGGTTTTGGGATTATGGAAACCCGCTGCTTTCACTTCGTCCCGTAAGAAGGGTTCAAGACCAGGTGCCGTCGCGAAGAAAATTTCAAAAATGTCAGAGTGCGACATAAGAGAAAGTGACATAAGGGTGTAGCATAAAAAACGGCCTAATTATTCTTGACCGTCTTGGCATATCCAAACGTCAGGCAATAGAGCCTAGATGCGCCGCCCATTCATTTTTATGAAGGTGAAAAGGGCTAAATGACGAAGTCAGGCTCAATGATTGCTTGTAAAGCTTTTTTGGCGTCCAGATTACGATCATAAAGCAACGGCGCATTCGTCCGATTAACGGGATAGCCGTTTAACCAAGACTGGCTATCCGCCAAACCCCATGTTGTCACAGAGGTGATGCTGGAACGTTGCGCAAAACCACTATAAAGCGTTCGATATTTCTGCGCCTGATCGTCTATCACGCTTTGTGGGATATTATTGCCATAATCTGCGGCACAACCCGTTTGACTGGAAAAGCATGAGCCCGGGTCGTTATAAATTGAAATGTCTAATTCAGTGATGTGGTTTTCTAATCCCATAAATTGATTATCCACCGCATCGACAGCCGCTAAAACGTCTTCGGCTGGTGTGGCTGCTTGAACATGCATTTGATGCCCGACGCCATCCAAAGGGATATTGCGATTGATCAGGTCCGTGACGACGTCTAGGACGCGCCCACGTTTTCCGGATAATTCAGTGTTATAATCATTAATGAAAAGTAGAGCGTTTGGGTCTGCCGCACGGGCGGCTTGGAAGGCCCAATCAATATAATCAGGCCCGCTTGCGGCTTGATACCAATTGGAATCGCGGTAAGGGGCTGTGCCGCCATCACTATCGCTTACAACTTCGTTGACGACATCCCACGCATAAATTTTATCTTTGAAATGCGTCACCACGGCGGTGATGTAATCTTCGAGATTCTGACGGACTTCGGCCGGCGTGCCTTGGAAAAAATAATCAGGCGTGGCGCGGTGCCAGAGTAAAGCATGGCCGCGCACTTGAATATTATTGGCTTCTGCAAAAGCGATGAGTGCATCCGCCTCGCTGAAATCAAAATTGCCTTTTGTAGGGGCAAGCGTGGCGGGCTTCATCACATTTTCGGCTGTGATGGAATTAAATTGGGCCTGAAGGATGGAAGCCTCTGTCGACCCTGCTGCTATCTGCGCCGTGCCAATGGCTGCGCCGACCACAAACTGATTTTGGAAAGCGTTTTTAAAGGCGCCATCCGTAGGCATGAAAGCCGTTGGTGGGGGAGGTGGAGGCGGAGGTGGCGGCGGGGGAGGAGGTGAAATTGAAATCGGTCCGCTTGTTCCGGAACCACCTCCACAAGCACCGAGAGCAAAAGCGGCACCACTTGCCAAAAGTTTGCGTCGTGTTTGCGCCGTCACATCCATAATTTCCTGCCATGATTTTATTTGTGTTTTGAATGACACATAGATTTATGACAACGTTGTACTGACAGCGTTGTCATTTTTCAAGGATAGACTTTATTGAGAGAGAGGCGAGGGGTCTAAGGCATGCCTGTGGGTATCATTCAGGCTATGATTTTAAAGAAAAGTTGGTTTAGAGAAATCTGTCGGTCGATTAAAAGCGGGCTTTAAATCCAACATTTATCGCATGGGCTTCTGTTTCATCATTAGACACAAGTTGTGGTGCGACAAAGGGGATGAAGCCCTTATTATAAACAAATTCCGCGCCAATATCGAGATAGTCGTTAATTGCATATTCTGCGCTGACCGCGTGTTGCTGATTTTTCTCGAATGTGGTGCCCGTTATCGGATTGCCGAAATCGTCACTAATATTGCCCCAAGACCCGGTCGCAGCAATAGCCAGTTCTCGGCCGGCAATAACGGGTTTGATACGAGCCTGTGCGACTAAAACACTCAGATCTTCGTCAAAATTGATGTTGTCCCGGCTTGTTGTAGAGCCTGCCGGGTCAATCAAATATTGCGCGAAGGGAGTTCCGTCCGGGGCTTGCGGAATGGCTCCTGCCCAAGGTTCCAAGGTTGTTGTATATTCGACCATAGCGTCGAAGAACGGCGAATTATATTCGACGAAGGCGTTAACCAAACTATTGCGGTATTCAATCAGATTGGCCGGGGGCGTACTGCTGTTTCTTTCGCCAAATGTGTGCGCTGTCCAATTGTCCCGATAAATCGTGTCATGCAGATAACCCCCGCCGACTGTAAAGGCGCTTCGGTTCAATCCGACGCGATCCAGAAGGATTTCTTGCTCGACATTAAAAGCATAATTACCAAGATTGTTTTCTTCACCCGCCAAAGCGACGCGAAGCTGACGCCCTGCCGAGAAGGCAGAGGCAGTCGCTTTGAACCCATTTTTATAAAAACCGAGTTCTAATACCGGTTGATCTGAGACGGTCCAGAAATAATGGGCGCCCTCATTATGAGTGAAGGCATTATAACTGTCGAAATTACCGAAATCGACGGTCTTACGACCAAAGGCCGCATAGAAAGGTGTTCTCTCCAAATTACCAAAGACAACATAGGCTTTGCGAAGTTGGAACTCGTCTTGGAAACGGCCATATTCTGTTTCGGAATATTCGGGCTGTAAGTAAACGGTTGTCCAGTCGCCAAAGGTTGATGTGAAAGAGAGAGCGGCGTGGTCAATCGCGAAGACGCCGGACTCATCATCTGTATTATCAGAGAAAAACGGGAAGCGGGACAAAATCGGGAATTGCCCGGGGACGTCAGTCTTTTGATATTTCAAGCCGCCTTGGAATCCGGCTCCGATATAAAGTGAATTATCTTGCAATAGGCCATTGGCACGATTGGACAATAAGGTGAGTGTTTTACCGGTCGTATTTTCTTGCCAATCCAGCATATCGCGGCTGTGATAGGCATTAGTACGGACAGAGACGTTTCCGACATTGAAATGGCGATTGTTCTTAAATTGTTGGGCGGCTTCCCGTGAATAATAAATATTTTGATGTGGATTGCTATTTTGGAAACCACGTAAGCCTAAAGTGTTATTTTGCGCACCATAGCTATGGGACGCATAATATTGCGGCTGCACCTGTTCCACGTAATAGGGTTGTGCTTGTGTGGCTTGTGTATTTTGCCATGTGGCTTGTTCATGCCACGTTTGGGCCGGAACATAATTCTGATGCTGACCGGATTGATGATGGCCGCTAAACATGCCGCGCAAGCCGTGATTGTGGCTCGCAGTGACGGGAATCGTAACTGCAAGAGCGAGTGCGGCAATGCCACCGGAGATCAAAAATTTCTTAGCCATAATGACACTCTAAAAGCACATTATTGCTTAAGTTCGGGTTAAGCGGACCTCACATCTTCCACATCAAGGGCATGTTCGCGCACTTTTCTGTAAAGAGTCGAGCGTCCGATACCTAATCGACGCGCCACTTCAGACATATGCCCCGAATAATTCTCGATCGCGAATTGGATAAGGTCACGTTCAATCTCTTCCAATGTGCGTAAATGACCCTCGCGGTCCAAGACAGAAACGCCGTTGTCATCCTGATGCGATGCCGCTTCACTGCTTTGCATAAAAGTATCAAAGTCAGTTTTTGGCTGAGAGGACATAATCGGTGCCATGCCGGAGATTTGCGGGAAATCATGCGGCTTGAGCATATGACCATCGGAAAGGATCATCGCGCGGAAAATCATATTTTCCAATTGGCGGACATTCCCTTTCCATTCATAATTTTGCAGCATCTCGAGCGTTTCCCGTTCTGCCCCTGAGACCGAGAGGCGCTCTTGCGCATTAAAGCGCTTGATAAAATGCTCAGTAAGGGCAGGGATGTCTTCCCGCCTTTCGCGCAAAGGCGGCACAGCGATTGGGAAGACATTCAGGCGATAATAGAGATCTTCACGGAAGGTCCCATCACCTACGCAATCCTGTAGGTCACGATTTGTGGCGCTGATAATCCGCACGTCGACCGGGGTCGGACGTTTTGAGCCAATCGGATCAACTTCGCCCTCTTGCAAGACACGCAGTAACTTAACCTGCATCTCCAGTGGTAATTCACCAATTTCATCAAGGAATAAAGTCCCCGTATGGGCTTCTTGAAATTTACCTAAATGTTTAGAGTTTGCGCCTGTGAAAGAGCCTTTTTCATGACCGAATAAGATGCTTTCTACGAGGTTTTCGGGGATAGCCCCGCAATTCACCGTAATGAAAGGTTGGCCGGCGCGTTCCGACGCCCCTTGAATGGCGCGCGCAATGACTTCTTTACCAACACCGGATTCACCCGTGATGAGGATTGGAATATTGGCTTTCGCGCCGCGTTCCCCCATGGCAACCACGGTTCGCATAGAGCCCGCATTGCCGATCAAATCATCAAATTGCAAACTGCCTTCGCTCGTCTTTTTCAAGCGTGTGACTTCTTTTGCCAAAGTCTTCATTTCTAAGGCATTGCGAATGGACACAATAATGCGTTCAGGACTTGCGGGTTTGACAACAAAATCGCGAGCTCCGGATTTCATGGCTTTCACAACGGCTTCGATAGAGCCTTTTCCGGTGAGTACGATAACGGGCAGTTCAGGTCGTTTAATCTGTAGGTCAGCCAATGTTTCCATGCCGTCGCGACCTGGCATGACCAAGTCGAGCAGCATGACATTCACTTTTTCACCGTCAGGTCCCAAAGCAATATCCAAAGCGCTGTCACCATTATCGGCTTGTAAGACAGAAAACCCACTTTTTTCGACAACGGCCTGCAAAAGACGTCGTTGTGTTGGATCATCATCAACAATTAAAACCGTTTTGGACATTTATCCTCACCCTCATTACCTGCCGCAGAGTATGAAAACACTTCACGCCTGTGGCTTATGTCGTCGCAATATGGGACAAACAGGTAAATTTAAGGGCAAAAGACAGGGTTAGCAGGGCGTTAAAGCGACCAAAACAGACGAGCAGAAATATTGGTCGTACCAAATATTAGCAAAAATCGGGGCAATTCTTTGTAATTGGTATTGGTAATTGGTATTTTTCTCGTTATTGACCGTCAACTCTAACGAGAATAAGGGTTTTGAAGCCTCGATTCTATTGTCGCTTTGCAAAACGCATGATAGCAAAGCCCAAAATTTGGACTTCAATGACTTAAGGACTTAAAATGGCAGCCGGATCTTCAAATTATAATCGCGGTGAAATGAATGTAGACTCCCAGTCTGACGCCTTTAGCGGATTTATGGGATTAACGAAATATGGTGGAGCCGCGGTGGCTTTGACCGTTATTATGCCGACTCTCGTTTTTGCTGTGGGCTTGGGGTGGTTCCCATCTCTTATCGCGACCATTGTCTTGGGCGTTTTGATCGGCATTGTCTTGAAATTTAAAGGCGTCTGGTATGTGTCGCTTATTGGCACGTCTGTCTTCGTCGCTATTGCGTGTGTCTTACTGTCTATGTTGGCAGGGGGCGGCGCGGCATAAATCTGCCCAAATACCAAAGAAATTTAAGGGGAATTTACTTTGCACATCGCTGTCATAAAAGATGCTGGTCCAGCCGAGCATCGTGTCTCTGCTACGCCTGAAACGGTCAAAGCTTATGTGAAGGCAGGACATAATGTCAGCGTCACCAAAGGGGCGGGCAAAGCGGCTGATTTCTCTGACGCTGATTATAAAGATGCGGGCGCGAAGATTGCGACATCGAATACGGGCTGTGTGAAAACAGCTGATATTGTGTTCTCCGTCAATGGTGCGGATGCGAAACTGGTAGCAGGGCTGAAAAAGGGCGCCGGTATCACTGGTTTCCTGAATCCAACAGATAATCCGAGTTATGCTACGGCTTGCGCCAAGGCGGGTGTGACGGCTTTTGCATTGGATTATATTCCCCGTATTTCGCGCGCCCAGTCTATGGATGTGCTGTCCTCGCAATCTAATCTTTCTGGCTATCGTGCCGTCGTAGAGGGAGCGGGCATTTATGGACGCGCCATGCCGATGATGATGACGGCGGCGGGCACAGTGGCCCCTGCCAAAGTTTTCGTGATGGGCGCAGGTGTGGCCGGATTGCAAGCGATTGCGACAGCGCGCCGCCTCGGTGCTGTTACAACGGCGACAGACGTGCGTCCCGCCGCGAAGGAACAAGTGGCCTCACTGGGCGCGAAATTCATTGCCGTAGAGAATGAAGAATTTAAAGCGGCCGAAACCGCAGGGGGTTACGCCAAGCAAATGTCGCCTGAATATCAGAAATTACAGGCGGAACTGACAGCGTCTCACGTCGCGAAACAAGATATTGTTATCACAACAGCGCTCATACCGGGACGTCCAGCTCCCAAGTTAATTGATAAGACAATGCTCGCGACAATGCGTTCGGGTTCAGTGCTTGTCGATTTGGCTGTCGAGCGCGGCGGTAATGTCGAAGGGGCAAAGCCCGGCGAAATCGTAACGACCAAAAACGGCGTTCACATTGTCGGTTATCTCAACTGGCCGTCTCGTATGGCGTCAGATGCTTCGTCCATGTTTGCGAAAAATTTGAAAGCTTTCTTGCCTTTGGTTACCGCCGAAGACGGCTCTTACGTTCCGGATTGGGATGATGAAATCATTAAAGGCTGTGCTTTGACCAAAGATGGTGCGGTCATTCATGAAAGATTACAAGGCACAAAGAAATAAAGGGCTAAGGATATGAGCGCGATGTTAATTATGGCAGGGGGCGCGGCAGTCAGCCCGCTCGTTTTTCAACTCACAATCTTTGTGCTGGCGATTTTTGTTGGCTATTATGTGGTTTGGTCGGTGACACCCGCCCTGCATACCCCGCTTATGGCGGTCACCAATGCTATTTCATCCGTCATTATTGTCGGGGCCCTTATTGCAGTGGCGGCCGGCACAAAAAGTGATGCGCCCATTTCTACTTGGACGGGCGCTGTTGCCGTAGGGCTTTGTGCGGTCAATATTTTCGGCGGCTTCCTCGTGACGCAGCGTATGCTCGCCATGTATAAGAAAAAGGGGAAGTAAGATGAGGTTCCATTCTCTTTCTATTCCATCGAAGACTTTCCGCGTGGTCATGCTCACAGGAGCGGTCATGGCGTTGACGGCCTGTAATAATGACACGACAAGCCAAGCGCCAGTTTCTGCCGAAACCAAGAAAATGGAAAAGGTCGCAGAGACAGCTCAAGTCAAGGTTATGCCTGAGGCCCTCAAATCCCGTATGGCCAGTTATGAAGCTTTGTTTGCGGCCGGTAATATTGGGGCGAGCTTTGATTATGTTCCGCCGAAACTGCGTTATGCGATGATGCAGGCCACGGGTGAGAACGAAGCCTCTATGCGTGATTTTGTCGAGCAGGATTGGAAAAGAGCTTTGGAGACCGTCTCGTTACAAAGCTTTGATTTCGACCTCGATGTGGCGAAATTTGAAACGTCTCAGTCTGATCGGCCTTACGTGCTCATTCCCAGTACGATGATTGTGGGCGTGAATGATGAGCCCGGCAAAGTCGTTAAAACACACTCCACGACCGTTGCCATCATGGATGGCAGTGAATGGTATGTGGCGCGATTGGATGATGAGATCATGTTGAAAATGTTTCAATCGGCCTATCCTGATTTGGCGATGATTGAGTTGCCTGAATCCACGATGAAAAAAATGGATGCCTCAGAAGTGGAAAATATGAAATGACCCTCTCCGCTGATTTGGCCGCTATCCTTTATACGGTTTCGGCTGTCCTCTTTATTCTGGCTCTGCGTGGCCTCAGTTCGCCCGAAACATCGCGGCGCGGAAATTATTTTGGCATGCTCGGTATCGCGATTGCGATTATCACGACTTTTTTGGTCGCGGGTATGGGCGGGGCCGGACTTATTTTTGCCGGGGGCGGTTTGGTCATTGGCGGCATAATTGGTGCTGTTATCGCCAAGAAAATTCCTATGACGGATATGCCGCAACTCGTCGCGGCCTTTCACTCGCTTGTTGGTCTCGCTGCTGTTTTGGTCGCTGTTGCGGCCTATTTCTCGCCTGATGCCTTCGGTATTATATCGGATGGTAAAATCAAAGCAGGCAGTCTTTTGGAGCTTTCACTGGGAGCAGCGATTGGTGCCATTACGTTTTCAGGCTCCGTGATTGCGTTTGCAAAACTCAACGGAAATATGTCGGGCGCCCCGATTATGTTGCCTTTCCGACATGTGATTAATTTGGCGCTCGC
This sequence comes from uncultured Algimonas sp., assembly GCA_964511495.1. Lineage (GTDB taxonomy): Bacteria > Pseudomonadota > Alphaproteobacteria > Caulobacterales > Maricaulaceae > Litorimonas. The sequence goes on along the minus strand of CAZEFT010000001.1, from coordinate 217,225 downwards.
TATTGGCATTGCTGTCGTCATAGGCATGTTGATGAAATCGGGCGGAAATGACCCTGTGTTGATTTGGGTCTTGCTGGCTCTGACTTTCGTGATTGGCTTCCTGCTGATTATTCCGATTGGTGGTGCGGATATGCCCGTTGTGGTATCCATGCTGAATTCTTATTCCGGTTGGGCGGCAGCGGCGCTTGGTTTTACTTTAGGCAATATGGCGTTGATCGTAACGGGGGCTCTTGTTGGCTCGTCAGGCGCTATTCTCTCTTACATTATGTGTAAGGCGATGAACCGAAGTTTCATCTCGGTTATTCTGGGTGGTTTTGGCGGTGATGATGCCGCCGCAGCTTCCGGAGATAAAGAGCAACGTCCGGTCAAGCGCGGCTCTGCCGAAGACGCCGCCTTCATTATGAAGAATGCCTCAAAGGTGATTATCGTACCGGGCTATGGTTTGGCTGTGGCACAGGCTCAACATGCCGTGCGAGAAATGGCTGATACGCTGAAAGAAGAAGGCGTTGACGTGGTCTATGCCATTCACCCTGTGGCGGGCCGCATGCCGGGCCATATGAACGTGCTTTTGGCCGAAGCCAATGTCCCATATGATGAAGTCTTTGAGTTGGAAGATATTAACTCAGAATTTTCTAACGCAGACGTCGCCTTCGTGATTGGTGCGAATGATGTGACTAACCCGGCCGCGAAAAAAGATCCGCAAAGTCCTATTGCCGGCATGCCGATTTTGGATGTTGATAAGGCCGCCACAGTGCTCTTTGTTAAACGCTCTTTGTCTCCTGGCTATGCAGGCATTGATAATGATCTCTTCTACGAAGACAACACGATGATGCTTTTATCCGATGCCAAGAAAATGGTCGAAGAAATCATCAAGACGCTTTAGCCCAATCAAACTGGGATACATAAAAAAGCCTCTCATGAGAATGAGAGGCTTTGTTTGTTTTGGGGTGATCTTCTCTAACGATAGGAGCGCTTGATCAAACTGGCATCATAAACCGATGGCCCTTCAGGAGCCGGGCCATCGCCCATTTCAAATTCTAAAGTCACGGAATAACGCGTCTCGGCCCGCTCCGGTGTGCGATACTCTACATGACCGGATTTGCGGCTCTCATAGGTCGTACTGCAAGCGAGCAAGCCGCAGCGTCTGACAGGGACACGTTCATAGCGCGCCTCAAAAGTTGAGCCTCTGTCGCGATTTGTGTAAACGGTTTCACGGTCCGTATCACGGTCCAACACACGGAACCATTCATAGTCTTTATTGAGTGTTTTCCGCGCGGCCTTGTAAAGCGCTTCATCAAAAACCTCGGACCGACTGTCAAAGTGATCGCCTTCGGCTGTGACATCATATGTTCGTTCAGAGACTCGTGTTTTTCTAACAAGCTCAATACTCACAGAAGCCTCTACTTCGGTTTCAGCCTCATCGATGGTGTAGGCCAAGGCTGGTAAAGTATTGAGTGCTGTAAACATCACAAGAGCTGTGCCGCAATAACGACGAAAGATACGCATTTTTTCCTCCATATAACACCTCACATTTAGCGTGGGGTGTTTCCATGGAGTGAAAACTCACGGTCAAATGTGACGGGAATAGGGCAGAATTTTGATATTTTTGACCTTATTTCCTTCTAAGTCATTGAAATTATTGAATAGTGTTGCCCAACACTAAATTTAAATGTCCTTTTCCAGAGAGTTTCATGATCCGATTATTTTTTTGACCGTGGCGTAAGGTCCATAATGTGCCATGTTGTGCACTCGCTGCTGCGCTTTGCTTAAGAGAGGCGTATCAAGAGGGATAATAATCACAGAGTAGGGATAAAAATATGAAAATGCTTATATGGATTTTCGGTATTTTGGCCGTGATTTATATTGGGCTTGTGCTTTTCATTTACGGCGCTCAGCGCAAATTACTTTACTTTCCGCCTGCTGTTTATCTGTCGCCGCAAGATGTCAATGTTGCGATGGAGGAATGGCGCGACGCCGATGGTGATGTGGTCGCTTGGTGGTCACCGCCGGCGACAGAGCGGCATAGTGTCGTTATGGTCTTTCATGGAAATGGTTCGGCGATATACAGTAATTATGACATCTTCCGCGATTTGATCGAAGTAGGCCATGGCGTGCTTTCCGTGGGCTATCCGGGCTATCCGGGGCAAAGCGGCTCGCCCACGCAACAAGGCTTAGTCGATGCGGCGAAGGCGCAATATGAAGCTTTACTCGCTCGCAATATCACGCCTGACCGTATTGTCTTTTACGGGACATCGCTCGGGTCTGGTGTCGCGGCGCAACTCAGCCATAGCTATGAGCCTGCCCTCTTATTTGTGGATGCGCCTTTTAATTCAACACTGGATATGGCGAAAATGACCATGAGGTTTCTGCCGGTCGGCTTGTTGATGAAAGACACTTTTCGGTCAGACTTGGCTTTGCAGGGTAAAACTTTTCCGCTGATTTGGACGCATGGCACGGCTGATAAGGTTGTCCCTTTGTCACAAGGCCAGAGGCTTTATGACGGCTACCAAGGGCCGAAAGAGGCTCATATCATTAAAGGCGGTGACCATATCAACCTTTGGGCCTTAGGCGGGCGAGAGATCGTGTTGCGCCATTTGGCCGTGACGGCAGAGGGGGAAGGCCCGAGACCTTAACGCTCTACTGTCTCCGGCAAGTCATCATGCTTCGTGGAGGCCATCTCTTCTAATTCGGCCTCGCTCATTGTTTCATACATTTCGATTGAGGCTCCTTGTAACGCGTGCTCCTTGATATCGCCTCGTTTAGCGGAGAGGGAGGCTCCGGCTGCTTTCTGTTGGGCTTTGGATTTGGCTTTCACTCACTCCTGCTCACCATCGGGTCATCTCATTAAATGCTTGAACAAATACGCGCGCGAATGGTTCCAATAAATGAAGTCAAAGATGCTTGCCTCATTTTTCTATTCGGCCATAAGGACGTATGATGACGTCTCCGCTTTCTCTGAAATCTGTGTCCAAAAGTTTTGGCGGCAAACAGGCCGTGAAAGATGTGAGCTTTACAATCAACCCTGGGGAGGTCGTTGGTTTTTTGGGGCCGAACGGCGCTGGCAAGACAACCACAATCCGCATGTCCTTGGGGCTTATTCCACCCGATGAAGGCGAGATTCAACTCTTTGGCCAAGCCCCCGGAGAGCCCGCATTCGGACGCGTGGGATTTTTGCCCGAAGAGCGCGGCCTTTATAAAAAGCAAACGGCGCGGGAAAGTATTGCGCATATGGCGCGTCTGAACGGTATGGCCAAACGCGAGGCTTTCATGCTCGCCGATGAATTGCTTGATCGCTATGGCCTCTCCGAAGCAAAGCGAAAGAAAAACAAAGATATGTCCAAGGGCATGGCGCAAAAGGTTCAACTCCTCTCAGCCATTGCGCATGATCCGGAGTTTTACATTTTGGACGAACCCTTTTCAGGACTGGATCCGGTCAATCAACAAGTCTTGGAGGGCATTGTCAGCGAGATTGCCGCTCGCGGTCGGACGATTATTTTCTCAACCCATGTCATGGAACATGCCGAACGTTTATGTGATCGGATTATTTTGATGGGGGGCGGCTCCGTTGTCTTTGACGGCTCAACGGAATTGGCGCTCTCCAAAGCGCCGCGCCGTATGATTATCGCCTCCGATGATGTGCGCCTACGCGAAGTCATGACGCATTTTGCCAAGACAATAGAGACGCGCAAAGATGAGAGTCTGATGGTGACCTTAAAAAAAGACGCCCTGCCGCAAACCATATTGGAAAAATGTGTGAGTGAAAAAATAGCTCTCACGCGTTTCGAACCGCGTCAGCCGAGCTTGCATGAAGCCTTTGTGGCTTTGGTCGGCGATGATGTGCGGGCGACGATGAAAGACAGTTCTGATTTGCACGATAAAGACCCGCAGAAAGAGGAGGCGTAATTATGACAACGTGGCTTCCTAAGGTAAATTTACGCCGGACCTTCCTAATCGCGAGACGCGATTATCTTGGCTATGTCAAAACCGTCGGGTTCTGGATCTCCTTCCTTATGCCTTTTGTCGGTGCCGCCATCGGTTATGCCTTTACGCAATTTGATGTCGAAGTTTCACCGCCGCGTTATGAGGCGATATTGGATGAAACTGGTGCACATAAAGCCGGTATTTTGGCTCTCCATGAAACTCGGCAAAAAGCGCTTTTTGAAAAGGCCATAAAAAGCCTTCAAGGCACAATGCTTGATGATGAAGCGGCGCAAGCCGTTAAAACGGTTTTAGAAAAAGACGGTGTTGATGCGGCACAGGCAGAGATAGAAGCGCGCATTCCGGCTCTCAAAGGGCAGTTAAAGCCGATTGAGAAAAAATTGAATTTTGTTGATTTGCCTGCAGAAGATTTAGATTCAATCAAACCTTATCTCTTGGGCGTAAAAACCATCATGGTAGACGGCAAGGCTCGCTCTTTGGACGGGCTCATTCGCATCTCATCAAATGCTGACGGCCCTATTGTTAATTACTGGTCAAAAAACATTAATGCCTATGAAGCCAAGTCTTTGACAGAAGACTATTTTAAGGCCTTAGCCGAAACACAATATTTAGCCTCAGGCGGATTAACTCGTGAAGGCTTCAAAGAGGCGCAAAAGGGTAAGCTGAAAGTTGAGAGCTTTGATCCGTCAAAAGAAGGTGTGGATGACGGCGCAAAGGCCGTAACCAAAGCGGATAGGGTGCCTTATTTCGTTGCAGCGGCCCTGTCGGGATTTTTATGGCTGACCGTTTTTTCCGGCGCTTACATGTTATTGACTTCCATGCTAGAAGAGAAGCTTAATAAGCTTCTTGAAATGATGTTGGCCTCCACACGGTTTTCAGAGATTATCTTCGGAAAATTATTAGGTGTCGCCGCGCTTACTCTGACAGCAATGGCCCCTTATATATGTCTCGGCATTGTTGGTATTATCGCTGTCGTTACGATGCAAGACTCAGAGATTGCGAGAGCTTTGGTCGAGAGCTTCACACCGAAAATGATTATTTTCTTTATTATCTTTTTGGTCTTGGGATATATTTTTTACGGGGCCTGTTTCATCGCCATGGGGGCTTTGAGTCAATCCATGCAGGACGCTCAAACGATTACGACCCCGATTGTAATCGTTTTAACGCTTTGCATTTTAGTTGTGCCTTTAGGGTTGAATTCGCCCGATAGCTCACTTTTGCGGATTGCCAGTCTGTTTCCTTTATCTGCGCCTTTTGCCGTCATTATTCGCCTGCCCTCTGACCCACCCTTATGGGAATTAATTGTCTCTGCCGTCGTATTAGGACTGGTCTCTATCGGTGTAATCTGGGCGGCGGGCCGTGTTTTCCGATATGGTGTATTGTCAGGTTCAGGAGTCGGCGCGATTAATGATTGGTTCAAACGTACAATTTTGAGAAAGAAGCTGGGCTAAGGAGATTGATGCGTCTGCGGCAAATCCGACCCATCAGGTGACATCTGCAGTGTAGCGCCTTATATAGAAACCATGACAGAGTACTCTGCAAAATCCAAAAATGTTGCACCTCGGGATGAAATCTTAGAGGCGGCCTTAGGCCTCGTGCCGTTTGAAGGTTGGACCGATAAAATGCTTGCCCAGGCTGTTGATAGAACAGACCTGCCCGAGGGTGCGGATGCACTCTATTTTCCGGAAGGTGTTTTGGACCTATTAGCCTATTGGTCAGAGCAGTTAAATTTGACGGCGCAAGAGCGGTTAAGCGCCTTAACTCTATCAGAGATGAAAATCCGCGATAAGGTAACCCAAGGCGTATTGGCTCGCTTAGAAGCAATCGGCTCTCACGAAGATGCTGCGCGACGGGCTATGTCGCGTTTGGCCCTGCCCGACAGCTTTCTCTCCGGTCGCCTCAGTGCGACAGGGCAATTATGGGCGGCAGCGGATATGATTTGGCGTGCGATTGGTGATACATCCACCGACGCAAATTATTATTCAAAGCGGACAATATTATCCGGCGTCATCGGCGCCACTTTACCCGTTTGGTTAAATGACCCTGACCCCGCCAAAGTAAAGGCTCGAGAATTTCTGGACGCGCGTATTGCCAATGTCATGCAGTTTGAACGGTTAAAATGGCAGGTAAAATCTGCGACGAAAGATTGGCCGTCTCCAGCCTCTGCTTTGGGGGCTTTACGCTATGGTGGCTTACCGCGCTTTAAACGGCGTCGCCGTCGGAGCTAGTTAAGGCCCCGTCATCAGACCTGTCAAACCTATGTGTGTGGGCGATTGATATGACCCATTTTACGTCCGGCACGAATGTCTTTCTTTCCATAGAGGTGAAGAGATGTTCCGGGTTCAGAAGCGAATGTCTCCCAAGCAGTCACATCATCACCTATGAGATTAGTCATTGTCACGGCTGATTTAGGGGTGGTCTCTCCTAAAGGCCAGCCTGCGATGGCACGAATATGTTGTTCAAATTGGTCCGTACAGCCGGCATCTTGCGTCCAGTGCCCGGAATTATGAACGCGAGGGGCGATTTCGTTGACCATGAGCGAACCGTCCGAGAGTTCGAAAAATTCCGTCGCCATGACCCCGACATAATTCAATTCCTCCATGATTCGGATGGCCAAATCCTGAGCGTTCCCATTGGCGCGAGGAGCTGGCGCGACACTTGTATGAAGGATGTGATTGCGGTGGACATTCTCAGTTAAAGGATAGGCGGCAATTTCTCCTTTTTGTGTCCGAGCACAAATAATCGAAACTTCGCGTTCAAAAGGAATGAAAGCCTCGGCAATCACTGGTTCGGAGCCAATCTTGGCCCATTGTTCTTCAATCTCGTCGGGCGTGCGAATGATGACTTGTCCTTTCCCGTCATATCCGAAGCGTCGGGTTTTCAAAACACACCCGCTGTCAGTGCGGCGCATAAAGCGCTTAACGTCGAAAGCATTTTTTACGTCTTCAAAAGGAGCAACCGGGACGCCTGCTGTTTCAGAGATAAAGCGTTTTTCGCTTAATCGGTCTTGTGAGACATCAAGACAATTTGGAGCCGGAAAGAGTGGTTTGGCGGACTGGGCCAATTCTGCTGTGGCGGAAGGAATATTTTCAAATTCATAAGTCAGCGCATCACAGGATTGCGCAAATTTCAAAACGGCGTCTTCGTCCCAATAATCCCCTGTCGTGAAATTTGTGGCGACTTGGGCCGCCGGACTATCCGCGCCTGTTGGCGCATAAATATGGGTGTTAAGTCCCAAACGGGCGGCAGCCAAAGCCAGCATACGACCCAATTGACCGCTGCCGAAAATGCCTATCGTCGAACCGGGAGGGAGAGCATCTGTCATCATTAGCCGTTTCTTATCAACCTTGAGGGTCGAGACCGACCGAGTCTGTTTGTGCGCTTCGCCAGTCTTCCAATCGTTGGGCAATGGTTTCATCGTTTAAGGCTAAAATAGAAGCGGCCATGAGTCCGGCATTTTTTGCCCCTGATTTTCCGATTGCCAGAGTGCCGACAGGGATGCCGCCCGGCATTTGTGCGATCGAAAGAAGACTATCCATGCCTGACAAGGCAGCGCTTTGTACGGGGACGCCCAAAACAGGCAGTCGGGTGAGCGATGCCACCATGCCGGGCAAGTGAGCCGCACCGCCTGCTCCGGCAATAATCACTTGATAGCCTTTACCTGCTGCGGATTTAGCGAAATTAAAGAGCCGCTCCGGCGTTCGGTGGGCCGAAACGACTTGAGAATCGTAAGATATGCCCAACGCGTCCAACGCCTTTGCAGCGTGTTCCATAGTCGGCCAATCCGATGTGGAACCCATGATAATAGCGACAGGAGGTGTGGCGGATGTCATTTGGCTGTCTTCCTCTTTTGAGGTGAGAAAGCGTCACTCCATAAAGGAAAGAGGCTCTGAAACCAATAAAAATTCAGTGTTTCACGCCGTTCTCACCCTGAAAATAGAGCAAAATTTACAAATTCCGCGTTATTTTCCGTTTCTTAACTCTCCTCAGGTAGAGCTTCTATCTGTGGTTAGTACTGGGGAATGCAAATGGCTCAAAGTTCGGTTTCGAAAGCTTTGAACGAAGCAGGGGCACGTCTGTCTGAACATCCGTCTGTCGTTCAGACCGGTTTGGCACAGGAGAACAGGGATCTCTCCAGTGAAATCGCGCGACTCCGTCTGAAGATATTGGAATTGGAACAGGCAGCGGATACCGATCCACTTCTTCCGGTTTATAATCGTCGCGCGTTCATGCGGGAGATGCAGCGCGCGCAAAATGTCATGGAACGCTATAATCTGGTCAGTTCGGTTATTTTCTTCGACTTAAACGGGTTCAAATCCATCAATGATAATTACGGTCATGCCGTGGGGGATGATTTATTGAAAAAGGTTAGTCACGTTTTATGTGATGGCGTCCGGAATTGCGACATGGTCGCCCGGCTCGGCGGAGATGAATTTGGGGTACTCTTGTTCAAATCATCCTCGGACATTGCCGAAGCCAAAGCGTCGGCTCTTTCCTGTCGCATTTCGGAACAATATGTTCATGCCGACCAAGAAAAAGTCTGTGTTTCTGCGGCTTGGGGAGTGGCGACCTGTAATCCGGGTGAATCGGCTGAATCCGTTTTAAATCGTGCGGATAAGGCCATGTATTCGGCGAAAGATCGCTATAAAGAAAGCCTGGTTCAGCAATCAGCTTAAAGTCTTGTTTTAAGCAATAATGTCCGGCGTAATTTGGTTTTCTAAATAAACGATTTGGTCTTTCATCGACAATTTGATTTTCTTCATACGCTTGACTTTCAGCACGTCTGAAACGCCTGTTTCAATTAACGCCTCAATTTCCTGATCAATACGGCGATGTTCGGCCCGCAGCTTTTCCAAAAGCGCTTTTAGCTCCTCTGGACTTGGTTCCACTTCCTCATCATTGGCGATGGGGGGCAAATCTGTTGGTGTGTCATTGGACATTGTCAACTCTTACAGCTTTGAGCGGCTCTGGGCAAGATTAACAGCTCCTAAGCAATGTTTATAGAAATTCCTAGAACTCCCCTGTGAAAATATGCTAACCATGTCAGGCTATAACAAACTGAAAACAGGAGATGTGAATGGCATTATCAGCGCATTTAGAACAATTAACCTCAAAACATGCTTCCCTAGAGCAGAAAATAGAGAATGAAATGCGAAGTCCGTTGCCCGACACAATCCGAATAGCCGAACTGAAAAAGAAAAAATTACAAATCAAACAAGAGTTGGTGATGAAACAGGCGGCAGGCTCTTAATCTCCCTTCCAAGGCTTAGAACCCGTCTGCGGTGTCTTATCGGCACCAAGGCGGGTTTTTCTATGGACACTCAATAAAGGTCTTCACTTATGTCAGATCAGGTTTTCATCGTTACGGGGGCGGCGCGGGGCATTGGTTATGCTTGCGCGCAAAGATTGGTCGAAGACGGACACCACGTCGTTTTGGCGGATATGGACACAGATGAAGGCTACCGCGCAGGCGAAGAGCTTGCTTCCGGGACGGATAAAGCCGTCTTCGTCGAATGTGATGTCTCGGATAAATTACAGGTTCATAATTTGATTGCCGAAACACTGGGCGCTTTCGGACGCATAGACGGTTTAATCAATAATGCCGGCATTGCGGTAAAAGGCGGCGCGCTGGATATGAGTGTCGACGATTTTGATCGCAATTTAGCGGTAAACTTGCGCGGAGCCTTTTTGGTTTCCAAGGCCGTGGCGCAATATATGGTCAAAGAGATTGAAGCCCGCGATGATCGATCACGCTTGAATGACAGGCCTTACGCCATTGTGAATATGTCCTCGATTAATGATACGGTCGCGATTCCGGATTACATCGCTTACACGGTGTCTAAAGGCGGCTTATTACAGATGACACGCGCTATGGCGTTAGAGCTCGCGCCTTATGGTATACGCGTTAATGCAATCGGGCCGGGCTCAGTCAAAACTGATATGCTGGCCGGAGTTGTGGGCGACGAAAATGCTATGGCGAAAATCCGTGCTCGTACGCCATTAGGGCGTGTTGCACAGCCAGATGAGGTGGCGGGAGTCGCCGCCTTTTTACTGTCCGAAGATGCCAGCTATGTCACAGGACAATGTATTTATGTCGATGGCGGACGATTGGCGTTGAATTATATGATGGAAGATAAACCCCTCAATTAAATGAGCGGTTTAAAGTCTTCATTTCGTTTTTTTGCTCGTTCCGAAAAGTTTACGCCACAGACGTCCGATAGCAGAGCCTTTCTTGGATAGGCTATCACCTGCGGCATCGGCATGATCCCGTGCGGTTTGGGCCGCTTCACTTAATTCATCACCGATTTTGTCAGTAATCGGGTCAACATTTTTTGTTTTCCAACGCTTAACAACGCGCCAGATCGAAAAGAAGATAATCAGCCATAAGCCGATGAAAAAGATATTAAACCACGGGACAAGAAAGACATTGGGCCCGTCTAATTTTTTCACGGATGTGGCATTGGGGAAGATCGAAAAGAGCTTAATGCGCCACCCATAATGACGAATAGCGACCCATTGTTCTTTTTGTTGAGCTAAGTTTTGCGCACGCGCATTGAGATCACCACTGTCAAATTTCAGATAGAAAGGGAATGACCACTCTGTGTCTTCATTGCGGTAGACACTTTCCTTGCCGTTTTTTCGTACAGCATTGATGAAGCGGACATCGCGAGTATTTTCGCGGTTCGTGCCGGCATCAGGTCTGTCCCAAAAAGGTGAACCCTTGCTTACGTCCATACGTTTAACATCTGTGCCAACAATGCGAACAATATCACGCTGCGGTAAGTAATAATGCAACAGGGTCGCAATGATGATGAAGAGCAAAAAGCCAAGGAATAATTTAACGGCTTTCATAAAAATCTCCTATATTCGCGTGTCGGCACATACGCCACTTATCCATATTGCGCGAGGTAAATTAGCGCGCCCATAATCAACAAAGGCACAAGGTAAACGCCCAAAAGCATTTTAGGCCGCAGTGAACGATTATAACGTTTCAGTCCTTCTTCCACAAAAGCGTCTTTTGTATCCGAGGTTTCGGACACATCAAATTCAGCACGTAGTTTCCGTCTTTGTCGGATATTGGCCGTCATTACCAACAGGGCATAGACTGCGCTGAGAATAGCGAAAATGATAATGATATTTCGAATCCATCCGGCCATAACTTGCTCCTAATTCACGCCGTCCTTACTTTTGCCGTCATTCATAAAATGACTAATCATCTTTGCGTTTCTTCTTTTTCCGGTAATTTTTCTTGCGGTAGTCCTTATATAATTCTCTGAAATCATCGGGCTCCCCTCGCGTATCGCGCAGGCGGTAAAGACCTTCATCAACATGAGCTTCGCCCCAAGGACTTCGGAAAGGTTTCTTGCTTTTAGAGCTTTTCTGAGTTGGTTCATCACGCCCCTGAGGTGGCGTGACTTCGGGCTCTTCCATCATGGGCTCATCGCCAAAGAGCGCTTCACGCGCGCCGACCTTATCCATGGCATATTCATCGGCCAAAAAGCTGGCCACATATTCCTTCTTTGGTTCTGACCAACCGCGATAGGTTTCGTAAAACAGAGGTTTGTTACAGATAAAGAGCTGCCGAAAATCCAGACGGGATAAATCAGACAGCAACATATTGACCAAATCGCGATCTTTATGTTGGCTCGACCGCAGAGCGTAGAAGAAGGCAGGATGTTCCGGTTTTAATTTTGGGACTCGCCCGCCCAGGCTCGCCCATCGCCACACATCCATCAATCCATGATATTCAGCGGGCATGGCATCGGCAAACCGCCGCTCCAAAAGGCGCACATTTTGCCGCGTCAATCCGGCCAGATTATGACCCTGTTCCGCCGCAGTCGTGATGGTGATGAAATCAATTTTTTGCTTAATAATTCCGGCGGTATGTTGATTGGGGGATTGTACAATAAGTTGGCTTAATCCTTCATCCCGTAGAAAATTGGCAATGCCGTCCCGATCTTCAAATGTCAGGATTTGTTCAATCAAAATGTCTTTCAGGCCCTCAACGGGTTCGCGCGCAATGATGGTGGGTGTGCCGGCATCGCGAAAGACATAAATCCCGCCAAAATGGTTCGTATAATAATTACCCTGCCGATAGATTTTGCTGTCGAGCTTGACGGGATTGCGTTGAATATTGCCTGTGCGTTTGGCCAGTTCAATCATTTGCGCAATCAGAACATCATCCCACCATGCATCATCTTCGCTCATAAAGCGCTCAATCTGCTCGCCTAGCTGATTGGCTTCGGCGACATGTTCTTGAATCGTATCCGCTTCAATTTCTATTTGGTTGATTTGCAAGAGATCAGACGGATCTGACATATCAAAGACGGAATTGAGCAATTCCCCAGCAACGGCCTCGCGCGCTGTGAGCGCGAAAAGCTGATCTTCATTCTCTTCGATATATTCCCGTAAAATTGAGCGGGATGTCGAGAATTTGGAATTTAATAAAGGCGCGGTTTTTTGATCTGTGGTCAGCAGGATGAACATCTGGTTACAGCCTTTGGGGTTGAGATAAAGGTCGTCCCCTAACTCATCCCCAATTTCAGGTGAGTATCCGGCAATGTCGATATGGAACTCGTTCAGCGCCGTTTCTTTATCGATTAAATGTTTGAGGGCGCGATTATACCGCTCCACCAAAGCAGGTGAGGTCACCTCAATCAGGTTTCCAAACATCAATCCTTTTCGGACGAGGCGCATCATGACTGGGTTCCATTCTTGTAGTTTTGCAGAACGAATACAAAGGCAACCAAAATTATTAACTTCACAGATGTTGCAAAACTTTGAGCGTAAATCGACTTATCGACGTATGGTAGTCCAAAAATCGAATACTTTAACACATACAAGAGAAATAAGCTCGGCAGAGCGGCTGTGAATGAGGTCAGTAAAGTTTTAATCCTTTTGAATTTCGTATTTGCAAAATGATTTTTAAAGAAACCGACTAACCAAAGTGTTGAAACGACCGCCCACATTCCTAAAGCAAAGTCAAAAGGTGACGTCCCATCGTTAACGCCGCTAAATTGATAACCTAGCCCAATAATTAAGAGGCCGTGAGCAAACCAAAAAAACCACATACCTATTTTGCTACTTATAAACCCTAGAAAAAGATAATAAACCCAGCACGTTGGAAAAAAAAGATAACCACAGGTCGCATATAAAATAATTTCAGCAGTTGAAGCATTCCCAAAATATATTTCGCTTAGCGCGATGATTGAGCCACTTATTAAAGAAAGAGGGATAGTTACTGTGACAAGCTTGCTTAAACTTAGCTCGCGGGCACTCTTCAAAGCCCCAACTCTATAGAGCTGAAACCACTGGAAAATTCCGATGGAGCCAAGAACTATTGCGCTGAGAGTTAAGAGCGCGTTCACCCCTTACTCCCCAAATATCGCCTCTTCGCCTCTTCCTGACGTCCGAAATCGCGCACCATGTTTTCAATGGCAATCTCATCACTCTTCTCGGCATAGCGGAATTCTGAGTCGGCGTAGCGATTGATTTCTTGAATGATCATATCAACTGTAATCGGTTGGGAGAGCTCGGCGATCATGTTCTTTTTTGTTTCATAATCTTTGGACAAGAATAAGTCTGTATTTTCCATCCACTCATCGGGGAGTTCAAAATCCATGGCGCGGACTTTCACAGCGTCGGTAATGTTTTTAATCGCACGACCCGTAAAACGCTCATCCGCCTCTTGAATGCCTTTGAGATAGGTACCGAGTTTGGCAATCGTGTCGAATTTTCCGATGTTTTTGGAGACAGTCTCATAGACTTTAATCAGACCGTCTTCTTTGGGTTTGGAATAGCTGTCATAGCTTGCGGCCACGGCCTTTTTAATTTCCTGCGCCGCAAATAAATCATGCTTGCCGACGGGGATGTCATGGTTCTTACCCATTAAGAGGTGAAGGATATCAATATAGTCTTCACGTGATTGTGGGCCATCCACAAGGAAGCGCGCGCCCGCTCGTTGACGCAAGGCATCATCGACATTTTCGGGATAGTTGGAAAACATGCCAAAGGTGCAATTTCCGCGCACCACTGTGTTGGCACCCGCAAAGCTTTCCATCAAAACGGCTGTGATTTCGAGCTGTCCAGCAGAGGATTGTCTGTCACCCCGTTTGCCGGCGAGTTGGTCAATATCGTCAATCGTGCCGAAGCCGATCACATTGGGGTCAATCACATTATTGATAAAGGCTTTGGCATTTTGCGCGGATTTACCTTGGTAACTGTCAATACTGTCCGTGGACAAGTTTTGATAGCGAAAGGCATAGCCTGCATTATTGCAGTAATCTGAAATCAGACCCGCCATCATTTGAATAAGCGTAGTCTTGCCCGTCCCCGGTGCACCGTCTCCCATAAAGGTGAAAATAAATCCGCCCAATTCAGCAAAGGGATTTAATTTCCGCTCAAAATCATAGGCCATGAGCATTTTAGACAATTTCATCGCCTGATATTTGGCGATGTGATTGCCGACCACTTCATGTGGCTTTTTGAATGTCATGGTCAGTTTGGACCCCTTTGTCCGCGAGAAAGGGGTGAAGCCATTAATAGTGAAATCATCCGCTTCGACGCGGTAGCTTACAGAAGTGAAAGGCTCCAAGCGGGCGATATTCGCCGCCCGCAAGGCGACTTTGTCCAAAAGCTTTTCCAAAAAGGCCGTGACAACAGGGACAAGCTTTTCTTCACTGTCCGCAAAAAGGGCAAGGTCTTGATCCAACTCCCATAAGGCGCTCGTCAAAGCGAGTTGCGCATTATCAGTCAGAACCTCTTCGACCTCCCCAATATCGATATTGAGATCTGCTGCATCTGCATGGGCAGTGGAGAGGAGATAGCTTGCCATATTGGCAAAGACATGAAGGCTGATGACCGCCGCCGCGGAAAGGCCTTCGCTAAACTCAGCTTTTTTCCCTACGGCCAGATTGCCCGAAAGATTATCTTTCATCAGAGCAGAGAGACCGGTTTGATCCCCATATTGATCAGCAACGACCATGGCCGTCGCCAGAGCGCGGCGCAATGCGTGCAGGACATTGGCCTGCATAGGGCTGACTAAAACATCCCCTTCATCCGTGCCGTAGATACGATTGATCAAATGAACCCCGTCGGGGCGAGCCGTGGATTGTGTGACAAGGCCGGGTGTGGTTGAGCGGAACCGTCGCCGCTGTCGGATTCCGGGTGAGCGCTCTTTTTTGACAGTCGATGCCGTGTCCTGTTTTTTGGCCAGACGCGGCGTATGATCGAAGCCGTCAAGCAAGGCTTCAGCGGCCGTGTATTTTTCACGGATTAACGCGTCTTTTAGTTCCATCAAATTGCCAGAGTCAGACATAGAGCCCCTTAATTATAACTCAAAATTTTCTTGTTCTTGCCCACAACATATTTGCGTGTGCCTTTGAAATGATGGGCCTGTTTTTCTTCGAGCACCTGATAGGCCCGGTGCGGCAAGATTAACGCCCTTTGCACATCGGTCGCGCCGCTCTCTTTTCCGGCAAGGCCTTTATCCAATTTAAAAACCTGTCTTTCTGATTTTCTGAAAATCCCGGTTTTCTCTTTGAATGTATTTTCAGATAAGAGCGATTCCACTGTCCAAGCGAGCGCCCAATCTAATCCGGGTTTCCCTTGGGCTTCGGCCAGCACATCGCGCAAGGGGCCGTGTTGTTCGGTGAAAGCATGGCTATACATCGGACCCAAATGGAACCGCCGTAATAATTTCGGATGCAGAGAGTCGAAATCAGAATCAAACCCTTTGGCAATCGTTAGTAATTTCAGACCCGAAACGGCTTGCGCCATAAGATGGGACTGGACTTGCGGCCAGCGGCGCTCATCGTGGACGAGAGCGCGCGACGCTGTGTCTTCCAATTCCATCAAATAGACAGCAGGCAAATTAGTTTGGCTGTCATAGGCCGCCCAATGAACCAGATAACTCCGGCGTGTTTGACTTTTGCCGTCGCGCATATTTTTCCCAACCCACACGAGTTGCGGGTGGTTTTGCGTCAGAAAAAGATTTTCCTGTGCCAGATATTCGTAATAGAGCCGTTGGCTCATTGCATATTGTAATTTCGTCGGCGAGGACTTCTCACTCAATATATGATTGACCATGTCCTTTTTCAGACGTTCCTGTGTTGGTAGAGACTTCAGGTGGATTTTCGCTTGTGTGGCATCCGAGGCCATTTGCATTAATTCCTGAAAAATCGGAAAACCGCTTTCAGATTTATCGATGCTGATGCCTGCACTCTCACGATCCCCAATGCGGTGGGACATAAGGAATTTATACGACAAAGCTGTAAATGTATTGGTCAATGCCCCCAAATAGGAGGACAGAATACGCGCCTCTGCCGTGGTAATCAGTTTCTCTCTATTGGACAGCGCCGCCACATCGGAAAGATGCAGCATGATGCGTTCAAATTTTGCGAAATAGCGCCGGGTCGCCCGGGCGCTATCGAGCACTTTGTGATCATATTGAAGCTGGTCTAAAGCCGACACTTATTCACCGTAGGCGTTGGCGTCGTGCTTCTCGACGATTTTCTCAAAGCGGCGGGCGAAACGCTCATCGGCTTTGGCTTTTTCTTCCAGCACTTTGCGGGCAAAGACAATATGGTCTTCATGCGCTTCCATCATTTCAGCCATTTTGTTATTCGTGGCTGCACCAATGGCCGACATGGCGACTTGGGCTTCTTTATCCGTGGCAACGCCAATCTCATTGATTTTGTGGGCGACATCTTGTTGTTGCGCCGTTTTCAATGACTTCGACAAAGCATCATATAGGATGACACGCTGTTTCGTGTCGGTTTGTAGCTTGTTGATCAGCACCATTTGTGTGGCGGCCTGATTTTGTAAACTGTCTACCCAGGTTTTGCCTTTTTCAATATAGCGCTCCAGAGTTTGAGACTCGGCGAGCTTAACCTGCTCCTTCTGCGCCAATTCATTGTAATTGGCGTTCACAGCGGCCAGTTCTGATTCCAGCTGAGCGCGTTTTTTAGCGTCCTGTTCGACAGAAAGCTTATTTTCCAATTCGATGATTTTGGGATCCATGGCTAATAATTCGGCTTTGATTTGCTCCAAAGCTGTTACAGCCGCTTCACGACTTGTCAGCGTGACACCCAAATTGGCTTGCACCTGCTCTTTATGTATTTGCAATTGGTTTAACTGATCTTGCAGCATGGTTTGAATGGTATTGGATTTGGAAATCAAATCTTGCAATTTGTCTTCAATAGACGCTGTCCGGATACGCTCTGAGCGTAGCGACTCAGCGCGTTGTTTGGAGAATATACCAACGAATTTTTCCCACCCTGTGCGGTCGCGCATTTTATCAAAGTCTTTGGAGAAACCGGCGGTGACATCGTCCAAGCCTAAGATCAGCTCGGCGATATTCCCATTCATCGTATCGGCATGGGCGTGGACATCATCCAACGACGCATTTTCAATATCGATGGTAATGTCAGATCCCATTTCCATTTTCTGACGTGCGGTTTCAATTTGTGATGACAAGGCTTGGATTTTGGCTTGAGCCTCGGCCACTTCCTGTTTCGACTTTTCTATCTGGGTCTCAAAATTGGACATATATCCCCTCTCTCTTTCAAAAAAATTCTTCCCTTTAGACATAGGAAGCTTGGCGCAAATTTCAATCAGAATCGTAACACAAAACCTCCACGATTATGGGGGTTTGCGGCAGTTTACCGTGGCATTACACGGGAAAAGTCGTGCGTAAAAAAATCAATATTTTTTGTCTTTTTTGACACGCAAGATCAGAAATTCTGCCCTTGAGCCGGCTCAGACTTATTTTTCATCGCAACATCGATAATATGACAGGCAAGATTGAAAGCCTCGGTAATAGACAAATTGGACGTATCAAGCATGTGGGCGTCAAGTGCAGGTTTGAGCGGGGCGTCTTTGCGTCCCATATCTCGGGCGTCACGTTCCTGTAATTGTGCCAAAACGATCTCAAGTGTGATATCTTCACCATAGGACAGCAATTCCGTATGTCGACGTTCTGCGCGAATGGTGGGCTTGGCATCAATATAGAGTTTGACATCCGCATCAGGGCAAATCACCGTGCCGATATCACGTCCGTCCAGTACCGCACCTTTTTCTGCAAAATCTCTTTGTAAAGTAAACAATGCCTTGCGAACGGCCGGATGCACGGCCACTTTTGAGGCTGCTGCACCGACAGGGCCGCTTTTTAGGGCAGGGTCAGATAAAATTGTGGCTAGCTTTTCTTTCGGCAAGGCCAGAGCCGCCTTTTCAGCTATCTTTGGGTCGTCAGGGTCTTTCTCTTCGTCGAGTACCATTTTCGCTACGGCACGGTAGAGCTTGCCCGTATCAAGATAATCCAACCCATAATGAGCGGCCAGCTTTTTCGCGAGTGTGCCTTTGCCGGACGCAAAAGTGCCATCTATTGCAATCGTCTTGGGACGAGATGTCTTATCAAGATTAAGTTTATTCGGCGGCATCAGGTCTCAATCTTTGCCCCAAGCTTGGCCATGATGTCAAAAAAGCTCGGAAAGCTTGTTGCAATCATAGAAGCATCATCAATCTCGATGGGTTCTATAGCGGCCAAGCCCAAGATCAGCGCACTCATGGCGATGCGGTGGTCGTGATGGGTTTGAACCATGCCGCCGCCCTGCACAGGGTCTCCGCCTGTGCCCGTAATGGTCATACCATCCTCACGTTCGGCCACTTTCACACCATTCCCCGACAGCAAAGCTGCAGTGGCGGCGATACGATCACTTTCCTTGACGCGTAATTCCCCAATTCCGTTCATGATAGTGGAGCCACTGGCAAAAGCGGCAGCGACGGCCAGTATCGGATATTCATCAATCATGGAAGCGGCCCGATTTTCGGGTACATTTATGCCGACTAATTTGGAGTATTTTACTTCTATATCCGCAATAGTCTCACCGCCTGATTTGCGGAAGTTGTCTGCGCGTAAATAGGCTCCCATAGCCGTTAAAGCTTCAAACAAACCTGTACGAGTCGGGTTCATCATGACATTTTCAACGATGATGTCCGAGCCCGGAGTAATCAGTGCCGCCACAATCATGAAGGATGCGGAGGAGGGGTCGCCGGGCACATTAATTTTTGTGGCTTTTAAGCGCGCTGGACCGTTCACACTAATATGGGTGGCATCATTGCGTGATTTGGTTTCGATATTCACGCCAAAGGCTCGGAGCATATTTTCTGTATGATCGCGAGTTAAAGTGGGTTCAATAACCGTGGTTTTACCCTGCGTATTGACGCCGGCCAATAAGATGGCCGATTTCACCTGTGCTGAGGCATGAGGTGGTTGGTATTCAATAGGACGGAGTTCGCCCTGACTTTTAAGCGTAATCGGCAAGCGGCCAGTCTCACCGCTGTTCGTTACGCGAGCCTCGGCCTCGACACCCATATCCCGTAAAGGGTTCAAAATACGATTCATAGGGCGACCGGAAAGGGACTCATCACCCGTGAATGTCGCTTTTATCTTATAGCCTGCCGCTGCCCCCATAATCAGACGAACACCCGTGCCTGCATTGCCGCAGTCAATCGCTTTTCGAGGAGACCGAAACCCCGCGTCTCCAACGCCTTTTACTGTCCAGAGACCTTCTTTTTCAGATATCTTGGCCCCCAAGGATTTCATGGCACCAATGGTTGAGAGAATATCAGCGCCAGTCAGCAAACCTGTTACCTCTGTTGTCCCTTCGGCCATAGTGCCAAAGATGATGGCTCTGTGAGACATAGATTTATCACCGGGAGCCTGAACGCATCCGGTCAAAGCCGCGCTGAGAGACGCTCTTGCAGCCGTTTTTTTCAGGGGGTGAGCACGCGACATATATTGGGCCTGACATCCATTGAAGGTTGACTTGATTAACCGAGCCGCTAAGACGCGGTTTGATTAGCGGGATGCGGGTATTACATCGCCCAGATTTTCACGCAACTTAAAATTTTTCGCGCAGTACAAACATTGAATAATGTGCTTCGCGCTCTTTGCAAAGGACATGACCCTTATGGCAAAAAAGGTTGACCTTGGCACAAAACGTGTCTGCCCTGAATGTGATGCTAAATTTTACGATTTGGCTAAAGACCCTGCTCTGTGCCCGATGTGTGGCACCGAAACAGCATGGGCAGATTTCAACGTCGTTCCAATCCTGCCGTCGTCTCAACTCCCACCCGAGCCTAAAGATGACGAGGATGATGATGAGGATGAAGAAGCCAAAGTCGAAGTCGATGAAGAAGATATCGACGAAGAGGAAGAAGCTGCGAAAGAGCTGGAACTGGACGGCGATGATGTTCAGATCATTGGCGGCGCATCAGGCGATGATGATGACCAGCCGGGCTATGACGGATATTCAGAAGATGAAGATGAAGATGAGGATGCCGCGCTCGTTGCTGACGACGATGACAATGAAATGCCGCCACCTGATGATGACAGCGATTTAGATGACGACGAAGAAATCGAAATCTAGCGCAAGACCTTCATCCGTCAAAGTGTGAGACCTAAGTAATTTCATCAAGACGGCAATTGCCGTCTTGACCCCTCCCGCGTAGGAGATTAAACGGCGCATTCAAATGGAATGGGGCCATAGCTCAGTTGGTAGAGCGCTTGCATGGCATGCAAGAGGTCAGGGGTTCGACTCCCCTTGGCTCCACCATTCACTCTTCCGACGAACCAGTGATTTTTCTTGCAAGAGGCCTGTCGTGCCCTTGCGGCTTTGCCGACCTAATCTTTTGAGAGAAAGATGTTGATTGTCAGGCGCCCGGTTTCGGGATTTGTGTCCAGAGGTAGGTCATCAGGTATTTGACCTGAATGAAGTGTTATCCCACGATAGAGGATACAGCGATTAGGTTTTGCCTTTATGCAGCCGATCATCTCAAATTGGCGCGAACTCTGATTGATATAATTTTGCGGGGGCAGTCCAATTTCGGCAGTTTCTTTCTCTAATGCGCTTTTATAGGCTTGGAAACGACCGTCTGTGATCGTTTCAAAACCTGTTCCTTTATGACGGAAAAACGCAGTACCCCCAAATTTTTCGGGACTGAGGTAATGTAGGAAAGCCAAACGGCCTTCATCCGTTCCATCATAATGGGGCAGTCGCTGAATGGGTGTTAAGTCATTGCGGGCTGTGGTCACCAAAGAATACGCACATTCTGTCAATTGTGCACCATTATGAAACCCGAAGACATCGGTTAAGATCTCTTTCAAAACGGGCATTCGCTCATTGATAAAGGCGGGGTTCGCTTGGGCGCGTATACCGGGATAAAAAGGGCCTAACTTTTGATAACTCCTAGAAGCGGCGTCCTGACGGAGCGCCTGAAAATTTGAAGTGAAGTTATCGATAACAACAACGGGTTCTTGCTCATGGCCGAAGCGTTCAACCCGATAGACTTTATCTAACATAAATCCGATAATCCCACGGCTTGAGTGTACCGTCTATAGACTCACCATATTTTATCTGCAGTGTTTCACCTGTAAAATAGTTTTTATAGTCTCCCGAGAGTCGAGCATCGCTGACTTGGAAGTTTTGGGAAACGGGGCTCAAATTAAATATGGCGAAAATTTCGTGACTATCTTTTCGTCGAGCGAAACTGAGTATGCTTTTTTCATTTCCATTTTCAATTAAGGCTAAGCGTCCACCGGCTTGCCCGTTATGGAGGGCAGAGTTTTCGGTTTTGAGGGCGACGAGTTTCTTGAAAAGTGCCTCAAGCGGGCAGGCTTTATTCCACTCAATCAGATCCTTTTCAAAAAAGGCTAATCTATTTTTATTGCAATTTTCCTGCCCGTTATAGATGAGAGGTATGCCCTCGCCGACGAATGATAAGGCTATAGCAGCTTCATAAGCCTCTCCATAAATCTCGAAAGGGGTTCCGTCCCACGTGTTTTGATCGTGGTTAGAGGTATATGCCATGCGCATTGCATCGCGGGGCCAATCGTCTTGGTAATTGACATAATATTCGGCAATTTTATCTGCTGTTGCCTCACCCTTCACAATATCTTGTAAGATTTCCTTCCAACGCCAAGCATAGCTCGCATCGAATGCCTTTTCGTGAAGTTCGGGGTCTTGCCATTCTGCTAGCATGAAAACAGGTTTGACGGCCTCAAGTTCTGGCCGAACGGCGTTCCAAAAATCTGTCGGCACCATTCCCGCCACATCGCATCTATAGCCGTCAATACCCACCTCTTTCACCCAGTAAAGCAAGGATTCTGTCATATAGTCTCGCAGGCCTTGTTCGGAATAATCCAGATCGGCAACATCTGTCCAATCTGTTTCCGGCGGGTGTTGAAACTCACCTTTGGCATTGCGTGTGTACCACTCAGGGTTTGTTTCTATTAGAGCATTATCCCATGATGTGTGATTTGCGACCCAATCAATGATCACTTTCATACCGCGGGAGTGGGCGGCATCGACTAAAGATTTAAAATCTTCCAAAGCCCCAAGTTCCGGATTGACGGCTTGAAAATCTTTCACTGCATAAGGGCTGCCAAGGGATCCCTTGCGTTTTGCTTCTCCGATAGGGTGAATGGGCATAAACCAAAGAATATCAACGCCTAGCGACTTTATACGGTCGAGATCAGCTTCGACAGCGGTGAACTGACCGCTCTCGGAATATTGCCGCGTGTTGATTTGATAAATCACGGCGTCCTTCGTCCAATCGGGTGCCTGTTTCACAAAGCCGGAGGGGGGATTTTGAGGGGCTTCACTGGCAGTGTCTACTTTTTGGTCTTTGGATGCGAAGGGGCTTGGAGAGCAACCCAAAAGGAGTGCTGTCGCAATTGCGGTGATCAATCTTTTCGACTTCATTGTTCTTCTCCGCCTTCAATTGAGCGACCCTCCAATAAAAAGGTCAGAGGGATGTGGACGCGATTACGCCAAGAGCGCTCCGAATGGTCGTGATTTTCAAACTTGCGCGTTGTCCAATTCTCGCCTCGCCTATAGCCTGCCTGCAAGAGGGCGGCATCCATCTTGTCCTGATAGATTTCGTAATTATGGTCGAGTGTCCATGTCCCGTAATCGAAATACAGCCGATGGGTCTTCGGGTCAGGCAGGCGCGTTTCAAAATACTCAACGAGCTTTCCATCGGCTAAAGGAAAGTGTGTGCTGACATTTCCGGCGGCTCCGTAAGTATCGGGATATTCGCTTATGGCGTAAAGAGAGATCAATCCGCCCATGGATGAACCCATGATAGAGGTGTCTTCAGGTCCTGTAAGTGTACGGTATTTGTTATCAATAAATGGTTTTAATTCTTGGGTTAGAAATTTCAGATAGTCGTCTGCTCGCAAAGCGCTAACATCAAATTCGGGCCATTCCTTTTTGAAATTCTCTTCATAGAGCTCACCCGCTTTTTGAGGGAAGTAGTCATTATTGCGCCATTCATCCAAACTGTGTGGGGCTACGATAATGGCTTCGCGGATTTTGCCGTCCGCAATTAATGCGGTCATGGCTTCGTCAACGCCCCAATCCCAACCTGAATATTGCGAGCCCGTCGGATCAAAAACATTCTGACCATCATGCATGTAGAGCACAGGATATCGCTTGTTATTCAATGTCTCATAGGAGGGCGGCAACCACACCTCTATATCGCGTTCAGCAATGAAATCAGACGGAAAAGACTGATGATAGACGCGTTTCCCTGTAATCCCTTTGAAATCGCCTGCGACAGAGCGGGGGTCGACTTTTGTTTCTTTCGACCAATCAACTAGGTCTTCATTGACGTTTTGCGCAGAAGAGCAACTACTTAGCGCCAAGCCTAATGTGAAGCATAGGAATAATGAACGCAGAGAGGGCATTAGAGTTTCTTGAACCGAATGGCGGCACCGCCACTGCGTCCTAATGATAAGGCGAGTATATCTTCTTCCGTGACACTCTGACGTTCAATGACGATGTCATAGGGATTGGTTTCATAATCTGCTTTTGGCCCGTCACGGTATATGTGTGCTTCATAATCTCCACTTTCCAGAAAGGTCAGCGGAACAGAGAAGTTTCGGGCCGTTTTATCGGTGAGTGCGGCGAGATACCAATCCTCTGAATTTCGATCTTTGCGAGCAATAACAGCCGACTCTCCAACTTGACCCTGAAGCGCGATTGACTCTTCCCAATCGGTGGGAACGTCTTTGATAAATTGAAAAGCTTTTGGCCGGGCATCATAATGGCGTTCCAAGTCCATGACCATTTGAATTGGGGAGTAGAGCGCAACATAAAGCGAAAGCTCTTTCGCCAGCGTATGTTCAATGCGAGAGCGTCTATCATTTCGTTGTAAATCATCTGCCACGGGAGGGATTTCGTTAGGGCGTAAATTAAAAGCGCCCGCTGTGTAATCCATGGGACCGGATAACATACGCGTGTAGATCAGGTTTAATACATGAGCCGGACCATTGGGCGGTACGCCCCACGCATTAAATTCCTGTCCACGTGCGCCTTCCCGTGAGACCCAATTGGGATAAGTTCGGCGCAGCCCTGTATCTTTCACCGGTTCATGCGGGTTCATCGCAATTTTATGCTCCGCCGCGCGTTTGACGACTTTCAAATGATGCTCAACCATGGCTTGACTGTCGTGGAATTCAAAATGGGCGATACCATTTTCATCGACGCGTTTAATATTGCCCGCATCCGCCACATAGCCTGACTTAATGACCCGGACATCGTGTTTTTGCATGAGATCAAGAGCGTCTTCCAATTGCGTTTCGTAATTGGTGACATTGCCGGACGTTTCATGATGGCCGACTAATCGAACGCCAACTTTACGCCCATATTGAGCGACGGCGTCAATATCAAAATCTGGGTAGGTTTCTGTGAAAGAAAAGACATCGCCATTATTAAACCAGTCCCCGTCCCATCCGATATTCCATCCTTCGACGAGGACGCCAGAAAATCCGTGCTTGGCGGCAAAATCCATTTTAGCTTTTGTGGCTTCTGTCGTGGCGGCGTGATGATTTACGGCGCCCTCCGTATTGCCCCAAGTGCCTTCTTTGATGTGCTGTTCCCACCAAATACCGGCATATTTTCCTGGTGTGAACCAGCTCACATCTCCGAGCTTGTTCGGCTCATTCAGATTAAGAATGAGATCAGAATTGACCAGCCCTGAAGCTTCATCAGCAATCTGGATGGTGCGCCAAGGTGTCTTAAAGGGCGTTTGTGTTTTGACCTTGATGCCATCTGAACGTGGGGTAAGATCAGCTTGCAAAACCCCTTCACGCTGTTGATGCAGGGACATGGCCGAAAAATCAATTAGGGCCGCTTCGTGAATTGAAAGATGGGTTCCGTTCTCTTGGCGAAAAGTCGCAGGCGTATGTACTAATTGCAGATCTCCGGCAGGCTTTTTATGATAAAGATATTCATAGCGATTATGCATACGCGCAGGAATTGTCCAAGACGTTGTCTCGGCTCCGACATTAAATTCTGTCAATTCTCGAGTGATATGGACTTTATTCAAACCCTCTTGTTTGGGAACTTCATATCTAAAACCAATTCCGTCATCAAAGGCGCGTATGCGGATGTTAAATGTTAAAGGGGGAGAAATTCGCTCAGCTTTTATCAATAATTCGCGATGATTGTCTCTAACGATACGCCGCTCACCCCAAGGCTGCTCCCATGTCGTATCTGCCGAAGCGGTTTCGGAGCCGATAATGCGTAAATCCGTATCAAAACCATGTTGCTCGGCAAAACGCATCCCCAGCCGTGAATTATGAATGACTGTATCTTCACCCCGTTTGACAGTGTAGCGAAGTTGTCCTCCCTCATCTGAGACGTCGATAACGTTGAGGTCATTAGGGGAAGAGAGCGATAGAGACGTGGGTAACTTCTCAGCTTTATCCTGTGTCAGTGATGCGAGAGGGGCTTGGCTTTGCGTATCGGATTGCGGTGTATTCCCGCATCCAATCAAGAAGACAGCGGACATAAAGAGACAGGGAAAGCCAAAGCGTCTATACATAAAAATAACCTAAAATTTGAAAGTCATATTATTTTACAACACTATGCAAAAATTAAAACAATTAATACAAAAACATTGATAACACTGATTATATTAATGCAAAATATT
Source organism: uncultured Algimonas sp. (assembly GCA_964511495.1). Taxonomy (GTDB): domain Bacteria; phylum Pseudomonadota; class Alphaproteobacteria; order Caulobacterales; family Maricaulaceae; genus Litorimonas. The sequence continues at coordinate 191,287 of CAZEFT010000001.1, read as the reverse complement.
ACAATCACGATAGATTGACCTTATGGATAATAGACGAATAAAGAAAATAGCCATTGTCGGCGGGGGCTCGGCCGGTTGGATGACTGCGGCGGCTTTGGCGAACGCCTTGGGGCGGTCTTGTGACATTACACTCATTGAGTCAGAGGCGATAGGCACGGTGGGGGTAGGTGAGGCAACAATTCCGCCCATTAAATATTTCAATCAGCGTTTAGGCATTGATGAAGCGACCTTTGTCAAAGAAACGCAGGGGTCTTTCAAGCTTGGTATTGAATTTATTGACTGGGCGAAGAAAGGGAAATCCTATTTTCATCCATTCGGACAATATGGCGCTGAATTTGATACGGTGCCATTTTATCATTATTGGATGCGCGAATATTTGGCCGGGCGGGCCACCTCTCTGGACGACTTCTCTATGGCTTGGGTAGCGGCCAAGCACCATCGCTTTGACCGTCCCGCGACTGATAAACGCCTTATTCAATCGACTTATGATTATGCCTATCATTTCGATGCAACCCTTTATGCGAGATACTTACGGCAATATGCGGAACATCGGGGTGTGTCCCGTGTGGAAGGTATGGTGACGACGGTTGATTTGGAGTCTGAAAGCGGGTTCATCAAATCTGTCGGGTTAGAAAATGGCGAGATTTTGGAAGCGGATTTTTTCGTCGATTGCACAGGTTTTTACGGCTTACTGATCGAGAAGCATTTGAAAACAGGGTATAATGACTGGTCGCACTGGCTGCCTTGCAATCGCGCCGTAACGGTTACAAGTGAAAAGGTCGGGGATACTCTGCCATATACCAAATCGACTGCGAAAGAAGCGGGTTGGCAATGGCGTATTCCGCTACAGCATCGTACAGGAAACGGTTATGTTTATTGTAGTGACTATATTGGTGATGACGCTGCGCAGGATAGTCTTTTGCAGGGGTTGGATAGTCCTGCTCGAAGCGCACCAAGATTTTTAAAATTTACGACAGGCATGCGTCGACAGTTTTGGAATAAGAACTGTGTTGCGATTGGCTTATCGGCAGGATTTATGGAGCCTTTGGAATCCACCAGCCTTCACCTTATTCAATATGGCATTATGCGTTTAATTGCACTTTTCCCGGATAAGACGATGTCCCCCTTGTTAGCTGAAGAGTATAATGAGCTGACGCGGGCTGAGTATGAGCGTATTCGTGATTTTCTAATTCTGCATTATAAAGCCACAGAAAGAGATGATACATCGTTTTGGAATTATTGCCGAACCATGGAGATCCCGGATCGGTTAAAATATAAGATGGAACATTTTCGGGCTGAAGGACGGATTGTTTCTGATGAGCGAGAATTATTTTCTAACCCAAGTTGGATTGCCGTTTATATTGGTCAAAACGTCATTCCCAAAACGGCTCCGGCCATTACTCATATGCGGCAGGGTGTTCCGGTTGAAGAGCGGCTAAAACAAATTCATCAAGCGATGATTGAGGCGGGACAAGCCATGCCTGCGCATGATGATTTCATAAACAACTATTGCAAAGCGGCTCCGATATAGTGCTCTAAATAATTTTTGTGAGAAGGAAGTGGCGAAATGGTTTTGTCGATAATGGCTTTCACATTATCCATAAATTCTTGGAGATGTTCATCAGAGAGCCTGTCTGCCATGGCGTGATAACCCTGCGGTTCAAGACCTTGCCCAAGTAAAACCTGAACCCAACTGGCTTCCCGGAAAAGATCTTCAGGCTCTCTAAACAGTCGCCCCCCTTCACGGAAGAGTTCCATTTTATGAGTTAAGCTTTCAGGTACATCCATATTCTTACAGTAGCACCAAAAGGCCGTGTCCTCGCGTGTGGTGTGGTGGTAATGCAGAATTAAAAAATCTCTGATGAGCTCGTATTCTTTGGAAACGACACGATTATATTCTGCGATATTGGCGGGGCTGAAATTTTTATCGGGGAATAATTCAATTAAACGCGAGATATTGGACTGGATCAGGTGAATTGACGTTGACTCCAAAGGCTCAAGAAAGCCGCTCGCCAAACCGATTGAAACGCAGTTTTTATGCCAAAACTTTTCACGCCGCCCTGTTTGAAAGCGTAAATGTTTGGGCTCGCTGATAATTTCACTATCCAGATTACTCAGAAGCGTTTGAGTGGCATCATCCTGATTGGTGAATTTATCGGAGTAGACGAAACCATTTCCTGTCCGATGTTGCAAGGGAATGCGCCATTGCCAACCCGTGTCATGAGCTATGGCTTTCGTGTAAGGAATGAGTGGATCTGATGCCTCGCTCGCCACAGCGACAGCTCGATTTGCGGGAAGCCATTCCGACCAATCTTGGTAACCGACATTGAGTGCTTGGCCAATGAGTAAGCCACGAAAGCCTGAGCAGTCGATAAATAAATCACCTTTTATTTCAGTTTTGTTCTCTAAAGTCACAGACCCTATATTTCCATTTTCGGAATTCAGAGTGGTGTCGACAACTTTTCCTTCAATACGCTTTACGTCTTGCCCTTCCGCATATTTACGAAGGTATTGCGCGTATAATCCCGAGTCGAAATGATAGGCGTAAGCCAAGCCCGTCATGGATGTGTTTCCCACTTTATTGACATGGCCAAATTGATGAGCGTAAGCGGCTTTATGATGCAGGGAGTAATCCCAAAGACTCGATTTTTTTGAACTGGTTTGGTGCTTTAACCAGTAATGGTGGAAAGACAGATTACTTAAATTAATGCCCGGATCTCCAAATGTGTGAAGATAGCTTTCTCCTTTCCGACCCCAATTATTAAACTCAATACCCAGTTTAAATGTGGCTTTGGTTTCCCGTAAGAACTCCCTTTCATCCAAACCTAACATGCCGTTCAGGCGCAGAATTTGGGGAATTGTCGCCTCCCCTACGCCGACGGTTCCAATCGCGTCGGATTCGATAAGTGTGATGTTGACCACAGGCCCCAAGAATTTGGACAATGCGGCCGCACTAATCCAACCTGCTGTGCCCCCTCCGATGATGATGACTTCTTTTATCGGCTTATTCAGTTTCATGCTGAGTCTTTTAAGCCTTTAGTCCGCGAAAGTATATGTGGCTAAAGGCAACAAAAAAGCCCACCGAGATCATCGGCGGGCCAAGTTACAAGGAATAGGTTTAGCTTAGAATTTCTTGGCTAAGGTGATGTTATAGGTTGTGCCATAATCTTCGCGACGACTCACAAAGAAGTCGGTTCCCGGGCCATCTCCGTCCAAGTCATTTGTTGTCCGGAATGGTTCATCAGTGATGTTGTAAGCTTCGAAATTGATTGAGAACCCTTCGAGTGGGCCTTCATCCCATTCATAGCCAATCTGAGCATCATAGACCGTCTCAGACAGCGCTTGAGCACCGACTAGAGAGCCGTCAAATTGTGGGACTTCAGACAAAAAACCTGAGCGATGACGCGTGTTAACGCGTGCTTTAAACCCGTCTCTTTCATAATATATTTCGCCGCTAAACGTGTCCTTCGAATAACCGGGAATATCAATATCACGGCTGTTGAAGGCCAAGCTTGTGTTTGTGTACGTATAGGCAGCATTGAGACCGAAGCCTTCGAACATGTCGCCGAAAACATCATCCAAAGGTAAGCGGAGAGCGAGTTCAATGCCTTCAACTTTTGCGGTTTCCACATTTTCCGGTGCATTAAAACTTAACTCAGCAGATTGTGGGAAATCATCGACAAATGCGTCGCCTAATAATGATCGAGCGATATTTTCATTCTCAAAAAGCTGGCTCAAATCGACGACATAATCACTGATGTTCTTCGTGAAAAGCGCTAAGGATATGGCGCCGGCATCGCTGAAATATTTCTCAAAGGACAAGTCATATGAGGCTGATGAATAAGGACGCAAAAATCCGTTACCACCTGAAAGGCTAATACAGGCATCGTTCGGGTCAGGTGTGTCGATGAAGGTGTCTCTCACACCATTGCCGTCAACATCGGGACAAACTAGCGGGTTGAAGCTCGGAGCGGCCCCTGCGCGAAGTTGATCCATGCGGGGACGAGTTACAGACCTTGCGGCTGCGACACGGATGAAGGTGTCATCTGCAACTTCAAAACTGAAGTTCGCGCTTGGCAAGAAGTCTGAATAGGACTCTTCGGTAATTGCGGCACCCGCTGTAGAGGCTTGATTGACGTCCACATATTGGAAGCCAATATTACCGCGAACCGGAATGGAGCCTTCGGAGAAGATGGTCGCCATGGCATAATAAGTCCAAATTTCTTCTTGGACATTCCATTCTTGGTCAAAATCACCTTTTTCGAAAATATATGTACCATCTGTACGAAAAGCTGTTGGGTCATAGGCCACAATGTCTAAGCCGATGGACCCACTATCTGTTGTTCCCGCACTACTCGGAATAGGGGCCTCTCCATTTACGAAGCCATTTCCGGCCCGAATGAAACTTTCATTGGAGTCAAAATCTTTTTCACGATCAGTGTAAAGAGCTCCTACAGAAATTGCTTCAATACCATGTTTCTCAACGGCGTAGCTGGCTTCCGCACGAATTTGATTGAGATCGTCTTCAATCAAAGGCTCTTTGATGAAGCCGACTTGGCCCCAGCCGCCTGGGTCAGTCAGGAAGACATTGGCAGGGTTTGAATAGTCAATTTCACTGTCGATGCTATATTCGCCATCAGTCGGTGTATTATAAGTCAAGGAACCGCGAACGCCCGGATCATTGTTCCGTGGGCCGAAGAGTGCTTGGAAAGCTGTGCCTGCGTAGCTTTCATAGTCAATATCTTGCTTATCGAGCTGTGACGTTGAGAGATCGAGGTTGAAGCTCAACTTGTCCGTCGCTTGGAAGTCCATATTTAAACCGGCAGAGAAAATCTCGGCTGAGTTACCTTCTGTGTCTGTCCGCAGAATGGCTCCCACGGGATCATAAGTGGCAGAGCTGACAAAAGCGCCGCCCGGTGTAGAGTTTGTCAAACTGGCGCCTGACCATCCCGCAATCGGTGTTTCTACGCCACGGAAAATACCTTCATCTTCGAAATCTGAATAATAAGCATCTACAGTCGCAGAGAAACGGTCTGTTGGTTCAAACTGTAAGGCGCCTGTGACGGATGTACGTTTGAAATCCCGTGAAACAACACCAGTACGCGGGTTATCAGCAGCGAAATATGTACCATCTGCCAGCTGTCCTGTCTGGTTTTGATTGGTCTTCAACTCGCGAGAGAAAAATTGTGTTGGGTTTGACTGATGCGTTATGCCTAAAGAGAAGCCTAAAGTGCGTGCTTCGTTCTGATCAATGTAAGAGCCAAATAAACGATAACCGTTTGCATCGAAATCAGGGTTTAATTTGCCATTGTCATTGATGACATATTTACCTGACAGATTGATCTTGCGCTCCGTGTAATCCAGCGGGCGGACAGTCCGAAGATCGACCGCGCCGGCTACACCTGTTGCCGCCAATTTGGCGTCCGGTGTTTTGTAAACAATACCTTTAGCGATGAGTTCAGACGGGAATTGGTCAAATTCAATGCCGCGGTTATTGCCGGCGGAGACTTGTTCACGGCCATTCAAAAGGGCGATTGAAAAGTCAGGACCAAGACCACGAATGGAAATTTGTTGTGCACGGCCCCGAACACGCTGAGCTGTCACGCCAGGCAGGCGAGCCAAGGAGTCAGCGATTGAGACGTCTGGTAATTTACCGATGTCTTCTGATGTAATGGCCTCGACAATGGAGCTTGATTCTTTCTTCAGAGCCAAACTGTCAGCGATGGATTGCCGAATGCCTGTTGAGATCACTTCATCAGTTCCGGCAGTCTCTTCAGCATCTTGTGCCATGGCGTTTGTGCTGAGTGCTAACAATAATGCGGTGGTCGCCGCTCCGGCAAGAGATGCCTTTTTAATGGCAGTGGTTCTTTTCATTGTGTTTCCCTTTCTGTGGCCGTTTTTCGGCGCCTATGGAGGGAAGGCACGATTCATCGCTCCCCTCGCATTATTTATGTGATGACTTTACACAAATTTACATAAAAGTTGCAAATAAATTTCGAGAAATTAAAAAATGAAATGAAAACTGTTGCAAGAAAAGCACAGCCGTGTAAATAAGTTATTGAAAAATAACAATTAAAAAATTCTATATTGGCGTCTGAGTACGTTCATCATGAAAAGAAAATTATGTAAAATTTTACATTACTCTTTTCTTTTGCAGAAAATGGCTATAATAAAATGAAAAACCAATTTTAAGGGGTGAGGGATGATTACTTCCAAATTTGCACAGGGATCGTTGAGAACGACATCGTTTAAAAGGGCGACCATGGCTTTTCTCTCAAGCCTCATGCTTTTAGGGTGTAATGTATCGGCGAAACCTGAAAGCGCGCATGGGGACAATCCGGTTACCGAGGCGACTTATGCGTCAAATACGGCGTCTAATTATATTACACGCCCGCCAGAAGACGATGTTATATATTTTATGTTGCCGGACAGATTCGAAAATGGTGATCCGTCAAATGACACGGGCGGTTTTGCAGGCGGCAAACTGGATCATGGTTTTGATCCGACGCATAAAGGCTTTTATCATGGTGGAGATTTAAAAGGCCTGACCTCCCGATTGGATTATATCAAAGGGATGGGCGCGACAGCCATTTGGTTGGGGCCAATTTATAAGAACAAGCCTGTCCAAGGCGGCTCGGGACAGGAAAGCTCAGGCTATCACGGTTATTGGATAACAAATTTTACGTCTGTCGACCCGCATCTCGGTACGAATGCTGAATTAAAAACCTTTGTCGATGAAGCGCATAAGCGGGATATGAAAGTCTATTTGGACATTATTACCAATCATACGGCAGACGTCATTTCATATCGTGAATGTTATGACCCAAATTATACGGGCGCTGATAAAGTTGTTGGGGCGTGTAAGTATAGGAGTGTTGCCGATTACCCCTATACAACAAAGGGCGATGTCGATGGCTCGTCAATAAACGCCGGATTTATGGGAGACGAAGTCCACCATCAAACACAATCTAATTTTGACAAACTCAAAGACATGACATTCGCTTACACGCCTTACATTCCAGAGGGTGAAGAGAATGTAAAAGTTCCGGCCTGGCTCAACGATATGAAATATTATCATAATCGCGGGGAAACGACATGGGAAGGCGAAAGCTCTCTTTATGGTGATTTTGCGGGTTTGGATGATTTATACACGGAGCATCCTCGCGTCGTAGACGGCATGATTGATATTTTTAAAGGCTGGATAACTGATTATAAAATGGACGGGTTTCGTATTGATACGACGCGGCACGTAAATCCAAATTTCTGGAAGCAGTTTCTGCCGGCTATGAAGGAACATGCGGCGGCGCAGGGTATTCCTAATTTCTACATGTTTGGAGAGGTTTACGATCCTGATCCGGCAGCCTTGGCGCGTTTTACCCGCGTAGACGGATTTGATCAGGTCTTAGATTTTGGATTCCAGGCGGCTCTATTTGACGTCGTTAGCGGCAAAACAGGGACAGATCGTTTTGACAGATTTTTAGCGGCGGATTCGCTTTATGGCGAAGCAACAAAGAAGGGGCGAACTCAACCGACCTTTCTTGGTAATCACGATATGGGTCGTTTTTCTGGGTTGGTAAAAATTGAAAACCCTGAAATTTCCCAAGCAGAACTTTTAGAACGTACAAAACTGGCTCATGGTTTGATGATGTTCATGCGGGGTATCCCCGTTATTTACTCAGGCGATGAACAGGGATTTGTCTCCGACGGAAATGATCAGAGCGCTCGTGAAGATATGTTCCCGAGTCGCGTGGCCGTTTATAATGATAATGATTTGATTGGTACAGATGCGACCACAGCGGAGTCCAACTTCGATACGGAGCACCCCTTATATCGCTATATTTCTGCAATGGCTTCTACGCGCCATGCGCATCCGGCCTTGTCACAGGGCGAAATGGTCTCCAGACTAACTGAGAAAGACGGAGCGGTCTTCGCGTTTTCCCGGTTTGATCCTGATACAGGGCATGAATATGTTATTATTGCCAATGCAGGTGGAGAGGCGCGAAGTGTGAATATTGCGATTGATACCGGCTCGTCTGGCATGAAGCCTTTAGTTGGATCTTGTGGCGATATGAAAGCAATGGGAACCCTTTCCGTCACTATCCCTGCTTTTGGCCTGTCTGTTTGTCGTTCCGCTACGCCATCGACCCGACACGGATAGTCGACATGACAATGGACGGAAATGTGCAAAATTCTGCGACCTATTATGGTGAAGAGAATATGCCTTCAACGGTTTCGGTAGAGGATACGCTGTGGTGGAAAGGCGCTGTTATCTATCAAATTTACCCACGGAGTTTTAAAGATAGCAATGGCGACGGCGTGGGCGACCTGCGTGGTGTTCTGGAAAAGCTTGATCATGTTGCCTCTCTTGGTGTCGACGCTATTTGGTTGTCTCCTTTCTTTACGTCTCCCATGGCCGATTTTGGTTATGATATTGCTGATTTTTGTGATGTGGATCCAGTTTTTGGTACACTCAGTGATTTTGATGATGTTGTGAAAAGGGCTCATGATTTGGGTTTGAAGGTCATTATCGATCAAATTTATTCTCACACATCGGATCAGCATAAATGGTTTCAGGAAAGTCGGCAGAATCGTGGCAATGCCAAAGCTGATTGGTATGTTTGGGTGGATGCCAATCCCGATGGAACGCCACCCAATAATTGGCAGTCGGTTTTTGGGATGGGGGCTTGGCAGTGGGATGCAAGACGTGGCCAATATTATTTACATAACTTTTTGACTGAGCAGCCTGACCTGAACCTTCATAATCATGAGGTTCAGGTTGCAATTTTGTCCGTGACACAGTTCTGGTTGGAACGGGGGGTGGATGGATTTCGTCTAGATGCTTTGAATTTTTGTATGCACGACCCAGAGCTTAAAGATAATCCTGTTGAGACTGTGTTTAAACGTCCGCCGACACGGCCGTTTGATTTTCAGCGTCATATCCATTCCATGTCCCATCCTGACATTCCAAAATTTCTGGAACGTATTCGTGCGATGACGGATGCATATTCTGCATCGTTCACAGTGGCCGAAGTGGGTGGGCCTTTCCCTATGGCGGAAATGAAGGCTTTTACACAGGGTGATAAACGTTTGAATTCAGCTTATGCTTTTGACTTTCTATATGCAGCAAAAATATCTGCCGATCTTATTCGCGAAACCTTAGGGAATTGGCCAGGAGAGGCGGGTGAAGGGTGGCCGAGTTGGGCGTTTTCAAATCACGATGCCCCAAGAGCTGTCTCGCGTTGGCGCGGAGAATGTGACGAGAAACATTATGCGAAATTACTCGCTGCTCTAATTATGTCCTTCAGAGGCAATGTATTTGTCTATCAAGGTGAGGAGTTGGGATTGCCTCAGGCGGATGTTGCCTTTGAAGACTTGCAAGACCCTGAAGCGATTACGAACTGGCCAGAAACACTGGGGCGAGATGGAGCCCGAACGCCTATGCCCTGGGCACAAGGCAATCGAACGGCCGGATTTTCATCTGAAAAACCTTGGTTGCCGCTGGATGATCGCCACAGGTCTTTAAGTGTTGCCGCCCAAATCAAAGATAAAGACTCTGTTTTTCAATTTTATCAGCAAGTGATTACGTTACGAAAAACTAGTCAGGCTCTTCGAAAGGGTGATATTGAGTTCTTGCCCTCAAATCCTGACATATTGCTGATTAAGCGTAGTTTTGAGGACGAACAGCGCCTCTGTGCTTTCAATCTCACAGATGAAGCTCATGACCTTGATTTACCGTCTCGTATTGAATTTGATATAACGGTCGGCGAAGGCATGAGTGACGGTAAGCTTGTGGCATATAGTGGATTTGTGAGCCGCGCGTTTTAAAAGGTTGCTTCAACCGCCACAGGATTCGCGAACAATTAATTCAATTGGCAAACGTTCAGAAACCATGTCTTGTGGGTGTTTGGCATTGAGTAGTTTTGCGACCATCAAACTTCCCGCTTTAGATAAATCCTGACGGATCGTCGTCAGGGCTGGACGATTATAGCGGGCAAGTTGCACGTCATCATACCCGACAACCGACACGTCTTGCGGTACCGAGATGCCATGCCTTTGCAAGGCACGAATAGCGCCAATTGCAATCATATCACTACTGGCAAAAATCGCATCGAATTTCTTATTTCCCGAAACGAGAGAGTCGATTACGGCTTCGGCGCTTTCGGTTTTGAAGTGGGCTGGAGAGACAAGCGCCGGGTCAAGGCTTAGCCCTGCATCATTCAAGGCTTGCAAATACCCTTCATAACGCTGCCCTATCTCAGGAGCTTCTGTATCTCCTAAAAACGCAATACGGCGACGTCCCAGCCGTGTCAGATAGGCCGTCGCACGATGGCCACCTCTGACATTATCGGTGCCGATGGAGCAATAGCGCTGACCCGGTAATTCGCCTCCCCATACGATAAAGCGTGTCGGGTGACCCACAAGACGGTTTAGTCGTTCATGTAGAAAGCTTTGTCCTAAAATAATCACGCCCTCACATGGATTGAGTTCCAATAATCGGGACAAGTCATCAAAGTTTTGGGGAGAGGCATGAGAAATTCGCAAGTCACATTTGTTGTCTCTTGCGGCTTCACCAAGTGCGCCAATTAACTCTTGAAAAAAGGGATCCAAAAGCCAGCCTTCCCTGCCTTGGGGCGGAGGGATGATAATGGTGAGTGTTCCGGCAGCACGGTCCAAGGATGTCGGCATTGTCGGCCGTAAATTATACCCATTTTTTCTGGCCAGTTTCCAAATCTCACGTTTGGTTTGCTCATTGACGGCAGGGCTGTCATTGAGTGCCCGTGATACCGTGGCAATAGAGACGCCTGATAAACGCGCCAAATCTTCCAGTCTGACTTTCTTGGCCATATTATGCTTTGCGTGGATCTTTATAAGGGACAAAAATCAAGAGTATGGCTCCCAATGCCATGATGGCACCTGCGAGTACAAGGGTGCGTATGGGTTCATTTTGTAAAAAAGTTGACAAAACGGCTCCCATAATTGTCCCGACGACCAATTGTGGGATCACAATGAAGAAATTAAAAATACCCATATAAGTGCCCATCCGTTCAGGGGGGAGGGCATCGGCCAATAAAACATATGGTAATGTCAAAACGCAGGCCCAGACGATCCCAATGCCTGTTGCGATAAGCCAGAACATATTAGGCTCGACAAAATATAAACCGGAAAATGAGGCCCCACCGGTTAAAAGCGCGATAGCGTAAAAGAGTTTCACCCCGAGGAAACGCGTAAAAATGGGAATTGCCAAGGCGAAAACCATAGAGACAATTCCGTAACGGGCAAAGATATTATTCACCGCTAAGGCGCCATCGCCATAGGCTTGACTGGCCGTATCGGACGTGCCGAAATGATAGGATGTGATGGCTGGCGTCAGATATACCCAGAGTATGAAAAAAGCGAACCAAGAGGTGAATTGAACAAAAGCTAAGCGCCTCATAACTTTTGGCATCGTTGCGAAATCATCCATCAAAGCTCCGATAAAACCTGGCTCTTTCCCCGCTTTTAATCGCCTAGAATTGTAAAGAAACAGACAGCCAAATGTACCCACAAGGGCTGCAAAGATAATAAATTGTTTCTCTGTATTTAAAAGAAATACGATGGCGACCAAAGCGGTTGCAATTGCGAGGCTGAGTGTTCCCCAAAGTGTGAAAAACTTTGCATCCGGAATAATGCGGGGCGCCTTGCGGCTCAGAGCCATATCAGATTGATCGGCTTCTTCAAAGGCGCTGAGTTGCTCCGGTGTATATTCTCTTGAGGTAAAAACTGTCCACAGAACGGATAGTAATAATAAAGCCGCACCAACGGCGAAAGCCCATTTGACCGTCGGCGCTACACTACCCGCTGCAGCCACATTCTCAATATTCAAGAGTCCTAGCCATTCCGGTAGTTTTGAACCCACATATGTACCGAGGCCGATGAAGAAGCCTTGTAATGCATAGCCTGTCGCGCGCTGTTTCGAATTGAGATTGTCCCCAACGAAAGCCCGGAATGGCTCCATGGAGATGTTAAGTGCGGAGTCCAATATCCATAAAGAGGCGGCAGCAATCCATAGGTAAGGAGAGTTCGGCATAAATATCAGGGCGCAACTTGCCATTAATGCGCCAATTAAAAAATAGGGCCGCCTACGACCGAAACGTCCCCATGTCCGGTCCGACATATAACCGATAATTGGTTGGAGGATGAGACCTGTCACTGGCCCTGCAAGCCAGAACAACGCCAGCTTGTCATAGTCTGCACCCAGTGATTGCGCGATTCTTGACGCATTGGCATTTTGGAGAGCAAAACCGATCTGTAAACCGAAAAAGCCGACGGCCATGTTGATAATTGACAAAAGTGGAAGGTTAGGTTTCAGCCCTGAGGCTTCCGTCTGAGTAGCCATGCGATACATCCCCTAGTGCAAAATTATGAAATTTTTTCATTTTTTTACATTTAGACACTAGTCCTGTCGAGGGGAATCTGGATTCTCTAAGTCAACGATTGGGCAACAGCACCTATTCGAAGCAATTTTTGTGTGCAGAACGAAAATTCAGTCATGAAGAACGAACGCTAGGTTAAGTCTTTTAAATTCAATCCCAATTGCTTGATTCGGTCTAAAACTTCTGGCCACTCGACTTGTATGAACTTTTCACGCTCCCGCTTTAAAAGATCATTGCGTGAGCCCGGGGATACTTCTGCGCCAATGCCCCTTTTCTTAATTGTCAGATCCGCCTTGTCGAGTTCTTGAAACACTTTCGCCGCGGTAAGAGGGCTGACATTAAATTCTTCCGCACATTGTCGCACAGATGGCAAGAGCTGTCCCTCAGGATAGGTGCCGTCAAGAATGCGACCGATAATCACATCGGTGATTTGCCGATAAATCGGTTGGTCGTCACTCCAATTGAATTTTTGCTGAGCCATGTTTCCTAAGTCTTTCGGGGGCTAATTAGCGCCCTCTGATTTAAGAGAAGCTTAGACAGAAAAAATATAGTTGACAAGTGATATGTGTATGTGGTGTATTAGGTATGTAATACAGCAAGGAAGTTATCATGCGTCCCTTACCCAAGCGAAAATCTCAAAAGCCGAAAGCTGTCGCGGCAGAGGCGAATATCGTTGAAATGGCTTCTTCAATGGATCAAAAAGTCGTCCCGAAAAAAAGTTATAGTCGGGCTTTCGTGACTGGCGCCATCGCAATTCTTCTATTGGGCGGGGCGGCTTATGCGTACCATGCAATCGGCTTGAACACCTCTCAAATAGTGACGTCAGAACGTATTCAAACGGCGACTGTTTCTTATTCGGATTTTAGTGAAACCATTCCTGTTAACGCGACACTCATTCCTGAGAATACGGTCTTTTTGGATACTGTTGAAGGCGGACGCGTCATTGATATTCACGTTGAAGACGGCGCGGATATCACACAAGGCACGGCTTTGGTGACCTTAAAGAACACGGATCTCGAACTTCAGGTCATTGGTCGGGAAGCGCAATATACACAACAACTCAGCAATTTAGCACAGTCCCAAATCGCATTTGATCAAAGTCAGCTGCGATATGATCGAGATTTGATGGATGCCCAACTCCAAATTGATTTGACGCGGGCATCGTTGGAAAGACGCTTGCCAATTACGCAAACAGGCGTCTCGCAATCCGAAATCGATCGGTTGGAATCTGAATTGGCGCATCAAGAAGCGACTTACACTCTCATTCAAAAAGCGAAACTGCGTGACACTCAAAACGCTGATCGTAACCTCAATCAGTTGAAGCAATCTGTCCGTCGAATGCAAGACAGCGTGGATATTATGAGGAGCACATTGGATCAGCTTACGCTCCGAGCGCCCATAGACGGACGTGTCTCTGCATTCACTTTGCAGCAGGGTCAGTATTTAGCTCCGGGGTCTCGTATAGGGCAGGTAGAAGTGCCGGGCTCTTTCAAAGTACGGGCTATGGTCAATGAATTTTATCTCAACCGATTGAATATAGGTCAAACCGCCAAAGCGTCGATTTCGGGTGAAAGCTATAACCTCACAGTGAGTAAGATTTATCCTACAATTCAAAATCGCCAATTCGAAGTGGATTTAATGTTTGGTGAGGGTGTCCCGCAAAATTTGAGGCGAGGGCAAAATGTCCGCATTCGTATTATTATGGGCGATACAGAAGACGCATTGACAATTCCTGCGGGTGCCTATGAAGGGGTAACAGGGGGAGCCTGGGTCTTCGTCGTTTCGCCTGACGGGAAAAGCGCGGAAAGACGAGATATTCAAATTGGTCGTAAAAATCCAGATCAATTAGAGATATTATCAGGGCTCCAACCCCAAGAAACTATCATTACATCTGGTTATGAGGCTTACGGCAATGCCCAAACCATCACTCTTTCATCCTCACATTAAAACTTGCTCTAAAGATCGAAAAGGGGCCTTTCATGATTACTCTTAGTCACATCCGAAAAGTTTACGCAACACGGGACATGGAAACTGTTGCATTAAATGATGTCAGTCTCGAAATCCAAACAGGAGAATTTGTTGCTGTCATGGGGCCATCCGGCTGCGGAAAATCCACATTGATGAATATATTAGGGATGATCGATACGCCCACGGAAGGCCGTTACGATTTTGATGGTGTAGACATCGCCAAATATAAAGAATCCCAATTGGTCAAAATGCGCAAAAATAATCTCGGCTTTGTTTTTCAAAGTTTTAATCTCATTGATGATCTGACTGTGGAGGAGAATGTCGCCCTACCTTTACGGTATTTGAAAATTCCCAAAGCAACCCGGCAAAGTCGGGTGCGTGAGGCCCTCGAATTAGTGGGATTGGAAAATCGCGGTCGGCATAAACCTTCTCAACTTTCAGGAGGACAGCAACAGCGAGTTGCGGTTGCCCGCGCCGTCATCGCTGACCCCAAACTCATTTTGGCAGATGAGCCTACTGGTAATTTGGATTCGCAAAATGGTGAGGATGTGATGGAATTACTAGGTCTCCTAAATGAACAAGGGGCGACCATCCTTATGGTGACGCATTCCGAAAAAGATGCGGGCCAGGCCGATAGAATTATCCGTATGCTTGATGGCCGCATTCTCGATGACGGGAAATCTAATAAAGCGGAGGTGGCGTAATGTTAGCGCATTTCTTCTCCAGTGCTATAAAGCACTATATCCGCTCCCCCATGATTACAGCCGTGAATATTTTCGGCTTAGCTTTGGGGTTGGCTTGTTTTTTAACGGCTTGGGCAATGTCGTCTTATTGGCAACAAAGCGACCGCCATTTCGAAAATGTTGATCGCACTTATGTTCTGACACAACAATTTCAGGCTGAAGGACGCGTTCCACGTGATAACCCCGTCACGGCCTCACCTGCGGCGCGATATGTCAAAGAAGATGTTCCTGAATTGGAGGCGGTTGCCCGGTTAACACGCGGAGGGGACAGCTCTTTATCAAGCGAAGGGAAAAGTATCAGTATTTATGGGGCCTTGGCGGATCGTGATATTTTTGATATTTTTGATTTTAATTTTATCTATGGCTCTGCCGACCAAGCCTTAGTAACGCGCGAAAATATCATCATTACCCTAGGTGCCTCGAAACGCTTATTTGGTGATATAAATCCCGTAGGGAAATCAGTTGTCGTGAATGCAGAAGAGACTCACACAATTGTCGGTGTGATCGGAGAGATTCCCAAACCCTCACATATGGGGGATGAACCGGGCGTCATTCAACGGTTTGAATATTTGCGTAAGTGGCCAGAACCGAGTGAGACGGACACAGAATGGTGGTTGGGTGTCAGCGCGCTGACTTATATGCTCCTGCCCGAAACCAATACGGCTAAAGTGAAAGCGAAGTTGGATAAACAACTCGCTACAATGTCGGAGCGCCGAATCCCAGAGGTGCAACGCAATATGTTGGAGCGTATTTGGTTTGGCCGAATGCCATTAAAAGATCTACAAACCAAACAGTTAGATAACCGCATTTTTCAGAACCAATCTCATTTCTTCACGGTAACGGGCGTGCTTTTCGGCATGGGTCTCATTATCTTGCTTGTCTCTTGTATCAACTACGCCAATTTAGCCACAGCACAGGCTGCGGGCTATGCCAAAGAAGTCGGGCTTCGCAAAGTTGTTGGCGCAGGGCGCAATAGTGTCATGCTTCAATATTGGCTGGAGGCATTGATACTGACAATCATTGCCGGTGTCTTGGCTTTGATTTTGATCGTCCTGATTTCACCGATATTGAATGCTCAAGCGGGAATTGACCTTTTAAACGGCATCCGGCGGAATTCGCTCTTCCTGCCCGTACTCACAGCTTTGGTCATGGGGGTCAGTATTTTGGCAAGCCTTTATCCTGTGGCCTTCCTGTCACGGGTTCGCCCTGTAGAAGCCTTGCGGTCAGGGAAAATAAAAAGCGGCAATCAAGTTCTGACACAAATACTTGTGGCTATTCAGTTTGCCGCTGCCAGTACCTTGCTAATTCTGGTTTTAGTTGTAGGGCAGCAAAATCGCTATATGCGTGATATTGCACTTCAACCTGAAAAAGACCCGGTTGTGGCACTTGTAGATGGTGCCTCAGTGCAAACTGGCCCTAGTGACCTAAGGGAAGCTTTATCGAACGAGCCCGCCATTAAATCTGTCAGCGGTATCAATTATGTGCCTTGGCAGGGTTATGTGAATTATATGGAGGTCACTCGTTCACGAGAAATCGGAGCAGATGCGGCACAGAGCACTACAACCTATGTAGACTTTGATTTTCTAAAAACCTTCCAAGTGGACCTTATTGCGGGACGCGGATTTGACCCTGCCATTGAGAGTTGGGGAGAGCCTGCTTTTGATGAAGATAATGCCGACCTCTCCGATACCGATATTTCAGTTATCATTGACAGAAATTATGTAGAGGCGTTGGGCTTTCAAAGTCCCGAAGCCGCCATTGGTCAACCTCTCTATCTCGTGCCACATTTAAGAGAATCATTCGAAAGAGATCCTACCTATGTGGTGATCGGCGTGGTTGAAACGATACCCCTTGTATATGGAATTGGTGATGTTCGTTCCAATTTTTATCAACTCTCAAACTTCAGTGGCAATAATCCTCTCGTGCGCATCGATAGAAACAATATCAAAGCAGGGTTGGAAGCAATCGAACGAGTTGTAAAATCACGCTTCCCCGACGGTGCTGTGACGACACGCTTCGTCGATGATGAATTCGAGCGCAATTTCCGGACTTACGAAGGCATTAATTCCGGATTTACGAGCCTGTCTCTGATTGCTTTAATTATCTCGGCAATGGGCTTGTTTGCAATGGCGGTTTTCGCAGCCATTCAACGGCGCCATGAAATCGGTATTCGCAAGACTTTAGGAGCGAGCACGTTGGAGGTTACGACATTGCTAATCCGTGATTTCTCGCGACCTGTTTTGATCGGTAATATCATTGCTTGGCCGGTGGCCTATTATGCCGCGCGGACTTATCTAAACGGCTTCATGCAACACATTCAGTTAAGTCCCTTACCATGGGCGCTAGGTTTTCTTTTCACGCTCTTCATTGCTTGGATTGCTGTAGGCGGACAAGCATTTAGCGCAGCGCGTGTGAAACCAGCGGAGGTCTTGAAAAGTGAATAAGTCATCTGTCCTCTCTTACCTTTCCTCAGCGCTTATTCTCTCGGCTTGTGCAACGACACAAGCCGGATTGTCCGCTGAAACACATTTAGCGCTTCCTTTAGCGCGTGTGGCAGAGGCGTGGCAGGTTAAGCCTGAGCCTAAGCCCAATACCTCTCCAATCAGTTTCACAGGTTGGTTGACCGAGTTGGACGATATCACACTTAACGACCTCGTCGAGCGGGCTTATATTCAGAATCCAGACCTCAAAAAACTGCGGAGTAGGCTGGACCGTTCAACGGCTTTGGCAACAAAAAGCAGGGCTCAGTTATCGCCTTTTGTCAACGCAAGCATTGGTGCGTCACGCACGAGTTTCTTAAAAGAGTTATCCCAAGATACTGCGAGCGTCGATGCGGGTTTAGATGTTTCATGGGCACCGGACTTATGGGGTCGTCTAGATGATCGCGACAAGGCAGCAGAGCTAGGCGAGAAGGCAGCAGCAACCGATTTAGAGGCCGGACGGCAATTATTGGCCGCCAATATTGCTGAGAATTATTTCCTTGCAATTGAAGCAAACAGATTAGCGGACGTTTCTTCGCGGAACCTAGATGCTCTCAACAAAACATTAGGGTTCGTACTCGTCCAATATGAAAGAGGCTTGCGCTCAGGGCAGGATATTTCGCTGATCCGTGCGGATGTGGCGAGTGCTCGGGTCTCTCTCAATCGTGCCGAAGGAGATGCTCGAAATGCGCTCAGGCGTTTAGAAGTTTTGACGGGCGATTACCCAAAGGCTGACAAGCTCTCTTCTACATCCCTGCCAACGCTTCCGGCCTTGGATGTAATTGGAAAACCTGCAGACCTTTTAACGCAAAGGCCTGATTTGCAAGCCGCACAATTCAGAGTTAGGGTCGCTTTTCGGACCCATGAGGCAAGCCGTAAAGCGAAACTGCCTGATCTGAGTTTGAGCGGTCGTTTAGGCGGACAATCCAATGTCCTCGGACAGATTTTTAACCCAACCTCTATCGCGTCCACGCTACTGGCCAGTGTTACAGCGCCTATATTTGATGGTGGAGCCCGAAAAGCGGATATTTCGATTGCACAATCTAATATCGATGAGGCTTTGGCAGATTATCAGGACTTGGCTCTGCAGGCCTTTCGCGATGTTGAGCAGCAGCTTGATCAAGGGCACATTTTATCAGATCAGGAATTGTCATTGGAACAGGCTTTGGAGAGCGCTAATAAGGCTCTGCAATTTACAGAATTTCGTTATGAGTCAGCGGAGACTGATTTGCTGAACGTTTTATCAGTGCAGCAACGTGTTTCATTTATTGAGGCGCAATTGGTTTCGACCCGTCGGGCGCGATTGGTTCAATATGTTAATCTGGCTTTGGCCACGGCTGTGGAGCCATTGTAAATTGCACCCTATAATGAGTCAGGACTTACAATAAAACTTTGCCCTGACCTGCTTTAAATTCTGGAACCATTAACGCTCTGGTGTGTATGGGCTAACATATGCACATGAAAAGGGTGAGAGCAAAGCGGAGCGCTGCGGAAAAAGCGCTACTGCTGGGGTTGCTGATATACGGCGTCAGCACGCCTTGTTATGCTGATGAACCTTTAGCAAAAATTGAAGGTGAGATGTCCCAAGACTTTCGTGAACTTCTGCAAAATGTTCTGGGAGAGGTTGAAGAGTCGCCACGTTCATTGGCTCAAGCACAGAGACGGGCTGAGAAAGCCTTGGAGCAAGCCTATAGCGTCGCACGTTCCCGTGGCTATTATAAAGCGAAAATTGACGTCAGGCTTGAATCCGTGCCTCTGGATGAAGAGGTTTCAACACAGAAAGCTCCGAGGCCAATTTTGGATATAGAGCTTGGCCCTCAATTTTCATTCGGCAAGATTACGGTAAACTATTCCGGAAACTCTCCGGATAAAATTACCGAGGTTGATAAAGTGATTAATTTGTCAACGGGCCAGACGGCATTAGCGCCGAGTGTTGTCGCCGCAGAGTTGCGCGCTGTGAATTATCTGAAAGCCAATGGTTACCCTGAAACGCAAATTCTCGACCGTAGAGTGGTCGTCGACCATGACACTCAAAACATGAATGTGACTTTTAATTTTTCTGTCGGCAATAAAACGCGTTTCGGAGCAATTAAACAAACAGGGTCGGCTTACATTGTCAAATCCTGGCCAAAATTGGTGGCCCCTTTTGAAGAGGGGGATATTTTCTCAGATCGGGAGATGAACCGTCTGACATCGCGTATTATCGGTACGAATGTCTTCGACAGTGCAACAGCCATATTAGCAGATGAGAAAATCCCAAATGGAGACGGAACTGTCACACGCAATGTTCTGCTCAATGTTGAGCAAGGGCATAAGAATACAGTCAGTGGGGAGATTGGTTATAGCACTACGGATGGGAGCGGGGTGGACTTGACATATGAACGGCGGAACTTTGTCGGCTATGCCCAAACATTGACCTTATCAACATCGTTGAAAACCAACCAAATTCGCTTCGGCGCAGATTATAATATACCTTATCTTTTTCGCGAAGACCGGGCATTGGACTTAAGCGCGGAGGTCGCCAGAGAAGATACGGAGGCCTTCAAAGGAGAGCGTGTTGGCGGAACGGTTTTGATGACGCAGAAAGTTTCCAGTCGTTTTAAGCTTGGTTTAGGTATTGGGTTGGAAGCTTCACGCTTCGAAGAGAACGGGCAAGACGTGACCGCGTATCTGATTGATGGATTGGGCACGGCTACTTATGACTCACGCAACTCAATTTTGAACCCTGTCAAAGGTATATTTGCTGAGGCAAGTGTTATACCGACCTATAATTTCGGGAATCAAAAAGGTTTGTTCACAACGGTTGAAGCGGGCGCAAGTAGTTATAAACGCATTTCTGACAGTTTCGTCGTCGCCGGACGCGCCAAGGTCGGAACATTATTCGGAGCAGATCAACCAGCTGTGCCTCTGAATAGACGGTTTTATGGCGGCGGGGGCGGTTCTGTCCGAGGATATGGATATCAATCTATTTCTCCTGTGAATGCCGATGGCGACGAAATTGGTGGACGCTCTATCACAGAGTTGAGCGCGGAATTACGGTATCGTGGAGATAGCCCTTTTGGGGCCGTGGCGTTTGTTGATGCGGGTAGTGTGGCCCGCAATGACTTACCCAATTTACAAGATATACGGTATGGTGCAGGAATTGGCCTGCGCTATTTTACGAGCTTTGCGCCTTTGCGAGCCGATATTGCCATTCCCCTTAATAAGCGGGAAGGAGACGCTGATTTTCAAATCTATCTCTCAATCGGGCAGGCCTTTTAATGTCGCGTACTGAAAAGATGGAAAGGCCTAAGTCAGTCGAACGCAGTAAAACATCATGGCTGAAACGGCTTTTGTGGGGCGGCGCGTTTTTATTGCTCTTTACCGCATTCATTTTGGTCTCTCTACGTGTTTTTATCACCACATCCGCCGGGGCAAGGTTCATAGAAAAGCAGATAAACAGTCGGGGCTTTGGCCCTATCGAAAGCATGGAGGTATCGGGTTTATCCGGTGACCCGTTAAAAAGTCTCACCATCGAATCCCTGACCTTGCGTGACAAACAAGGTGTCTGGCTGAAAGCCCAAAATTTGAGGCTCGACTGGAAACCTTTGCAGTATTTACGGTCTCATTTGTGGATTGACCGTATCAGCGTCCAGTCCACCTCTGTTTTAAGACAGCCTGTTCTGAACCCGTCGAAAACTGACTCTGAACTACCAAAAGTCACAGTAAAAGAATTTGAAGTAGCGTCTCTGAAGCTAGAAGAGTCTGTGATAGGACGATACACGGATTTGAAAGTGGCAGGGAAGTTTTTCGTTGAAGACAATCTCGCCATTCAATCAGAGTTAAAAGCCACTGATAATGTAGGAGATCCGGACAGACTTGTTCTAAATTTTGATCGGCAACCCCAAGGGCAAATGGAAGGCTTCTTTGAAGTCCAAGGACAGGCCGGCGGCGTAATGTCGACGCTTTTAAAAGCTCCTGCCGGGCAGGGCGTAACGGGCGAAGGTCGCCTTGGCGGAAATGTGAAAAGCGGTGAAGGTTATCTGCGCCTGAATTTTGGTGATAATCAAATTGCCTCAACCGATTTAATTTGGACTGAAACAGCCCTTAAAGCGGACACGTTTTTAAACATTGCACCGTGGCCTGAACTTGACAGTCTGGAAACGGCTTTAGGCGCGAAAATCGAGGCAAGAATGCAGATGCAGCGAGAGGCTGAAAACTCACCTTTTGTCATCACAGCGATGGCTCCCGGTGTATCATTCAAGGCTGAGGGGATGAGGCCTGATATAAAAGGTAAAACCGCAAAGAATTGGTATCCTGACAGTGTCGACATGGAATTAAATCTTGCCCGTCCAGACCTCATTTTACCTTTTCCGGAAGCGGTTTTTATGGAAGGCGTTGAAGCCAAGGGTAAGGTCAAAATTAAAGCGCCCTATGCGTTTGATGGACAGATTGCCGTTCAGGGCTTGAGCACGCCTCAAATCAATATGGGACGCACCAGAGGACCTTTGAAACTCTCGCAAGACTCAAATGGGACTATTTCCATTCAAACGGATATAGAGGCCGAAAACATTCGTTTGAGGTCTCAGCAACCAATAGAAATCGGGACGTCAGGCAATGCAAAAGTGAAAGCTATTTTTGATTCCCAAAAGAGACGTTTGAGTTTTGAGAGTTTCATCGTGAAAAGCGGACCTTCAACAGTGAGCAGTTCAGGATATTTGACGCTAGACCGTAACCAAACCGATTTAAAGGGTTCACTTTCCGTCAAGACGAGACCTCTCGGCTCTATCCCGACTGGTACACTGAAAGCGGATTATCAAGTGGAAAAGACGGAGACCTCTTTCTTCGCTTTGACGACGGATGGCGTTTTTCAGACTGAGACATCCTTCTCAGGACCTTTTGGGCAGCTACTCGGATCGAATATTGTGTTCGAAGCCGATATGTCTCCACAAGATCAGGGCCTACGTATTTCGCAAGCCGTTATCTCTGGAGATATTCTTAGGGCTGCCATCAGTGGCGATATATTAAGTGGTGATGTCGGGCGTAAATTGGATTTACAAGGGGAACTGGTTTTATCCGCCCCAGTCACTTTTCAATCTGTGTCGGTCGAAGAGGGGGCGGAGGCAAGTTTTGAAATCAACGGGACGCATGAAGCCCCCGAACTCCGTTTGGATGCTCGCTTGGGTGAGGTGGGCCTACGCGACCAATCATTTGAATCTGTGCGGGTGAGAACTGAATTAATAGATGTTTTAGAGGCTCCAAAAGGGCCGTTACAAATTAATGCGAACACGCAATGGGGTGATTTATCTGCGGGTGCGCAATTCGTTTCACAACCCAATAGCTATGCCATGTCTGATCTGCAAATCTCTGTGGGTCGCTTAGAGGCTGTGGGGGCTCTTGCCCTTGCGCAAAATGGAATTGTGACTGGTGCGGTTGATCTAAGATTACCGGAGCAAGAGGGGCAGTATGCGCAGGTCGGCATTGATTTCGAAAATATTGGTAATCAGCAAGGATTGTCTTTTACAGCAGACGCTAAAAATATCGCCTATGCTGATTTTGAAATTGATAAATTATCTGCTTCGGCTGAAGGAACGTTTTCTGCGCTACAGGGCCGTGTTGAAGCTGAAGGTCAAAGGTCGAAAACACTTATAGCTCGCCCTTTCGTTTTGGCTGCTCCATTCTCTGTCGAGAGAGACGGCCCAATTTATGAACTGAAAACACCGCTACAATTCCGTTACGGGAATATCGATGTGGATACGATTGAGCCACTTTTCCTCACTTATGAAGAAGGCGCCATAAAATTGCAGGCGCCATTACGCGTTGGTGATGGGGCGCTAGATGTGGAATACAGCAGAGCCCGAGGCGAGGAGGTATTGGCTTTAGAGGCTAGATCATTGCCAGTCACATTGCTGCCATTGCCTGAGGTTTTCAGCGAGACCCGCGGACGTTTATCGGCCCAAATGAATATGCAAAGTCGCAAAGGGACAGACCCGAGCGGTGACATTGTCATCAATCTGAAGGATTGGCGCGGGTTTGATGCCAAAAAAACGACGGGTTTAGATGCTGTGGTGACAGCCTCTTTGGAGCCTGGAGCCGTGATGACGCAATTGGAGGCCAGCTCTACATTGGGCTTTACTGCGGGAGGTGATTTATCCATTCCGATAAAGCGTGCTCAATCTCTTGCTGAAATTCGCCCAAATCAAGACGCTCAATTGACAGGGCAGCTCAATGCCGAAGGAATGGCGGCGTCAATATTTGGTTTAGTGACGCCTAGCGAAGCGCAATTGGGCGGCAAAGTGAATGCTAATGTAGAGTTGTCCGGCACTCTTAACCGCCCTCAAATTAATGGACGGTCTTCTGGTCAAGATTTGCAGTTCGAAGTCCCTGAGTTAGGCACGCAAGTTAAAGGGGGGCGTTTCGGGCTTAATTTCACCAATAATGAATTTGTCGTAGAAGATGTCTTCCTGACAGATAGTCGTGACGGACGACTTTCGGGGCAAGGCGCATTCAAGCTTGCAGAATTTGGTAGACCTATCGGCCAAACAGAGATTAGTGTTCAAAACTTTAGAGCTTTGGACAGACGAGATATCGAAGCTAAAGTAACAGGTGATTTGAATTTTGTCAGCCGTCAAGATGATGCGGAGCTGAAAGGCGACATCACCATAAATCGAGCCGAAGTTAAACAATTTGTAGGCGGCACGGTTAGTGTGATTGAAATTGATGCAGAAGAGATCAATAAGCAGACAAAAGAGATAAGAATTGAAAAACCAAAGGCGCGTTCGCCTATAAATCTTGATGTAAAAATCAATGCCCCAAGGCGCATATATGTACGTAGTCGAGGCGTCGATGTCGAAATGGAAATTCAGGCAGATCTAAAAGGGACGCTGACAGATCCTTTATTTTACGGAACAGCGGATGTTATCAGAGGCGGATATAAGATTGCCGGAAAGACTTTAGATTTCGAGAGCGGACAAATAAAATTTGACGGGGAACTTTCAAAAGCTCGTATTGCCTTTGAAGCAATCACGCAGACGCAAAATTTAGACGCACTCGTGAATATTACCGGCACAGTGGAAGATCCAAAAATAGAATTATCTAGTACGCCTGAACGCCCGCAGGATGAAATTTTATCGGCCCTTCTTTTCGGGCGTTCGGCCACAGAATTATCAACAATTGAAGCCGCGCAGTTAGCTGGCGCTTTAGCGCAATTTAGTGGCGCCGGAGGCGGGTTTGATTTGTTAGGAGGATTACGTGACGCTTTTGGTATTGGCCAGTTGAGTGTGAACTTCAATCCTGATGGCAGCGCGCAGATTGTCGGTGGCCGATATTTAGCAAAAGACGTCTATCTGCAGGTTTTCTCAGGGGCAGGCCCAGATCAAACGGGGGCTATCGTTGATTGGGAAATTCGGAAAAACATAGCCCTTCGGTCCAGAATCCGGGCCGATAATGAGCAAGCTCTTTCTTTAAAGTGGAAACGAGATTTCTAGCCTTGTTGGAGATGAGCGTTTCTCATCTCAACGTAAGTTTTTCCATATGAATGTAACGGCTGTCAAAGTCCGACATTTCAGCCATCTTATCACGCTCTAATATTTCAACGCTGTTATGTGTGGTTTTGATAAGTCCTTCAGACTTCAACCGCGTCAGTGTACGTGAGACGTGGACAACGGATAATCCGAGCGCATCTGCAATATGTGTTTGTGAAATCGGGAAGTGAAGTATGTCCCCATCTGCGCCAAAGGCCATAGACGTTCGCCGGTTGAGTTCCAGAATTAAATGCGCAATGCGCTCTCTGGCGGTCCGGCGACCAATCCGGATGATTTGCTCCCTTAAAATAGCTTCTTCCTGAATGGCAACCCACCAAAATGCGGTCGCCAGTTGGGATTCACCCGCGATGACCCGCAAAAAGTCAGAGGCTTTAATACGTCGCAATGTAACTTTTGTTGCCGCAGAAACGCTGTGATCGGATTTAGCTCTATTAATCGACATTAAGTCGAAACAGTCCCCAGCTAACATGAAATTGATAATTTGACGGCGGCCATCATCCAGCATCCGATAGCGAATAGCCCAGCCTGATTCTATCAAGAAAATATAATCTACTTTTTCGCCTTCGACGACAATATCCTGTCCGGCTTCTTTGGTTTCTATTCGGTGAGGGAGACGAACAATGCTTTGGAAAGCCTCGCTATCAACGTCAATATACTGGCTGACACGATTAATGAGCGGATTCATGTGAGTCTTTCTTTCAAGGCGCTAAAGCTCAATACCGATAATCGTGGCGATATACAATTAAACTTTTGGCGCTTCGCCTTTAAAGGAGACGGTAGCAGAGTGACCGTTTAATTTCATCGTGTCGGGTTCTGTAAAAATTATTTCGAAGTTTGTCGTGTTTTCCATACCCAAAGCTTTGACGTGACTTTTAAGCGATTTTGTTATCCCTTTTGAAACATCCATATTTTCTGTAGTTACAAAAATCTGAATATTGATGTCATTCATGTCACAGGCAGCGGCCATCATATAGGCGTTATTCAAGGCCTCGGCGGAATGTGTAGTGATATATTGACCGTGAAAATAAAGCGGAAGATTGGCATTCCCGCAATCTTCAACATTTGCCAATCGGTTTTCTATAACAGTTCCGTAGTTAGGTTTCAATGACACAAGCTTTTCCGACTGCTGCCCCTTCACAACGGCAGTCATGCAAAAACTAATTATAAAAAATAGAATGGCTGTGATGGAAAGTGACTTAATCATGATTAATCCGTGTTAATGTTTCTACTTTTACAATTCTCAAACTCCAATACGGTTCCATAGAAAGTTTTTATGACTTGCCTGCTTCCATGGGCTTTGGACATTTAAAGCACTGTTTTTCCTGTTCAATTCCTAGGAACAAATTTCGTTTCTACAGCGTACATTAGATAAGAGCATTTAAGGATTGGAGTTTTCGAATCTTCGAGCCAACTCAATCAATTCAAATTTT
Source organism: uncultured Algimonas sp. (assembly GCA_964511495.1). Taxonomy (GTDB): domain Bacteria; phylum Pseudomonadota; class Alphaproteobacteria; order Caulobacterales; family Maricaulaceae; genus Litorimonas. The sequence goes on along the minus strand of CAZEFT010000001.1, from coordinate 164,730 downwards.
CCAGAGGCGTATATGAGTCAGAACATTTTACGTATTGATGCGAGTGCCCGTCACAAGGATTCCAGCAGTCGGAAATATGCAGATATGGTTATAAAGTATATTTCTGCGCATCAAGGCGATGTTGAAGTTACAGTGCGCGATTTGGCGCAAGGCTTACCGTTTGTCGACAAAAAGTGGGTGAAAGTAAAATCTAAGAATCCTGAGAACTATACGAAGGATGATAAAGCAACGGTCTCACTATCAAGGATATTGATAGAAGAGCTGAAGCAAAATGATTGTTACGTCATTTCATGTCCCATTTATAATTTCACAATTCCGGCTTCTCTTAAGGCTTGGATAGACTTGGTCACATTCCCTGGGCAGACATTTAAAAATGAATCGGGAGAATTCGAAGGGCTTTTAAATGACAAAAGTTTGATCGTCACATTCTCATCGTCTGCGACAGAGATTGGATCTGATATTGATTTCGCAAGTGATTATTTATCTCATATATTTGGTTTTTTGGGCGTCGATGACATAACCTTTATAGGTGGTCATGAAACTTTTTCGTATGAACATATCATCGAAGCGCTAGACAACTGAATATTCAAATAAATAATTTTCTGAAATACTATTTTGGAACCAAAATTAGATAACGCCGTTGATATTTCGAGAGGCACAGACAGTGCGTCAGTTAATGGAGAGAAAAATGTTAGAAGGTTTATTAGGACTACTTCATCTTATCGTCGCCATCTGGGCGATCATCAATATTGTCGGATCACAAGCATCCGGCTTGGCGAAAGTTTTATGGACGTTGTTCGTTCTATTTTTCCCATTAGTCGGATTGATTGTCTGGTTCTTTATCGGGCCGAAATCCGCATAAACTGATATTAAATCAACCAAACTCAATATAGCAGAAGGAAAAATAATGGAAAACTCAAATTATAATAACGAAACGACCAAAAGAAGTGGTGGTAAAATTGCTGGCATTCTGTTGGGTACTGTCGCGATCGCAGCGATTGCTGCCGCGGGTCTCTACCTAGTAGATGTTGACCAGACAAAAGAAGCGAGGCTCCCGGCCGTAGAGATGGACGTTACGGAAGGTCAAATGCCTGAATTTGATGTCGATGTGGCTGACGTCAGCGTCGAGTCAAAAGAAGTTGATGTAAAAGTACCGACAATGGATGTTGAGACAGAAACAAAGACAATCGAAGTCGAAGTTCCGGTGGATGTTGATGCGAGCACAAAGACAGAGACCATTGATGTGCCGACTTTGGATATTGATCGCCCGGAAAAGGATAACCCGGCGGATAATCCAACACGTTAAAATCATCATTTATGATGATTTCTGATAAACCGCCTGTTAAGGCGGTTTTTTCATGGGTTAAGGTTTAATGTTCATCATCGCGTTACATATTACTTCTGCCTTTTTCATTTTGGGTACATTTATTCGTTATATGAGAGAGCAAACCTGGTGGCTCCGCGCTTGGACGTATGCGCGACTACAACTTATTTTCGTTCTACTGATTTTAATTTTTCTACAAATCTTTTTTGGAGACGAATCTGCGCTTAGCATCGGGCTGATTTTTTTTATGGGTGTCGGCATTCTGGCTTGTTTAACGGATGTTTTGCCATTCACAAAAGTTTGGTCAAAGCAAACACGCTCGCATATCGTTGGACAAGCTCATAAATCCATTCGGCTTTTCGTTGGAAACGTATTGATGGATAATCAAAATCATGGGGATTACCTTCAGCAAATTCGGGACAGCAAACCTGATTTAGTTTTTTTAGTTGAGACGGATGAAACTTGGCGAGAAGGTTTGTCATCTCTTGCGCAAGATTACCCTTACCAATATGAACTGCCTTTGCCGGATTATAACGGCATGCTCTTCTATTCCAAATTGCCTATTGTCGATATTCAGGAGCGTTATCTGGTTCAAGATCATATACCGTCTCTAACGTTTGATCTGTCTCTTGATTCGGATAAGGACGCGCGTGTTCTGCGCTTTTATGGCGTTCATCCGCGTCCACCCCGCCCGCAGGATGATACAGCCGATTTGGATAAAGAGCTTTTATTTGTTGCAAATGAAGTGGGTCATTTTCGCGGCCCCGTAATCGTTACAGGAGACTTGAATGATGTCGGGTGGTCCACAACAACGAAAGCCTTTCTGAGAATGAGCGGCTTACAAGACCCGCGTATCGGACGTGGGCTCTATAATAGTTACAATGCAAAAAACCCTCTGGCTCGTTGGCCCCTAGATCATGTTTTTCATTCTAAACATTTTTCTTTAATTTCAATGTCTCGCCTGAAAGCGCATGGTTCTGACCACTTTCCTTTGTTGATAGAGCTTGGTCTGATGGAAGACACACTTCTATAAAACTCGACATATAAATTTTTGTCATTTGAAAAACGCGATTGCGGGCTTAGGCGTATAGTCTATAGCTTGGTTGTCCTTCAGAAATTTTGCAAATATCCCGCAATATTCTGAACTTTTTCATATTGTGAGTTTCTTATGGCTGATTATTCCAAAGTTCTTGTAACTCATCACATTAGAAACTCTTTATCCCTCTCATTTTTGGCGCTTATAACCGTTTCAGGACTGAGCGGATGTGGAAATGCGGAAGGTGCTGCAACGGGGAAGCCACCCGCGCAAAGCAATGCGGAAGCAGCAGCTCCCTCATTGCAGAGTGGGCAGGTAACAAGGGGCGAAATTGCCAAAATCATCAATGCAACAGGATCGGTCAGGCCCGACATTACCGTGCAAGTGGGCTCTGAGGTGTCTGGAAAATTATTGACGGTTGATGTCGATTTTAATTCCGAAGTTCAAACAGGTGACATATTGGCGGTTATAGATCCGGAAAATCTTGAAAATCGTGTTTCGCAGTCAGAGGCGCAAGTCGAAAATCGGCGTTCCGATATTCGCATTAATACGGCATCGTTAAAACGTGCGGAAGTCAATTTGGCCCAAGCGAAGCGTTCGCTTGACAGACGTGAACAGCTTTACGCCGAAAATGCAATTTCCCAAGCACAGCTAGAAGAAACAGAGCGTTCCATGCAATTAGCTGCTGCAGATTTGGACCTCGCGAAAGCGCGACTGGCCGGGGCGCGTTCTTCATTGAAACAAGCGGAAGCTGATCTCCGCACTGCGCGTGTGGATTTATCTCGGACCAAGATTCGTTCCCCCATTGATGGTGTTGTCATCGAGCGTCTCGTTGATCCGGGCCAAACCGTTGCTGCGTCCTTCTCTGCTCCTGAATTATTTAAAATTGCGGGCGATTTATCTAAGATAAAAATTGATGCCGCAATCGTTGAAAGCGACGTTTCGGGTTTGGATGAAGGAGATCCAGTGACGTTTAGTGTGGATGCTTATCCCGGACGTGTCTTTAGAGGGCGCGTCGATCAACTTCGTTTAAAATCGCAAACGCAAAGCAATATTGTAACCTACACAGCGGTGATCAATTCGGACAATGAAGACCGAGCATTAATGCCGGGTATGACAACAAATTTGCAGATTACGACAAATTCGAAACAAAACATATTGCGTATTCCGGCGACGGCTGAACGCTTTCGTCCGACGCCTGACCAAATTAAATCTTGGAAAGTGGAAGAGACAGATGAAGGAAAGTCTGAAAGTTTGGACCCCAAAACGCAAAAAAGGATGGCGGATTTGGGTCTGGCATCTTCCCGTATTGAAACCATTATGTCCCGCATGGCCGACGAAACTGTCAGCCTCAGAGAGCAAATTGCTGACCCGACCCAAACTTGGCGGCGTGTTTCTCGCTTAAAGCAGTTACGCGAAACCTATGATGACATTATCAAAAAAGAACTGAGCTCGACGGAATATCAAGAATACCGCAGATTGGTTCAGGCTGATGCGCAAATCCGTGATGTGCAATTATGGGTCAAATCGGGCGATAAAATGCGCCAAATTGATGTTGGCTTAGGCCTTTCAGATGGTTCATTCGTAGAAGTTGTTTCAGGTTTGAAAGAGGGTGATGAAGTTGTCACCGGAATTGGTCGCCACGGTGGCGGCGGTCGGCCTCGCGGACGTCCGGGCGGCAGACGAGGCTAGGTTTTGAACATGGCTGACCACGCCTCCCAGACACCGCTTATTTCCTGTCGGGATCTGACAAAGATTTATAAGATGGGACAAACCGAGGTGCGAGCCTTGGACGGCGTCAGCTTGGATATCAATGCAGGCGAGTTTGTTGCCATTATCGGATCCTCCGGTTCAGGAAAATCAACATTGATGAATATGTTGGGGGCGTTGGATCAACCCACATCGGGCGAAGTCCGCATTGCAGGTGAGGAAATCGGGCGGAAGAAGAGCAAGGCGCTGGCAGATTTCAGAAACCGAACAATTGGATTTGTTTTTCAGCAATTCCAACTTCTACCCAAAAAATCAGCAAAGAAAAATGTGGCGCTGCCATTATCTTATCGAAAGCCAAAAGTGAAAGACGCGCTTGAGCGCGCAACAAATGCGTTATCGCTCGTAGGGTTGGCAGATCGTGCAGATCATAAGCCAACGGAATTATCGGGTGGACAGCAACAACGCGTTGCAATTGCCAGAGCATTGGCCGGAGACCCGCAACTCCTGCTCGCAGATGAACCGACAGGTGCGTTGGATAGTCAAACGTCCAAAGACATTATGGCGTTGATGCAAGACCTGAATAAACGTGGTATCACAATCATTGTTATCACACATGAGGATGAAGTCGCAGCCTATGCTGGTCGTGTGATTGAGTTTCGCGACGGTAAAATTGTATCAGATGCGTTGAGGCAAGCCGCATGAGTGCTTTATCCACATTAGGCTTGGCGGCCGGTTCCATCATTGAAAGACCTTTGCGGTCTTTACTGACATCCTTGGGCATAATCATCGGGGTGGCCGCAGTTTATGCCATGCTCGCGCTTGGTGAGGGGGCAAAGAAGCAAGTCGAGGAAAGCCTAAATTCAATTTCGACTCGCACTATCCAAGTCTGGCCGGATTGGAACCGTAGACGATCCTCGCAAAGCCGCCCTGCCATGCCGTTTACGGAACAAGATGTGAAAGAATTTCGTGCAATTAATGGTGTGTTTGCGGCGACAGGGACGCTGACAGGGCGCAGTTATACCATTGCGACAGATACAAATGACGTCTCTGCCAACTTCTTGGGGGTGGACCCGGATCAATTACGCTCTGGCGGAGGAGAGATGAAGATCGGAGAGAATATTTCTTATGCCGATATCGAGACGCGTCGCCCTGTAGTTGTGGTAAGTGAAGGTATTCAACAGCGATTATTCGACAACCAAAACCCGATTGGACAGACAGTCAAAGTCAATAATGTGGCCTTCACTGTCAAAGGGGTGACGACCAAGCCAGACAGTAATATTTCTTTTGGCAATGACGACCTTTTCGTGTGGGCGCCCATCACTGTCGCTCGCGAGCGTGTGATAGGCGGAAACCGCTTCGTGCAAAATCACGTTAATAACCTAAAAGTCGTCGGAGAATTAGGTGCAAATTTGGACGTGATTGAGCAAGAAATTAACATTGTATTGCGTCGTTCCCGCGACTTAAAGGTGGGAGCCCCGCCTGACTATCGGATTTTTTCGTCACGCGGATGGCAGCAACAGGCCGCTGAACAAACGAAATCATTGAGCTTTTTATTAGCGGCCATGGGAGCCATCTCGCTCTTAGTCGGCGGTGTGGGCGTCATGAATATTATGTTAGTTTCAGTTACTGAACGAACACGGGAAATCGGACTTCGTATGGCTTTGGGGGCTCGCAAGTCAAACATTATGAACCAGTTTCTGACAGAAGCCTTATTACTCTGCGTCTTGTCAGGTATCGTCGGATTGGCGCTCGGCTTCTACATGTCCAAATTTGCAATGAAATCCATGGATGTCACTTTGGTATTTAGTCCATCTGTGGCCTTGATCTCATTTGGAGCCGCACTGCTAATCGGTGTTGTGTTCGGTTTTCTTCCGGCCAGACGCGCGGCCGGATTAAATCCAATAGAGGCGTTGAGATATGAATAAGGCAGAGATTATGCGGCGACGTTTCAAAAACATTCCAATATTAGCACGCCACAGCGTGCTATCGGTGGCGTCTATACTGGTTTTATCAGCGTGTGCCAGCCTATCGGAAAGCGTTAGCGGTACAACGCAAAGCGACCAAGTCATACCATCAGGATGGTTATTGACGTTATCCTCTGATAATGTCGGAGCAACGCAATGGAGTGCACTCTATGATGACCCTTTGCTCTCTAAATATTTGCAAAAAGCTGAGTCGGCGAATTATGATATCCGTCAGGCGCAAACTCTTGTGCGACGGGCTGAGGCTGATTTAAAGCGTTCAGCCGCCCGGCTGAAACCCAGTTTTAATGGGAGCGCGACAGCGTCTGCCTCAGCTTTACTCTCCGATATTGATGACCCGAGCGATAGTTATGGCCTCAGCCTTTCAGGGCGATGGGATCCAGACATATTCGGTCAAACTCAAACTCTTATTGATGGATCACGGGCGGCCCTTCAATTACAACAGGCTCTGGCAGAAGATACACGACAAGCTGTTTTAGCGGCGACAGCGCGGGCTTATATTCAGGCGGTTGAGGCGCAGCTTCAGGTCGAATTGGCGAAGACCAATCTCGATTTTCTCACAGAAAGCCGCCGTATCTCTGAGGCGCGTTATCGACTAGGCGATACAGCGAAAGGCGATTTTTCATTTGCTGAAGCTAATTACCAAAATGCTTTGGCGAGTTACGAGAATACCAAGCAAGCCGCTCGTGCGGCTAAACGAGCCCTATTTATTCTCTTAGGTGATTTTCCGGAGAATGAAATTGAATTGGCGCAGAATCTAGGCTTGCCGGTCTCTTTGCCCTCTCGTGGTTTTCCGGCGCAGGTCTTAGAGCGTCGTCCTGATATAGTCGCTGCGCGCGCTCAACTTGCGGGGAGCGCGGCGGCTTTAAAAGGTGCGCAACTGGCCAACTGGCCGAGCCTTGATATTACGGGCAGTCTAAGCTCTGGATCCTTATTTTCAGACTTATTTGACCCAGGAGACTATATTGCACGCCTGAGCGCGGGGCTCTCTCAAGTGATTTTTGATGGCGGCGCTATAGACGCCGGTATTGAAGCAGCCGAGGCTAACCTTGAAAATAACCTGCTGAATTATGAGGAGCGGTTGCGCCGAGCAGTCTCCGAAATTACGAATGCTTATGACCGCGCCGATACGCTTCAAAGAAGCCTCGTAAATTTGGAAGCCGCGTCTGAGTCAGCGAATGAAGCGCTGCGATTGGAATCCATACAATTCGACTTGGGTGAAAGCTCATTATTGGATGTTTTGCAAGTTCAAACGCGCGTGAACTCCATAGATGCTTCGCTCATCAGAACCAAGGCCGCTTTGATAGAAACGGTCATAACAGCCAATGAAGCCGTAGCAGGCTTTGGTATTCTTTAAAAATCAGTCTTTTGAGTTTGTTCCAAAAATTAAGGCCGGAACTCGGGATTGTTCCGGCCTTATGGAAGCGTGTTGCAGTTAGGGAGGGGTGCACGACACGCCGATATTGGCAGTTAAGATTTCAGAATTTTATCGGGAAATACTCCTGAAAGCCTTTGGTATCAGGCGGCAAGACACTGCGTGAAAATATCTTGCCGTGTATCAGATACCGGGCTGCCAAATTTTGGTAAAGGGGTGGGGGAACGCGAAGGCACGATGAGAATATTATCGTTCGGAAGTTCAATAACGGTTTCGCCGTTGCGGATCGCCTCAATTATCGCTTTATCGGAAACAAAAGGCCCCAAATGTAATAACAGGTTCCATTGTGCTGCAGGGTTGGGGATGGTTGCCAACGCGGCGGCTTGTTTCAAATTGATTGAGCCATCTGCGAAGCATTTTCTAACTTTAGGCCCCAGAGCGTGAAGTGTGGAGGCATCCTCTACTATTTCGAGGCTGCAATTAAAGCGGTCTGATATTTGAGTGTTCGTTATACCTTTTTGAGACTCAATTAAAATCGCTTCGGCTAATTCCGCTTCGGTCATCAAGCTGGGTCGGTCATTCGCGGACGAACACTTCTTCGAGGTGGAGAGGTCTTTCAGTATGCAAGGTATCTTCGTCAAGGCTCTTCTGAATAAAGGGGATTTTGAAAGAGCTTTCAGAGCTTGTAATCGTTTCTTACCGTCAACCACTTCAAACTTTTTATTTTTCTTTATAACGACCAGTGGATTAAAAAGGCCATCTCGCGCAATACTTTGTTTAATTGAGCCGACTTGCGCGGTAAATCTCGATTTGAAACGCAAAAAAGGCGTGTCAGCCGTCAAAACCTTTAGCGGTAAAAACAATGCTGTCATTCCAAGCTCCTAAGATTTCCAAAAGCGGCCTTGCGACGTTGATCGTTAGTTAGAGGAGTGAAGATGAACACCAAATGGGTGTTTCTTTTGAGTTCAATAGAATTTTCCTGTCTATTATTTGGTGTAATAGAGGAATTTGCAAAAATACTGGTTTATTTTCAAGGGGTTGAGAGGTTTGTGTTCTGGTATTAATTCGTTAATTTCGATTAACTAAATCGTTCATATATTGTCAGTTTGCATTCATAAAGAGTTTAAAATCAACTTTTAGTAGATGCTAAACGGCTATATTTTTCAATCTCTTATCTAAAATTGTGGCTAGACAAAACTTCTGATGAATTATAGTGCGAGATTGTTAGTTCTTTACATCATGTTAAGGCGCAACCGTCATTGTATTTATTCTGAGGAAAATTGGCATGACAATCGTAACAAACAACAAAATGGTGCATAACCGGTCTCATTCTAGGGATTTCGGCGCTTCGCAGTGGAAATACTTGTTTCGCCTACTCGGTTTGATTGTTGTCGCGGACAAGAAAGTCGTGCCTGAGGAGGTGGAGGCCTATGTGTCCTCCATGCGTGAACTGGCTCTTCTGATTGATCCAAAAATTGTCATGACGCAGCGTATGGTTCGAGACTGGCTTACATTGAATAAGTTAGAGCTTACAGAGATGGTTGAAAGTCTGGAATATGACACAGTATTATTATCGCTACTGAAAGAGATAAAATTCTTACCTTATAAATTAGATATTATCACGGCGATGGTGAATATTGCCATCGCGGATAATAATTATAGCGACATGAAGCAGATGTTTGTTAAGAAAACGATTCTGTACTGGAATGTTAAAGAACAAGAAAAATTTTTGAAAAAACGCTCTATCGAGAGTGTTACCCAGATATCGTGAGGTCAGCTATCGTCTTGCTGCGCCAAGCGTAGCATGTTCAGAGTGCTTCTTCTTGCTGAATTCATTTTCGATAATTTTGATAAACTGAGCCGTCTGTTCCGCATTCGAAGGCTTGGCCATATAAAAGTCCGCACCTTTTTCCTCGCACATATGTCGGTCACTATCCCGTTTGGATGTAGAGAAGATAAACGTTAAGACATCATCAAAGCCCGGGTAAGAGCGTAGAGCGTCCAACACATCCCATCCATCAAGTTTCGGCATATTTAGATCGAGCAAAAGCAAATCGATTGATAAAATCCCGTTCTTTTTGATGTAATCAAAGAGATCGTCTGCGGTTTTTACCCCAATAAAATTCACATCAAAATCGGCTTTTCGAAAGCCGATTTTCGTCAGGAATAAGTCATCCTCATCGTCATCAATCATCACGATTGTCAATTTGTTTATCATGGTTACGTCTTTACAAACTTTATTACTGATTTTGGGGTTCTGTTTTCATTACATCTCTTTCAATGAAATAATCTCATTCAACATGCGAATTTGGTATTCCGATGCGTATACAAGTGCCGCCACCGTCATTTTGTTCCGCAGAAATCGTCCATCCATGTCTATCACAGACTGATTTGCAAATGGCCAAACCTATGCCGGAGCCGTCATATTCGTTCTTTGAGTGTAACCTCACAAAGGGGTCAAAAATATTGCCAAGGTTCTTCTCTTCTAATCCGATGCCGTTGTCACAAAGACTGATATGGGTTTCTGATTTGGTCTTACGACTGCTAATCTTTATTTCAGGGCGTTTATCGGGTGTTCTATATTTCAAACTATTGCCCAATATATTTAAAATTACTTGTTTCATGACAGCTGCATCGCATAAGATGGTCGGCATGGAGCTAATAGAGACTTTAGCTTTCGTTTCCTTGATCTTGTCTGACATATCAGACTTAGCGTCCTCAATTAATGTTTTGAAGCTGATGGGGTGAGTATCCAAGGGCTGATTTGCTGATGTCGAATATAGTAATAAATCATCAATCAAGGATCTCATGCGTCCCGCTGAATCCCTCATAATCTTTAGGAAATAGGCGCCTTCATCTTCAAGCAAATGACCATAATCCGCATTCAAGAACTCGCCACTCTGTTGAATTTTGCGCAAGGGTTCCTGCAGGTCGTGAGACGCCAAATAAGTAAAACGGTTTAGCCCTTCATTGACGCTTTCCAATTCACTTCGACGAATTTCCAGAGCTGCATATTGTAATTTTCGTTCCATCAGGGCGCCAACATATTGCGCCAATAGTTGAATCATCGTGCATTCCATTGCAGAAAATTCTTTATGGCTGCGCTCTTCTCCTGCGAAAGACAAAATACCGTACAGTCCTCGACTCGTCATGGTGCGTACGCCGATATAGCTTTGGAAAGCTTTGTAATTATACAAAGCCTTATCTTTAAATTTAGATTCGCTCAGATTAGAGAAAGCGAGGGGGTCGCGTTCATCGGAGAGACTTCCATGAAACGTTGATGAAAATGCAAAGGCTTGCCCCTTTTTAGCAAGCTTTGCGATGTCGCCGTGTAAATGCTCAATGATTGCGGATTTGTCTTCAATTCGGAAAGTCTGTCCGCTATTTAGTTGGAAATAATCACAGCCAATTTGCAAAATACGATCAATTGCTTCGTCAAAATCAAGGCCCGGCGTGTCTTCTACGGCAATTAGCGCTTCGAGGGCTTCTGAATAACGATATTGCTCGGTCACATCCAAACTTGCGGCCTGGAAGGCCGTTGCGGTGCCTTTTTCGTCTCCGATAACACGAATACGACGATGGATAATTTTTTCATCCTTTTGACCGCGATTTAATGTGAAGTGAGAGGACAATGTTGCTCCGGGTTTCTGTCCTTTAACTAAATCAAGAGTTTTACGAGCCGAATTTTTTCCAACCGTCTGGCTGAGATGACTGCCCACCACATCGTCGACCGTCTTGCCATAAAGCTCTGCAAAGAGATCGTTACAGAGCACGACAGCCCCGTCTTCTAGACGAACGCGTGAAATTGACTCAGATAAATCGCTTACCACAGCTTTGAATATTTCTTGTTGAGCCCTGCGTTCCTTCTCGGCTGTCTTCCAATCCGTAATATCGACAATTGTTAGGACAATACCGGAAGCATTTTTCACGGATGTTGTGTAAGGCAATATGCTCAACAAATAATGTTTACCATCAACATCAATTTCATGTTCTGAGGGTTTTTGTGAGGCTCTAACCTCATCCATAGCTTCTCTGAGGTTGACGTTACTAAAGCGATAGGTCGTATGTTCAAAAGGACGACCAATATCTTGTCCCATTAAATTGAAGACGGCTGTTGCCGATGGCGTAAATCGTCGGATGCGTTCATTTTCATCCAAGAATAAGATTCCAATCGATGTCGCCCGTAAGAGGTGATTCATGTCATCGGTAAGAACTGTTAGCTCATCAATTTTGCGTTGGTGTTCCGCGCTGACGGTATAAAGTTCTTCATTGACGGAATGCAGTTCCTCATTGGTTGACTGCAACTCTTCATTGGACGCCATTAATTCTTCATTGGTCGCCTGTAATTCCTCATTACTGGTCTGCAATTCTTCGACCATGGATTGAAGGCTTTGCTCAGTTGATTTTAAGTCACGTTCCAGATCATAGATGCGTTGCTGCATAATATGAGACGTTTCATTCGTGTCTAAAAACTTAGCGGTTTTGGCTTCATCTTTTTCTACTTCGCGAGGCGATTCAAAGGTCAGAAGTATGTGATTGCCGCTTTGGTTCTTTTCCGAAAGCGACTCCATGGAAACTAAAACCGATTTGTCCGGTTTGTTATCATAAGTCAGAATAACGCGGCGTTGATAAGTCAGTTTTTCGGATGCTGAAACGCGTTCCAGCCCGGTTGTGATGGCCAAGCCCAATTGCGGATCAATCAGGTCGATAATTCGGTTGCTGAATATACCGCCATCAATTTTGACGAAATCACCGCCCTGGCCGAACACATGAACAATTTCTCCGTCTTTATTGAGCAAAAAGCCGGAGGGTCCATAGCGTTTCAGCAAAATTTCAAGCGCTTCACCATGTGCGCGCTGAAATCTCTGCAATGTAGCTGTTCTTCCCGTAAGGAAGGGTTGCTTCATTTCCTGCGCCGTCGTGGTGGGGGTCGTACTATTGCGCGGCAATAAAGACGTAGCTTCAATCAAGCGGACATCTCTTAATTTGCGGTATATATTCCACCGTCTGTCCAATAGCTTAAACTCATCTTCGAGCTTACTAAGAGACTCGCTTGGCCCCAGAAAAAGATAACCATTTACGGATAAGGCAAAATGGAACAGCGCGAGTGTTTTTTCCTGTGCTTTTTCTTGGAAATAAATCAACACATTGCGGCAACTGACGAAATCAATCCGCGTAAAGGGTGGGTCCCTTAATAAATTGTGCTGACTGAATACAACCAAACGGCGTAAGTTCGGATTGATTTGGTAATAATCAACATGTTTGTCGAAATAACGTTCGACTTGTTCGTCACTTAATCCCCCAAGACTGCTTTTGGGGTAAATACCCTGAGCGGCCGCGCCCAATGAACGTTGATGAACATCAGTAGCCAAAATTTTCAAATTTAAAGGCAGATTATGCCTGCGGGCATATTCTGCAAATGCGATTGCTAAAGAATAAGCTTCTTCACCGCTTGAGCATCCAGGAACCCACACACGAATTTGGCGGTCATGTGTCATTTTTTTGCCAAGAGGTTCAACAACCTTTTCAATTACGCTTCCAAAAGCTTTTTTATCTCGAAAGAAAGATGTGACATCAATCAGAAGGTCGGCATACAGCGCGTCCAGTTCCTCTACATCTAGAGTTAGGGTCTTGGCATAATCTTCTGTTGTATGTCCGCTTAATTGCGCTCGCCTCTCAAAGCGTCGAATCAGAGTCGCTTCTTTATAATAACCGAAATCTGTGCCAAATTTGTCTCGTAATAAACCGAAAGCATAGCGCGCAGGATCATCCGCAATTTCTGACAGATCGGGTTCTATAAGGGAACGCCCTGCTAATAAATGGCCAATGAGTGTCGGTATTTCTGACGGGACTGCTACAGCGTCGGCAAACCCGTTATCGATAACGGAGCGGGGCATGCCTTCAAATTTTGCACTATTAGGCGTTTGCACAATTACAGTGCCGCCATGCTCTTTGATAATGGATGTGCCTCGTGTGCCATCGCTCCCCGTTCCAGACAGCACAATACCAATTGACTTATCTTTGTATTCTTCGGCCATTGAAGCAAAGAATATATCGATGGGAAGGTTTAGTTGCTTACTATCAGGACGCGGGTTAAGTTTAAACGCTCCATCTTTGACAATCATGTCAGAGCGTGGCGGATTCAGATAAATCGTATTAGCTTCCACTTTAAGATCATGCACGACGCGCCGTATGGCCATATCCGAATGACGCGCAAGCAATTCGTCCATCATACTTTCAAAGTCAGGAGACAAATGTTGGACAAGAACAAAAGCCAGACCTGAGTCAACCGGCATGGCATCAAAAAAGCGTTCAAAAGGCTCAAGCCCGCCCGCTGACGCGCCAAGAGCGACCATCCGTACCGCTTCACGCCCTTGCTTTGTGACCGGTTCGGTAGATTTTTTGTGCGTTTGACGCGATTTTTTGGATACTTTTTTGGTCACATTTCCCCCAGCCTTCTATACATAGAAGAAAAGGTCTCAAACTGAAAGCATTATGATGTCAGCAGTAAGCCTTGCGCCATTTTGTCCTGCAAGTGAAACTTATCAACGATATCATAGACATTCAAGATGGTTTTATCTCTAAGATAGTGTGCGTCAACAATGCTTGAGATAATAATTAGTGGAACATTGTTTGTAATGGCTTTTAAATCAGGGACTGTCTCTTGAGCTGTGACGCCTCTTCCCAATTTGTCATCAAGTAATATCACATCGAAAGAGATATCCTTTAGAAGAGTTTTTGCGCGGTCAAGTGAATTTGCATATCGCAATAGAAAACCTTTATCGTAACAATCTTCCATCATACGGTTGATTAAATGATATTCCGTCTCGTCATCGTCAATAAGCAGGATGGATATCATGATTAAATTTTAAACCTCATTTTTAGTCAGAATCACGAAAAAATTGCACTTGCATGAGATTATAAAAGCGGATTCCGATTGATTCGGAAACACACTTAATTAAGTGGGTCTGCTAAGTCATTATTCAGCTTAAAGGTGAAAAATTGCTCTGTTTTCAATACAATTCAATTTTTCTGGCGATGTAACTTAAACGATAAGCCCGTAGCGTAATGCAAAAAAGCTCAAAGAAACGCGATCACCCGTCTGGGTTTTTAAGTAGATGCCACGGAGGTAACCATTTACCGTGTGAATTGAAATTCCAATAATCTGAGCTATATCTGGATTGGACTTTCCGCGAGCAATCCATTTGACAATATCTTTCTCACGCGGAGTCAAGTTGATAACTTTTTCCATATTCATTTGATGGGCAAGAATTTTCATAAAGGCTGATTGAACACGGCTTTCAGCAAATTCCATTTCCTCAATTGAAAGCGATCGGTCATTATCCAATAATTTTAAAATAAAGGTCGCACTACGTCCATTAGGGCCAAAAGCACGAGCTAATATAAAATGCTGCTCGCTTTGATTTCCGGCAGGTTCAAATTGCGTCCGGCAGTAGACAGGTGACAAGTTTAAAGCGGTTTGGTTGATCTGATGTTGGGAATCAGGATGAAGTAAAAGCCTAACGATCTCTAAAAGCGACCCCTCAGTGTTTTCGGGATAGGTTTGGATTGACCGAAAAGCCGTTGAGAATTCGATATTGAGCGGGGTTTGTAAGAAAACAATATTAGATACGGATAGTTTTTCAAGTTCAGAAAAAAGAGCTTTAAGAATTCTCTGATTATCGGATGCACTTTCACGCCGATTTAATTTCGAAAAATCAAATTTTCTTAAGTATTTAAGATTGGCGCTCAACTCGGACAAAATCTGCTGTCCACTCCTGCCTTTGTTGCTGTCATTTGAACAAGAACCTGAGAAATCTCAAGGTAACAACTTAAAGTGAAAATTATAAACAGGCCAAAACGGCTTTGCCCCGCGAATCCCACACAACCTTAGATTAGCGCAAGGGGATGAAAAGTAAAGGCTTTTCTCCCTACTCAATAAAAAAGGCTTTGAAAAACGTGCTATTTTGCGTGTTAGCTGTTCCTGACAATGCACCAAGAAAAACCTAAGGACTCGGCTGCTTCTGTGAAGCTACCTTCCATATCGGATTTAAGAATAAAGCCAGCGACGTTGTATTTGTCTGCACTTTTGATGTCTTCGTCGCTTTCCGATGATGTAAAAATAAACACTGTTGCATCTTTCAATTCGTCGTCGGATCGAATTTCTTTCAGAAAACTCAAACCATCCAGTTTTGGCATTCGAAGATCCAAAAAGATCAAATAGGGTTTTTCGAGTTTGTTCTTACCATTATTGCCGCGCAAAATATCTAAGGCCTCTTGACCATCAGAAGCGTGAGCGACCGGATTGGTAACTCTCATGTCTTTGAGTGTTCGTTGCATTGACTTGAAATCAAAAGCGTCATCTTCGACGATGAGAAGAGTTACGATGTCAACCATAGGATAGACTTTCTACATGGGGGTAAAAAAGAATCACTTGTTTTATAAACCATTCTACGTAACGTTGAATACACTGCCGTGGAAATTTTCTTTAATTTGAGCGCGTTGTAGAAATTTCGTCTACCTAGTTGAAGTCTCAAATAGTTATTTGTTGCTACAACCAAAAATTGACTTTTTTAATTTTATCACTTGCATAAAAGCAATTTAGCCGTTTTTTTGGAGGAGGAAAAGGACTTTAGAGATATTATTTATGAGTGATGGCCAAATCAATGTCGAGTTATTATCGCAACTTACTGCGGACTTTAAGCATGGCAATGCGAATGAAAATGAAGCTGTAGTCGAGATCGAAGCATTGGTACGACGTGTCGAAAATCTTTATGATGAAATCGACACAGAGCTAACCAAATCTAGCCAAACCCAATCGAATGAGGGGTATAATCATATCGAAATGCTCTCTCGTGAAATAGAAGAACTTTGTCAGCAAATCGACATAATGCCGACAACAAGCGTTCCAGAGTTAAAAGCCAAAATAACATTGAACCTGACTCTGATGTCTAAGTCTTCACTAGACGAAGCCGCTATTATCTATCACAGCGACAAAATACTTGAAGCCCTTGAGGAGTTTAAGCAATCCAATGTTTCCAGGGCCATTCTACGGACGGGATAGGTTACATTTAGCTTTGATTGGTGTCGGTTCGGTCGTGGCCAACCCCATTAACAACTGTCATCATATTATGAATTATACAATTGAAGGTAGGTGTTGTTTATTCTTCACCGATTAAGTAAGATACATTTTAATATCTATTATTCGGTTGCTTGTGCGATTCTCAAAGTTAAAATTTCTCGCGGAAAACTCTGACCTAAACTTTTTGACGTTGGCGGAGCAAATCTACAAAGACTATCTTGATACAATCAAGTTAGTTATTGTTCCGACCGTTGGTAAAACTCACAAACTCAAGTTGCGCGAAATTCGGGTTTTAATGAGCCTTGGATCCTCCACCTCAGCTGTTTCAGCATCGGAATTGGCAGAGCAGTTGCGTCACGACCCGTCAACGGTAACGCGCTCGCTCGTTATCCTCGTGCGAGGGAACTATATCGATACGACAGAAAATGAAGCTGACGGTCGCAGCAAGATGATCAGCTTGACGGAAAAAGGGAAAGATGTGGCATCCGAATGCCGGAAATCTCTTGAAGCATTTCTCTCAAATATTGATGCCGCAGACGGTTTGGAAGATAGTCTGCGATCAGACGAAGTCTACATTCAAAGATTAACGGATATTAGTCGTCGCGCCGCTTTCGTTCTTGAAAGGGCGAAGCATAAAGGGTGAGAATGGCTTTTGAAGAAAGCCATTGAATTGACAAAGGCCGTCTCCAAATTAGTCCAGATGCCGAATTTGATTATCCGAGCTATACTTTTCCGGAGTGACATTCTTCATCTCAGGTGGAAATTTATGTTCCAGTGTTTGTCGTAATAAGGCAGCGTTACGATTATTAGCCTTCCAACCCCAGTCAAACAAATCTCCGATGAGCGGTATCAGGCCGATAAACCAGTCAATAAAAATATTGAACACCATTTTTGACACAACGCCTTTGCCAACGCCAAGACGAGCGCTTTCAGAGACGATATAGCTCGATACGCCCAGACTGAGTGTATCCCCGATGACCGGAATAAAACCGATAATCGTGTCCAAGCCGAGATTGACGGGAATGCCGGGAAGCGAAAATTGACTGTCCCAAAGACGTGCTAAAGCCTCTATTGCTGCAACGCGCTTTTCCGTTTTTTCATCCATTCCTTAGACCTTTAAATAAGTGCGAGGCATTTCTGCGGGTTAAACGTTCACAACAACTCGTAAACTGACCTATTGTTGTAAAGCCTTATATTTGTATCATTCCACACCCAAAAGGGTATTTATAAAAACCCAACAAGTGAAAGAGCGATGACTATAGCAAAGATCGGTACAGCCTTAACTGTCAGCGCGAAAAGGGTGATGCTTCTGGGCTCAGGCGAGTTGGGTAAAGAGGTTTGCATAGAGCTTCAACGCTTAGGCGTTGAGGTTGTGGCGGTTGATCGCTATGCAAATGCTCCGGCCATGCATGTGGCGCATCACGCGCGTGTTATTGATATGACGGATGCAAGTGCATTGAGGGCTTTGGTTAATGAGATAAAACCTGATCTTATTGTTCCCGAAATTGAAGCCATTGCAACGGATGAACTTGCCCGCCTTGAGACAGAAGGCTTTCGCATCGTTCCGACGGCTCGTGCTACACAAATTACGATGGACCGAGAAGGTATTCGAACTCTGGCATCTGAAACGTTGGGGTTGGAAACATCGCCTTATCGTTTCGCAGAGAGCGAAGTAGAGATGCGGCAGGCTATGGCAGAGATTGGACTGCCCTGTGTGGTTAAGCCCGTAATGAGTAGCTCGGGGAAAGGTCAAAGCACAGCCTATTCCGAGGCTGATATGGCAGACGTCTGGTCTTATTCGCAATCCGGTGGGCGGACGGGGCCCTCACGAATTATTGTAGAGGGCTTTATTGACTTCGATTATGAAATCACTTTGCTGACAGTGCGGCATAAAGATGGGACATCATTTTGTGCTCCTATTGGTCACAGGCAAGAAGGCGGCGATTATCGCGAAAGTTGGCAGCCACAACCCATGTCAAATAAGGCTTTGGAATCTGCCCAACATATGGCGGCTAAAGTCACCAAAGCTTTGGGAGGACAGGGCGTGTTTGGCGTAGAATTTTTCGTCAAAGGCGACGAGGTGATTTTCTCCGAAATTTCTCCGCGCCCGCATGATACGGGGCTCGTAACTCTCATAAGTCAAAACCTTTCGGAGTTTGCTTTACATGCCAGAGCCATACTGGATCTGCCTATTCCAACGATCAAGCTTTACAATCCTTCCGCCTCAGCCGTTATTATAGGCGAGGGCAAGTCAGACGCTTTAAGGTTTTCGGGTTTGGAGACGGCGCTCAACACAGAGAATGTAAATATCTATCTTTTCGGCAAACCGGAAGTAAATGGTACACGTCGATTAGGTGTTGCTGTGGCAAGCGGCGACACAGTGGAATTAGCCAAAGAAAAAGCCTGCGCCGCTGCGCAGGCTGTAAAAATACATTATGATTGAAATTAGAGTGTCAGACGTGTGAAGTCCAAGCTATTGGCAATTTCCTTAAATGCTTTCTCTAATTCTGCCGCGCTATTTGCATCGAAATAATTAGTAGGTTTGGTGGCGCAATTCCGCAACAATGTTTCCATATGATCGCGTCCCGTGCCCATACGGTAGCCTACAGTAAAGATTTGAATATCGTCTTCCTTCGCCCGTTCACATAAAATAGCGGTTCGTTTATCGGCATCATCTGTGTCACGCGCATTATGTGTCTCATTAGAGCTTTGAGACAAAGTATTCTCGCCATCCGTCATGATCACCATAGCATTTGAGGCATATTTTAGTTGCTTCTTACCGCCTTTAGCAATTTCCGTGAAAGGTTGATCTTTCTGGAGGCTACGCCAGCCCCACATAATACCTGAGGGTAAATAAGTTTCTCCAGATGTGGTGAGATCTTTGATCGTTCTTTCAACTTTTTTGATATTGGATGTTAGAGGAATCATCTCTGATCCGCAGGTCTCATTCATGATTCCCGGTATTTTGCGCGAAGCGTAAGGGGCTTGTTCATTATAGGGGGATTGTCGCGAACCCACGCAGCCGTGCCATGTATAATCGGTGCGACGCATTTCGCAAATGCGATTGCCGGTTGGTTCATATTCACCGGGGGTACAATTTTTATTTTCCCATCTCGATGTCCCTGTATAAACGCCGTCGCTGTAATTATCGCGAGTGGAATAAGTCCCGGTTCCGGTACACACAGGCTCTTTGATTGTGCGCTTCTCATCATAGCAATGTTCGCGTTCCTCGAATGTGCCATCTTTAGAAATATCGAGCCAATTGGCGCGTTTCTGTTTCAAACCGACATTGACGTATTTCCCAAAAGGTACCACCGAGATACGGAGCTTACTATCAAACCCTGTCAATTCGTCGAGCATGCTTTGAGACGCACTTTTCAAGTCTTTGATATTGCTGCCGGCCATAGAACCTGTTGTGTCCAGAACCAGAGCGAGATTGATTGGTATATCAATGGCGAGAGGCGAGGCAGCGTCAGCCGCCACCGCGACTTTCTTTTTCCCAACCATTCCCATAATGAGTGTTTTGTAAGATGTATTGGCTTTCACGTAGAGTACGTCATCTTTAATCGAAACTTGTGTCCGGAGCGGCCAATTTTCAGTATTATGTTGTGCCAACACCTTATCAACGATGACTTTGAGTTCCGATTTTTTGCGTTTTTTGGATTTGGCCGCTGCCAAGGTGGCATTATCAACCATATCCTGCAGCGATTGTTGCTTATTGGATGTCGCCGATAAATCCCATGCAGCGCCTATTGCGACCAACATTGTCGACATGCCGATAGCTGTCGTAATGGCCATATTCCCGCGTGTTGATTTAAAAAACTTGTTTATCATGTCCCACTCCTAAGCTGATAAACTAACACAATCGAATTATTGAAACGCTTCGAAGAAGGGTTAATATTGTCTTTAAATCGCGCATGGAGCGCTTCAGAAATTGGACAAAAATGACTATTTTGAAATTGGCTCTCCCGCAGTTAACGCCGGCTTGGTTGAAGCGAGAGGCGGGATTGGCCAAAGTTATTGAGAGTATAAGAGAAGCATCAAGCAAGAAAGCCGATCTCATTGTTTTTGCCGAAGGTTTTGTTCCGGGATATCCATTTTGGCTCGACGGCACAGGGGGAGCCGCTTTCAACAACCCGAAGCAAAAGGAGATATTCTCGCACTACGCCGACCAAGCGGTGACGATTGAAGATGGTCATTTGAACTGTGTTTGCGAGGTGTTGAAATCGGCTAAGATGGCGGCCTATTTAGGCATAATAGAGCGTCCCCGCGACCGTTCAGGTCACTCGCTCTATTGCTCTTTCGTCTATATCAATAAAAATGGAAAGATTGGCTCCGTCCACCGCAAATTGCAGCCCACTTATGAAGAGCGTTTGGTTTGGAGCCCAGGAGATGGGGCCGGATTGGTCACCCATCGCTTGGGTGATTTTACCCTTGGAGGCTTGAATTGTTGGGAGAATTGGATGCCGCTCTCACGTGCCGCTCTTTATGCACAGGGTGAAGATTTACACGTCGCCTGTTGGCCGGGAAATGTCCGCAATACTGAAGATCTGACGCCAGTATTGGCCAAAGAAGGGCGAAGCTATTGCGTCTCCGTGGGTGCCGTGATGACACCTGATGCAGTCCGGAGTGACACCCCTTATGCGGAAGATATTAAAGCGGCGCTCGGTGATATGCCCGCAAATGGCGGCTCATGTGTGGCTGCGCCAGACGGGAGTTGGTTGTTACCGCCGTTAAAAGGCGAAACGGGTTTAAGATATTGCGAACTGGATCCTGCCTTTATTCGACGGGAACGCCATAACTTTGATCCCGCAGGGCATTATTCCCGTCCGGATGTCACCCGTCTGACCGTCAATCGGGCGCGTCAATCCATTGCCAATTTTGAAGAGTAAGCTTAGGGCGTCTCTGATAATATTTGTCGCAAGGTTTCCAATTTGAGGGTCAAGCCGGTTTCCAAAGCGTCTAATTTTTCTTGGCGAATATCGTCTTGAACCGCAGTGATGGGTTTACCCGTATTGGCAGAAAACTCTATCCACTTAGTTCCATTATAATTCGGCCAAACTGTCGGAATGGCCAATGGCGTATTAGGATCGCCCGTTTTGGCAAAGTTTGTCCAATAAGTCGCCATATAGTCAGCAAGAGCTTCGTCTTGATCGGAATTGCCTAACGCCGCTTCTGCGCTTTTGAAGACAAAAGGAATCTCCGCGGCGTGATAAGCCCCAAGCGTTTGCTTTTCACTCGGCGGAACACGCGAGAAGAAATAGACATAACTTGGAGAAGACAGGGCTTCATTGGCCTCTGCGGCGAAACGGATATTTACGCCAAAAATATCATCGCCCATCATCTGGGTCCCACCTGAGGTGAAGTCCTTGTCCAAGCCATAAATTGATTGAAGAAATTCGCCCTGACCGGGATAGGCCGTGTCCAACATTTCTCTCTGCGCTTTGGCATCATCAATGGGAAGATTCTCAAGCCAGACAGAGGGTTCGGAGTCGTCGGGAAAGAACAGAGTGGCTTCATCAGCATTAAAACCCATAATCAAAGGGACAGCATTGATTTGTCCCTCTTGGAAGGCATGCCCCACATTAAGTGGAAAGACATAACCGTCTCGGATATGATGAAACGCTTCATCAGCTTTTTTGGGCAGATTTTCCATAATGCTTTCGGCCGGAAGGGCGCGCAGTTCCGCAGCCGTCGGAGTCTGCAATCCGTTGGCAGCAGCAACTTTGACGCCCATGCTGTAGCCGCTAGGCCATCCAACGCCGTCACCTTTCATTTGTCCCATATGATAGGTTGACGCTCCGCTTTGCCCGATAGCTTTATGAAATAAACCTTTGGCCAGCGGGCTTGCCATTAATTCCGTGACAGACCAGGCTCCTGCACTTTCGCCAAAAATTGTGACATTGTCCGGGTCGCCGCCATAGGCTGAAATATTATCCCGAACCCATTTTAGGGCCGCAATTTGGTCTAATGTACCATAATTTCCTGAGACGCCATTCGGGTCGATGTCTGAAAGTGCTGGATGCGCCATATAACCAAAAACACCCAAACGATAATTGATTGTCACCAGAACGACGTCCTTTTCGACCAAGCCATTGGCTTGATAAAACGATGTATCGGCAGAACCAAACTGATGACCGCCTCCATGAATCCAGACCATAACGGGTTGTTTGGCTGTGCCTTTAATATTGTTTGTCCGAACGTTGAGATAAAGACAATCTTCGCTCATCGGTGCCGGGTCTGCGGCCGCAATTACACGTTTTATCATCCAGGTTCTAAACCCGTTTAGCCCCTGTCCTTCGATCAATCGGTTCATAAAGCCGTCTTCTGTATTAACGGGCTGCATGCAACGATTGCCGAAAGTTTTTGCAGGACGTGTGTCTGACCAAGTGGGGGCAGGCGCGGGGGACGCCCATCGCAGGTCTCCGATAGGAGCGGCGGCAAAAGGTAGGCCGTTAAAAGTGTATATCCCTTCTGTTTCAGTCGTTGTGCCTTGTACAGGACCTTGCGGTGTTTGAATGACCGCTTCTTTTGACAGCTCGGGGCTGAAAGACTGGCAAGCACTGAGAGCCCCTACCAAAACAAGAGCCATTAAATATTTTGATACAGTTAAGCGAGACATGAGGGACGTAAAATTTATCATGAAAGCGTTATGGGCAAAGGTATAAGACGGGTAAAGCCTCAATGGAGACCGTCCCGCAAATTACCTCACTTCCTTTGCCCTACCGTCCAAAAAAACCCCACACTTGAAAAAACTCTGTCATGGTCGTTTTTCGGCGTTGTGATGTTTTCACTGTGCTAGAGTTGCTGCATGAATGATATGATGACAGATGATGCACGTTATGAGGTTTTGAAAGACCGTGAGGCGGCAAAAGGCTTAAACTTTTTTCTGGGTGTGACGTCGACGGGGATTTTTTGTCGTCCGGGATGTCCGTCTCGTTTGCCCTTACGTAAAAATTGTCGGTTTTACTCCGAGGCATCGCAAGCATTACAAGCCGGGTTTAGACCGTGCAAGCGTTGTCATCCTCTGGGTGGGCAACATCGCGTTTTGGAGGCGTTGATGCAGGATATATTTCATCACCCTGAGCAAGACTGGTCTACAATAGCTTTGGCAGAACAGGGCTTTGCGCCAACGACATTACGTCGGCAGTTCAAAACACATACGGGGTTTGGGTTGCGGGATTATATTAGATGGGTACGTTTGGGCCGCTCGGCTCAAAGCCTGAATGCGGGGGATAGTGTGATTATGGTACAATTAGATGCTTGTTTCTCAAGCCCGTCAGGGTTTCGCGCGGCCTATGGCGAAATGTTTGGCGAAGCCCCTGCACGCACAAAGCTGGATACGGAAAATCCACTTTTCGTAAATTGGCATGAAACCGCCATGGGCCGAATGGTCAGTATATCCGATGAGAGCGCTCTTTTTATGTTGGAATTTACCAATCGGGTCAAAATGCTCTCACAAGTCAAACGATTACATAGGCTGCATAAACGACCCATCATGATGGGACGAACTTCGATTGCTGAACAGATTGAAGGGGAGTTACAGGCCTATTTTACCGGAGACTTAAAATCATTTACGACGCCCCTCATTTTGACGGGCACAGATTTTCAGAAACGGACATGGGCAGAATTATCAAAAATTCCTTATGGGGAAACGCGCTCCTATGCAGATTTAGCGATTGCTGTCGGCAATGAAAAAGCTGTTCGGGCTGTTGCGGGATCGAACGCTAAAAACGGCTTGGCTTTGATTGTGCCCTGCCACCGAGTGATTGCCAAAGATGGTGGTCTTGGCGGCTATGCCGGGGGGATTGATCGGAAAAAGGCTCTTCTGACTTTGGAAGGCATAGACATCTAATTCACGAAGGTGGAATTAATTGGCGAGCGTGAAGGTGAGTTGCGCTGTCAGATTTTGATCTGCTGTCGTCGCTATAGAGGCGCGTGATAATTTTGCGCCGTTTTTAGTAATCACATCCGTCAAAAGACCATAAAGTGCCTGCGTATCCTTTGTATCAATCCAAACGGAAAGACTCCGATTGCCATCCGGTTGAACGCGAGACGGATTGAGACCCCACTTACGGGCGGTTTCAATTAAAATGGCTTGTGAGAATGGTTGACCCGAAAGCGTTTGTGGTGCGGAGAGTTGCGGCAGGGCTCTGGCAACGGCAACGTAATCCCGTTCTGCTGTGACGAGTGCTGCTTTAGCATCTGATTTGGCCTCAAAAACGGGAGTAAGAAGAAACTGCCAAAGGATGAATATACCGAGCAAGGCCCCCATAATGGCGAGCAGTATTTGCTCGCGGGGTTCGCGTTCATTCCAAACTGTCTGAAGGGAGGAAAGCATTAACTGGCCCCTCCAAGTTTCAATACGGCTTCGCCAATAAAGCGCCCGCTCTGCTCTCTGACACCCCCCGGAATAAAGTTACCCCCGGCGGCTTGCATGGCGCGGTTTACGTCTTCCGCGCGCTCAAAGCTTGGATAGATTAAGCGTAGTTGCAATTCCCCACGACTGTCTTGAAAGGTAATCCGTTCAATCCTGACATCATCAAATTCGCCTATTGCCCGGAAAGCGATGTCGCTCAGTGTGAGAAACTCAGTCGGTGTAATGGTTCCGTTTTTCTTGGCTTGGGCAACAGCGCGAGCAGGATTTGACGGTGCGACTTGTCCTGTTTCTTTCGCGTAAAGCGCTGCCGTTTCTGCGCGAAGATTGTCGGCTTGAGCTTTAACCGCCCGCGCTTGTAAGCCTTGAACTGCTAAAAAAGCCAAACCCAAACAGGCGGCCATCGCGCCCACTTGCATCCAAAGTGTTCGGCCTCCGCGCAAGGATGTTGTAGGTGCATAGTCCCCTTGGAGAAGGTTAGTTGCTTCAGCAGCATTATTTGCAATCGCTGTGAAAAGGCTCTTTTGATCCACACTCACGGCATCGCCGTCAAACCAGTCCGAGTCCAGAGCATGCCCCATCATGCCGGGGGAAACCATACGATCTCCTAAATCAATGAGTTGGTCTTTCAGTTGTGCGAGAGCTTGATAATCAGGCAGGAGATATTTTAATGACAGGCCCGACTCTTCGGCCCACTTTATCGCCCCTTCAATATAATCTTGACTGATGACTGAAACGGTTGAGGTCTCGCCTTCACCTAGGGCCGCGTGAAGCGTATCGAGTGGGGAAGACATTTGGTCTTCGATTGAAAACAAAACTGCCTTTCGTCGTTCTCTTTTGTTCATTTTGGGCAGGCTATGAGGGAGAGTTTTCACCTCTTGGCCCGGAATCACGCCTATGACAGGTAATGCACGGTCTGAGAGGGCATGTATATCGGTGATCAAAGTTTGACCCGTTTCAGCCACAGTCTCGCCATCCCAATGAGCCCAGACAATGGGCATATCGGCTTGTACCGGCATTATGAGGATAAGTGACTCGCGCATCAGGGGTTTCTGTCCTCATTTAATAGGGCCGCATCGGTTTCATTGTGGCCATCTGGGTCGAGGTCCGGTTTGAAACTTTCCTTACCCCAACCCCGATATGTCAGAAGAAGGTTGTCCCTGTCCAGTCCCGTAAAATGAAAGCTGCGTGATCTTTGCACATTGCGATATTGTAAGGATAACTCAACCCATAGAGAGGGTGGACTAAATTTGATCAAGTCTTCGCTCCAGAGGTCAGATTTTAACGGGCTGTCTTTTCCGTCACCCAAGGCGGTCAAAGCCGGACTGGATTGTAAGTTTTTGAAATCCCCATAACCTTCTGGGGGACGCTCCTGAATAATCTGTACGGCCAAAGACAATTGCTCTTCACCGCCCAGATAGGTGGCCAATATCGGAGCGTGCCATATTTGGGCTGTATCTAAGTTGAAGATGTTCAGGCTGTAAGGCTCTGCGATACAAACCCAAGGTCTGAGAGCCGCATAAATATCTGCTGTCATTCCGTCGATCGCGCGTAATTCCATGACTGATTTTAATGGCGTGTTGGCCGTTCGAATGGGTGGGGTGCGTCGTAAATAGTGGCCGTCTTCCGCCCCGCCCGGCCGGCTTTGGCTGTCAGAGTCAATCCAGTCCACAATACGCGCTACCAGACGATCTGCGTCATTTGAGGGTATGTCCAACATCTCAATCAAGGAAACAAATTGTGCAACGGCGATATCGCTGGCTTGTCCAGCTTCGCGGGTAGTAAGGCTGTTGAGATTAAAACAATGCGAACCATCGCTTACATTAATTTGCATGAAGCCATCATCAATGGGCAAAATGATGGGGCTAAGCTGTTCCAAAATTTGACTGCGGTCTCCAGCTTCAACGGAAATGAGGGCATCCCCTAAAACATTCCCGACATAATCTTCGGCACCGTGGACATACCAGTCGGCTTGGGCATAATCTGATATATTGGCTGTGCGTTTCAGAGCTAAACGGACATCATCCATAATCGCGACAGCAAGGGCCGCCATAATCGCCATGACTAATAATGTCGTGAGTAAGACGGCCCCTGTTTCTTTGTCAGAAACCTCAACTCTATCCTCTACGGATTTCTTTTTCTGCAAGCTTCGGCTCATCCACGAAGCTCGAATATATGGGTTGTCGTCAGGTTTTTCTTATCGGTCAATGTGAAACGAATGACGCCAGGTAGCGGATTTGAATTATCCGCCAAAACTGCGAGTCGACTTACGGGAACGAGGTCTTCTGATATAAATTCCAAGAGAACCGTATCGAGATCTTCAAACAGAACCGTTTCGTTCGGTTTGGCAGTAACAGTCGGATTATCACTGCTCCAACTTTGACGAACTAATTGATCATTTCGGAAAATATAATCGACACGCGCAGCATCTCCTCTGGCTTCTAACCCACCCGGATTTTCACGTCCCAGCCGTGTAAAACTCACAAGGGCTTGCGTATCTGTTGTTAATACATAGGGATCAAAACTACCCAGAACGTCCCGACGTTTGGATAAAGAAATGCGCTCAAAATCAGCCCGCATAATGGCGCGCGAGGTTTGTAATTGTGTCAGGTCGTCCATGCCTTGATTAACGCGATCTCGCATAGAGAGACTGCTACCCATTACAGCCATAGTCCCGACAGAAATCAGTGAAAAGATAAACAGGCTGACAAGCATTTCAATCAGTGTGAAGCCCGCTTCTTTGTGTGAGGGCGTTATCACCTGTCTCGTCAGTTTCTTTGTCATGAGCCCGACTTCGTTACAAATGCGCGGCGCTCAATAAGGATTTGCTCGCTATCGACCGCGTTCACGCTCACCACTAATTCAAAGAAGTTCTCAACTTCGGTTTCGAGACGTCGAATGCGATATTCAAAATCTCGTCCGCCCGATTGGGCTTGACCACTTTGAGTTTGCGAAGACGTCGTCTCTGTCCTTAAACGCGCTAAGGCTAGTTGATTATCAGCGATGATAGAAGCGTAAGTGCGTTGTTCTAATTGATTAAGGGTTGCCACAGTTTGCGTGCCGGCTTGCGTCAATCCCAGTATCGCAACGGAAAAAATGACGAGGCTGACGAGAACTTCAACAAGCGTGAAACCGCTTTCGTCGCTCCGTATGAGTGTGCGAAAGCGCGTCATTCCGTTTTAACCAAAATAATGCGGCCATCACCTTTTGAGCTTAACTCGAAAGAGGCCTTAGGCCCTGATAAGGCCAAGCTGAAAGGCGTGCTGATTTGAGTGGGTTCAAATAGGATTTGTGGAGAGAGCTCTTCCGGTAATTTGACTTTCACCCCCTCGCGTTGGAGTGCAGGCTCCAGAGCAGTTGCCCAATCCGCCGTCTTTGCGGTGACGAACACTTCACCGTCATAACGGTAAAGCGCATAGCCTGTTTCGGACACGCCAAAACTCCTAATTTCTCCACTGATTAATCCGTCCTGCGACAAAGCATTTAATTGCGTGACCAAGTTTCGCGCCTGAATTTCTGTCTCAGATTTAGACTGGGGGAGGGTTACGACGACCAAGCCTGTTAAAAGACCGATTATGACAAGGACGCTGAGAATTTCGATCAGCGTAAATCCGGCTTCTGTATCAGCTTTTAAACCGTTAGCTTTAGACGGTTGTTTAGTTTCAGGTGTATAAAGGAATGACACGTGAGTCCCCTAGTGAGCGTTGTTCTAACGCTCCCAATTCGTAATATCGGCGGCGGTGCCTTCTCCGCCCGGCTCACCATCAGAACCGTAAGAGAAGACATCAATCACGCCATGTTCTCCTGGATAGCGGTAACCATATTCATTTCCCCAAGGATCTTTCTCCAAGACTTTGATGTAACCCCCGGGACGATAGCGGGCTTCATCCGCGTCAGAGGGGCGTGTCACCAAAGCTTGTAGGCCAACAGCTTGGTCGGGATAATCAAACATGTCCAATCGATATTGTTCCAAGGCCAGTTCAAATTGTTTGATATCACCCTTCGCTTTTTGGGTCAGGGCCCTATCTTGGACGGGTAGAACATTCATGACGACAAACGTCGTCAAAAGGCCAATAATGACCAAAGTCACCATGACCTCAACCAACGTAAAGCCCGCCTCCTTATCGTGCTCCAAAGGGTCTTCCTTCACACATAGATCGGTTTGGTTTTCGTTATGATGATTTGACATGAACTCTTCCTAAAACGCGGCAGTGTTTAATTGTAAGATGGGTAAGAAAATAGCGGCAACAATGAGTAATACAACGCCCGCCAACAGTATGATAATCATTGGTTCTAATAAGGTCAGGAAAATTGAACTTTTGGCCTCAAACTCATTTTCCAAATAATCAGCAGAACGCCCGAACATTTCGCCTGTGTCCCCGCTAGCTTCGCCGCCCGCTACCATATGGGTCACAAGACTTGGAAAGACCCCCGTTTTTTCCAAAGAGCGGCTTATCGGGGCGCCTTCCCTAACACGGCTGGCTGCATCGACTACCGCTTCGCGCATCACCATATTTTTCAATGTGTGACGGGATGTTTCCAAAGCTGTGAGGGCGGGCGTACCTGCGCTGAT
The DNA here is from genome assembly GCA_964511495.1 of uncultured Algimonas sp. GTDB lineage: Bacteria > Pseudomonadota > Alphaproteobacteria > Caulobacterales > Maricaulaceae > Litorimonas. The sequence goes on along the minus strand of CAZEFT010000001.1, from coordinate 135,271 downwards.
GAGGCCTGCCATGGTTCGCGAAAAACGAGCCGCATTCAAGTCCCTTGTTATCGCTCCTAATAATGGCATTTTTAGTTTCCAACCATCCCAGACATAACGTGGCTTGGGTCTGGCGAGAACGAACTTCATCACGACAAAAAAAACGACAAGGCCCAAGAACGCCCAAAGCCCATAGGTTTTGAAAACGTCGGATAAAGCGATTGCAAATTTTGTCAGGGGCGGGAGTTCCTGTCCGAAACTATCAAACTGCGTGACGACTTTTGGAACGACTAAAACCATCATCAGCGTGATAACCCCGATGGCGACGAGGCTTAGCACGATCGGGTAAACCGTTGCGCCCACAATCTTGCGTCTTATGGCTTGTGCTGCTTCCAAATCATCCGCCAGTCTTTCCAAAACTGAGGCCAGACGCCCCGATGTTTCCCCTGACGCCACCATAGCGACATAAAGGTCGTCAAAGGCTTGTGGCTGGCTGCGCAGTGCATCTGAGAGCTTCAGCCCTTCCATGACTTGTGATCGCACGGAAAGAATGACTTCCCGCATAGGGGAGCCTTCAAATTGAAGGCCTGTGACACGTAAAGCATCTTCAACAGGCGTAGAAGCGTTGATTAAAATGGCCATTTGCCGTGTCGCGCGGGTTAAGTCTTTTAATTTGATGCGTGCTGAAAAAACGCTTTGCGAATTATCTGCTGTCTTGGCGGCTTTTTTCCGACTGCGATTTAAATCAATCGGCGTGAGCGAACGGGCTCGCAACATATCGCGCGCATCCCGAGACGAGACGGCCATAACTGTGCCGCGTTGGCGTTTGCCATTGGCATCAATCGCGGCGTAGTCATAAGCCTCCATCGCTTAGAGACTCTCCGCCGTTTTGGCTTTGCACACCCGCAAAACTTCTTCTGGGGTCGTTTGTCCGTCTAACACGGCTTGTGCGCCACTTTGTAAAAGGGTTTGTCGAGATTTAAAGGCGTGGGCACCCATTTCGGCTTCTGATGCTCCTTCATGAATCATGGCGCGCAATGTGTCATCCATCACAACCATTTCATACAGACCAAGACGGCCGCGATAGCCAATATCTTGACAGTCTGAACAGCCTTTTGGGGCATAAATCGTTGCTGTTTTTTGCGTCAGACCTAATTCTTCACGTTCGGCTTGTGTCATCTTATGGGGGATTTTACAGCTTGGGCATAATTCCCGCACCAAACGTTGAGCAACGAGCGCGGTAATCGTGCTGGCCAAGAGGAAGGGTTCCACCCCCATATCCCGAAGGCGGGCAATGGCGGCAATGGCGGAATTCGTATGGACGGTAGATAAAACCAGATGTCCGGTCAAAGAGGCCTGTACCGCGATCTCTGCGGTTTCAGGGTCTCGAATTTCGCCAACCATCACAACGTCAGGGTCTTGTCTTAATATCGCCCTTAACCCTGCGGCGAAGCTCATTCCTATGGAGGCGTTGACTTGTGTCTGTCCAATACCGTCAAGCGCATATTCCACAGGGTCTTCGACTGTGAGGATATTCCGTGATCCGTCATTGAGCTCAGACAGCGCTCCGTAAAGTGTAGTTGTTTTACCTGACCCTGTAGGACCGGTGACAAGTATAATGCCATTGGGTCGGGCTAAGGCGTTTTTGAAAGCTCCGAGCATAGCCGTGTCCATGCCCAATTCCGGGAGAGCCAGACGGGCGCTGTCTTTTTCCAGAATCCGCATAACGAGGCGTTCGCCGTGACGAGAGGGCAGGGTTGAGACTCGCACATCAATGGCACGTTGCCCCAAATTCAAAGAAAAACGCCCATCTTGTGGAACGCGTTTTTGCGCAATGTCCAATTGCGCCATAACTTTGACCCGACTGACCAAGACAGGGGCCAAACGGGCGGGGAGGCTCAATTTTTCCTGTAATGTGCCGTCAATCCGAAACCGGGTTGAGAGTCTTTGCTCATAAGGCTCAATATGAATATCAGAAGCTCGGGCACGAATGGCTTCCTGCAAAATGCCGTTAATCAATCGAATAACGGGCGCATCATCAGAATTATCAAGAAGGTCAGAGGTTTTCGGGAGGCCGTCTGCCAAGGCGCTCAGGTCTTCGCCGCCTATGGCATCTTCTGATGCGCTGGAGAGATCATTTTGCGCATAGGCTTTGGACAGAGCCGTTTCGAAAACCGAAGGGGAGACTTCTTTTTTTGCTAAAGGATGACCTACGGCGCGCCTTGCTTCGCGTAAGGAGGCCGGTTGTGCTTGGGGTCGATGCAGAATTACGGGCAGACCGTTCTCCCCCTCTGTCACCAAAACGCCTTGGGTGCGGGCAAAATTGTAAGCCAGTTTCGGTATTGAGGCGCTTTTTTCCATATCGTCTTATTATATAAGCTGTTTGTCGAGAAAAGCGATTTAAGTTTTTGTGACCTTTCAGTTTGTATATGATGGGGCAGGCGTAATGTCTTAGGCTAAATGGGCGCAACCAGTTTTCCCAAATTTTATAATGCATCGCAATCTTACGGCGAAAGTCATATCGTTAAACATAAATAATCGTTGTTTTTCGATAAGAATAAATCTATGGGTTGGCCAAACTAACGCGGAATTATATGACAAGGTTAGATTATGCTCTCCATAAATGCGATCAATAAACGCTTCGGTGATGTTCATGCGCTGAAAAATGTCAGCCTCGACCTCAAGCCTGGGTTGTTCGGCCTGCTGGGTCCGAACGGTGCTGGTAAATCGACACTCATGCGCACATTAGCGACACTCCAAAAACCGGATGAGGGTACGATTACGTTAAACGGTGTTGATATTGTCAAAAACCCTTCGGAAATGCGCTCGACATTGGGGTATTTACCTCAGGATTTTGGCGTTTATCCGCGCATGAGCGCTCTTGCACTTTTGGATCATATTGCCGTTTTAAAAGGCGTCACCAATAAAAAAGAGCGCGAAGCGCAAATTATGGCGCTTCTGGAAAATGTTAACTTGATTACGCACCGTACCGCTTCTGTTGCGACCTATTCCGGTGGGATGCGTCAGCGCTTTGGCGTTGCGCAGGCTTTATTGGGCGACCCAAAAGTCTTGATTGTTGATGAACCCACGGCGGGCTTAGACCCGTTTGAGCGTCAGCGCTTTTTGGATCTACTTAACGAGGCGGGCAAAGATAAAATTATTATGCTCTCAACTCACATTGTCGAAGATGTCCGCGATATGTGCCCAGATATGGCAATCATGGGAGACGGTGAGATTGTGGCGCGAGGAGCGCCTGAGAAGCTGATCAGTAAAGTTGAAGACAAAGTTTGGCGCAAAAAAGTTGAAAAAAGCGAAGTCGATGATTTGAAGCGTTCACAGTCATTCCTGTCATCACGTTTTTTGACGGGCGGTGTGGTTGTGTCGGTTTTATCGGATGAAAAACCCGCGCCTGGCTTCGAAAGAGACGAAGTCGTGCTTGAAGACGCCTATTTCGCTCACCTTTATAAGCTAGTTTGAGGGGGAGATGGCGATGCTCAAAAGTTTATTGAAATTCGAACTCTCCATACAAATCCGTCAATTTGGTTTCTGGATTGCCTTTGTCTTGATGGCGGTTTTTGGCTTCTTGGCTGCCTCAGTCGATTTTTTGGCTTTGTCCATGGAGGGGGGCGCAAAAATCAAAAATAATGGGGCGATCCCATTGGCGGGGACAATTTCCTTTATCAGTGTTTTGAGCATTTTCTTTGCCGCTGTTTTTGTCGTGGCGGGTGTGATGCGGGACGACAATCACAAAATGCTGGAAATCGTCCATGCTACACCCATAACGACCCCTCAGATGATTTTCAGTCGTTTCTTTGGCGCTTGGTTGGCAACTTTTTTGTGTGTTTCAGCCATGGTTTTGGGGACGCTTTTCGGTGAAATTGCGCCGTGGGCCGATAAAGAAACGTTCGGACCCTTCAATCCTATTTTTTATCTACACCCTTTGGTCATTTTTGTTGTCATCAACACGCTTTTCGTAGCAGGATTTTATACAGCCATAGCCGTGCTGACCCGAAACAAAACCTTGGTCTATGTCTCTGCGGTTGCTCTTTTAGTCTTTTATTTAATGTCAACGCTTGCTGCGGCTGATGCACCGGAGATTTTATCTTCACTCATTGATCCTTTCGGAACAACGGCGCTCGCAAATGTCGTGGAGTTTTGGCCCGCAGCAGAACAAAATACACGTCTTACGCCGCTTAATGGATATGTTGGTTTTAATCGACTTTTATGGGGAGGTATCGGAGTCGCATTATTCGCCCTTAGCTACGCCTTCTCAACACGCGGCATTATTTTTAGAAAAACAAAAAAGCGCAAAGATGACTTTCAACCCACTGGAGAAATCAATTTATCGCCTGTGACACCCAATTTGGGTTTTGGGTTTGATGCGGCCAGTTTTTGGAAACGTTTTGGGTTTGAATATTTAGCGACAATCCGCAGTACAGCCTTCATTATACTTGTGGGTATTGCCGTCGCATTATTCGCCTTTATCCTTTGCATTGATATTTTCTTCTCCCCTCAGAAGCAGCTTCTCACCAGCACAAGAATGGCCCAGCTTGCGATTGGCAGTTTGGGATTACCCATGCTGATTATGATGGTATTCTTTGGTGGCGAAATAATGTGGCGTGATCGGACGGCTAATTTCCATCATATTTTAGACGCGACACCTGCACGCGACTGGACATTATTATCTGCCAAATGGCTTTCTCTTGTTGCCGCTGTTTTCACAATCATTGCGGCGGGACTGGTTGCGAGTATTCTTGCGCAACTGTCTTTGACACGTGGGGAGGTTCCAACTGTTGGAACAACCTATTTCCAAATCGGCCTTTTTAGTTTTGGTATTCTATTTGCTTTCCAAACTTTACTGGTCATGTTTTTACAAAACTTCGCACCAAACCGAATTATCGGCATGTTGACGGGTGCAGGCGGTCTTATTCTGCTGACAATAGTTTTACCGATGTTTCCTTTCTTCCATCCAATGATGGCATTCGGTGCCGTAACGCCGGGCGGTTATTCCGAAATGGCAGGTTTCAGCGGGGTGATGCGCGCACTTTGGTTCGGTCTTTACTGGGGGGCCTGCGTTCTCTTTCTGGGCGTCTTTTCAGTTTGGATTTGGCGTCGAGGATTGCAGGCCGGTCTATTCAGCCGTCTAAAGCACTTCAAAAACAGGATTACACCTGTAACGGGCGGCCTTGCCGCTTTGGCCCTCGCCGCTTTTATCGGCTCAGGAGTTCATATTTATAAATCCTATGAAGACGGCGAGTTTCGCAATCAGAAAGAACGCGAGCTTCGGCTTGTCGCATGGGAGAAATTAGCCAAGCCCGAAATTGATAAGAAAGATCCTTTACCTCGAATAATTTCTGTCGAAACAGATGTAGACTTTTTTCCAAGTCGCCAAGAAGGCGTCGTAAAAGGACAATATGTTTTAGAAAATAAAACAAGCGAGCCTGTAAGGCGGTTATTTGTGAGTCCGGCAACAGCGCACGAAGAAGACGTTCGTTTACTTACTGTTTCGGATGGTGTTCACGACACGGAGTCAGACCTTGCCAAAGCTTTTGCCGAATATGACGTAAGGCTTTACACACTTGATCCGCCTTTGGCCCCCGGTCAAACAATGACGATGAACTTTGAAACATTCTTCCACGCACCGCGTCTGGGTGATGGTTCTATCATTCGCAAAAACGGGACGTTTGTGAATAATTTTACGACCATGCCGCGTATTGGCTTGTCTAATCAGGGCTTTATGAGAAACCCCGATAAACGCCGTAAATATGATTTGGGCGAGCGGGAAAAGATGGCCAAACGGACTGATGAGGAAGCCCGTCAACGCAATCTTTTTGGCGGTACTGCGGACTATGTCGATTTCAAAGCCCGAGTGTGTACGGATGCAGGGCAAATCCCTATCGCGCCCGGTGCCTTAAAAAGCGAGGAGCGCATAGGAGAGGATCGTTATTGTCGAAACTATGAAGCGATAAACCCGATTTTGAATTTCTTTAGCTTCATGTCCGCTGACTATGAAGTGGCGGAAGATGTATGGGAAAATCCCAACGGCAAGAATGTCAATTTGCGCATCTATTTCCATAAAGGTCACGATTATAATATCGAGTTGATGATGCAGGCGATGAAGGATGCCTTCAATACTTACACAACGACCTATGGGCCTTATCAATATGCTCAACTTCGCGTGATGGAGTTTCCTTATGCGAGCTTTGCGCAGGCCTTTGCGGGAACAGTGCCGTTCTCTGAAAACATTGGTTTTACAATGGATCCGGGCGACCCAGAGGATAATGAAACAATCGATTTCGCAACATATGTTACCATGCATGAAATCGGGCATCAGTGGTTTGCTCATCAACTAGTACCGGCAGATACATTGGGCGCTAATTTCATTTCTGAAGGTCTGACGGAAAACGCGTCAATTTTGGCCTACCGCAATGTTTACGGCTATCAGAAGATGCGTCGCATGATTGAGAAGCGCTCAATCGAGCAATATTTGGTGGGACGCGTTGTTGATAGTGATGATGAAGCGCCTTTGGCCAAGTCAGAGGGTCGCCAATATCTTGATTACTCTAAAGCGAGTTGGGTCTTCTGGGGGTTAGGCTATTACATCGGTGACGAAAACCTTCAGGGAGCCATGCGAAACCTCATCACTGATTTTGGTGGGAAAGGGCCGCCCTATGCAACAACATTGGATGTTGTGAAATACCTGAAAGACGCAGCGGATCCTGCCTATCACCAACTGATAGATGATTACTTTGAACGGATAACATTCTGGGATTTGAAATTCGGTGAAGAAGATATCCAGATTGAGCCCGTAGGCAATTCATTCAAGATAACGCTTCCGATTTACGTCGATAAAAAAATTGCCTCTGAAGAAGACGGCGCTGAGAAATCCGTGACTGAAATGGATGGGGAGGCGTTGAACGAATGGCTAGAGATTGGCTTCTACACAGAAGACCCCAAAGACAAGTTAGGGGATGACTGGATGGCTTTGGAACGCATTCGCGTGAGTGAACGTGAGAGTACAGTGAGTTTTATTGTACCCGAAAAGCCGACGCATATTCTCTTAGATCCGCGCCGCCTATTGATAGAGCGGAATGTCGAAGACAATATTACGGCACCTGATTTAAAAGTGGCATCATCTGAATAGATTTTATTCGCGCCACCTTATTGTCTGACAAGAGGGGTAAGCTTGGCTTGCCCCTTTTTCTTTTGCCTGATAGGGAGCGCCCATATCGAAATATGGCGACTAAGCCTGATGGTTTGTTCAGTGGCCTTCACAAAGCCTTGAATAAAAAGCCTGATGAAACAAAAGAGAGCGCTCTCATGAAAATGAACGGCAATGAAATAAAGCCCGGCAATATTATTAAACATCAAGACACACTTTGGGTGGCGGTGAAGTGTAATGCTGTCAAACCGGGCAAAGGCGGCGCGTTTAATCAGGTCGAATTGAAAAACCTTCTTGATGGTAGGAAGCTTAATGAGAGGTTCCGCGCAGCCGAAACCGTGGAGCGCGTGCGTCTGGAGCAAAAGACACATACTTATCTCTATCCGGAAGGCGACATGCTCGTTTTCATGAATTCTGAAAATTACGAGCAAATTCACTTGCAATCAGAATTTGTCGGCGATGCCGCCGCTTATTTGACAGATGGTATGTCTGTTGAAGTCGAGTTTTATGAAGAGCGCCCGATCAGTGTGGCCTTACCGGAACAGGTTGTTTTGGAAGTGAGCGAAACTGAGCCCGTCGTCAAAGGGCAGACGGCCGCAAACTCCTTCAAGCCCGCTATTATGTCCAATGGCATTCGTACCAATGTCCCGCCTTTTGTTGGCGTGGGGGAGCGACTTATCATCAATACGGAAGATGGCTCTTACGTCAAACGGGCTGATTAATCATGGCTAATCTCTCTGCAATCATGACCGTGATGCAAAATGCGGCACGTAAAGCGTCCCGCAATTTGTTACGTGATTTCAACGAAGTTGAGCATCTGCAGGTCTCCCGAAAAGGCCCAGCTGATTTTGTTTCTCGTGCGGATAAAAAAGCCGAAGAGGTCATTGTTGAAAATCTGCAAAGAGACCGTCCGGGTTACAGCTTCCTTTTGGAAGAAGGCGGTGAGATCATTGGTTCTGATAAGACGCATCGCTTCATTGTTGACCCGCTCGATGGAACCACCAATTATCTGCACGGCATTCCACATTTCGCGATCTCCATCGCGTTGGAACGAGAGATTGACGGCAAGCCTCGTGAATTAGTGGCGGGGATGGTCTATAACCCCATTACGGATGAGATGTTTTTTGCGGAAAAAGGCAAGGGGGCCTTTATCAATGATGGCACACGCGGGGGCAGTGATCGTCGCCTCCGCCCATCACAACGCGATATTTTCCAAGACTCCCTCTTTTCAACTGGTATTCCGTTTTTGGGGCGTCCGGGTCACACGAAGTTTTTGAAAGAGCTTCATCAAGTGATGGGGCATAGCTCCGGTGTGCGTCGTATGGGGGCCGCCTCTCTGGATTTAGTCTGGACAGCAGCAGGTCGTTATGACGGCTTCTGGGAACGAGGTCTCGCCCCGTGGGATATCGCTGCAGGTGTATTAATCGCGCAAGAAGCTGGTTGTCGTGTTGAAAGCCTAAGCGGGGGGAACATCCTTGAAACAGGCGATGTCATTTGTACTAACCAAGCTTTGTTTGATCCCCTTAAAGCGCGCCTGGCTTAAGCATAATTTGGGTTCATCAAATATATGAATAGCGTCACACATAAATACATGAATTGGTCGATTGGCTCGGGATTGCCTTTGGCAGTGATTGCGGGCTGTAATGTGTTGGAGAGTTTGGATGAGTCCCTCGCTATGGGACGAGAATTGAAAGCGGTCTGTGCCGATTTAGGCTTACCTTATGTTTTCAAAGCCAGTTTTGATAAAGCCAATCGTTCATCTATTACGTCTTTTCGGGGGCCCGGCCTTGAAAAAGGGTTGGAAATGCTCAGTCGCATTAAGGCCGAACTGGATGTACCGATTTGTACGGATGTCCATGAACCTTCTCAAGCTTTGGCTGTCGCTGAAGTCGCCGAGATTATCCAACTGCCAGCCTTTCTTTGCCGTCAGACGGACTTGGTGACAGCCATGGCAGACGCGGCGCGTCAGACAGGCTCGCTCATACATGTAAAGAAGGCGCAATTCTTGGCGCCTTGGGATTGCAAAAATATTGTCTCGAAACTGCGCGAAACTCATGATGCGGATCAGATCATCCTCTGTGAGAGAGGGGCGAGTTTTGGTTACAATAATTTGGTCGTTGATCCTTTAGCGATTGGTGAAATGCAAAAGCTCGGCACGCCTGTCACAATTGATGCGACACATGCCGTTCAATTGCCTGGTGCCGATCCGCGGACAGGCGGGGCGTCTACAGGGGGGCGTCGTGACGGTGTGGCAATCATTGCTAAGGCGGCCGTTGCGGCCGGTGCCGATGGTGTCTTTTTGGAATTTCATTCGGATCCGGATGCGGCGTTGTGCGATGCGCCAAGTTGTTTGCCCATTACCATGGCGCGACCCTTGCTCACTCAGCTAAACGCTCTACGGAACCTGATTAACGCAGCATAACGCTTGAACAGGCCAAACGCTTGACCCTTCTAAAAACCTGCTCTATGTCGTGCCATCCGAGCGGGGGACCTTTTAACGTAAACCCGTGACTAGAGGCTAAGGAGCCAAAAATGAAAAAAGATATTCATCCTGATTATCACATGATCACTGTCAAAATGGTTGACGGGTCAACTTATGAGACACGCTCTACATGGGGCAAAGAAGGCGACGTTCTGTCCCTTGATATTGATTCTAAGACACACCCGGCTTGGACGGGTGGCGATGCGAAATTGATGGACCGCGGCGGTCGCGTCTCTCGCTTCAAAGACAAATTTGCAGGGTTTGGCGTTTAATCTGCCTCACCTTATCACCAAATTATAAAGGCCCCGATTGGGGCCTTTTTTTTATTGCTTCTAATTTCTCCAAAGAGAATGGAGAGAAGGCGAAGTTAGTCTTGGCGGCCAAAAGCGGCTTCAAGACGTCCGATTTGATCGGCAACCGTATTGCCTTGTTGCGCGGCAATCGTGCCGTAGAGTGATCTATCCAAACGGGCAATGCGTTCATAAATGGCTTCGGAGCGTGCCAAAAGGTCGAGCAGGCGAGCCGGCAGAGCATAAGCGTTTTTCGCCAATTCAGAGAAACTGAGCGTATCATCGGATTTGGTTTCGGGGGCCAAGCGATATTTTTCTGCACGCGCTTCGGTGAGGCTCATCTCACCTTCTTTGAGGGCGCGTTGGACTAAAAGCCAACTAGCGACCTGCATGAGACGCGTCGTCAGACGCATGGATTGGCTCGCATAAATCATCGCATCATTGCGAGAGAGTGTTTTAGAATCTTGACGTCCCGGGCCGTCCAAATAAGCGGCTGTTTCCTCGACCATATCCATGCCTTCGCGGAAGGTTTTGGCGAAGAGTTCGGACTTTGTGAACTCCATCAGGCGAGCTTCAGCCTGTGGGGTCAGCGTGTCTGGAGCGATGGGGACGGAAGAGTTCATGGGGGCGTGGGTGTCTAAAACAGAAGAATGGTTGGATGTGGGTTTGGGAGAATTTCCGACATTCATAAGGTCTCTTTTTCAGTACAATTTGCGATTTCGTACTGAGGGTTGCAAAGTCTGCGCCAAAGTTTCACACAACCGTTAACAACTCGGATAAAAGTTTAATTTTTTCACCCATAAGACGGTGTTTTTTATTTTTTGCCCCCAAATAGACTATCTGCAACCTGACGTTCACGACGTTTTTTCTCTAATTCAAGTTTTACACGGGTAATTTCTGTTTCAAACACTTTAATCCGTGCTTCCAATTCGTCGATTGACACACCATAAAGGTCTTCACCAACGGCGATTGTCCCGCTTTGGCTCATCAGCGTTTCATCATCCATCCCATTCCTCCTCAATCTCCACTGTCTTCAACCTTGGCCTTATACAGGACATAAAGGCTTTTGACTTGCATTTAAGGCGGGATAAAGTATTAATCGCCTTGTTCAGCACTGGTAAAAGACCAAAGTTGAACAAAATGACCCCGCTGAGCGGGGTTTTTTAATGGCTTAAATAGAGAGAGGCCGATATGACACAAATTTTAATGCCCAAGGCCACGGCTGTTTGGTTGATTGATAACACGGCCATGACATTTAAGCAGATCAGTGAGTTCTGCTCGCTTCATATTCTGGAAGTTGAAGGTATTGCTGATGGTGATGTGGCGGCGGGTATTCGCGGTGCAGATCCGATTGCTAACGGACAGGTTAGCCGCGAAGAGATTGAAAAAGCCGAAAGCGATCCGAATTACGCAATGAAGGCGAATAAATTCGACTCTGATGATCTGAAACCGAAGACCAAGAAAAAAGGCCCGCGTTATACGCCGCTATCACGACGCCAAGACCGGCCGGACGCCATTGCTTGGTTGGTGCGCAATCATCCTGAAATTACAGATGCGCAAATATCAAAACTCATCGGTACGACTAAGCCGACAATCAAATCCATTCGTGAACGCACACATTGGAAGATCAATACCATCAATCCGACAGATCCTGTCTCTCTCGGCTTATGTACGCAAATCGATCTGGATGCGTTGGTGAAAAAAGCGGCTGAGAAAAAAGCTAAGCAAGATGCGAAGCTTGCCGAAGACGGCGGTGAAACACTCAAGCCTGTGGAACCTGCACCTCAACCTGTTGAGAAGCCCAAAGTCGAGCATACTTTGGAAAGCCTGTTTAAGCCGTCCACGGAATAACCTGCCCTAAGGAATGTTTTGGCGAAATGCTTCGGACTGTGAAGTTTAAACCCGCTCTCGTTAGCGGGTTTTTTTATGGGCTTCCGCAATATGTTTGACGTCCTGTGACTTATTTAAATCAAGGACAAGCACACGGCCCTTATCAATGATAACGCCGATATTATCCAAGCCAATGATATTAACCTGCGGCCCGTCAGAGAGAACAAGACAATTTTCTGCCTCATGAAGTTTCGTCTCAGAAGGGGCTGTCGACACATTCAACCCGTTTCGCAAAGTCTGTAGGGCTTTATAACTGCCCAAATCACTCCAGCCTATAGAGCAAGGCACAGTTGCTGTGCGATCTGTGCGTTCCATGACCGCATAGTCGATAGAGGTCGAGGGTGATTTTTCAAATGCGGACGGTTCCAAAGCGAGAACCTGTCCTTGCGAAGTGGAATGCTCATAAGCCTCCTTCACAGCCAATAATATGTCGGGTTCATATTGTTCGATTTCCTTTAGAAAATGACGGGCTGAAAACAGAAATATTCCTGAGTTCCAATCATAATTTCCGCTGTCACAATAGCTTTGCGCTGTTTCAAGGTCAGGCTTTTCCCGAAAGGCCTCGACGTGAAAGACACCGCTTTCGATGGCGCCTGCGCGTTTGATATAGCCATATCCCGTTTCCGGGCTATCCGGTTGAATGCCGAACGTCACGATATAGCCCGCCTGCGCGGCGGCGCGGGCCATTTCGACAGCTTCGTGAAAGGCCTTAGGTTTTGTGATGACATGATCGGCCGGCGCCAGAAGCATTAAATCATCCCCTTCCGGGTGGTGTGCCTGAATATGAAGAGCTGCCGCTGTGGCCGCCGCGGCCGTATTGCGGCGACATGGCTCTGCCAGAACAAGATGCGGGCGGTTACCAATTTGATCGGAAATCAGTTTTGATTGAGCCGCATTTGCCAATAAAACCAGCGTGTCATCAAATAATGCCCCTTCAAGTCGGTTTGCGGTTTCTTGCAGCATGGTCAACTCGCCTGTCAGGGCAAGAAATTGTTTCGGTGTGTCGGCGTCAGAAATGGGCCAGAGGCGGCTCCCTGCACCGCCGGACATAATGACTGGCGTAATTGACATGATATTCTTTCCCGGGTTTCCCGATGATCTCACTCTCCGCGTCTTCTTAAAGGAAAGAGGTAAAAGAATGACAAAAGGGCGGCGCTCATTTGCTCAAAGGCGTGAAAAAGGTTCAGATCTTACTCAAAGATTACGCTTTAAGGTTAAGGCGGGTATAAGGTCAGTTTAACCGAAAATTTGACTCATTACGGTACACCTTTCCCTTCGGTGGAAGGGTGTTGAATGGTCGTTCAGACACAAAATTTACGCAAAGCGAATGAGGCGGAACTGGCTTTCGTCAACGCCAGTCAGAAGCTTTCTGCGTGGTGCAAAGATGCGTTGTCCTATTGGGATAAACAAGCCAGAGACCCGATGGGCGGTTTTGCTGAGCATCTGGACCTGCGGGGTCGACCAGACTTTAATCATCTGCGCCGCGTTCGTGTTCAATTCCGCCAGGCCTACGTTTATGCTCATGCAGCTCATTTGGGATGGTATGCCGGAGCGGGACCTGCAGCAGATCATGCTTGGAATTTCGGCCTGAAGCCGGGCTGTGACGGAGGCGACTTCATTGTCGGGACGGAGAGTGCGGAGAACGGTATGCAAGGGTGTGCCCACCTTGTCACGGGGCAGGGCAAGCTCTGGGACGAGACACGTGATCTTTATGCGCAAGCCTTTTTACTCTTGGCCTCCGCATGGCGGTTTAGAGCCTTTAAGGATGATGAGGCTTTAAGGCTTGCCTCAGGCACTATTGATTTTCTCAATACGCATTTAAAAGCCGAGAATGGCGGTTGGTATGAGGCTCTCCCCCTGCCTGATAATCCAACACGTCGTCAAAATCCTCATATGCATTTATTCGAAGCTTTTTTGGCGCTTTATGAAGCGACTTGGGATTCAAAATTTTTACTGGAGGCCCAATCAATTTTCGGCCTTTTCAGGCAATATTTCTTCGATGCGAAACAGAGAGTGTTGCTCGAACATTTCAATTCGGACTGGACAGCCTTTGACGGGGGAGGCCCCGTAGAACCGGGTCATATGATGGAGTGGGTTTGGTTGCTTTATCAATATAGCCGTCTTTCGGGGCAGGATACGCGTAATTATCGTGATGCGCTTTATGAGTCCGCTATGGAATTGGGTTGGAACGCTGATTTAGGCTTGTTGAGTGATGTTGTCGATTTGAGAGGCTCAGTCGCTCTGACCTCTCGCACATGGCCACAGACGGAATGGCTCAAAGCGGCGATTACCAGAGCTGCGACCCAGAAACGCCCTGCTTCATATCAGGCTGCCACCCAAGCGATTGACGCGCTTTTTGAACATTATCTTGATGACGCCCCTTGGGGAGGATGGTTTGATAAATTATCCGCAGACGGAAAGATTTTGTCCGACACAATGCCGACAAGCACATTCTACCATTTGTTTTGCGCCGCCGCCGAAGCCGATGCTTTGCGCATCACGCTTACGGCACATCACAATCGTGGGATAAATCCCACGGATGAATTGACTTCACCGCTTTACCCGCCTATGCCGCCTCGCGAGTAGTTCGTGGGCAATGTCCTACGCGTGAGTGTGAGGCAAAATGAGCAGCGAAATTATAGAGCGTATCCAAGCGTTGGCGGATGTCACAGGGCAGTCGCTTTCAACCTTGTCCCGCAAAATATTTAATGACGGTAAAACAATTACCCGATTACAATCCGGTGGCTCCGTCACGACAAAGACGCAGGAACAAGCCTTGCTGACTTTGGGCCGTCTTGAGATAGAGGCGCGGTCAGAAGCGGGTCTCAGCCTGTCACACCTTGATCGCTTGGAAGCCGAAAGCATTCACATTATGCGTGAGGTGGCTTCGCAATGCGATAACCCCGTCATGCTCTATTCTGTCGGTAAAGACAGCTCAGTAATGCTGCATTTAGCGGAAAAAGCGTTCTATCCCTCTGTTCCGCCTTTCCCGCTAATGCATGTCGATACGACATGGAAGTTTAAAGAGATGATCGCGTTTCGTGATCGTCGAGCCAAAGAAATCGGTATGGATCTTATTGTTCATACGAACCTAGACGGCGTTCGTGATGGTGTTGGACCTTTTACCCATGGTTCAGCCATCCATACCGACATCATGAAAACCCAAGCCCTGAAACAGGCTTTGGATAAACATAAATTTGATGCGGCCTTTGGTGGCGCGCGTCGGGATGAAGAAAAATCCCGTGCCAAAGAACGCATTTTTTCATTCCGCAATGAGAATCACCGATGGGATGCTAAGAACCAGCGTCCCGAATTATGGAACCTTTACAATACGCGGGTCCACAAGGGTGAGAGCATGCGGGTCTTCCCGCTGTCGAATTGGACAGAGTTGGATATTTGGCAATATATTCATCGGGAGACTATTCAAATTCCTGACTTATATTTGTCCAAGCCGCGCCCGGTTGTGGAGCGTGATGGTGTACTCATCATGGTGGATGACGAACGTATGCCATTAGTAGAGGGCGAAGTTCCCGACATGAAGTCAGTCCGGTTCAGAACATTGGGATGTTATCCTTTAACCGGTGCTGTGGAGAGTGAAGCGGCGACATTGCCGGAGGTGATTCAGGAAATGCTTCTAACGACAACATCTGAACGTCAGGGCCGTGTAATTGACTCCGATGTTGGGGCGTCGATGGAACAAAAGAAAGAGGAGGGGTATTTCTAATGGCCCATCTCGACCAACTCATTGCGACTGATATTGAAGCCTATTTGCAAGCACAGGAAAATAAATCCTTTCTGCGGTTTATCACTTGTGGCTCCGTTGATGACGGAAAGTCAACGCTCATCGGCCGACTACTTTATGACTCAAAATTGATTTATGAAGACCAATTGGCATCTATTGAAAAAGATTCCAAAAAGTCAGGGACGCAAGGCGATAAAATGGATTTGGCTTTGCTTGTTGACGGGCTTGCCGCCGAGCGGGAGCAAGGCATTACAATTGATGTGGCTTATCGGTTTTTCTCAACCGATAAACGCAAATTCATTGTGGCCGACACACCGGGCCATGTTCAATATACGCGAAATATGGCAACGGGAGCCTCTACGGCGGATGTTGCGATTTTATTGATTGATGCGCGTTACGGCGTTCAGGAGCAAACGCGCCGTCACGCCTATATTGCCTCGCTTTTGGGCATTCGTCATGTCGTTGTCGCCATTAACAAGATGGATTTGAATGATTTTGACCAAACGGTTTTCAACGATATTGATGTCTCATTTAGGCAGTTTGCTTCGGATCTCATTTTTCAAGAGATTACCTGCATTCCGATGTCAGCCTTGGATGGTGATAATGTCATCAAACGGTCCGAGCGAAGCTGTTGGTATCATGGCCCGACATTGCTGCATTATCTGGAAAATGTTGACGTTGAAACGGACAGTTTGGATGCGCCTTTTCGTTTACCCGTACAATGGGTGAACCGACCCAATCTTGATTTTAGAGGTTTTTCCGGGACGATTGCCTCGGGAGTCATCCGTCAAGGTGATGATATAATCGTTCTGCCCTCGGGCAAACGTTCGAAGGTCAAAGACATCGTTACCTATGATGGGAATAAAAAAACGGCACGCGAAGCTATGGCCGTGACCCTTACCCTTACCGACGAAATTGACATTTCGCGCGGCGATATTATTTGCCGAACAGACAGTCCGACAGAGCAAGCCGATCAATTTCAGGCACAGATAATCTGGATGGATGAAAGTAAGCTTTTCCCCGGACGGCAATATATTCTGAAAACAATCAATACGAGTGCGACAGCATCAATTACGACATTGAAACACCGTGTTGACATTAATGACTTCTCAGAAGTTGCGGCGAAGACTTTGCAATTAAACGAAATCGGCATGGCAAATATCAGCCTTTCAAAGCCCATTGCGTTTGATGCTTATCAGGATAATCGGCAAACAGGATCCTTCATTTTGATTGACCGCCAAACCCATGCGACCGTTGGGGCCGGCACTTTGCATTTTGCATTGCGCCGTTCTCAAAATGTTGTGTGGCAAGATATGGCGACGGATAAGGCGGCTCGCGCTGCACAGAAAATGCAAAAGCCTGCTTTGCTTTGGTTTACGGGCTTATCGGGTTCTGGCAAATCAACCATTGCGAATCTGGTCGATAAGCGCCTGCAATCAATGGGCAAGCATACTTATACGTTAGACGGAGATAATGTAAGGCATGGGCTGAACCGAGATTTGGGCTTCACCAAAGCCGACCGGATTGAGAACATTCGACGGATTGGGGAAGTCTCTAAACTCATGGTGGATGCAGGTTTGATTACCATGGCCTCTTTCATCTCGCCCTATCGAGCAGAACGCCGTGCTGTGCGTGAGATGCTCGAAGGTCATGAATTTATAGAAATTTTCGTCAATACCCCTTTGGAAGTGGCAGAAGCTCGTGATGTAAAGGGCCTTTACAAGCGCGCCCGCGCTGGGGAAATTAAAAACTTCACAGGTATCGACAGTGAATATCAAGCGCCGAAAAAGCCAGAAATCACAGTGAATACCGTTGAAATGAGCGCCGAAGAGGCCGCAGAAATGATTGTAACTTATCTGGAGAAAAACGGTCTTTTGGAGGAGTAAGCAACGATCCAAGCATAGCCTTACTTTATATAAACTGTCCTGTGCCGCTAAGTTGGTAAGTGACTTTCACGAGGGATGTATTGGCGATATCCATCGTCAATTGTCCCGCTACGACTTCACCGGCTAAAATGTCCAAATCACCGGCCACAGTCGATAGGCTAATGGGTGTCCAAGAATAGTCGGTAAGGGATAATAGATTTAGCGTTGTTGTAGAAATCGTTCGTAAAACAGTGCCTGCATAATCTAGGACGACAAGGTCTAAACTGGCACCGCCAATATATCCCACAGGTAACGGGAGTTTCAAAAAACTCAACTCTAGCAACCTTGCCGTACGGTGCCACGGCGTAAGGCCGTTATAGGCGATGCCATCTGTACCGGCCCAATTCGCGAGTGAAAATTGCTGCGTAAGCACTTCGGGAGCGCTAAAGTTCGGATAGTCAGAATTCATTGGCTCTAGAATAGAGCCGGTTGTCCAAGGAAAGACACAGTTAACAGCCGAGCCTACATCGCAGTCGTTGTCATCACCGAGTTGCTCGGAGGCTGAACATGCATCGGTGATACGCGTGAAAGTTGGCAGGCCTAAATTCCAAGCTGTGCGGATATTCATTACCGACCCGTCAGCATAGGTCGCATTTTGGACAACCGCAGGTGTTAATGGGGTATTAGGCTGGCCTATTTCTAACATATTTGTACCGACATCGGGTTTCCCATAGATTTTGCCATTTGGCGCAAGCTGTAGCGCGTAAAAAAAGCCACCAGATGAGACAACCGTCAACGCACCAAACGATTGTGTGCCATTTGCTACCGTATGGGCACGGACATCATTGGTTTGGTCAGATGAAATATAGACGCTCTGGCTGTCTGGTGAAAATTCAATGCCGTAACATCTAACTGCGTCCGTTATTTGGTGCAAATCGGTGAATAGACCTGTTGCATTGTCAAATGCGAGCAAAACGACGATGTGAGAATCAGTGTCAGCATAAGCTAGCTTCGTTCCATCTGGTGAAAATTTCATATAACCAGCTTCCCATGCACCGAATTGCTGTAAGCTTGACGTGCTTGTAACCACGGTTGTTGGAGTCGAATCAGACTCGACTAACAGCGCATGCAAATTAGCAGAATTTCCATCTTGAAGAATTACCCAATATTTATCGCACTCTGCGTGGGAAATTGCCGCGAGCCGTTCCGTGTTGTCATAAGTGGTTGAAATTATATCGCTAACGGGGTGGGGCTGAATAATTTGTGCGATTGTGCCGGATCCCGGCCGATAGGTCGAATGAAAGACTTTGTCTGCGACTAAATCATTGTCTGAACCAACGGCGAAAACGTGGTAATCTACTCCGCCAATACCTGCCGGTGGGACAATGATTGCCGAATGTGTCGATGAGTAATTACCGCCAAGGGCTGAAGCAATGAACTGAGCGGTCGTAAGTGAGCCATCCCAGATGAGATGGCCGTCTGTGTACATAAGCAACGCGCCAGAACTATCGCTTATAGTAGACAGACCTTCAAGCGTATCAATATGCGACGGAGCGGCAGGTACGGGATCACCTCCGTTCGGGAACTCTATGTGCGCTTTACTACTAAAGACCCAATGGTATTCGTGCGGATGCGTCATGTTTTTCCCCGATATTTGTGTGGTATCTAACAGTGCCCCGCATAACGTGTCCATGATTACAGCACGAAGACAGCACTATTCGCCCAAAACACCCAACTTCACTCAAAAACTAACTTAATTGGAATGGGGAAAACCCTGATAATTTGTGCGGTCATAGGGAATCGACGGGGTGAAAGGGGCGTCATAAGATTGACACGCAGGACGACGGCACTGGTTCATCATTAATTAATTTAAGAGACATTCCATGCCTCTTTGTGAAACGCCCAGGCCGTTTCGATAATATTCCTCAGATCCGAGTGTTGTGGTTCAAACCCCAAGACTGATTTAGCATGGTCAGCATCGGCATATAGTTGCGTCAGGTCACCTTCACGGCGCGGCGCGGCCTCATAGGGCACGGCCATTCCCGTCACACTCTCTATCGTTTGAAGAATTTCTAAATTACTGACGCCCTGTCCAGTGCCGATATTAACCTCGGCTTTCGATAGGCCCTGCGCAAATTTTTCAAAACTCAATATATGGGCCAAAGCAATATCGTTGATGTGAATGTAATCCCGTATGCAGGTCCCGTCGGGCGTGTCGTAATCCGTCCCGAATAGCTTCATCGCTTTGCCTAGGCCTGCTGCAGCTTTTAGGGCATTGGGAATAAGATGCGTTTCGGGGTCGTGTTCTTCGCCAATTTCGCCGCTCGCATCAGCGCCGCTGGCATTGAAATAGCGCAGCGTGACATAATTCAAGCCATAAGCTTTGTGATAGCTTTGTATCATATGCTCAATGGCCAGTTTGGTTTTGCCATAAACAGAAAACGGGTTTTGTGTCATTTTCTCGGTTAAAGGCATAACATCGGACTCACCATATGTCGCGCAAGTGGATGAAAAGATGAAATGTGTGCAGCCCGCAATCCGCATCGCTTCTAACAAATTGAACGCTCCGACGACGTTATTTTGATAAAATCCTGCCGGGTCTCTTTCACCTTCGCCGACTTCGATTGAACTGGCGAGATGAATCACTGTTTTGACGTCAGGGTAGCGTGTGAAAGCGGCTTGAAGCGCCTCCATATCGCAACAGTCCACAGCTTCCATAGGCCCCCATTTCACAGCATGGGCGTGACCGGAAGAAAAATTGTCAAAGGTAATGGGAAGGCCGTTATTCTCGGCAATCATCTTACAAACATGTGCGCCGATATAGCCCGCGCCACCGACAACGATAATGGGTTCATCTTTCAGATCGTAAATCATGGATAGAGCTGCTTTCTTAAATTCATTTTATCTCTATCACAGTGCACCGCTACATTGAAAATCTATTCAGACATTGCAGGGTGAGTTTTGTGCACTGGAATATTCGCTTATATTTTCCCGGCTGATAGGCTAGGGGCGCACTATAATTTTTGATTATCGTCAGGAAATAGAGACCTATGTCGTCAATGACGCGCAAAATATCGGATATTGGGACGGAGGAAATCAAGTCCTTTGCCCGCGAAGTGTTATCCTTAGAAGCGAATGCCATTCTCAAAATGTCGACGGATTTGTCGGATGATTTCTGTCGGGCTATTACCGTTCTTGAGCAGACCAAGGGTCGTATCATTGTTTCAGGCATCGGAAAATCCGGTCATATTGGACGAAAATTTGCTGCCACTTTGGCCTCGACCGGCTCTCCTGCGCACTATGTCCATCCTGCTGAAGCAAGTCATGGTGATCTGGGCATGGTGGCGGCATCTGACACAGTTGTCCTGATTTCCAATTCAGGAGAGACCAAAGAACTGGCTGATATGATGACCCATGCCAAACGCTTTGGCATCGCGCTCATCGGGATTACCCGCAACCCGAACAGCACATTGGGTCAGCAATCCGACATTGTCCTGCAATTACCCGATGCGGATGAAGCTTGCTCCATCGGTATGGCTCCTACCACATCGACCACATCCACATTGGCTTTGACAGACGCGCTGGCCATTACACTAATGAAAATACGCGGCTTTAGCGAAGACAATTTTCGAACACTCCACCCTGGAGGACGCTTGGGTGCCGCTTTGGTAAAGGCCTCGCAGATTATGCATAAAGGGGAGCTTTTACCTGTTTTGGATGCCTCCGCCTCTATGGAAATGGTTTTATTGGAAATGACGTCTAAGGGCTTTGGCGTCACTGCCGTGGCCAAAGACGGAAAATTATTGGGCATTATTACCGACGGGGACTTACGTCGGAATATGGCCGAGTTAATGAATAAGACCGCCGGAGAGGTGGCAACCCCTGACCCTCACACCATCGCACCGGACAGTTTGGCCGGCGAAGCCTTGGGGCTTATGAACCAATATCGCATTACATCTTTCTTTGTCGTGGATGACGATAAAAACATCATGGGGCTTTTGACTGTCCATGATTGCCTGCGTATTGGCTTAGGGTAATTTGAATATGGCGCGCGAGGTCTATATTTTGCGTCATGGTAATACGTTTGACAAAGGCGATGTCGTGACCCGCGTGGGAGCGCGCACGGATTTACCTTTGTCCTCTTCCGGGCAGATTCAGGCCGCTCAATTGGCAGAGCATTTTCAAACTATATCTTTTGGCGAAATTTACAGTAGCCCGCTTTTACGAACAATGCAGACCGCGCAAGCGATAGCGGGGTTGCAAAGTCGCTCTGTGCCCATTCAAAAAACTGAATTTTTGAAAGAGATTGATTACGGACCGGATGAGAATAAACCCGAGGCTGAAGTCGTCGCCCGCCTGGGCCAAGAGGCGATTAGGCTTTGGGATGCGAACTCGGTTGCACCCGTAGATTGGCATGTCGACCCAGAAGCGATTACGCAGTCATGGCGAGAATTTTTCTTAAGGCTTGCAAAGAGTGAAAGTCAGAAGCCGGTTCTGGTTGTAACCAGTAACGGTATCGCCCGTTTTATTCTGAGCATCGTGACGACCAAACCGGCCACGAACATCTCCCGAAAATTGTCAACTGCCGCCTATGGTATTGTTGAGCTTCATCAAAACGGTCAAATATCTGTTTCTGACTGGAATTGCCGCGTTTAATCGTCGCTTTTATCTTTCACTCTCCTTCACTTTCTAGTCTTGACGATTTTGCCTTACTTGCGGGGCCTTGCGTGCAATATGTGTATTGCACGTATAAAGAGTAATTATGAGTTGACGACCATAAGTTTAATTTCTATAAATTCTCTATAAAGTTGTAATTATGGAGTGTGCATGTCTGCCTTAGTTCAAAGCCACAAAAGCTTGGATGTAAAGAAGCAGCCCACACTGAGTTCACAAAAACCTGACTTACAGGCCCACCGTCGGCACACTGTTCGCAAAGAGGATGTCCATAAGAAGAGAGAAGAAAATCGGTTTTTGTCATGGCTTGAGCAGGGACATGATGAGAGCGGTGAACCGCTTTACAGAGCTAAAGTCAGGATTTTACCGGATCATGATTATTTCTTTGAGCATGATCGGCGACACATACCTGGACTTTATATTATCGAAGCCGGTCGACAATTAGGCCTCGCCGTCCCGCATCTTTTTCTCAATGTCGCATCTGATCAGGCTTTCATTCTGGATGGCTGTGATATGACATTTGCGGGCTTTGCCAATCTTCAAGATGACCTGCTGATTGAAGCAACAATCTTCAACAGGGTTGATCGCAAAGGAAAATTGCAAGCCTTGTCTTTTGACGGAACATTTTATCAGAATGACCAAGCCTTAGTGCGTTATCAAAGTCATATTCGTTTTATCAATGAGCGCCTTTTGTCGCGCTATGAAAAACAAATCTCATCATCATGAAGACACCGAAACATTATGCGGTCATTGGCGGTGGCGTGTCGGGCATGGCCGCCGCCCATTACCTTTTACGCGCAGGGAAGACGGTAGACCTCTTTGAAGCCTCTGACAGATTGGGCGGTCGCATGGCAATAGACCAATTCATGGGGGAGGAGGTCTGTTTTGGCGGTAAGAATATTGGTTATGCCTATACTGAATTCCGGAATTTTTTAGAACATTATGGCGACCCCTCATATGAATATTTCGGGATTAATTCTGCGCGTCTTATACGAGGTCAACCATACAGTTTTAAGTCTGAGCATAAAATCCGAAATGCGCTGATGCTTTTGCAATCGGGCAAACTGTCTGACCTTGTAAAATTAAAGCGATTAATGACCCAATTAAAAAGGAATCGTGAGCAGGGTGATTTAAATGGGTTGATCTTAAAACCCTCAGACAATCACTCGCTTCATTCTCTTTTTTCATCAAAATTTTCAGATTCGATTATCCGCGCCCTGACAGTTCGAATGAACGGTGCAGAGCCATATGAGATTGCAGTAGAGAATTTCGGAACGCACCTGCAAATGCTAGGTGATGGATATGAGCAATTAAATAATCCACTCTCGGATATATTTAATCAATTTTCAAAACACCCCGATTTAACGATACGTTATCATCAGAGTGTCGAGAGAATTCTGCGCTCAGAGACAGGTTGCGCGATTAAAGTCTCGGGAGGTCAGTCTACTTATGATGGCGTAATTATTGCAACTCCGGCCCATATTTCCGCTTCACTCTGTCAGGCAGAATTTTCAAATATTTCAGAGGCGCTGAAAGCGGTCCGCTATTTTCCGGTGGCGGTCATTATCGCAGACTATGAAGAGAATGTGTTCACGCCTGATATTCGCGCCATGGTTTTTGGTGCCGACTCGCCTTTAAGCAATATTGGAGCCTATGGTGTTTCCTCGCTTAATCGTGTGCGATACAACTTTAGTGGAAAAGCGGCTCGACTACTTTTTGATGAAAAGCCCGGCGATGATTATCTGCTCACCATGGCTGAGGCGCAGGCAAGGCCTTATTTCAATCTGAGCAAAAATCCATGCCTTGGATTTAAAGTGAAATATTGGGCGAAGGCTCTTTGCGGCTACACAAATGATGAAGCCCTTTTTCAAGCCCGCCTCAGGACAGCTTTACAATCCGCAGCGGGCTTGGAACTCGCAGGTGATTACAGAAAGGGAGCGTCAATCGAGAATTGTTTCCGCTCTGCCAAATCAGCTGTGGAAAGTCTCTTGGGGGCCGAAACTTCGTCTGCCCAAACCTCACATAAAAACACATCAATGGAAGGGTATGCTCATGTCTAAGATTGATTTTTCGCCACTTTATTATGGTCCGAACCCTCCTCAACCGACACCATTCGACAGGCTTTACGCCATTACACATTTTATCATGCCTAATTTTGGGACAATGGATTGGGACTGGCAAACGCGTGAGCAGGTCAATGAGAATCACTTAAAGCTCCAAGATCCAAGCCAAAACCTGAATGAAGACATAATGATGTATATTCATGTGCCTTATTGTAAGTCCTTTTGTCATTACTGTAATTTCAACAAGAACCATTACCCACGCCAATCCAAAGATCGTCTCGATCTATATGTAGATTATCTTATCAAGGAAATTGATTGGTATATGGCCCAACCCTATGTGCAGGCCCGTGAATTCACAGCGATTTATATAGGAGGCGGGACGCCTTCAACTTTATCCCATCACGGCATGGAAAGACTCTTCACGCATCTAAAGACGGTCGTGCCGAATTATGATGGGATAGAGAAAACTTTCACGGGTGAGCCGCGGTCTTTCAAGGATATTGAAAAGTTGAAGCTCGTAAAGGATTTCGGTTTTGACCGTGTTACCTTCGGGATTGAGACTTTTGATCCGGTCTTACGAAAGCAAATTGGTCGTGTGGATAAGCAGGAAGATATTGATGAGCTTTTTAACGGACTTGCGAAGATTAACTACAAAGGCGACCGTTGTGTGGATCTGATGTATGATCTTCCGGGGCAAACTTTCGATGGCTTTGTCAGTGATTTGGATATTTTGGTCAATCAATACGCGCCCGAAGAGGCGGATTTATTCGGTACGGTATATCTGCCTTATCGTCCGATGCACAAACTTATTATGAAAGAGCGTTTGGAGCAGCCCGGTACAATGTGGCAGCTCTTAGCGATGCGTGAATTTGGCTATGACTTTATGACGGGTCACGGCTATCACAATACCATCGCGGAGACATTTTCGCGGCACACCAAGCCCTCACAATATCAAACAGCGCATTGCGGGCGGCAAGATATTATCGGCGTAGGGTGCGCGGCGCGCGGGAATGTCAAAGATATGGTCTCAATCAACCCTGATAAGATTGAAGATTATATCGCCAATATTGACACTTACGGCGTTTCATCCACCACAATGCAGCCCATCGGCATGAGCGGTGTATTGGATAGACTCATGGTGATGTTTCCGCGTTTCAAAGAAATAGATAAATCTCTCTTAGATCAGTTCAATTCCTGTGACCGTTACGCACCCGTTATGAAAATTCTCAACAATCATATTAAGTCCGGATGTGTCAGCGATGAAGGAGATCGCTATACGATTAATAAGCTTGGCGTGGTTTGGCACGGTAATCTTCAAACAGACTATATGGCGCACACACTCAACACGCAGGGTAAAATGCTGCTGAAATGTATCAGTGATAAAAAGAAGCATTTTGCACGGGATGTACGTTTCGGTACAAATTTCGTCACCAAATTTATATTGGGCAATCCGGAGCTTTTTCCGCTATTGATGAAATAGAGAGATAAGACTGGAGCCTGTGTGGAGACCATAAACGCCAAAAAGACTATTGCCGCCGAAGCGCAATGTGTGAGGTCGGATGATGGGGCTGAAATAACGGCGCAGTATGTCTTCTCTCTGAAAAACCCTCTTATTAAATCTAGGGAAACTCTCTTTTTGCTGCTCCCTGCTATGGGCGTGAAGGCGGCTTTCTACAAACCTGTCGCCCAAGCTCTAGCGGCTCAAGGGTATACTGTTATGCTCTGCGACCTCCGTGGGCAGGGGACCAGCACTTGCAAGGCCCCGAAGGCACAATTCGGCTATAAAGAGTTGCTGGAACATGACATCCCTGCTTCTGTGGCCGCGGCACAAACACGCTTTCCCGAGAAAAAGATAATTTTACTGGGCCATAGTCTGGGCGGGCATCTAAGCCTGCTTTATACTGCCGCAAATCCAGACATCGTTTCAAAGGCAGTATCGGCTGTCGCCATTATTGCCAGTGGCTCGGTCTATTACAAAGCCTATAACGGTTTTGATAAATTTAAAATTCGAATGGGCACACAAAGCTCCGTAATCCTGTCTGCTTTGCTGGGATACTTTCCGGGGGATAAAATCGGCTTTGGCGGGCAGCAGCCCAAATCTGTCATGCGGGATTGGGCGGGGCAGGGTCGAACGGGTCGGTTTGAACCGACAGGGAGCGCAATCGCTTATGAGAGCAAATTATCCGAAGCGAGCTTTCCTCTCTTTGCCTTGTCAATTGACGATGATAGATTTGCTCCGCACAGCGCAACTGACCATTTGGTCGGAAAACTCCCGAAAGCCCGCCTCACACGCAGACGCTTCACACCCACAGATGCGGACAAAAATAAAATCAATCATTTTCGCTGGGTGAAATATAATCAGGCAATATTGGGTGAACTCATCGCGTGGGAAAGAAGTTTGGAATCTCAACATACCCAAAAGGCATGAGGGTGAGCGCTTAAAACCGTCTGTTTCCAGTCTTCAAGCTTGTCCTTGGCCACACAGGCGACGATACAGCCGCCAAACCCGCCGCCTGTTAATCTGGAGCCGAGCGCTCCTGCATCCTGTGCCGTTTCGACCAAGCCATCAATGCGGGGCAAGCTCATCTCAAAATCATCCCGCATAGAAATATGGCTCTCATTCATGAGTTGTCCGAAAAGGTGCATATCTTTTGCTTTTAAGGCTTTCGCCGCTTCTATGACACGGCGATGTTCGCTCACCACGTGGCGGGCGCGGCGATATTCATTGTCTTTTAAATCCGAGTTTTTGGAACTGGAGAGGGCACTCAGTTCAGCGTCACTCATTAAGCAAATATCATCACGGCCTGCCGCGCGTTTAACGGCGTCACATTCCTCTTTACGAATCTTGTACCGCCCCTCGCTTAATTGTCGATGTACACCAGAATGAAGCACAGCCATGTGATAATCCGTTGGCAAATCAATGAGCTCATAATCCAATGTCTCAGTGTCCAAAGATAACGCCTGTCCGGGGTTGGCAACGGCCACGGCCATTTGATCCATAATGCCAACAGGCACGCCGATAAAATCTGTCTCAACTTTTCTGGCAAGAACCGCTATGTCGGTTTGTGTGAGCGCGGCTCCGTTCAAGTCACGAAAGGCCCCAATCAACCCCACAGTAATGGCCGCAGAAGATGACAAGCCGGACCCCATAGGGAGGTTGCTTTCAACCGCAATATCGAAACCCGTATCAATCAGGCCTTCTTTTTCCGCAATATTCATCGCGCCAATGACATAATCAGACCAATGGTCAGACGGTTTGTCGCCCAATCGCCGTGTCGTCACCCCGTCAAAGCTTTTGGCGGTGATGCGCAAGGTTCTATCCTTTCGGGCGGCGAGGGCGATATTTAATCCAAGACGTAAGGCGGTCGGCAAAACGCGCCCACCATTATAATCAATATGTTCGCCAATCAGATTAACGCGTCCGGGCGTAAAGCCGGACCAATCGGGCTGGGTGTCAAAAGTCTTAGAAAAAATATCCATAATGAACGCGCCTTAGTCAGGGTTTATGGCTGCAGATCTCATAAGGCCCGTAATGTCTCGGCGGCCATTTCAGGCATAACATCAACGGTAAAAGCACCCGTCGATTGCTCGACGGACGCGAGATATTTCACGCGGGATTTGGCGCGGTGAAGCGGATAAAGCTGTGCCGTGAAATGCCAATGCTCTTCATGGCCTTTAGGGGCGGCTTGCAGGCTCAACATATAAGGCATGGGTTCATCAAATAACGCGTCATAGCGCCGTGTCATATCCCCCAGTAAGAAAGCAAAACTTTCCTGCTCAGCCGCATTAAAAGCCCAAGGCCCCGCCCGTCGACGGGTCGGGACAATCCAGCTTTCGTAAGGGAAGCGGGCATAAGGTGGGCAAATGACCTTAAACCCTTCGGCTTTTGTGACAGTATAATCATTTCCAAATTCCGTCATATTTTTAGCGAGATCAAAACCTTGGCTAAATGCATCGGCCATTTTTCTTTGGGTCGGTGGAATATGATCAAAGGCGTAAATTTGCCCGTGCGGATGGTGCAAGGTGACCCCCACCGCTTCGCCGCGACTTTCAAAAGGAAGAATGAAGGCCAATCCACGCGATTTTAGATCGTCATAGCGATCGATCCATGCGCTTAAAAGCAATCGCCGTTTCTCCTGCCCAATTGTGTAGAGACTGCCAGTCGGTTCAGGCGTGTAGACAATCACGTCGCAGTGACCCAGCGCCTGAGCCCGTTTTAAGCCACTCAGATTTTCAACGAGAGGCGCTTCCGCATGAAGGCTCGTAAATTTATTTTCGAAAATGGCCAGTTCAAAATCTTCAAACGGAATTTCGGTGGCCGGTCCTCCGCGTTGGGTCGGTGCTAAAGGATCATCAGCGGCAGAAGGTTTAAAAGTTCTGTTCTGACGATGTGGTGCGTAGATATTCCATTCCTGACGTAAGGGGTGCCATCTCAGTTCGCCGCCTTTGGCGACATCACCCTGCATTTGATTAAGGGGGGCGCCGGAATGCGGGGTATAGCCATAGAGAAATAAATCGCGCCCGTCTGCTTTGACAAAGTGGCGCCGATAAACGGTTTTCCCGTCTATGCGGGGTAATTTCACATTGGACATGATGGCTAATCCTTCGTCAATGACAGTCGTTGTGAACGCCGCATATTATGCACATTGTAGCGGTGAGAGCGTTTTGGTGCAAATGCCGTTTTCAAGCCATTAAAGAAAGGCTGGTGACTTTGGGACGCCCAGAATTTTGAGACCCAAAATACCAAAAAGCGCCATATCAACTTTTTACATTAATCCTCGCCTCTGATAAGAGCGGCGCATTATGACTGAGACGGCTTCATTTAAACCCTCAAAACGCCAAAAAGCTATTTTGGATATGGTGTCAGAGCGAGGGTTCGTGGCGACGGAAGCCATGGTCACCGAGTTTGATGTGACGCCGCAGACCATTCGTAGAGATTTGAATGAATTAAAAGCTCATGGTTTATTGACCCGTTTCCATGGGGGGGCGGGACAACCGGACAGTGTAGAAAACCGTCCTTATAAAGACCGTCTAAAATCTGGTGTGGACGCCAAACGTAAGATCGCAGAATTAACGGCGTCTCTAGTCCCTGATGGAGCCTCGCTCTTTCTTAATATCGGGACCACAACGGAATTTGTGGCACAGGCCTTATTGGGTCATGAAAATCTGCATGTGGTAACCAATAATATTAATGTGGCACAAATCCTGTCCAACAATAACAGTTTCAAAATCATGATTGCCGGGGGCGAAGTCCGCAATCAAGACGGCGCGATTGTCGGTTCAAGCTCTGTCGATTTCGTCAATGAATTTAGATTGGATATCGGCATTGTCGGCATTGGGGGTGTGGATGAAGCCGGCGTATTGTTGGATTTTGATCATCAGGAAGTCAAAACAGCCCGAACGATTTTGCGCAATTCCCGAAAAACGATTTTAGTCGCCGACCAGCATAAATTCGGCCGTCCTGCCATGAACCGTATGGGGCATTTGGAAGATTTGGACATATTGGTCACTGACCGCCCTCTTACCCCGTCCTATACAGATGTTTGCCACGCCGCCGGGGTTAAAGTCTTTATTGCAGAATAATTCATTTTGCGGGATAGCCTTCCACATGAAATTGGGCGCATTCCGTTTCGAAGAAAAGAATCACAATGACAGAGACAGTTCAGACATATGATTTACTGGTCGTAGGTGGGGGCATTAACGGGACGGCTATTGCGCGCGATGCTGCGGGGCGGGGCTTGTCCGTCTTATTGTGCGAGCGTGATGATCTCGCCAACCACACCTCTTCGGCCAGTACGAAATTGATTCATGGTGGTTTACGATATCTCGAACATTATGATTTCAAACTTGTACGGGAATCACTCAAAGAGCGCGAAGTACTTTTAAGGTCGGCTCCTCATATTATTTGGCCGATGCGATTCGTGCTGCCTTATGATGAGGGCTTACGCCCGAAATGGATATTGCGCCTAGGCCTTTTTCTCTATGACAATCTTGGCGGGCGAGAACTTTTACCCGCAACAAAAACCCGTAATTTGGGTGAAGCCAAATATTCTGAATTAAAGAAGCGTCTGACGACGGGATATGAATATTCAGATTGTTGGGTGGAAGATTCTCGTCTGGTAACGTTATATGCCATGGATGCTGCTGAAAAAGGAGCTGAAATTCGCACGCGTTGTGAAGTTGTTTGCATCACAGGTAAGGCAGGGGCTTATACGGTTTCTATAAAAGAGCAGAATGAAGAGAAAACTATCGTGGCCAAAGGCATCGTCAATGCGGCGGGGCCTTGGGTCGAAACTCTCTCGCAATCTGTACAAAACGGCAAACGCAGTAATCAAAGCACGCTGCGTTTGGTTAAAGGCAGCCATATTATTGTGCCCCAAATGTTTGATGACCCTCATGCTTACATTTTTCAAAACGCCGATGATCGGGTCGTGTTTGCTATTCCTTATGAACGCGATTTTACTCTTATCGGAACAACGGATGTTCCGCATGACCGCGCCGATGATTTACCCGAAGCGTCTGAAACAGAAATCGCTTATCTTTGTGATTGTGTGAATGAATATTTCGAAAAAGAGATTACACCCGAGGATGTCGTCTGGACATATTCTGGGGTGCGCCCGCTTTATGATGATAAGGCCGAAGATGCCTCTGAAGTCACACGCGATTATGTTTTAGGATTGGAACAACCGGAAAGAGGGGCCCCTATCTTGTCTGTTTATGGAGGCAAAATCACAACCTCTCGTAAATTGGCTGATCATGTGATGGAGAAGCTTGAAGACTTTTATCCGGATATGGGGGATGCGTGGACGCGTAAGTCCCATCTGCCTGGAGGGGATATTGGCGACGCAGATTTTGATGAATTTTACGTGGCGCAATGTCAAAATTTTCCTGATGTTGATAGGGAGCGCCTGCACCGCATGGCGCGCCGTTACGGAACAAAATTAGGTGAGGTTCTGGGCGATGGCATAGGTCTGGATTTCGGTGGCTATCTTTGTGAAGCCGATGCGCGTTATCTGGCGAAAGCTGAATGGGCTAAATCCGCTGATGATATTCTCTGGCGACGGACAAAATGCGGCCTTCATATGACCCCTGAACAGCGTGCCTCTTTTACTCAATGGTTTGACACGCATCTCGGAGCCTGAGCTCAGACTTGTCATTGCCTCGTTGATATGACATCGCTGTCATGAGCTATAAAATGGCCGTTTGAGGGGAAGAGAATGTCAGATCTCATCATATGGGTGGGCGAGAACCAAGCACTTTGGGCCACGCTCTTTGCCGTGGCGGCACTCCTCTTCATGATTACGGCGGCGCGTATTCATGCTTTTCCTGCCTTAATCGTCGCCGCATTGTTCGCGGCTCTTGCCGCAGGTATGGCTCCGGCGGAAGCGCTCTCATCTATTAAATCCGGCATGGGCGGCACATTGGGCGGCATAGCCGTTGTCATCGGCTTAGGGGCAATGTTTGGTGTTTTGGTCGAGGCCAGCGGGGGTGTTGGCTCTTTGGCGGAATGGATAACACAAAAAGCGGGGCCAAAATATGCACCGCGCCTCATGGGTGTGGTGGGGGTGATTGTAGCGATTCCCGTTTTCTTTGATGTGGCCCTTATCATCTTGATTCCTTTAATTGTAAATTTGGCCAAACGAGCAAAACGCGCTCCGCTAGCGTTTGGGTTGCCTCTCTTGGCGGGTCTTGCCACGGCCCATGCTTTTGTCCCGCCGACCCCGGGGCCCATCGCTGTGGCTGAACAGCTTGGCGCGGATTTGGGCTGGGTCATGCTGTTTGGTTTGATAGCCGGTATTCCAGCCATGATTGTTGGCGGGCCTCTTTTTGCAAGATTTGCAGAGAAACGTGGATGGCTTGAAACTGACGAAAACATGGCGGTGGTTACCCTTGATGAAAATACGGATGGCCATGATAGCGCCTTTAATCCCCGTCTTGCTCAATTGGCATTGGTCATTATTCTTCTACCCTTATTTCTCATAATTCTTGGGACTATTATTAAATCGCTTTCAGCCCCTGAACTTTTGACCACAGTCTTTGGGTTCATCGGCGCGCCGATTATTGCGCTCTTAATATCCTGCGCGATTGCAGCTCTGGTTTTTCGCCCGAAGACAGCGGCAGAAACACAAGCCCGCCGAGAGGCTTTAAATCGGTGCTTGGAGCCGGTGGGCGTGGTTCTGCTCGTGACCGGGGCAGGGGGAGCCTTCAAGCAAGTTTTGGTTGATTCAGGGGCCGGAAAAGCATTGGCCGAAAGTACATTAGCCTTAGGCCTTGTTCCCGTCAGTGCCGGTTTTGCTTTGGCGCTTCTCATTCGCATTGCGCAAGGGTCTGCGACGGCTTCGATGATTACGGCGGCGGGTTTGACCTATCCTATTGCGGCTGCTGCAGGCCTGTCTGCGCCGGAACTGGCTCTGGTCGCAGTGGCCATTGCTGCAGGTGCAACGGCCATGAGCCACGTTAATGATAGTGGCTTTTGGTTGGTGAATCGTTATTTCGGCCAGACCACAGTGCAGACTTTGCGGACGTGGACTGTCTCGGCAACTTTGGTGGGTTTTACAGGGTTTGCTGTTGCCGCTCTTTTGACGCTCTTGGTCTAAAGTTACGATTTTGACCCTGACAACAAAGGCGTAAGTACCAGAGATATGTCGTTTAACACATCCTTTCGGTCTTTACCCGCTTGAATGGAAAAGGCCTCAACGGGCGGGCTAAAGGCTTCAATTTGACTATCCAACATATCGGCTTTCATGAAATGCCCTTTGCGATTTTTCAGCCGGTCTAACAGCGTTTCAAGAGAGAGTTCTAATGAGACCCAGATCACCTGACGACCACATTTTTGTATTAAGCGCTCCCGGACAAAGTCATTCAAAGCAGAACACGCCAAGACTAGAATTGGGTTTGTTTGTTCTTTCACCGCCTTCGCTATGGCGTCAATCCATGCCTCACGATCAACATTTGTCAGGGGTGTGCCTCCGGCCATTTTTTTAACATTCACATCAGGATGAAAGTCATCGCCTTCTAAAAAAGGCCAATCGTTTTGAGCTGCCAAGGCAGACCCGATGGTGGACTTACCCGCACCGGACACACCCATGACGACGATAAGAGTCATCATGAGAGAATAGCTTTTAAAGTGGTGATAAATATCTCAATTTCTTCTTCCGTATTATAATAATGAATTGAGGCACGGATCGCACCGTCATATTGGGCCTTTTTAAATTTGAAAAAGGCAAATTCAGGGGAGACGAAACTGACGGCTATGTGCTTTTCCCAAAGCTTTTCAATGACGGCCTTCTGATTTTTGCCTTCACATCTAAAGGTGACAATACCGCTGAGCGGTGTTCCGCTTTCCAGAACTTCAACCGTTTTCAGGGAGGAAAACGCTTCGCGTAAGGTTTTTGCCAAAGACTCGATGCGGGTTTGAATGGATTCTATGCCAATCTCATCGGCATAGCGCGCGGCGACGCCAAATCCGATTTGCCCAGCCATGTGGCGTTCATAGGTTTCAAACCGTTTAGCCCCTGCAACCCATTCAAATTGACTATCGCCAGTTTGAACGGCTGAAATATTATCAATCAGCGGTGGGGTGAGAGTGTAAAGGGCAGCTTCAGCCACATAAAGAAAGCCTGTGCCACGCGGGCCGCGCAACCATTTCCGACCTGTTCCAGCCAGAATATCACAGCCAATGTCTCTGACATTGACCGGATATTGCCCGACACTCTGGCAGCCATCCAGAATATAGAAAATCCCATGCGCTTTCGCCCATCTTCCAATGGCTCTAGCCGGTTGGATTGTCCCGTCAAATGTCGGCATGTGGGTTAAAGCAATCGCTCTTATCTTCGGGTGTGGAGCGGTGGGTAAGGCCTCAATGTCAATAATACCATCAGGCCGTGTCGGCAGACGCTCCAAAATAATATTTCGGGTTTTAACAAGGTGTAAGAAAGCCAGATAATTGGACGCATAAGCGCTGTCATGAATTAAAAGGCGGTCACCCTCTTGCCAATCGAGGGCTCGCAATCCTGTTTCCCAAGCCCTCGTGTGATTTGCCGCAAAAGCGATGTCTTGAGGCCGTGCACCGATTAAACCCGCAATAGCCGGATAAAAATCATCAATGGCGCTTTGTGCTTCGGCCTCTGCCGCATAGCCCCCTATTTGTTTCTCCAAATCCAAGTGATTTTGCATCGCTTCAAAGACGGGGTCAGGCATGAGCGCCGCTCCGGCATTGTTAAAATGCAATTGGCGCTGACAAGCAGGCGTTTGGGCCCGTAATCTTTCAATCTCTTTTTTCTGCATCACAAAATCCGCCTAGCCTATTTTTGTGATGGGCCAAAGGACAGAAAGGGGCTAAGACGCTCTTATGTTATCCGTTCTTGATATTTTTCGCGTTGGTATCGGGCCATCGTCATCACATACGGTGGGGCCAATGCGCATTACCGAACGCTTTGTGAAACGTTTGCGCCGATTGGAGCATTTTGAAGCCACAGCGCGTATCGAAGTTGTGTTGCGTGGGTCGCTCGCTTTTACAGGGGAGGGCCATGGGTCATTACGAGCTGCGCTGTTAGGTTTGGCCGGATTACGGCCCGAAAGTTTTGATGCGGATGTGGCGGATAAGGTGTGGAAACAAGCTCACGAAGAGGGCCGTCTGTTGCTAGGTGGCGAGCGTCTCATCAGCTTTGATTATGCCAAAGACATCATTGTGGATTATGAAACTCCCACAGATTTACACCCAAATGAAATGGCAGTTTACGCCTATAATGATGCGGGTGAGTTACTCGGGAAACGCACTTATTATTCCACCGGGGGGGGCTTCATCGCCTCGCGCGCGCAACTCAATAAGCCCGTCAAAGATGATATCGTCAAAACAGGCGAATCCGAGGGGCCTTATCAATTCAAATCCGCCGCTGAGCTTCTCGCCTTTTGCAAAGAGGAGGGTCTGCCAATTCACGAGGTCATTTTGGCCAATGAGGACAGCAAACGTCTGCGGGATAAAACCAAAGCCAAGTTGGATGATATCGCCGCCAGTATGATGGCCTGTATTGATCGCGGCTTGGAAACACATGGTATTTTGCCGGGCGGATTAAAAGTCACGCGCCGCGCTCCGCGTCTGTGGGATCGCTTGCAAAATGCCCCCATGTCGAATGAGCGGGAGCAGCTTTTCGATTGGCTCAATGTCTATGCCATGGCGGTCAATGAGGAAAATGCGGCAGGCGGGCAAGTCGTCACGGCACCGACCAATGGGGCGGCAGGGATTATTCCATCTGTTATTCGGCATTATTGTATGGATAAAAGCGAAGCGGCGGTGCGTACTTTCCTCCTGACTGCAGGTGGGATTGGCCTACTCTATAAACAAAGAGCGTCAATTTCTGGAGCAGAAATGGGATGTCAGGGCGAAGTCGGTGTTGCCTGTTCCATGGCAGCGGGCGGGCTTGCAGCCGTATGGGGCGGGACGCCTGAACAAGTCGCCTCTGCTGCTGAAATCGGTATGGAACATAATCTTGGCCTGACCTGTGATCCGGTGGGCGGGCTTGTTCAAATTCCCTGTATTGAACGAAATGCTATCGGCGCGGTGAAAGCCGTCAATGCGGCTCGCTTGGCGCTGCATAGTAGTGAAGCCTCAAAGGTGAGCCTCGACCAAGTAATCGAAACCATGCGCCAGACAGGCCTTGATATGAGCACAAAGTATAAAGAAACTAGCCAAGGTGGTTTGGCCGTGAATGTGGTTGAGTGTTAACTATCGATATTTCCCGAACGCTAAAAGTTCTCCCTCTCTGAATGGCTCTTATCAGGTCGAATATTCCGTAATTCTTCAGTTGCTTGTTATTTCACAGAAATCATGATATATTATAACAATCATAATTATGGGAGGGTATTATGGCGGCTTTAAGAATGAGACGTATGCGTCGATCAGACGAGGCCGATGTCGATATGACGCCCATGTTGGATATTGTCTTTATTCTGTTGATTTTTTTCATCGTCACGGCAACGTTTTTGGATGAAAGCGGATTGAGTTTTGCTCAACCGCCTGAGATGCCACCCTCAACAACGCCTGCCCCTAGCCTTTCAGTTTATGTTGATGCCAATAATCAAATTAGCCTTGAGAAAAGTCTGACCTCACTCACCTCTATCGGGGCTGATGTTGAGCGCTATCTCGCCGAAAAACCTGATGCGAATATTGTTTTGACGGCCGAGGCCGAGGCGTCTTTGGAAACGGTCACCAGAATTAAAGATGTCATGAACCAGATGGGGCGTGGTGATATGGTGATGAAGGTTCAAAAACCGGCGGGGTAATGTGATGGCCCTCTCTTTCTAAAGGCCTTTTTAGAATAATTTGATAGTGAGACGTTCTTTCATGGACTTCATAGCCATGCTATGAAGTTTTATGAAACATCGAAACTTCACCTTGCTGGCCCTCACTTTGGGTTCTCTTTTAATGGCCTGTTCCAATGCGGCAGAGACTGACACGGGTGAGGCTGCACTGAATAAAGCCAACACGTCAGAAACCGCCGCCTTTATGAGAGCCTTATCAAATTTGTGTGGAAATAGTTATAAAGGGCAGGTCGTCAGTGATGACCCCCAAGATGCGGATTGGCGCGCGGTTGATTTGATTGTAGGTCCGGTTGATTGTGCGTCTGACGATACCGTTAAAATGCCCTTGGCTGTTGGTCAGGATACAAGTCGGACGTGGTTCCTCTACCCCAAGAACAAAACGATAGAATTTCGCCATCAGCATTTATTAAAAGATGGAAGCGTGGACCCCGTTTCAGATTATGGAGGCTATGCAGAGAACTTACGAAAAGAAGACGGGGCTTGGCTTGTCGAGTTTCCGGCTGATGCCAAAACCGTGGATATTTTCAAAAAAACCGGATTAGATGTGTCTATTACGAATGTCTGGTCAATGCACTACCGGCCCGGTGCTCAATTTGTATATGAGTTAAACCGTGAGAACCGTCACTTCCGCGCGGAGTTTGACTTAAGGTGATTTATATGGGGCCGTATGTCCCGCCGCCTGGCTAATTGGCCGGTATTCTTGTGTACATGACCCGTTAAATTCAACGTAGATAATAACCATTCTCAAGTAGGGCTTTGACATTTGGGCCATATTGTCTCGATTTTCAGAAAGTTAGGGTCACTCTGCGACTTTTCAAAGGCTTAGGCGTTGACTAAACCCTGTAGAAAACTAGGTTGCGGACAAATTTGATAAGGACTTTTTATGTCATCTTCTTGGAATGATAAGCGGCCCATGTCGCCGCATTTACAGGTTTGGCGCTGGCATCCTGCTATGATGTCGTCCATCCTTCATCGTGCCAGTGCCATTATCAGCTATGTGGCATTATTCTTGGTGTCTATCGGACTTTTGGTCTTGGCTTTGACGGGGAAATTGCCTCTGGAAGGGCTCATCTTTAGCCCGCTTGGTGTTATAGGTTTTGCTGTTTTTGTCTTTGCCTTTGTCTTTATGGCTTTGGCCCAGCTTCGCCATGCTGTGTGGGATCGTGGCGCGATGCTGAATCCTGAACTGAATAATAAATTATCCTATGGCATGATTGCCTTGGCCGTATTGGTTGCCGGTATCTGTACCGGCCTCGTCATTTAAGGAGACCTGCCATGGCACATGGAAAAGGAACATCTCATCACAAGCTTCACACATTTGTGGGGTGGGGTTTAATCATCGGCCTACCTTTTGCGCTGTGTTGCGCAATCTGCGCGGTCTCTATGGGCACACCCGAGGCGCCCTCCCAAGGCTTTGTCACTTGGTTGTCCCACCCGGCAGGCGCTTTGGGGCTATTGGCCTTCGCCACGGCGGCCATTTGGTATTGTAAGTTGGAAATGGATGAAGTGGTTATGGATTACTTCTCTGGCGGTCTGCGCTCATTTGGCCTGTTGAAGAACAAAGTCGTGGCGTTCATTGTCTGGGCTGTATTGGCTTATGCGCTCATTAAATTGGCCTTTTTGGGTTAAGAGAGAAATTAATTAGGATAGTCCCATGACTGAATGGATTGATCATACATTTGATGTTGTCGTTGTCGGTGCGGGTGGCTCGGGCCTCCGTGCGACTTTAGGGGCGGCTCAGGAAGGTTTGAAAACCGCCTGTGTGACCAAAGTCTTCCCGACGCGCTCTCATACGGTTGCGGCGCAAGGCGGCATCGCTGCTTCTCTCGGCAATATGGGGCCGGATGATTGGCGTTGGCACATGTATGACACGGTTAAAGGGTCGGACTGGCTTGGCGATCAAGACTCTATTGAATATCTTTGCCGTGAAGCCCCGAAGGCCGTTTATGAATTAGAACATTGGGGCATGCCGTTCTCCCGTACCGAAGAAGGTAAGATTTATCAGCGTCCTTTTGGCGGCATGATGCAGAATATGGGACAAGGCCCAGAAGCTCAACGCACTTGCGCGGCGGCAGACCGAACAGGTCACGCTATGTTACATACGCTATATGGCCAAGCTCTGCGCAATGATGCCGAATTCTTTATCGAATATTTCGCGCTCGACCTCATTATGGAAAATGGCGAATGTCGTGGTATCACGGCTTGGAAATTGGATGACGGAACTTTGCACCGTTTCCGAGCTCAAACCGTAATCCTTGCCACAGGCGGTTACGGTCGCGTCTTCTTCTCGGCAACATCTGCTCATACCTGTACGGGTGATGGCAATGCCATGGTTTTGCGTGCCGGTTTGCCGGTTCAGGATATGGAATTTATTCAGTTTCATCCGACGGGGATTTACGGTGCAGGCTGTCTGATTACCGAAGGCTCACGGGGGGAGGGCGGTTATTTGACCAACTCCGAAGGGGAACGTTTTATGGAACGCTATGCGCCTTCAGCTAAGGACCTCGCCTCGCGTGATGTTGTTTCCCGCGCTATGACGATTGAAATTCGCGAAGGTCGCGGTGTTGGGCCGGAGAAAGATCATATCTTCCTCCATCTGGATCATTTGGATCCGGCTGTTTTGGCCGAGCGTCTGCCGGGTATTTCTGAGACCGCGAAGATTTTCGCTGGCGTCGACGTCACAAAGGAACCGATACCGGTCCTACCGACCTGCCACTATAATATGGGCGGTATTCAAACGAATTATCACGGCGAAGTCGTCACGAAAAAAGGCAAGAATCCAGACAGCGTTGTGCCCGGTTTAATGGCCGTCGGCGAGGCCGCCTGTGTCTCCGTTCACGGTGCGAACCGTTTGGGTTCTAATTCTCTGATTGATTTGGTCGTCTTTGGCCGCGCTGCCGGGAAACGTGTCGGCGAGGTCTGCACACCAAATGCGAAACAAAAGCCATTACCTGCTGATGCCGGTGCAAACTCCTTAGCGCGTCTCGAGAAATTCAGAAATGCCAAAGGGACAAAGCGTACGGCAGATATCCGTCTTGATCTGCAAAAAGCCATGCAAGCCCATTGTGCGGTTTTCCGGACTGAAGTCAGCTTGGCCGAGGGTGTCAAGAAAGTGACCGCCATTGCTGAGTCCATCAAAGATGTAAGCGTGACTGATACAACAATGGTTTGGAATACCGACCTGATGGAAACTTTGGAGCTTGATAATCTATTGAGCCAAGCCATGGTCACAATCTCATCCGCTGATAATCGCAAAGAATCTCGCGGTGCGCACGCCCATGAAGATTATCCGGATCGTCTGGACGATAAGTGGATGAAACACACTTTGGCGTGGTATGACGGTGAGAAAAACAAAGTCAAAATCGATTATCGCCCGGTCCATGATTACACCATGACGGACGGGATTGACTATATCGAGCCGAAAAAACGGGTTTATTGATCAGCCAGTTGTTGGCGGCCCCTTTCTATTAAAAACACCAAATTGGGGTTTTTTGTAAAAGATTAAAAGATTGTTTAGTCTCTCTCCTTATTTCTTGTGCAAGGTAAGGAGAGTGCAATGCCCCCGGACAGCGCTGTCATTGATGCAATAACGACAAAAGCTCATAATCTGGATCTCCTGATGCAGGTTATCAACCTTTTGCCGAACCCCGTTTACGTGAAAGACAGCGCGCATTTATGGATCGAGGTCAATCAAGCCTTTTGTGATTTTTTGGGCTATCAGCGCGAAGAGTTATTGGGAAAATCAGATTTCGATTTTAACCCAGCGGAACAGGCACAAGTTTTTTGGGACAAGGATGATGAGGTCTTCCAAACCCATCAAGACAATATCAATATCGAAGAAACAACAAATAGTGCAGGCGAATTGCGCTGGGTTGAGTCTCGAAAAACTTATTTCAAATCCGAAGATGGTCAAGAATTTATCATTGGTGTTTTGACGGACATTACCGATATGAAGGCCCGTGAGGCCCGCTTAATTCAAGCCGAAAAACAGGCCATTGCAGGTGCCGAGTCAAAGGCCAGTTTTCTGGCAAATATGAGCCATGAAATTCGTACACCTATGAATGGTGTTTTGGGTATGGCCCAAATCTTACGATCCTCCGATCTCAATAAAACTCAATTGGAAATGGTGGACACACTCCTGCGCTCGGGTGACGCCTTAATGCAGGTCATAAATGATGTTCTGGATTTCTCAAAAATAGATGCCAATGAAATCAGTCTCGACCCACAACCCTTCATTATGAAAGACATGGTGGAGGATGTATCGACATTATTAGGTGTGACAGCGCGCGAAAAAGGTCTCGATTTAATCATCTCAATGGATGAAGCGGCGCAATCAGGATTTATAGGTGACTCAGGTCGATTAAGGCAAATTCTGACAAATTTGTTGAGTAATGCCATTAAATTTACGGAAACCGGATTTGTTTCCGTGACGGTTAATATCAATGCGACAGATGATGCTGACGTCGCTGAAATTAAAATGGTCGTTAAAGATAGCGGGATCGGTATTCCTGCTGATAAGTGTGAGGCAATCTTCGAAAAATTCCAACAGGCCGATGGTTCAACCACACGCTTATATGGCGGGACAGGTCTGGGATTATCTATCACCAAGAGCCTGACAGAACTCATGGGGGGAACCATTTCCGTGCGATCCGAACCGGATGAAGGCACGGCTTTCTCGGTAAGCTTACCATTACCTTTCACCACGATGGAAACCACGCCAGAACGGTTGTCAGAAACACTTCCGCCAATTGTCTCCCAAAAAATTCTAATCGTCGATGATATCGTTTTGAATTTAAACATAACGGAATCACAACTGAAACAAATCGGCTTGGAGTGTGATCGCACCGACAGCGCCCAAGAGGCTGCTCGTATGTTGAGTGAGGCTAAACGGGCGGGTGCGCCTTATGATGTTTTATTGACAGATTACCAGATGCCGAAAATTGATGGATTGCAGTTAATCCGTTCCATTCGCAATAATCCACAATTTTCAAATTTACGAATTATTGCCTTATCATCGGTTGGTGACCTTGCCGTTCGTGAGGCTTTTCTGGCTCAAGCTAATACAGCTTATTTGACCAAGCCCGCAAAACTTCGCGATATTCACGCCGCGCTTCTGCCTCAAAATGCTGAACCTTTAAAAGCCTCGGCCTGAGCCTCCTTTCATTCCCTGCCATTTTCTGAAAGTGAAAAATTGAAGGCTTGCTTTGTCGGGCATGGCATGAATAGTCTCTCGCTTAAGAGAGGCTTTCATGACGACAATCACACTTTCCAGAGACACAGAAAATGAAGCGGTGGCCCTTATCACGCTGAACCGTCCTGAAGCGATGAACAGTTTCAATGCCGATATGTGCTTTGAACTCATCGACGCTTATAAGGCTTTAGATGCGGATAACAGCGTCCGCATTATTGTTGTGACCGGAGCTGGGCGGGCTTTTTGTGCGGGCGCCGATATTTCGCAGGGCTTTGCGAGTTTAGCGGGACAAAAATATCATGAGGACACCCCTTTAGATTTGGGCGGTCAATTAGTGCTGTCCATGTTTGACTGCGAGACACCCATCATGGCGGCGATTAATGGTTCCGCCGCAGGGATTGGAGCGACCATGCTCTTACCCATGGATTTACGCATCGCCTCGAATAAAGCGAAGTTTGCTTTCCCCTTTGCGCGCAGAGGTATTATGTTTGACGCCGCCTCTTCTTGGTTTTTGCCACGTCTTGTCGGCTTCGCCAAAGCGCAGGAATGGATATTGCGCGGCAGTTTATTGACGGCCGAAGAGATTTTGCAATCAGGATTGGTCAGCGAATTGAAAGACCCCGAAGACGTTCTGCTTTATAGTTTGACACTTGCGCGCGATATTGCACAAAATTGCTCACCAACCTCAACCATTGAAAATAAGCGCTTATTACGACAGTCCATGTTGGGCTTCGGAGCTTTGAATGACGGCCCGTTTCAAGCGCATCTCAAAGAAAGCGCGCTTCTCGATAAGGCCTTTAAATCCTATGATTGTAAAGAAGGGGTGACGGCCTTCTTTGAAAAGCGTAGTCCTGACTTCAAGGATTTTGGCGTTGAATGAAGAAATTTACGTAATCATTACGCCCGAGCCGAACACCATGAGGAGAAAATTATGACACTCTCACGTCGCACGATTTTACTGTCCATTCCGGCCTTTGGTCTGTCAGCGTGTGAAACCCTCGATCCCTCAGTCTTGGAAGGTATCATAAACTCGGGAGCTTTGTCTCAAGCCGAAGCGGCCAGTGGCATCCGCGCGGCCCTGAATAACGGCATTGGACATGCCGTAGCAACGGTTGGGCAACAGGGTGGTTTTTTAGATAATGGCCGTATTCGCATTCCTTTGCCAAAAGTATTGCAAGATGTGCAGAATGTCTTGCAACCGATTGGCGCGGGCGGCCTGCTCAATAACTTACAAACCCAATTAAACCGCGGAGCCGAAAAAGCGGCTCCTGTTGCCAAGGATATTTTTTTCGATGCGGTCAGAGGCCTCTCGATTCAAGACGCAATCGGCATTGTGCGGGGTCCAGATAATGCGGCAACAAATTATTTGCAGGAAAAAACCACGACGCGCCTCACCTCACTCTTCACACCGATTATGGGGGATGCGCTACAAAATACGGGCGCTCTCCAACTTCTAGATCAAGTGTCTTCGCAATTAAATTCCGTGCCTTTTGCCCTGCGGCTTGGGTCCGATGCGAAATCAGATTTAATCCAACATGGCGTGGATTACGGTCTCCAAGGCGTGTTTACCTATATCGCTGATGAGGAAAAAGCGATCCGGGAAAACCCAGCAAAACGAACAAGTGAAATTTTGCGTCGCGTTTTTGCCTAAAGAGTCTTCTGCACAAATGCCCTTTGAAGATGAAAATTGAAGCGGAGTTCGCCTCATAAGGGCTCAATGTGAGAAAAGTTTAAGTTATTATTAAAAAACTATTTCACATTCGCCTACCTGTCTGATTATACATAAGGAGGTGAACGGCGATATATTAATGCTGGTTCATCCGACAAGGGGCCCAGAATGAGACGCGATAAATTCGCAAAAGATAATATATTT
Organism: uncultured Algimonas sp.; assembly: GCA_964511495.1. Classification (GTDB taxonomy): domain Bacteria; phylum Pseudomonadota; class Alphaproteobacteria; order Caulobacterales; family Maricaulaceae; genus Litorimonas. The sequence continues at coordinate 91,739 of CAZEFT010000001.1, read as the reverse complement.
GAAATGCCGCTCGCCAAAGAATCGGTGACACCTTCGCCTGTGCATGATGGCGCCGAATTTATCACGGGTGCATTACGCGCCACAGCGGAAGCTCCGACAAAAATCAGAGAAACAGTCCAAGGCGATATAGCCGATACATTAAACTGTCGGTCTGATTCCCTGACTTTTCTTTGGACGAAACGTATAAAGGGTCAAGCGACTCTGGAATGTGAAATTCCGGATTTTCGGACGGCTTTGAACGACCATACCGCTAACCCCCTCGCCGCGGAATAGCTGCCCCACTTTATCTGGCTATAAAGAGTATTGTCCTGACCGGGCATTTTTAGTGGTGTCTCAAATGACTATCTGAACCGCCCAATTCGTCTTTAAACGGTCATAATTTTATACCCTTCCGGGCTTTTTCCTGCCGCTTTTTTGAATAAATTCTGACATTCCGTTTAACTGTTCATGCTGAAAGCGCTCGTTATGTCTGACACTTATTCACCGCCTCCCACAATGCGAAGCCCCTTTCGTCGATCACGCGGCTTGAAACTTATTCTCGTCTGTTTTCTGGTTTTGCTCATGGCTATTCCCGCCATGTTTATTTCCTTTATCAGTTATGAGCGATCTCACCGTGCGGATGAGGTGATGCGTACGGTGTCCAATAATTATGGCGGGGCGCAAACTGTGACGGGGCCGATTCTGAGTATTCCCTATTTGTCATTTGACTCAGAGGGTAAGGTTTCCAGTAGCGGAGACTATATCCTTTTTGCTGAACAAGGGCGGGGTGTGTTTGACAACATTCAGACCGATACGCGAAAACTGTCCCTATTCGAAGTTCCGATTTTTACGGCAAAAGGTGACTTAACCGCCCGATTTAAGGATCCCAAAGCCTTGATGCCTGATGGGAATATTGACTTGCAATGGGATCGTGCGCGCCTCTTAATCGCGTTAACCGATGTGCGGGGATTGAAGCGCGATATTGAATTGTCCGTTAAAGGGGTGGATGACGCAGCCGAGCAAAAGCGGCTATTTGAACCAGCCGCAGGGGCGCAAGGCCTCCCGCGCCCCGGTTTGGATTACGCCAAAGACGCGCATCGCTATGGCCTTAAAGATGTGATGGGCAGTCGTGAAACCTATCTCTCGGTTGATGTGTCGGACCTAATCACCGAAGGTCAAAATTTGGACGTCTCGGTAAGTTTGGAACTTGGCGGTGCTAAAACTTTTGCGGTTCGGCCCTATGCGCGCTCCACGCAAGTGAGCCTCTCATCTGCTTGGGCTGATCCCGGCTTCGTCGGAGACCTCCCACCGGATAGCCGTGAGATTACCGAAGACGGCTTCGAGGCCGAATGGAATGTACCCTATCTTCGCCGCGGAATTCGCGGTCATGGCAAGGTGGGGATCCTGTCCTCTCTTATGCAATCCGGCTCTTCTATGGGGGTAAATTTTGTGGCGACCAGTAATCCCTATCAAACGGTCAATCGTGCTTTGAAATATTCCGTCATGTTTATCGGTCTCGTCTTTTTGGCGTATTTTCTGTTGGAAGTCATTATCGGCGTGCCGGTTCACCCGGCGCAATATCTCTTGATTGGATTGGCGCAGGCGATTTTCTATCTCTTACTCTTGGCATTCTCTGAACATATTGGTTTCACTTTGGCATTCATTGTGTCAGCGGGCGCCACCGTTTTGGCGACGGCAGGATATGCTGGCGCTGTTTTTGGCGATAAGCGTTATATTGTGAAAACGGGTATCGTCTTCGCCTTAGTCTATGGATTACTTTTCGTTTTGATGAGTATGCAGGACTTTGCCTTAATGGTCGGCGCGCTGACAAGCTTTGTGGCCATTGCGGGCACGATGTATCTGACGCGAAACTTAAATTGGTATGGCGAAAAGTCAGACCAATCGTGACGGAGAGGGCTTCAGCTGGCTTTATCTTTCTAATGCTTTGAAAAAGCGACAAAATGACTGTGGAACGAAGAGGGTTTCCTCTTCGTTTTTTAACGGAAGCATTCTATAGTGCGCCGCAAATAAGAAGGAATAAGGTCTGAAATGGTACAGTTGACCCTACCGAAAAATTCGAAAGTCCGTAAAGGCAAAGCTTGGCCCGCCAAGTCGGGAGCCACGCGACTGAAAACGTTTAAGATTTACCGTTACGATCCTAGCGATGGCGGCAATCCTTATTGGGATACGTACCAGATTGATTTGGATGAGTGCGGCCCTATGGTCCTGGACGCGCTGTTTAAAATCAAAAACGAAATTGACCCGACCTTGGCTTTCCGTCGCTCCTGTCGCGAAGGCGTGTGCGGTTCTTGTGCCATGAATATTGGCGGTCGCAATACATTGGCCTGTACTAAGGGTATCGATGAAGTGGGCGGTGGCGATACGATTACCATTTCGCCTTTGCCGCATATGCCTGTTGTACGGGATCTCGTGCCGGACTTGTCCAATTTTTATAAGCAATATGCGTCAATCGAGCCTTGGCTCCATACATCGACGCCTTTGCCGACAGAGGAAATTAAGCAATCTCCTGATGATCGTGAAAAATTGGACGGTTATTACGAATGTATTCTTTGTGCGTCTTGCTCAACGTCTTGCCCGTCTTACTGGTGGAATGGAGATCGTTATCTCGGCCCTGCGGCCCTGCTGCAAGCCTATCGTTGGTTGGTGGATAGTCGCGATGATGCCAAGAAAGAACGCCTCGATAATCTCGAAGATCCGTTCAAGCTTTATCGGTGCCACACCATCATGAACTGCGCGAATGTGTGTCCAAAGGGTCTGAACCCGGCTAAAGCCATTGCTGATGTCAAACGGATGATGGTCGAGCGGGCCTAATGGCTGTCAAAACTTAGTTATAAAAAAGCCTCTCATTGCGAGAGGCTTTTTTATTGTGCTTATAAGAGCGGCTTTATTAGCCCGCTGCCTTAATGCCTGACAAGATAAGTTCGGCGGCTTTGTCTTTATCTTCCCAGCCCAAAACTTTTACCCATTTATCCTTTTCCAGATCTTTATAATGACCAAAGAAGTGCGGGATGCGATCTTGGAGGACTTCGGGCAGATCAGTGTAGGATTTTATCTTATCGTAATATGGGGTCAGTTTGGTATGCGGTACGGCGACGATTTTTTCGTCAATTCCGGCTTCATCTTCCATCATCAAAACCCCGACAGGACGTGCCCGCACGATACAGCCTGGCATGAGCGCACGTTGCCCGACGACCAAGACATCGGTTGGGTCACCGTCATCAGAAAGCGTATGAGGAATGAAGCCATAATTACAAGGATAGCGCATGGACGTGTAGAGAAAGCGGTCAACAAACATTGCTCCCGAGGCTTTGTCCATTTCATATTTAATCGGCTCACCGCCCAAGGGGACTTCAATAATGACATTAATATCGAAGGGCGGGTTCTCTCCGGCTTTGATTTTACTGACGTCCATAATATTTCATCTTTTCAAAAACATGACGGGATTTGGAATGCGTATCTTGGCGCGCGTCATAACGCGCAGGGCAAATCTTGCAAGACGGCTCTGCCCATTTGTCTGACTTTTCGCAGATTATAGGGTAGAAAACACGGCCCAAGCTCCTGAACCAATCATAATCAGGCCAATGAGCACATTAAAAAGGCGTGCCGCACGGGGGCCGCGTAAAATACGTTTAATGCCCTGCGCACAGGCCGCGTAAACAGACAGGCCAAACATTTCGAGGACCGTAATTGTGATCAACATCGTGAAAAATTGCGGCGCCAGAGCCAATTCAGCGTCGAAAAATGTCGGGAGCAACATGCCGAAATAAACAACGGGCATAGGCGAGGTGATTTGCAATAACACGCCTTTCCCATAGAGGCGAGAGCGTCGCGGAGCATCTTCTGCCTTCGCGTCCAGACGGGGCAAGGGGCCAAAAATCGTCGATAGGCCCATCCACAGCAAAACCAGCATGCCTAATATTTTGAGCGCTAAAAGGGCGTTCGGATAAAGCTCGAATAAGACGGCTGTGCCTGATGCGGCCAATATCAACCAAATGACGTTGGCAGAGGCTACCCCCATCGCAGGCAGCAAAGCGGGCTTAAATCCATATCGAAAAGAGGAGGCCAGGACGAGCATAACGGCCGGGCCCGGGGTGAGGCCGCCGACAAAGAAGAGCGCGACTAAGGCGAACCAGACATCAAGAGACATTCTGCGTTTTGATCCTCTTTAGCATGAGACAGGTGCAAGCCCCTTTTCTGTTCCCGCCTATGCCAAGATTGCTATGTTTTGTCGATGGAAACTTCTTCCGTGGAGATGTTTCCATAATTTTCTTTCATTTTGCGTCTATTTTTTGGGCAAAGCGAAAGGAGTGTGTTAGCGAACCTTTGTGAGTGAATATTCTGACAATGTTAAGGGTGAAAATCCTGAAGGTGCGGCGCAAACCGATGCCCCTTTAAAAAGTATTCTGCGTCAAGTGCAAGAGACGGCACAAGGTGAAACCGTTGATTTAAAAACTGTCATTGAAGCGTTTGGAAATCGTGCCTTTGGACCTATTCTATTGCTCTGTTCGCTGTTTCTTTTAACGCCGTTAGGCATGTTGCCCGGCGTTCCAGTCGGCTTTGGCGTGGTCGTGATATTGTTTGCCTTACAGCTTTTATTCCGTCGGCCTTACCCGTGGATGCCTGAGTTTCTGGCCAAGGTAAAAATCACACCTAAGGCTTTGGAGCAGGCCGATAGATTTGCAGGGCCTTGGCTCGACAGAGTCGACAATGTCGTGAAACCGCGGGCCGAATGGATTGTTCGCGGCCCTATGTTGAGCATTGTGGCAATCGTGTCGATATTACTCGCCTCGACCATGGTGCCGTTAGGGGTTGTCCCCTTCGGCGTTGTCGTACCGGCTTTCATTATTGGTCTTTTGGGGTTAGGAATTACGGCGCGTGACGGTGTCTTTATTTCCATCGGCTTGGGTCTAAGCTTCGCTGTTCCAATTATGATTATGCAATTGGTTTTGTAGCGTCGGCGTTCTAGCCGGTAAGACTGTTCAAATCGTCTGAGGCGATTGAGCCGAGCTTGTGTTCCTGAAGCACTCTTTCATCTTGAAACTTCAAGAAGCAGATGGCGTCCAATAGATCTTTCGCGAGAACGGGTTTAGTTAAAAAGACATTCGCGCCTGCAGCCATACAGGCTGCATTGTTTTCGGCAGCGATGTCAGCAGTTAGCGCAATGATTGGCACATTGGCCCAAGCGGCTCCGCTTTGTCTGATACGCTGTATCGCTTCGACGCCGTCCATTTCGGGCATACGAATATCCATAATGATGACATCAAAATAGTGAGTGGACATCACGTCCAGAGCTTCCGTTCCACTCGTGACGGAGAAGCAGTCAATGCCAACGGGTTTCAGCAGAATTTCAACAACATCGCGATTGGATGCATCATCATCAACAATCAGAACACGGCTCGTATGCAAGCTTTCCTTGATACTCTCCAACTCTTCGACTGTGGGCGTCGTATTTCTCTGATGGGTCTGTGATACAACCTTGGCAGAAGGTAGTGAGCTTTCGATAATTTCAGCTTCAAATAGGGCCGTTTCGAGGTCATCCATATCTAAGGGCAGATTATCTGGATCTGCTTTTGTCTCCTCGAGGCAGAGAGTGGCAAAAACATCATCTTCATCAGGCAGGTCGGGTTGAGGCTTCGTTGTGACACTTTCAGTATTTTCTTCTAGTTGTGCCGTTTGGACGACTTTATGGTTTTCGCGGCGTTCGCGTTTAGGCGATGCTAGGAAACGTTCGGCCTTTGCCGGAATGTGAGGGCGTTTGCCGTGTTCTTTTTCGTTATGCTTATTACGCGCTTGTTTATTCAGAATGACGGTATTCAAGACGGGTTTTGCGGGGAAGATTAGGGTGAATTCAGACCCTTTGCCTTCGCGACTAAGAACAGTGATGTCTCCATCCATCATACGGATCATGGCACGTGCAATGGCCAAGCGAAGGCCGGACCCGCCATGTTTACGGGTCATGGAGGTGTCAGCTTGCAAGAAAGGTTTGAAGAGTTTTCTTTGCACATCCTCATTCATGCCCTGACCCGTATCGGCAACGATGACAGAGAAGTTTAAATGACCAGAAGCCTCATCGGCCTTTGTCTCAAGGTGCAAATGGACACGGCCAGTTTCAGTAAATCGAATGGCATTGGACAGAAGTGTATCGATACATTGTTCGATACGCACCGGATCAATTTCGATAGGCTGAGAGGCTGCCGCCGGTATGTGGTAGGTAAAGATGAGGCCTTTTTCTGCGGACTGTTTTTGGCGCTTTTTCGCTAATTTTCCGGCGATTTCTGCGATAGAGCATTCTTGGGCCACTAATTCCATTTTGCCACCGTCAAGACGGGACATGTCGATAATGCTCTCAATCAAATTGAAAAGGAGATTGCCCGAGTTCAAGATAATGCCTGCGCGTTGACGGGTCTTCTCGTCTTCACTTTGGGCTGAAATAATGTCTGCCAAACCGATAATACCATTAAGAGGGGTACGAAGTTCATGACTGACCATGCCGAGAAATTCGGTCTTCATGCGATCTGCGCTTTCGGCTTCTGCTGTTTTGATTTCCAAAAGCTTTGACAGGCGATGGCGATTACGGGCGAAAATAACCGCACCTGTCCCGGTCAGGAACGCTAAGCAAAATAAACCAATCAAAAGGCGATTGATATTTTTCTGCTGCTCAAGTCGTGATTTCGTGAGGCTAGCTTCACGTTGCAACGCCGCTTCGCGTTCTGCTTGACGGACACTGGAATTTTCCAAGCTAGCCAACATTTCCGTTGTATTATTGCTCTTATCTTCCAAAAAGCGTCTGACACGATTGTCATAACGCGTATTCATCAAGGTCAAGGCTTCATCTGCACGGCCTTCTCTCAAAGCGATTAAGGCCAATGTGTATTGACCTTTCGCGCTTTCTTTGGCGGCGCCAGGTAGTGTATTCAGAAGGTCTCTTGCTTGAATGGTTTGCCCCAGACCCGCATGAGCTGTGGCGAGGTTCAGCTTGGCTGCCATGCGTAATGTTTCATGGCGTACGCGCGAAATTGCGGCCAATGCACTTGTCTTGGCATCTTCATAGCGTTCAACATCAATAAATACGCCGGAAGCGTGGAGATAGGATAAGCCTGGTGTGGTCGCACCGTATTTTTCTTCCATACGAATGAGGGTTTGAACCAAGTCAAGACGAACCTCATTGTCGCGCCATGCATTATGCGAATACATCAAATTGTTAAGTAGCTCGATGCCGTCAATTTCTTTGCCCGCTTCGAGTTTTAGATCGATGAGTTTTTGCGTATTCTCAAGGGCCAACTCTTTATTGAATTGTAAATTTTGTAGATATGCAATCAGCGATGTCGCGCTGATGCGTGTGTGTGTGGCCTCTTCGGATATCTCATTAGGGATCAGTGCTAAAGCATCTTCGGCCACTTGAAGGGCAAGAGCATTATTTTGCTTATGGGTATGGGTAACTGATAACAATCGTTTGGCATGAAACCTTACAAGCCAATGTTCAGATTTAGGAATCTCCTGCAGATAACGGGTAATATCTTCATAATTTTCTGTAACATTGTTAAAATTAAAAAGTTCGGAATAACGCGTAAACAGGGCGACAATGCCGCGGTCGTAAGGATTTTCTCCTTTCAGGGCCAATTCGTTCAAAGTGTTGAGAGCGTTATCGAATTTATCTTTATCGCCTAACGGCAAAACAAAAACGATTTGAGAAATCGCTTCTGAAACAGTTTTAGGAGGAAGTGTTTCTGAAGCGATGCCTGATTTAACCAAGCCCTTTTCTTCGATTAAGCGTGCAATATTTTGCGCTGTAGGAATGACCTGTAATTCTTCGCTGGTCGTTTGGGTGACGTCGTTACTTTGAGTTTGGGCATAACCAAAGGTTGCGGCAAAGGCGCAGAAAATAACCGTTAAGAAAAAACGGTGATAAAATGTGTGGCGTAATGCCATTTTGCCCTCAAAAAGATTGGGGCTAACTGTAGTCCGAAAAGATTAACATTGAGTGGCCAAAAATGGGGCTGGTAGCGTCAAAAATAACGGTCTATTTATCCATGACCGCAAAAAAAGACCCGCCTGACGGCGGGTCATGGTCTTACAAATTTTTACGAATTTTTAAATCGACTAAAAGTCACCTACGATGATGGGTTGACCGCCTGTTACAGCTTCGATTTCTTCGAGAGTTAGCTCACGCATAATACTATCTTTCTCTTTGTGTTACGAGCACCCCTATTGATACTCACCATTAAGACATCAGAAACCATGTTTCTTATCAAGTCATAAATAACTCATTTCACGAAAATCTATGGTTAATATCTGTCTTTGGTTGAATGATTCACCCAGAGGTAGTTTGTTAACTATAATTATTAACTATGTTTTCTTTTTGTTGAATTAATTAATTCGCGCTTAGATAGAAATAACTTTATCCGAAGCGTTAATAAAAGCGGGGCGATGGGCCACAATAACGCGGGTAATTGTTAATTTTCGTATCACATCCACGATTGTTTGTTCCGTTTCCACATCCAGATTGGCTGTGCCTTCATCCAGAAATAAGGCCTTGGGGTTTTGATAAAGCGCACGGGCTAAAAGCAGCCTTTGCTTCTGCCCTCCTGACAAGATTGACCCCATATCTCCGACCACGGAGAGGTAATTCATGGGGAGCTTGGCAATCGTATCATGAATTTGTGCGGAGGCAGCCGCTTGTTGCACGCGTTTCATGTCAATTTCTGGATCGAAGAAGCTGATATTATCCGCGATTGTTCCTGAGAGAAGGCGGTCATCTTGCATGACGACACCAATTTGAGACCGCCAATTGGACAACCCAATCTTTTCAAGTGGCTGTCCGTCAACTTCAACTGTGCCGCTATTGGGTGCATAGAGGCCAAGCATGAGCTTCATCAACGTTGTTTTACCGCCCCCGCTTTCACCCGTGAGCGTTACCATCGATCCGGCTGGAATGTGTAATGACACATTTTCAAGCACCCAAGGGTCTGAGTCAGCATAACGGAAGCTCACATTCTCAATTCGAATATCTCCTTGAACATCAGGAATGGCTTCGTCTACCGTTTCGCGAGGTTCGCTTTGTTCGAAGATAATATCTGCGAGCCTGTCCAAATGAAGTGAGAGCAAGCGAAACTCTATCCCCTTTTGTAAAAGTTGTGAGAGACTGTCTGTGAAATATTGGCGATAGGCCAAAAAGGCCACCAACATACCCAAGGTAAAGAGGCTGCCCTCTGCCATCATTAAATGCGCCGCTGCCCACACAACCAGAACAATTTGCAGGCCACTGATAAGAGTTTCGGTGAATTTCTGGACGATTTGATAACGGCCATAATCCACATTGGCATTGATGAAATCCGTATAAAGATTGCGCCATGCAGCTTCACGTTCATCCTCACGCCCGAAAAGTTTGACCGTGGTATTGGCCCGAATAGATTCAATGACGTGGGTGTTCTCAACCGCTTTGGCGAAAATGGCTTCTTCTTGGGTGCGGCGCAAATGCGGATAAATGAGCCATGTGGCGCCAATCAGTAAGACTGCGCTGCCCAAAACAATCGCGCCTAAAATTGGCGCATAGATAAACATAACGATAAGCATCAAAGCCGCCATAACCCCGTCAATTAGGACGGACACAACAGATTGGGTCAGAGCCTCCTGAATGGGTTTCGTGCTGTTAATCCGACTGATAATATCACCAACATGGCGTTTTTCGAAATAGCGTGTGGGCAGACGGATAAGATGTCGGAAGACATTCCCGACCATCTGCAAGCTCATTTGATTACCATAAATCAGAATGGCCCAGCCTCGCACGGCCTCACTTATGGCGCGTAAAACCGCAAGCCCGGCAAAACCGAGCGCTAAGCCCATAAGCAAACCGTAATCTTTATTGCCCAAGGCTCCATCGACAACGAGCTGTAGGTAAAAAGGTGTCGTCAGGACAATGAGCTGTAAAACAATAGAGAGGCTCAGCGTCTGAAAGATTGCGCGTTTGAGGCCGACAAGGCGTGACCACAAGAGAGAAAGGTGAGGGCGCAAGCGGTCATCTTGTGCGTCAAACTCTGCTGTCGGACTCAGCTCTAAAGCCACACCTGTGAAGTGTTTCGAGACTTTGGAAAGACTTAACTGCCGCAGCCCAATGCCCGGATCAATGATTGTGACTTTGTCGCCTTTGACGGATTTCAGCACGACATAATGATTGAGATCCCAATGCAAAATGGCGGGCATTTGCACCTTATGAAGTTGATCCAATTCTACGCGTAAAGGACGTGGGGCCAGATCTAACGTCCCTGCAATTTTCATCAAACTGCCGAGAGAGCTACCGCTCATGGAAATCAGGTGGCGGCGGCGTAAAACATTCAAATCAATATTATGCCCGTAATAGCGTCCGATCATCGCCATACAGGCCAGACCACATTCTGTCATTTCCGTCTGCAGGATGACGGGCAATGATTTACGTGAAAACAGGCTCATAATTTTGCCAATAGCCACTGGATAAGAGGTAAGGCACCATCATCCGTTTCGATTGTTAACCTGAAGAGAATGAGCAGCGCTATAGCCGCCGCGAGCAGCACTAAAACCGTCAAAACCCAAGAGCCAAGCGGCCCTTTCAGCACCACTTCACCATATAATGCGCGAGACCGATTTTCTAAAGCCTCTTTACGGAACAAATCAGACATAAATCTGCCGTAGAGTTATTCGGCCATTTTTGGAAGGGTGATTTAAATATTCAACCTTTTGTAGAATCTAAATAAATGAAGGTAACATTCAGAGTTTTTGTTCAGCAATCCATTGATCGACAACATCATCCAAAATACGCAATGGCATGGCTCCGTTCTTCAGCAGCAATTCATTGAATTGGCGTAAATTAAACGCCTCACCCAAAGCCTCTTCGGCCCGCGCCCGCATATCCAAAATAGCCAATTGACCCGTTTTATAAGCTGTCGCCTGACCGGGCCAAACGACATAGCGTTCAATTTCGCGCGTGACTTCGGCTTCGGTATTCCCTGTTTTGTCCATCATATAAGCAATGGCCTTCTCACGTGACCATTTCTTGTCGTGTAGTCCCGTATCGACGACCAAGCGAACGGCCCGAAACATTTCTGCCTGAAGCCGTCCTAAATCTCCTAAAGGGTCTTCGTCGTAAAGCCCCATATCCTCGGCGGCAATGCGCTCGGCATAGAGCGCCCATCCTTCGGCAAAGGCGTTAAACGGCCCCATTTTGCGCAGAATTGGCACATCTTCGACCATCATTCCGCGAGAGATTTGAAAGTGATGTCCGGGAGCTGCTTCGTGATAGAGCAAAGTCGGTAGAGTCCATTTCGGATTATCAGCTGTATCTTTCAGATTGATATAAAAGCGTCCGGGGCGAGAGCCATCTAATGCCGGTCCGCTATAATATCCGCCCGGTGCGCTGTCCTGCGAATATTCCGGGACACGCACGATCTCAAGCGGTTGTGGCGGGAGGGTAACAAAATAATCCCCGGCTTTGGACAGAACATCTTCATTTAATTCTACCAAATAGGCGAGAAGCTTTTCACGCCCTTCATTTGTATTCGCAAAAATATATTGCGGGTCAGACATCAGGCCTTGAATACGTTCCGTGATTGTCCCTTCTGTGAGACCTTGGGAGAAAAGAATGGCTTCCATCTCTCCTTCGATACGCGCGACTTCGGACAAACCTGTCTGATGGATTTGATCGGGTGTGAAATCCGTGGTGGTGTTGGATTTCAAGGCTGCCGCATAAATTTTGTCTCCATTGGGCAAACGCCAAATTCCCGCATCATGTGTGGCGATTTTTAACAAGTCTTCGTGCAATGCAATCAAAGCTTTATAACCCGGAATGACCTCTGTTTCGACGAGGGCTTTTGTCCGCGCGACGTAACCCTCTTTCTTGGCTTGGCTTAAACCCTCCACAGCTTCCAAACGGCGCGGCAAAGTGTTGACGAGTGGATTTGCTTCTGCGCCGCCTTCAATAAAGCGCCGCATACCTATAAGAGATTTTTCTATGATGAAGTCAGGAGCGACAACGCCGTTATCGCGGTGATCTTCGACTTGTGTTTTCACTTCGTCCAGAACGCGGCCGAATTCTTCAACACGAGAGAGAAAGCGCTCAACGCTTTTCTTGTTTTTGATAGAATGGGTATCCGTCAAAAATTGCGGGAGGTCGACGGTTGGCCCAGAGATTTGATTGACGGGGTAATCGGAATATTCCAATTCACCTTGCCGGATGAGATCATCCAAAAACCAAGCCGTAATTTTCCAAGATAAAAGCTCTTGGCCGTCCAATCCTTCAGGGCCGTATTTATCTAGATTTTTTCGTGCTTTAATCGTTTTTTCAAGCGACTCCTTCATCTGCGCCTGCGTATAGCTTGCCAATTTCCCGCTGTGGAAATCAAGCGGTGTATTATCAATCATTCCCATATAGGTCAGGATTTCAGGGCTATCCGCGACAATCTTCAGCGTCGCTTTATTGATATAATTATTGACCCCAACAGGCTTGCCCCAAAACCAGACATAGCCGCCTAGACCTGCCAAAACAACCGCGCCACCTAAGCCCAAAAGGCTCTTCTTGATCCATCCCATGATATGTCCCCTTAAATTATATTTAAGGCTCTAGCCCATGGTGGTGCCCATAACCAGACTTTCCGATAGATTGCTTATGCCCGCTAATGTGGGGTCTTAATGCCCCGCTTCGGCTAAAACGGTCAGTAGGGCAATTTGTGCGGCAATATGAGGGTCCTTATTTTCCCATGACTCGTTCGGGGCATGGGCGTTTTTGGAAATCCCGCCACGGCTGAGCGTAATTGCGGGTACGCCTAGAGACATAGGAATATTCGCATCTGTCGAGGATGCAGTTAATTCTGGTTCCAACCCCATAACCATACTGGCTGCAATAGCGTTTTGGACGAGGGAGTCACCTTGGGGTGTCATGCCCGCGGGACGCTTGCCGACGGATTGAATGTCCATCGTCAGCGCATCATTGAGTGTCCGCCGCGCATTTTCATTCGCAAGGGCGATCTGAACCGCTTTTTGAAACGCGGCATCCAAGGCTTCAATTTTACTTTGCTCGGTTGAACGCATATCCACCTCCATCCAGCTTTTAAACGGAATGGAATTAATGGATGTACCGCCGCCGATACGTCCAACGGAAAAAGTTGATTTCGTCCCACTTTGTGTAATCGGTGTGGCGCTTTCCGTGAACGTCGCAATGGCTTCGGCCAAGGCTTGATGCGGGTGGGCGCGTCCAAATCCGCCATAAGAATGCCCGCCGGGGCCGTTAAATTCCACGCGGTAACGATGAGAGCCGACGGCTTTTTGAACAATGCGATTACTGCGTCCGCCATCAATTGCGATAAAGGCATCAATTTTCGAGGCGCCGTCGCGGAAGAGATGGCGCATACCGCTCAGATTACCCAGTCCTTCCTCTCCGACTGTGCCAATGAAAAGGATATCGGCGTCTGTCTCCAAATTATGCTTTTCCATGACTTCGACAAGAGCCAGCATTAAGACGAGGCCTTGTGAATTATCCCCAATTCCGGGGGCGTAGAACACATTGCCTTCCCGTCTGACTGTGACATCGGTTTCAATAGGGAAAACTGTATCAATATGCGCCCCAATCGCGATTGTGCGATTTCCGCTGTGACCCTGTCTGCGGGCAATGACATTGCCGACATCATCAATCGACACATCTGTCAGCCCCAAAGCGCGCAAGCGTTTGGCATAATCTTTGGCGCGCTTCGACTCTGCAAAAGGTGGGGCGGGTATTTCTGTAATCTCTATCAAGCGCGTAATATTTTTCTCATTCATCGCTTCAAGATCTGCAAATGCCGCAGCAACATTCGTGTCTTGCTTTAGCTGTGCAATCATTTGCGTGGCGGCTTCTGATGCCATTATGGGACCCGCCTTATCAACGATGTCAGATTGTGCCTTTTGCGTGGCGTTTACGGTTTCTGTTTGTGGGTTTGCCTTTTCAGCTTGGCAGGCACTCAGTAATAAAGCCCCACAAAAGGGCGCAAGAAAAGCTGTCCCAAACAGTTTCTGGGTCTTCAACTTTGACAGCATATTTTTCGGTGAGCGGCTAGAAGAATGATATATGGGCATAGGGTCGCTTTCAGGAGGACGCTGTCAAGATTGAGTTTAACCGTTAAAACACGTCCTAGGCTTATGGCAAAGCCTTATGCCTAAAACAATGCGCCGAACCCAATGGCTCTAAAAGAATGCGTTTGAAAGAGAGCCGGAGCAGAAACGCCTAAACAACGCCTTCTTTTTCCAATTCGACAGGCCCGGTCATAATGACGTGATCATCGCTTTCACGCCAGTCTATGTGAAGTACACCTCCATCGACAGTGACCTCAACTTTGCGATTTGTACGCTTTTGTCGATGGGCGGCAACAACCGCCGCACAGGCACCGGTACCGCAGGCGAGCGTCATACCGACCCCGCGTTCCCAGACTTTCAGACGGATTTTCTCTTTGTTTTCGACCTTGGCAAAACCGACATTGGCTTGTTTAGGAAAGAGCGGATGAAATTCAATCATCGGACCGACTTGTTCGGGCTTGGCCGTCGTGAAGTCTTCGACAAAAAAGACGCAATGGGGATTGCCCATACTGACCGCGCCCGGGTTATGCAAAACGGGGTTATCAATCGGCCCGACTTTGACATCTATATGATGGGTGTGCATCGGTTCTTCGAGCGGGATTTGATCCCATTCCAATTTGGGCGCGCCCATATCGACGGCGACTTGGTAGGTGTCTATAAGACGGCAATGAAGCAAGCCGTCATTGGTCTCCACAACACATTTATCTGTTTCTGCGTCGCGCATGAAAAGCCACGCAATACAGCGTGTGGCATTGCCGCAGGCATCAACCTCGAACCCTTTTTGGTTGCGGATTTCCATGAAAATATCCGCATCATTCGAGCGAGGCTCGCGCATAATAATGAGCTGGTCCGCGCCTTTCGGCCCCATAGTCGGACTGCCCGGCTGGCAGATGGCAATGGTCTGCGCATCGCTCAGCCCAAAATCAGGCGTGTTTCTGGCGTCAAAAACGGCAAAGCGATTTCCCGCACCATTCATAATTAGAAATTTCATACTGCGCATATAGGCACCCTTGCCACGGGGCGCAAACTAAGCTTTGTTACGGCCAGAAAAAGGAGAGCATTATGAAAATATCAAAACTGAAAATGAGCCTATTGGCAGGAGCGGCATTTTTATTGTCGGCATGTGGTGGCGAAGGCATGGATAAAGCCAAAGAGAAAGCCACTGATAATGCGGTCAAAGTTGCGAATAAAATGAAGGATAAAGCCTATACTATGGTCAAATATGAAACCCCCGGTCAGACGGATGAAGATCATCTCTATCTCGAAGAGGTTCTGGGTGAGAAAGCTTTGGACGAAGTGAAAGGGTGGAACGAAGCCACATTAAACCGTTTGATGTCTGATCCGCGTTTTGAGGATATGCAAGCCCAAGCGCTGGAAATTCTGAACTCCAAGGATAAAATTCCTTACGTGTCCTATCGCGGCGGCGAAGTGCATAACTTCTGGCAAGACGCCACCCATGTGCGCGGTATTTGGCGCAAATCCACATTGGACAGTTATTTGGGCGACAACACACAATGGGAAACTGTTCTGGATTTTGACAAGCTTGCCAAAGATGAAGACAAGAACTGGGTTTATAAGGGCAATAGCTGTCTGGAGCCTGATTACGCCTTATGTATTGTGAATTTGTCTGATGGCGGAAAAGATGCCGTTATTCGCCGTGAATTTAACGCGGATACAGGCGAGTTTGTCGAGGGCGGTTTCGTCACGGAAGAATCCAAAGGCACGGCGTCTTGGCTCGATAAAGATCATATGGTGATTGGCGTCGATTTCGGTGAAGGCACAATGACGGATTCCGGTTACCCCATGGTCGCCAAATTATGGAAGCGCGGCACACCACTCTCTGAGGCGGTTGAGCTGGGTCGTGGTGAGCAAGCCGATGTCGGTTACTGGCCCGGCGTGTTTGAGCTGTCCGATGGTCGCCGTGAAATCGTGGTTTCACGCTCAAAGACTTTCTATGATTCTGAAACCTTCTGGGTGCCGATGAAAGACGGCCAGCCGGGTGATTTAGTGAAATTCCCCGTGCCTGAGAAAGCCAATATCGGTTCTGAATTTAAAGGGCAGGTCTTACTGTCTTTGAATGAAGATTGGCGCGGATATAAATCCGGCGATTTGGTCAGTTTCGCCATTGATGACTTTATGGATGACGGTGAAATCAAAGATATAAACCTTGTCTTTAGCCCGGATGAGAAATCTTCCATGAATGGTTATGGCGTGACCAAGTCCAAAGTTTTGATGAGCATCTCGCGGGATGTCGCGGGTTCGGCCTATGCTTTTGATTGGGACGGCGAAAAATGGAGCCGTGAGGCTCTCGACTTCCCGAAAAACGGTTCCGTGAATATCGGCGCAACCAATGACAAAGAAGATATCGCCTTTGTCAGTACGGAGAGCTTCCTGACCCCTGACACGCTTTGGACATTCAATACCGAGACTATGGAAAAAGCGAAAGCCAAATCCCTGCCGTCCTGGTTCGATGCTTCCAATATGGTGGCCGAGCAATTCTTCGCGACGTCAACTGACGGCACGCAAGTCCCTTATTTCGTGGTACGTGCCAAAGATACGAAAATGGACGGCACAAATCCGACTTTGCTTTATGGCTATGGCGGTTTCGAAATTTCACTAAACCCAAGCTATAGCGCTACGCGCGGGCGCCTCTGGCTCGAACGCGGCGGTGTTTATGTTCTTGCCAATATTCGGGGCGGCGGTGAATATGGCCCGAAATGGCATCAGGCCGGATTAAAAACCGACCGTCAGCGTATCTATGATGACTTTATCTCTGTTGCCGAAAGCCTGATTGACAAAGGCATTACCTCACCCGCACATTTGGGTGTCGAAGGGGGATCGAATGGTGGCTTGTTGACGGGTGTGATGTACACACAACGTCCTGATCTTTTCAATGCCGCGATTGTGGCCGTGCCGCTGCTTGATATGATGCGCTTCCACAAAATGTTGGCCGGTGCGTCTTGGATGGGTGAGTATGGGAATCCCGATGATGAGAAAGAGGGTAAATTCCTCCGCTCCATCTCCCCGTATCACAACATTCGTCCGGAAGCTGATTACCCCGAAGTGTTCTTTATCACTTCGACAAAGGATGACCGCGTCCATCCCGCCCATGCGCGTAAAGCGGCCAAGCGGATGGAAGACCAAGGCCATGATTTCTTATATTATGAGAATATCGACGGCGGGCATTCTGCGGCGGCTAATCTCAAAGAGACGGCCAAACGTCTCGCGCTACAGCATGTTTATTTGATGCAAAAACTCAAAGACGGCGAATAGCTCAGTTCAGATTCGTAAAGCTTAAAGGGAGCCTCGGCTCCCTTTTTAATGTCTAATTCGCTAATGTCCTGATGGGGTTGGACCTTATACAGCGCCCTTCCGTGATCTCTATATTATCGACTGTGGCGTGCAATATGCGATAGCGGCCATCAGAGTTCTTTGGTGCCCATCGCGGAGAGCTTCCCCCGAAGAAAGTCTGAAGCGCTAAGGTTTCTATCGGGGCATTTTTATCCGCTGCGTGAAAATTCAACCCTTCCAACACGCCGGCGATTTCACCATTCATCCAAACTTCGGACCGCCCCGTTCTATCTTGATTTCCAAGGCTGAGATAAAGGGAGAGTGAGATCCATTCTCCTAAAGGAAGGGTTTGCCCTTCACCGATAGAGGGGCTGTCCTCGCCATATTTTCCCGGGCGGTTTTGATGGTAATTATAGGTGACGAGGCGTCCATTTGCTCGCCACATGATGCGACTGGACCACCCATCAGGAGTGTTCGTCTGTCCGCCCCAGACGGCATTTTCTGGGGCAAAGCCAAAAAGTTTCCCGCCGAGCACGAAATCAAAATCCTTCGGGAAATAAACATCGAAATTGAGTGTGGCCTCTCTGACTTTACGAGGCAGAGGAATATGTGCGCGTATGCGTTCACTCCCTTTCTCATTCCCGACATAAGAAATACGCATTTCCCCGTCATCAATATCGTAATTCTTTTCTCTCCTGATGAGTTTTGCCGTTTTTGTTTTCGGATTGTCAAAGTCCTCAAGCAATAAAGCCCGCTCCGTCTCACAGGAGGCCTTCTCAACAGATTTATCGGCATAGGCCGCTATCGGCAAAGCGAGGCAGGTTAAGCCGGATAGAAAAGCAGAGCGGATTTTCAAGTTTTTTCCGCCAAGGCGTCGGCGTGCCATTTCAAGTGATCGCCCATAAAGGTCGAGACGAAATAATAGCTGTGGTCATAACCCGCTTGCAGGCGTGAGGTCAGTTTTTGCCCGGCCGCATCGCAGGCCTCTTCAAAGATTTCGGGTTTTAACTGGTCTGCTAGAAAATCATCCGCTGTGCCCGTATCAATTAAAATATGCGCATTAGAGGTTTGGCCAGATTTAATTAATTCTGATGCATCATAGCGCGCCCATTCGGTTTTATCGTCGCCCAAATAGGCTCGGAAAGCCTTTTGTCCCCATGGCACTTGAGAGGGGGATGTGATGGGAGCAAAGGCTGAGCAAGATTTAAATTGGCTTGGGTTTTTCAAGTGTAATGTAATCGCGCCATGCCCGCCCATACTATGGCCCGTAATGCCTTGTCGGGACATGTCGGTATTGAAATTGTCAGTGACAATCTGCGCCAACTCTTGGCTGATATATCTATCCATTTTATAATGGGCGGCCCAAGGGGTTTGCGTGGCGGAGAGATAAAATCCCGCTCCTTGGCCGAGATCATAGGCCTCATCATTAGCGATCGTTTCACCCCGCGGTGATGTATCAGGCGCAATAATCATCAAGCCAAGCTCCGACGCCCAATGTTGCAAACCGCCCTTTTCCATAACATTGGCCCAAGTGCAGGTCAGGCCGGAAAGATACCAAAGCACAGGGAAGGGGCCTTTGCCGGGGGGCGTATAAACCGCAAAAGTCATAGGTGTATGCGTCACTATGTTCTCATGCTCATGTACTGAAAGCGTCCCGCCGAAAGACCGCCATTGAGATTTAAGTGTGAGAGTCATTATCGCGCCCGATATAAGAGTTTCATATTGGTCTCGGCCCGTTTCTCAATCTCCTGTAAATCAGGATTATTCGTCAAAACCCATTCTTCCAATTCGTTGAAATCCGCATCCTCCATATAGGTTTGCAGCTCTCCCTTATTCAGGGTTTGGGTCATAATCGCGCCTTGTGTATTTAAAGCTTCATTATGAAACTCTAAGCCTCCAATGAGAGGGTTCTCCCATTTAGGCCCAAAAATATAAACGGCCGCAAACATAAGTTTGGCTTTTAAGTAAGAGACGCCATCTGCCCGACAGCCATAATAAAACATGCGGTGTGTATCGCGCCACGGTTCTGTGCGTCCGTTCCAATTTGTATAGGCATCATGAACAACCGACGCGCGACGATAATCGCCGACAAAGGGCGGCCCCCATCGCCAGAGGATTTTTGGAATGGACGCGCCATCAATGAGAGTTCCTTTTTTCGCAACCCATTTTTTTCCTGATTGTTCAATGAAGGTGAAATCAGAGAGGAGGCGCATATGCCTGTCGGCACCTTTGTGCCGCAACCATTCTGTTTGAACCTCTCCAACAAATCCGCCTTGCTGTCCGCCTGTTCCACTCATCCCGCCTGCCTCCACTTTATGAATCGTTCTATTGCTATTCAATTATTTTGACATCCAAAACGCACAAATTTTATTGCCGACAGGATCACGCAGATAGGCTCCGTAATTATCGCCGGGGGCATCAGGGCGCTTGCCGGGTTTGCCTTCGCAGGTGCCGCCATTGGTGCAACCCGCCGCGTGGAACGCATCGACTTGTTCTTTGGTTTCGGCTTTGAACCCTATCGTCCCGCCATTGGCGAATGTGGCGGCGTTTCCGTCCACGGGTTTACCCACGCCAAAATTACCGCCTTTATAAGAATAAAAGGCGCTCTCCCCCATATTATGCCCCTTTATGCCCAACGCGCCGAGCGCTGCATCGTAAAATTTAATTGAAGCCACAGGGTCATTCGCCCCGACCATGATATGTGTGAACATTAGTTTTTCCTTCCCGTAAAATTTGAAATACCCTACTTTAATAGAGATTTGATTTTCTTAGAAGTTTCACACACGTATTTAATGTCCTTAGTATCATATCGATGTTCTTGCTCTCTTGGTTTGTTTAAAATCTCGCATATATCATCCCAAGAATTAGACAAAATGTGAATTAATTCAGAGATTTCAATGCTCATACTGCCGGGGGTGAAGTGAATAAAATCATTTCTCAACTCGAATAATTTCCTTGTATGGTAAGGCAAATTTTGAATGTTTAGCGCTTTCTCGTAAAGGGCGGCAGGCGTCGCTAAAAAGGGGCTTGGGGGCACTGTACCTTTTCCCGCTCTATATGTTTTGAGCCACTTATTTCTGTTTGCTTGGCTTAAAGTCTCCAGACCGCTCGTATCGTTTCCATCTATAAAAAATACACAAGCACACTGAAGTGAATTGGCTGTTGCAATTACAGGCCATTTTATATGACCACATGTGTCTAAATATTCTTTTATTCGGGCATATGAGAACTGAATTGAATCTTTTAATTCATTGAGTTCATCAGTTTCAAAGTAAAACTTTGTCACCCCTAAAACTCCACCACGCTCCGGATGCTTTTTCCTTCATGCATCAGGTCGAAGGCTTTGTTGATGTCTTCCAAGGGCATTTTGTGGGTTATCAGGCTGTCAATATCAATTCGGCCCTCCATATACATATTGACGATTTTGGGGACGTCTGTTCGCCCTCTGGCTCCGCCAAAAGCGGAGCCGCGCCAGACGCGACCTGTCACGAGTTGGAAGGGTCGTGTTTGAATTTCCGCTCCTGCGGGTGCGACGCCAATAATCACGCTTTCGCCCCAGCCTTTATGACAACATTCCAGTGCGGCGCGCATGACCTCAACATTGCCGATACATTCAAAGGAGTAATCCGCGCCGCCGCCTGTGAGCTCCACGAGGTAGCCGACTAAGTCTTTATGATCTTTGGGATTGACGAAATCCGTCATGCCAAACTGACGACCCATGGCTTCGCGTGCGGGATTGATGTCCACACCGACAATTTGCCGAGCCCCAATCAGGCGTAAACCTTGGATAACGTTCAAGCCAATGCCACCGAGGCCAAAAACGACAGCCGTACAATTCGGCTCTGCTTTGGCGGTAAACATCACCGCCCCAAGCCCGGTGGTCACGCCGCAACCGATATAACAAATCTTATCAAAGGGGGCGTCTTGGCGCACTTTGGCGAGGCTAATTTCGGGCAAAACTGTGAAGTTGGAAAAAGTAGACGTTCCCATATAGTGCAGGATTTTTTCACCTTTATGGCTAAAGCGCGATGTACCATTGGGCATCACGCCTTTGCCCTGCGTAGCCCGTACTTTTTGGCACAAATTGGTTTTGGGGTTGAGGCAATATTCACATTCCCGACATTCGGCGGTGTAAAGTGGGATAACATGATCGCCGGGTTTTAACGAGGTCACACCCGCGCCGACTTCGCGCACAATACCCGCCCCTTCATGGCCTAGAACGGCTGGAAAGGCGCCTTCCGGGTCATCGCCTGAAAGCGTAAACGCATCGGTATGGCAAACACCTGTTGCTTTGATTTCGACCAAAACTTCGCCCGCTTTTGGCCCTTCCAAATCCAGTTCCACGATTTCCAAGGGCTTTCCGGCTTCAAAAGCCACAGCGGCACGGGTTTTCATAAACGCTCCCAATTCGGATAAATTTTACATTCTGAGCGAGGACTGTGCCAGATGATAATTGGCTTGTCACCCGTTGCGCGAGCAACGTTTCTTTGATGTGAGAACTCTTATGCCTCAAGTTTTTTCGGAACAGTTTATTCTGTTTTGCGTAATATCAGTATCGAAACAACGGAGATTAAACATGGAAAAGTTCAACACACGCAACATTATGGCAACATTGGTTGCCTTAGCGGCGATTTCAGTATCAGCTTGTAATACGGTCGCCGGTGTTGGCCAAGATCTTGAAAGTGCCGGTGATAAGGCTGAAGAGATTACACGGAACTAATCTGAACACTGGTTTCCAAAATTAAAAAGCCCGCCAATAGGCGGGCTTTTTAATTGTATAACAAGGGGGTGAGCTTGTTTGCCTCAAGATATATATTGCGAGGTATTTACCCCGAGATATTTATCCTAAGACACGGTGGCCGCGTCCGGCCATGCAATTCAGTAAAATTTCACGCCGTTGTCCGCGTGTTTCCAGTGCTTCTGAACCTCCACCGAAGAGGCCGCCAATAATGGCGCCCGTGAAGAAATCGCCCTCATCGGCGCTATCGGCGTCCAGCAACCCCAATACACCGCCAATCCCGGCTCCAATCAGAGCCTGCGTCCGTACATCGGAATTATCATAGCGCCGTTCTTCAGCATAGGAGCGGCATTCAGCAAGGTCTTGGTGATAGACCGCGTCTTTGGGGCCATCCACGATTGGATTATGTCCCGCGCCGCCTGTGGCACAGGCCGATAAGCCAAGAAGAGAGATAGCGCTCAGCGCGATAATTTGAGTGGATTTGAACATAACAGCCTCATTGTTTTTGATGGTGTCAACTTACCGGTATGCATATCGGTTCGCTAAAACTTACCCTCTCTATAAACACACAAGTCTTAACTGAATGCGACAAGAGAATTACGAATTGGTCAGAGACCGTCACGAAATATTTCAAACTTTTTCAGTAATGCGAATGGCCGCGTGACATCCGGCGCGAATAACGCGGGATAAAAGTCCATAGGCAGGTGCTTGTTTTGCGCCGCCTTCAATAGCAATATCGCGGTGATGGAGTTCATCTTCGCGAAATTCCCGAAATGTTGCGGCCAATTCGGGCTCGTCTTCGGCAATTTCGTTGGATTGCGAGTCGTAATGCTGCTCAATCACGGTCTCGACCGCTTCGGTACAGGCATGGGCTGCTTTCTCACCCATGAGTGCTGTGACAACACCGAGGCCATACCCCGCCACATTCCACAGCGGGGTCATCGCTGTTGGCCGGACATTGCGTTCAATCAGTAACTTGTCAAAAGCATCGAGATGTTTTTGTTCTTCATCCTGCATCTCTTGTAATTGCTCGGCCATATGGCGGGTCTTCGGATTGGCCCCAAAGACGGCTTTTTGACCTTTATAAATAGCAACGGCTCCATATTCGCCGGCATGGTCAACCCGCAACATTTCCGCCACGCGTGGGTTAGTACGTTTCGTTTCAGTCATGATGCCGCTTTCTTCATCAAGAGCGCTGTGCCGATCGCTCCGCAGAGTGATAATATTCCGTTCCAAGACGCCATTGAAAGACCCAAGAAGAACCAGACAGCTTCGGAACAGGAGGGCGGTTTAAAATTTTGGTCGAGCTGATCAAAAAGATTTTCGCCCTTAAAGTCCGTGAGGTCTCCAACCACGCCCGCAGAACAGGTTTGCGGGCCTTCCCACCATTTAAACTCAACGCCGGAATGATAAAAGGCGAGGCCCGCACTCCCCAAAAACAGCAAAATAAGCATAAGCGTCAGAACTTGGCGGATCGGTAAACCCAAACGGGTTGACAGCAGGGCGAGTGCTGCAACCACGACCACAGCCTTGTGAACATGGCGTTGCCAATAACACATGGTGCAAGGGTAATAGCCAAATCCATATTGCGAAATCCACGCCCCTATCAACAGACCTGCCGATAGAGCCAATGCAAAAAATGGGGCTGTGTAGGGGGATTTTAAAATCGATGCGATGTTCATGACGTTTATATAGTCAAGGACGGCAGGAATGTCATGCGACGGATTGGTAAGGTTAGAACATCATCACTCTATAAAAATCAGCCTATAAATTAGAGTATAAAAAAAAGCCCCGGCGAACCGGGGCTTCAATATCAATTATGGTGCCGCGTCACTAGAATGTGTAACGCGCTTTGACGTAATATTGACCGCCATTAAAGCCGAATGGGCTGGCTTCTGAGTAAAGCTGGCCTAGACCGCCTGCGCCCGGGTTCTCATCAACATAATTGTCGAGGAAGTTCACGGCACCGCCGATGATTTCCAGACCTTCAAAGACTTCGTAACCAATTTCGGCATCCATAAGAACTTCTTCACCGATATCGTCTACGCCGTTTCCAGTGTCATCCCATCCGCCATAGTAATTGGCGCGCAACATTGTCCGAACACGACCGAAATCATTATTCCATGTCAAACTCCCTTTCACATTCGGGAGCAAGTCTTCCAAAGCACGAACACGACCGTCGCTGATCGGGTTTAACGTACCACGATCTGTAACCTTAGTGTTTGTGTAGTTTGCTGCAAGGATGAGGCTAGAGTCACCCCCGGCAAAATCGAAGGCATAACGACCAACAACATCGACACCACGTGTCTTTGTATCAAAGCTATTGGAGAAGAAGCGGAACTGAGACAGATCATCCAGACCGATAAAGTCTTGACGATTGATTGTTCCTGCAGCGTCCAATGTTGTCAGCGCTTCGCCAACAGAATCAAATCCGGCGACGGCCACATCCGTGTCCGTGTTGACGCCGCCCGCAGAACGGAGCGCAGCCAAGAATTCAACATTGGCACCCAAAGCAACACGATCCTCGACATTGATGTCGTAATAATCGATTGTCCAGCTTGTTCCGCCCAAGTCAAAAGCTACGCCTATGGACATGTTGCGGGCATCTTCTGTACCGAGTGTTGGGCGACCATTGCCTTGAGCCTCAATGAAATCAGCCGCTAATTGACCGGCTGCAGAAGACAAAGGCAAAGTTCCTTGATCGATTAGAACGCCGTTGACATTTTGTGTCGTAACATTTGTGATGTTTGCTTGACCGGATGTTGGTGCGTGGAAACCTGTAGAATAGGTGCCGCGAACCCGGAAATTATCAGCAAGTTTGTACAATAATGCGACTTTATAGTCCAAAGTATCGCCAAATGCGCTGTAATCTTCGTAACGTAGGGCTGCTTGGAAGGTGAAATAATCAGTAACATCGCCTTCAACATCAATATAACCAGCATAGCTATCCTGAGAGTTAGATGAACTGTTCGGGAAGCCACCAAAACCGTTAGAGCTTGATGAGAACCCTTGGCTTGCTAAGGGGCCCAAGGCAAATGAAGCAGCATCACCAGCAAAAAGATCAAATTGCTCTTTACGATATTCTGCACCGACTGCGATACCTAGATCGGAGGCCCATCCATCCATTGGAAGTCCGTAAGAGAAGTCAGCATTTACTGTCGTCTCAATTTGCTCTTGTCCGCCCGGAATAAAGTCGCGCGGTGTGTTCGGACCAAGCGAAGCGTTAACTGTGTTTCTGATAAAGAAGTCAGTTTTGTTGGCGCCGTGGCTGATGCTCAAATCATAGTTCAACCCTTCACCAAAATCGAGTGTACCGCGAAGGCCACCGGCTATTGAGAAGTCACGATTGTCACCGCCAAAGCGAGGTACAAAACCACCAGGAATTGTCTCGTTAAAGGCGAAGCAATTTGCGCTTGCGTTAATGACGCCTTGGAATGTGGCATCTGTAATCAAGCCATCTGTCCCTGTCAGTGGGATACCGTCAATACAGGTGTCGCCGCCATCTAAATCACCAACGCGAACGGAGGCGGATGGGTTGGCCACAACAGCGCCTGTGCGGCGGTCTGTGAAGAAGTCATCACTGTCATCATTGGGTGTGCCATTATCATTCGTGACAAGGCTGTTACCCGTGGCTGGGTTAACCTGTGGACCGGCATAGACGCCGCCCCGATTTGTTGGGTTACGATAGAAGAAACCACCAGTCACCGTGCGCTCGGCATAAGAACCGAAGGCATAAAGCTCAACATTGTCTGTAAGTTCCAGGCCGGAATTGACGAAGAATTTCATATCATCTTCGACGTCGGGCTGTCCCCAATATTGTGGCACTTCGTCTGTATATGTGTTAATTGTCAGGAAGTCGGCAGCATCTGTGTTGCCAGCTGCAATTAAGGCGCGAACGTCATCACGGACAACAGAGCGGACTGTGCCGTCTGTTTCGCCATATTCACCTGTCAGATTAACGAAACCGCGATCACCTAATGGTAAACCGACATTACCTGCGATGCGGTAATTGTCGCCGTCACCTTCGTAAGTTGATCCGTACTGCACTTCGAAAGAACCGCCTTCAGCATCATCTTTGAGGGCAAAATTAATCACACCGGCAATCGCATCAGAACCATATTGTGAAGACGCACCATCACGCAGGATTTCGACCTGCTTTAGCGCCATGGACGGGATAGCGGAAATATCAACGCCTTGCGCACCGTCGGAAATACCGCCGCCAAGGAAGGAGATAACGGAACCACGGTGACGGCGTTTGCCGTTGACCAAAACCAAAGTGTTATCAGGTGAAAGACCCCGCAGGTTCGCCGGACGTACAATAGAAGCCGCATCGGAAATCGGCTGAGTATTAATGTTAAATGATGGAACAGATGTTCGTAGCAAATCCTGCACATCAGTGGCGGCATTTTGCGTGAACTCACCCGCAGAAATCACATCAACCGGAGCCGGTGTGTCCGCCGCAGAGCGTTGTGAACGGCGTGTACCAATCGAAATAATTTCATCTTCTTGGATTGTATCGTCAGATGAGTCCTGAGCGAAAGCGCTTCCGGCGGAAGCGCCGGATAACAAGGCGGCAGAAGCGGTAACCGCCAGCCAGGTTTTTAGGGTCATTTTTTGCATGAATTTGTCCTTATATGATTTCATGTTTTGACGCACATCTTAAGGTGGTGCTGAAAAGGATTTATAAGGAGAAAAATTTCGGGCGCGATGGAAATTGGTATAGGCAGCGGTAATTAGTTCTGATGTGTCGCAATTTTGTCACACTAAATTAGAAAGAATTACTGTTATAAGGCGTGAATAGAAAAAATTTGCCCAATCTGTTTAAATTTTAACTATCTGTTAGAAAGTTCAGCTAATTCACAAGGCGCTTTGTCAGCCCCATCATCATTGAACGGCATGATGCAACTTGATGATGCAACCCGATAGGGTGTTCATCATTTCAAAGAATAAGAGAAACACTGCTATTAATATCGCCTGCTTTGTGAAAGCGCTTTGCTAATGCCTTGAAAATCGTTAATAAATTTTATACTAGATTTATCTAAAGTAGAATTGTGACACACACCAAAGACACGACATATGAGGGCATGAGAGGCCAATCTGTGACCCCGTCTTTTGACGGTAAGCATATTGGTGTCGTTTTGCGTGAAGCCCGTGAAAAGCTTGGCCTGACCCCGCAAGAGGTCAGTGAAGCCACCCATTTGCGGGCTGATTATCTGTGTGCGATTGAACAGCTAAATTCCGATGCCCTACCGACCATTGGCTATGTTTTGGGCTATGTACGGACTTATGCCAGGTTTCTAGGCCAAGACGAAGCCGATGCCGTCAAGCGGTATAAGGCCGAAATAGAAGCCCCCGAAGACATCAGTGTCCGTACGGGGCCGCGTTTTGTCCCCAAGCATAACATCAAATTGCCGCGCGGCTTTATACCCGCCTTGGGCACATTAGGCTTCACCGTCATGGTCGGTGTCTGGTATGGCAGTTCCAATTCCATTCAAGCCGCGGGGCCAAACCCATTAAATGCGCCCATTGCTGAAATCCTCTCTGAAGGGGCAAACGCCGAACAGATTAGCGCCGTGAAGGCGATTGATCCGAACTTAGTGACTTTCCGTGCCACTGCGCCTAGCTGGGTGCAGGTCAAAGATGGCCGCGGTAAAACCGTCATCAGTCGTATCTTTGTCACGGGTGAAACCTATAGCGCCCTGCGCGGGTCTAACCTGACATTCAGTGTCCGCGATGCCGGCGCCGTCGATGTCTATATCGGCGAAGATAATCTCGGCGCCTTGGGCGAAGCGGGCCAACCCCTGAAAAATGTGCCATTCCCGCGTTAAGCCGTCCGCGCTAAACCCTACGGCGCACAAAAACCCCTCAAAACGGCTGATAAGAAAGCCTTTTGCTAGCCGCCTTTTCGTCTTTATTCTGTCGCCGGAGTCTGGCAAACCCTGCCCATGGCATCAGAGCATAAAGATATAAACTCCATTCGTCCTTGGCGCACGATAGAGCGTCGTAAATGCCGCAAAATCCGCGTGGGCAAAGTCGAAGTGGGCGGCGACGCCCCGATTGCGGTGCAGTCCATGACCAACACTCTCACCCATGATGTAGAGGCCACTGTGGCACAGGTGCAGGCCCTAGAAGAGGCCGGGGCCGATATCGTCCGCGTCTCTGTCCCTGACCCGGACAGTTCCGCCGCCTTGCGCGCGATTGTCGATCAGGTCAGCGCCCCCCTCGTGGCCGATATTCATTTTCATTATAAACGCGGCATAGAAGCGGCGGATAATGGCGCCGCCTGCCTGCGCATTAATCCCGGCAATATTGGCGGTCAGGCGCGGGTGAAAGAAGTCGTCGCCGCCGCGCGTGCCAATGGATGCTCTATTCGGATTGGCGTCAATGGCGGTTCATTGGAACGCGACCTCTTGGAAAAATACGGCGAACCCTGTCCCGACGCGATGGTGGAAAGCGCACTCATGCATGCGCGCATGCTCGATGATGAAGGCTTTCACGACTATAAAATCTCGGTCAAAGCGTCCGATATTTTCCTCACCGTGGCGGCCTATCACCAATTGGCCTATGCCACAGATGCTCCGCTCCATCTGGGTATTACAGAGGCGGGCGGCACGCGTATCGGCACGGTCAAATCCTCCATCGGTATGGGCAATTTGTTATGGGCGGGAATAGGCGATACCATCCGGGTGAGCCTCTCTGCCGATCCGGTAGAAGAGATTAAAGTCGGCTTTGACATGCTCAAATCTCTGGGCCTGCGCACACGCGGCGTGAATATTATTTCCTGCCCGTCCTGCGCCCGCCAAGGCTTTAATGTCATCGAGACCGTCAAAACATTAGAAGACAGACTAGCCCATATCTCAGAGCCCATCTCACTCTCCATCATCGGCTGCGTCGTCAACGGCCCGGGCGAAGCTATGTTCACAGATATCGGCTTCACCGGCGGCTCCGCAGGCTACGGCATGATGTATCATGCGGGGAAAAAGACGGGGAAGACAGACAATGACGATATGATTGAGGATATTGTGAGGAGCGTTGAGGAGCGGGCTGAGGTTTTGCGTGGTGAGCGGGAAGCGGTGGAATAATGCCTAAAAGACGCCTGACACCACAAGAAAAGAAAGCTCTTAGCTACGCACGCGATTGCCGAAATACGTATGGGGAAAATGATAAGGCCTCACGAAAAGCTATTCCTTTGCGAAAAGCAGCGTCAATACGTAAAGAACGCCGAAAATTAAATGCATCTGCCGAGAATGAAGTCAAGGGCTTAGGTGTCGCGGAAACACCGCGTCGCAATAAACAAGCTTGGAAAAAAGCCAGTGATACACCACTCGGTCAATTCGTTTCTCGTAAGTTGGAATATCGACAGACAGAGGGTTACAATGCCAAAGCAAAACGCCGCAAAAAACAATCTGAATTTTTGGCGGCTTTGCAATTGAAGTTTGGAGAAAAGGCTGATTGAGGCGTCGTGCAAGGTGGGGACGGATTTAATGGCCTTAAGAATTAAAGGTAAGCTTACGAAATAGAACTATTCACGGCCTCGATTTTCTCTTTCAAAATTCTTTAAAGTCTTTTCATTTGCCTTTGCTCGAATGAAAAAAGGCTTCGCTTGTTCTTCTATTCCCGTCATTACCCGCCTCCGAGCGGGTAATCCATTCCGTGGTTTACCGTCTTGCATCTCACGTTTATGGAGCGTTCAGTCGTCAAAGTTTAGTCGCAACTCATTCCAGTCTGGATTGTTCTCTTCGATTAAAGCGACTTTCCATTCTCGTCTCCATTTTTTTAAACGCTTTTCCCTCCTGATTGCCTCTGAAATGGACTCGTGAGCTTCGAACCAAACGAGGCGGGTGACGTTGTAAGTGGTCGAGAAACTCGTTTCATTAATATGAGTTTTATGTTCGACGAGACGCGCATGAATATTATTGGTGACTCCCGTGTAAAGGGTGCCATTCTTTTGAGAGCAGAGGATATAGACATAGGCGCGTGGCATCGCGTGTAAGCTCTATGGAATGGATTACCCCGTCAAGCGGGGTAATGACGGGTAAGGAAAATTGCCGGAAAGTGGAACTCACCCGCACGCGGCAAAACAGTATTTGGGTTCAAATTTATTTTACAGCCGATAGCATCCGCGTGTTCCGACCTACGGTCGGCAGACCCTACTGGGTCACGCGGATAAAATTATGATCCGCACTTAGCGTTTTGAAAGCCTTAATAAATTCAGTCTCTTGTGAGAAAAACAAGAGAATGATCCTCACATGCTGAACTTGTGTCATATTAATTTTGTTCTTTTCACAGGGCAGATCGAGTGCGCATTGACTTGTTTGGTGGAAAGAGAGTGCTTGTCATTGGTGAAGCGTGAGCGCGCAATGGCCATATTTGATGCGGGGCATCAAATACAATGGAGCGCCGAAAGCGTAAGCTTTCGGGTGGGGTACTTTACTGAAACAGCATCGTCACTAACCCCACTACGCGGTGCCGCGTTCGGATGGACAAGGCTTGTAAAAAATCACACTAGACACACGGTTCCCACCTTCAACTCCACAACACCGCAGACAGCCCATTTTTCTAAAATTACAACGAAACTGAAACGAAACTGAAACGAAACAAACAGACGAAAGAGAAGAAAAAAGGAAAACAGAGACGCGAAAAAACGACAAATGAACACGATGCTAGAGGCTAAACTCCATCATCTATTGCTGACGGGCATAGGCGAGTAGAGCTATTGCGCCCACTGGGTGAAACTTATCAGGTCATACGATATATGGCGCACCTAAGAGGATTCGAACCTCTGACCTCTGCCTTCGGAGGGCAGCGCTCTATCCAGCTGAGCTATAGGTGCTTTCCAATGGGCCGCTCTTATGACAAAGCCGCGCGCTGTGCAATGATGGTTTCCATCTTTCCTGTGCTGGGTTAGGGCATATTCATGCTGAAATATATCCTCTCCTCTGCTTTGCTTCTTCCTGCTTTTGCTCTGTCAGCTTGCAACGCGCCGGTTGGGCCGGGTGAATCCGTACAGGATCGTGTGGCCGAAGCCCGCGCGCGCAATGATGGCCCGGCGATTTGGAAGGTGAGCGATGCGGATAGCACGCTTTATCTGTTCGGCTCACTGCACCTATTGCCGGATGATGTGACGTGGTTGCGTGATGATTTGCGTGACGTGATGCGAGGGGTCGGCACTGTCTTTTTCGAAGTGGACACAAGCGAAGAGGCAAGCTCCGATGCCACGCTTATCAGCGCTGAATTGGGTCTGCGCCAAGATGGGCGACTTTTGGCGGATAGTCTGGATAATTATCAATTAAAACTATTAGAGGCGGTCTCCCATAATGGCCAAATTCCTCTGGCCAGTTTGGACGCCATGAAGCCTTGGCTCGCCAGTGAATATCTCACCTCCATTGCGGCGGAGCAGGCGGGGCTGTCTTGGAACCTCTCCGCTGATGAAGCCCTAAAATCTATGGCGCGGCGACAGCAGAAAAATATCCTCTATCTGGAAACGAGTGAAGATCAAATCCGTGCGGTGGCAGACCTGCCAGAGGTGGTGCAGCTTGATATTCTGACGGAAACCATGGAAGAATTTGACGATATTGGAGCGCAGCTTAAACGTTTGGCGGCGGGCTGGGCTGTGGGGCAAAAAGATTTTTTAAAACAACAGATGATTGACCCGTTGCGGCAGGATGCCGGTGAGATGTATCGCTCGCTGCTGGTGGACCGGAACCGCAAATGGTCGAAGATTTTATTACCGCATTTGGAGGGGAGCGGAGAGAGCCTCATTGTGGTCGGAACCGCCCACCTTTTGGGGGAAGAAAGTCTTCTTACCTTCCTCGAAGAGGCAGGTTATGAGGTGGAGCGCCATTACGCCTTTATGGGTGAGAATGTGATCTCACCCACAGATTTAGTGATCGAGCGCCCCAAGCGAGAGGATTAAATCAGGTTAGAAATTCGCGGACAATCCGGCAAAGACGCCGCGTCCCGCCGTCGAAAACCCAACGACATCTTGGTAATCCTCATCAAGGAGGTTGGTGCCGCGCAGATAAACGCTGAGATTATCCATTATCTCATAGCGAATATTCGCACCGACCAATGTGTAAGACTTCAATGTTACGGTCGAGAATGTCGCAAAATCCGTATCGAATTGCTTGCCCGTATGATCAGCATTGACGGTGAGAGAAAGCTCATCAGTGGGCGTCCAAGTCGCTGTGGCACTGGCCAGTGTTTCAGGGCGTCGAATTTCATCCGTGTCATTTTCTTCGCTGTTGAGAAAACTGGCGGAGCCTTTGAGCGTGAACTGATCCGATATGGCCCAGTCGGCGGTAATCTCAAGGCCCTCACGTGTGCTGTCTGTTGTTTGATTGACAACGCTGGAGGTAAAATCCGGATTAAAAATCGTCGTGATTTCGTCGCTGAGTTCAGACCGGAAATAATCTAACGACACTCTCAACGTAGAAAAACTGTGTTCATAGCCAAGTGAATAGCCCAGTGAGGTTTCAGGCTTTAGGTCAGGATTGCCCGTAAACCGGCTGGCCGGGAAAAAGCCGAAGAGTTCAATCAAGGTCGGATTTTTTACGCCCGTCCCAACGGAGCCGCGCAGACGTCCGTTCCAGTTAAATCCGTATCCAGCCCCGACACGCCATGTTGTGGCATCGGCGAAGACGTCGTTTATGTCATGACGCACGGATCCGGCCAGGGTCAGTGCATCTTGGCTGAATCGGTAATCCGCAACGAGGCCGTAATTATTGATGGACGGCACATCTTCATCGCCTTCAAATTGATATTCTTCCCGTTCAAACTCTCCCAGAAGCGTGAGTGTGTGAACATCTGCAAATTGCCGTTTTGCTGCCCAGCTGGCATTTTGTCGTTTTCCGGTGGTGTCAGAAGAAAACCCGGCTTGCGTATCTGTTTGGGTTTCGACTTGATGGGCTTGAACAAGGTGATCAAAGCTGGCCCATGTAAAGCGTCCGTCAAGTCGAGCTGTGGTTTGGGTGACATCGGTGACGCTCTCTGTGTCGTTTAATCGGCCGTCAAAATCACTATCTTCGTCAAACTCTGCCGAGCGTTCGGCTATGCCGAATTTGCCGGACAGAGACAGCTCGCCAAACGTCAAACGGTTCAGACCTATGGCGAAGCTGCGATTGTCTGCCCCGTCAGCCGAACCGTTCGTGCCCGAGATGTCAAAGCCGTCGGTTTCGAAAATATTGGCGTTGACCGTTAAGACCGCTTTACCCAAATCAAAACCTCCACTGATTTGACCTTCGACCGTATTGCGACTGCCATATTCCAATGAACCACGAGAGGCCGCTTGCGTGTGTCCTGCGCGGGTGATGATATTGATTACGCCGCCAATGGCGTCGGAGCCATAAAGTGCGGATTGTTCACCACGTAAGACTTCAATCTTCACCACATCTTCACTTCGCAATCCGCCAAAATCAAACGCCCCGTCATTGGGGTTATTCATTTGGACGCCGTCAATGATGACGAGGACATGATTAGCTTCGGAGCCGCGTAAACGAATTTGGGTGAGGCTTCCGCCGCCACCGGATTGAGACACGGCTAATCCAGGCACGGTGCGCAACAGATCGGCGACATATGCTTGATTGCGTCTTTGAATCTCGTCTTCGTTTAAGACTGTTGTCGGGCTTGTCAGCCCGTCCCTCTCAGATACCCCAATCAATGTCCCGAGGGAAACTATCTCGTCATCACCCGAGGTTTGTTTATTCATTTGCGCCGAGGCATGCCCAAAGAGAATGGTGCTCAAGCCGACGCCTAGTAATAATCGTTTCATGTCACACTCCATTAAATCCTGCCCTAATTGATACGGGACAGGGTGACGTTTCAAATAATGTCGTCATTGGAGCCAAGGTCACCTGACCTCTTCCATACGCAGTGGTTCATCCCGCCCAAGCGTGCTGGCGACGGTGTTGGCAGGTCTTCTGACTTAGGGATCATCAAAACACTCACGTCTTCCCGGGGGATAAACCCAGTGACATGTGTGAGGTTTCTCATCCTTCACAGCGGCGGGAGCCGTTGGACAGTTTCAGTCCATTCCCTGTTCGCGCCCGTTAAGGCGACCAACGCAGCTCGTTTAGCGAAGAAATAGCAGTAATCAAGCGTTGAATTCGAATGCAAAATAACAATATAAAGATTTCTTTATATACAGTATAAATCTAGCCTGTTAAACGCCGCGCAAACAAGGTGAACACAGATGTCAAATTGGTCAAAAATCGAAGAAAATATCAAAAACCGCATCATCATGCTGGATGGTGCCATGGGGACAATGCTTCAAAAGCAGAGTTTGGAAGAAGCGGATTTCCGCGGAGAACGTTTCAAAGATTGGCCGACACCTCTACAGGGTAATAATGATTTGCTCGTTCTGACAAAGCCAGGCGCCGTTGCCAAAGTGCATAATCAATTTCTGGCTGCCGGAGCTGACCTTATCGAAACGAACAGTTTCAATGCCACGACAATCTCTCAAGCCGATTATGATATGTCAGACTTGGCGTCTGAAATTGCCCGCGAAGCGGCGAAGCTTGCGCGTCAATGTGCGGATGAATGGACAGCGAAAACGCCAGACAAACCCCGTTGTGTCTTAGGGTCGGTCGGGCCGATGAATAAGACATTGTCGATTTCGCCAAAAGTCGAAGACCCCGGATTTCGCGATGTGACCTTTGATGAGGTCATGGAAAGCTATATCGGTCAGATGGAAGCTATGATCGATTTTGTGGATGCTATCCTGATTGAAACAGTGTTCGACACATTAAACTGCAAAGCAGCGATTGCAGCGGCCAAGCATGTTTTTGATAAAGTCGGTTATGAAAAGCCAATCCTGATTTCCGGAACGATCACAGATCGCTCGGGTCGTACTTTATCAGGGCAAACCGCTGAAGCTTTCTGGATTTCTGTGGCACATGCTAAACCTTTTGCTGTCGGGCTTAATTGTGCTTTGGGCGCAGATGAAATGCGGCCTCACATCGAAGCGATTTCACGTGTCGCAAATACACATGTGATTGCTTTCCCAAATGCCGGATTACCTAACGCCTTTGGCGAATATGATGAAACGCCAGAAGATATGAGTGGGCAAATCCGGCCATGGATTGAGTCAGGCTTTGTCAATATCTTGGGCGGTTGTTGTGGAACGACACCGGATCATATCGCAGCGATTGCCGAAGCCGCAGAAGGCATTGCCCCACGCCTGCCAGTTGACCCGCCTCAAACACTCCGTCTCTCCGGCCTCGAACCTTTCCAGATTGCGGTATAAGGTCATGACCTCTACTACACAGTTCATAAATGTCGGAGAGCGGACCAATGTGTCCGGCTCGGCCCGGTTCAAGAAGATGATTGTCAAAGGTGATTTTGACAAAGCCCTTTCCGTGGCGCGGCAGCAGGTCGAAAATGGCGCACAAATTATTGATATAAACATGGATGATGGCTTGATTGATGCCGTCGCTGCCATGACGCGTTTTCTGCAACTTTTGGCAGGCGAGCCTGATATCTCCCGTGTGCCAATCATGGTTGATAGTTCGAAATGGGAAGTTCTTGAAGCGGGCTTGAAATGTATTCAGGGTAAGGCTGTCGTCAATTCTATCTCCATGAAAGAGGGCGAAGCGCCATTTCTAGAACAAGCTAAAAAGTGTCGAGACCTCGGTGCGGCTGTTGTCGTCATGGCTTTTGACGAAGAAGGTCAGGCAGAGACAGCCGATCATAAATATGAAATCTGTGAGCGAGCTTATAAACTTCTGACGGAAGAAATTAATTTCCCACCTGAAGATATTATTTTTGACCCAAACATTTTCGCCGTTGCGACAGGTATCGAAGAGCATAATAATTATTCCGTCGACTTTATTGAGGCGTGTAAACGCATCAAAACCAATTTACCTCATGCGCGGATTTCTGGCGGCTTATCAAATGTGAGTTTCGCGTTTCGCGGTAATGAACCTGTGCGTGAAGCTATGCACTCAGTCTTTCTATATCACGCCATTCCGGCGGGTCTGGACATGGCGATTGTTAATGCCGGTCAGTTGACCATTTATGATGATATTCCGGATGAATTGCGGGAACGCGTAGAAGATGTCATTTTGAACCGCCGCGATGATGCAACAGACCGCCTCTTGGATGTTGCCGAGAAATATCGCGGTGACGGCAAAGCCAAAGCCTCTGTTGTGGATACGAAATGGCGGGAGCTTCCTGTCAATAAACGTCTGGAACACGCACTTGTGCGCGGCATCACGGATTACATCGTTGAGGACACAGAAGAGGCGCGTCAGAATGCGGACCGTCCGCTTCATGTGATCGAAGGCCCGCTAATGGACGGAATGAATGTCGTCGGTGACTTATTTGGCTCAGGAAAAATGTTTCTGCCGCAAGTCGTGAAATCGGCTCGTGTGATGAAAGCCTCCGTGGCGCATCTTATGCCTTATATGGAAGCGGAGAAAGAAGAGTTGGGCACCGCAGGGTCTTCCAATGGTCGTGTCTTGATGGCAACCGTGAAGGGTGACGTTCACGATATCGGCAAGAATATTGTCGGCGTTGTGCTACAATGTAACGGCTATGACGTCGTTGATTTGGGCGTGATGGTACCCTGCGACAAAATTCTTGATGCCGCCAAGGAACATGATGTTGATATGATCGGCCTGTCCGGACTTATCACTCCGTCTCTTGATGAGATGGTCTATGTCGGGAAAGAAATGCAGCGATTAGGCATGGATATGCCTTTGCTTATTGGCGGTGCGACAACTTCCAAAACGCATACCGCCGTGAAAATTGATCCAGCCTATGAGAACGGACAAGTGGTTTATGTGACTGATGCCTCTCGCGCTGTCGGCGTGGTAGGCGCCCTCTTGGGGGATGGTTCGGATGCGTATCAAGCGGATATTAAGGCTGACTATGTCAAAGCCCGCGAGGCTCATCAACGTGGACAATCCGCGAAGGCCCGCCTCACTTTAAAGGAAGCACGGGATAATGCTTGGAACCCTAAAGGTGGATGGGACGCTTACACGCCGCATAAGCCGAGCTTTACAGGCACAAAGACTTTACTGGATTACCCGCTCGAAAAATTGCGTGATTTTATCGACTGGACCCCGTTCTTTGCGACGTGGGAATTAAAAGGTCGCTATCCCGCCATTTTGGAGAATGAGAATTACGGCGAGGCCGCCCGTGATCTTTTCCGAGATGCTAATGCTATGTTGGATGAGATGATTGCGGAGAAATGGGTGAAGGCTAATGCGGTCTTCGGCTTCTGGCCCGCTAAACAAAATGGTGATGATGTTGATGTCTTCGAGGATGAAGCCATGACGCAAAAAGCCGGAACGTTTCACGGTCTCCGTCAGCAGATCAGTAAAGGCAGTAAGCGCAAGCCAAATTATTGTGTGTCTGATTTCTGCTCGCCCGACGGGGATTATATTGGCGGTTTTTGTGTGACAGCCGGATTAGGTGAAGAGACGCGCTCAAAAGCGTTTGAGTCGGCCGGAGATGACTACAATTCTATTCTGTTCAAAGCTCTTTGCGACCGTCTGGCAGAAGCCTTTGCGGAACATTTGCATAAGCGCGTTCGGATGGAATATTGGGGATATGCGCCGGATGAAACCGCTATGGGCGATGAGCTTATTGCTGAGAAATATGCCGGTATCCGCCCCGCACCAGGTTATCCTGCGCAACCTGATCATACGGAAAAAGCGACATTATTTAACTTATTGGATGCGACAAAGGAAACCGAGGTCGTCCTGACGCAGAGTTTCGCCATGCATCCGGCCAGTTCTGTTTCCGGGATTTATTTTGGGCATCCTGACAGCGTATATTTTGGCGTTGGCAAAATCGAAAAAGACCAAGTCGAAGATTATGCCCGTCGAAAGGATATGAGCGTCGATGATGCGGAGCGTTGGTTAGCTCCCATTCTTAACTATTAAAAAACCCGCCTATAGCGATGTGTATAGGCAGGTTATCTTTAACCCGTTTTTGAAGGGTTATTAAATTTGTGCGCGGCTATTTTTTGATTGCCCCTAAAATGGCTGTCAAAGCTGCACCGCCGAGACCACCTGAAATGACATTACTCAAAATGCTCATCACATCTAAGCTGCCGCCTGCGGTTGGGTCGCCAAGGCTGATGCCGAAATGTTGTGCCACTAATGATAGCAATGTACCGCCGACGACACCTGTCAGGCTTCGACCAGCAGTGCCCATAGGAGATTTCATTGCTGCACCTGCAACATTTCCTCCCAAGGCGCCTCCGGCTAAGCCGATAACGAGACCAATAATATCCATAACTTTCCCCTTATTTTAGGTTTTTTAAGCGACAAAGCCGCCATGTGACAGTCTGACGCTTAAAAAATTCTATTTCAAGCAGATTTCTACAATTCTTAGAAATCTGCCGAAGGAGGAAAAGGTCTATTTCACGGCCATAAGAACCCTTTGACCGTTCCGCTCTACGGACAGAGCATAGGGGCCGGACTTGCTTTCAATTCGCTTTTCAAATTGTGCGAGATTATCGATGTCTTTTAGATTGACGGAGCGAATAACATCGCCGCGGCGCAATCCTGCGCGATAGGCTTTGGAGTTACGCTCAACTGACATGACATAAACACCTTTATCGCCACCGCGAAGTTCAACATCATCCGGAATATTACCGATTGATGCGCCGGAAAATGCTTCCATGGCTGGAATGTCTTCTGCCTCGGCTTCGGCGATCACGACTTCGCGATCCTCTTCAACCTCGGCGACTTCGATACGAGTTGTGCGGCGTTTTCCGTCACGAATATATGTGATGTCGGTGCGTGTACCCGGCAAGACAAGTCCGACAGCATTCCGGATGTCTCCGCTGTCTTGAATGGTATCGCCGTTAAAGCCGACGATAATATCACCTTCTTTCAGTCCGGCTTTATCGGCGGGCGTGCCTTCAGAGACAGAACTGACAAGCGCGCCGTCTAAGGTTGGCAGGTCCAAAGACTCCCGTAAATCCGGTGTGATATTTTGGATGCCGATACCAATACGGCCACGGCGTACCTCACCATTTTCTTTTAATTGTTCGACAACAGAAGAAACGATGCGGGTCGGGACGGCAAATCCGATCCCATTATTGCCGCCCGAACGGGACAAAATTGCAGTATTGATACCGATTAGCTCTCCTTTGGAGTTCACCAAAGCTCCGCCCGAATTAC
Source organism: uncultured Algimonas sp. (assembly GCA_964511495.1). Classification (GTDB taxonomy): domain Bacteria; phylum Pseudomonadota; class Alphaproteobacteria; order Caulobacterales; family Maricaulaceae; genus Litorimonas. The sequence continues at coordinate 52,502 of CAZEFT010000001.1, read as the reverse complement.
CGGGATTAATTGATGCATCAGTTTGGATGTAATCTTGATAATTATCACTACCGGCTTGGTCGCGGCCTAAGGCACTGACAATTCCGGATGTGACCGTGCTAGACAGGCCAAAAGGGTTGCCGACGGCGATGACATAATCACCCACTTTGACATTGCCGCTTTGAGCCAATTTTAAAGCCTTCAGGTTACGGGCATCAATTTTCACCAAGGCCAAATCCGTTTTTGGATCCGCTCCGATAAGTTTACCTTCTAACTCTCTTTTATCCTCAAGTGTGATAGTAATCCGGTCCGCATCTTTGACGACGTGATTATTAGTAATGATTAAGCCTTCCCGGGCGTCAATAATGACGCCGGAACCCAGTCCGCGTTTAGGACGATTTTGTACATCAGGCATTCTGTCGCCAAAGAAACGTCGTAACATTTCTTCCTGCTCTCCGAAACGCGATGAGGCAGGCGTGCTCGTGCCTTCCACATCAATGGAGACAACAGCAGGCGTGACACGTTCCAAAAGGGGCGCCATTGTCAGAACACCACGTGTGTTATCAATGGTTAAAACACCGCTCTCTCCAATAGCGGCACTATTGGAATAAACGCCTTGCGAAATAGCGGATGTGGAGAGAGCAATGGGGGCTGCGAGCAGGGCCAGACCACTGGCCGCAATCAATAGAGACTTACGCATTATAAAAACTCCTTTAAACGGTTTTTTTCATCATCTGATGTCAATTTAGGAGCCATTCGCCCGTCAACAAGGGAGTAAGACAGAATATGAAGGGCTTTTAATGGATGCAAAGCTTGCTGAATATGGGTGTTTGTTATGCGTAATTCGGTCTTCGCTTTTTTTAGGGAAGCTTGTATAGGCGGGGCATGAACAGTTTTTTTCAAAATCAGGGCGAAGCTCAGATCCATTATGGTGATGCCGATTTCACAATCATGAAAACCGGCGCCTATGTAATTTGTGCTGTGACGGGGCAGAAAATTCCTCTGGATCGTTTGCGTTATTGGAGTGCAGACAGGCAAGAAGCCTATAAAGACGCCGCAGCCAGTCTTGAGGCCCATAGAGGCGATTATAGCTAATGCGTAGCCCTGCCTCTTATTCCATTTCTCTGCCATGTTTGGCGTTCAGTCTGATGTTGACACTGGGGGCCTGTTCGCAACAAGGTGCACGCTCTGTCGAAATTGAGAAGACTGAGAACCATACAGAAGTCCAAGCGGTTGTTGAAACGGCGAGCATGGATGAAAAGATAATGGCTCAAGATCTATCATCGCAAGCGAGCGAACAATCAATCCGTAAACTTCCTAAGACGGGTCCCGTCCCGATGAGTTGCTCGGGGATGGCGAAACAGGGTGGTTTGGTTATCTGTAAAACCGAACCAAAGGCCAAAGTAAAAATCGCGCGGAGTGAAGATGATTTTTATTTTGAAACGGCTGATGAAAACGGAATTTTATTCGTCGGTTTTGACAGAGATGAAAAAACCAACTTTGTCGAATATGCCGGAGACCGTATTTCCTTTAATTTCACGCCACGAGATTATGACACGTCTCGCATTGATGGTTTGCCGAAAAACATGGTGAATGAATATACGCCCGAAGAAGTGGCGCGTATTCAAAAAGCTTCAGCCCTTAAAAAGGAAGGCTTTGCCTCCCGTGTTGAACCTCTTGGGTTTAAGGATGGATTTATTTATCCCATTCAAGCCGATTACATAAAAACGACAAATTTTGGCGCGCAGCGCATTTTGAACGGCATTCCCAAACGTCCCCATTATGGTGTGGACTTAGCAGCGCCGAAGGGTACACCAATAATGGCTCCCGCTGACGGGATTGTCAGCCTCGCCAGTGAAGAGATGTATTTTGAAGGCTCTCTGATCATGATCGACCATGGGCAGGGCCTCATCAGCTATTATCTTCACAATGAAGACGTTTTGGTCAAAGACGGACAAGCCGTGAAACAGGGCGAACAAATCGCCACAGTCGGGTCAAAAGGCCGCTCAACCGGCCCGCATTTATGCTGGCGTTTGAAATGGCGAAATCGTAATTTGGATCCGGAGTTACTGACACAATGGTCGTCCCAAGCCTATTCCGTTGAAAGTAAATTATGACACCCAAGCCTGAAGACTGTCAGACCATGACGGATGTCCGCCAAGGTGTGGATGCCCTTGATAGGGAATTGGTGCGTCTGCTTGTGACGCGTCAGGGCTATATGCATGCAGCCGCACGGATTAAACAAAATCGTGATGCGGTATATGATGCGGATCGGATTGAAGATGTTATCAGTAAAGTTCTGACAGAAGCAAAAAAGCAAGGTCTGTCTGCCGATATTGCTGAACCGGTTTGGCGTAAATTAATCGAGCGTTGTATCGCCCATGAATTTGACGTCTGGGACAATACGAAAGAAAAGAAGACCGCCTAAGACCTTAAGTCGAGGGATAATAATAAACCCGTCGAATAAGGTCATCTTCCAACTCATAAACGCTCAGAGCACTTTGTGATTTCTCCGAGCCGTCTTTAGCGGTCCAAGACGCCGTTTCCGTTACGGCGACGTAATTCCCGTTTACACTCCAATCGCGAAGAGAGCCGCGCGGTAAAGCGCTTTCACCTTCAAACCAATTTTTCATTTCTGCGACTAGGGCGACCTTACCAGAGACTTCGACCTTAATCGTGTCTCCTTCGACACTCATCCACGTAATATCTGGATGCATAAGAGAGGCCATGGTCTCTAAGTCTTTGTCATTCCAACCCTGCGAATAAACGCTGATAATGGGATGGCTATACGCTTGAGTTTTTTCTGACTGACAAGCAGACAGCGTCGAAAAGGAGAGACAGGCAATAGCCATAAGAGAATAAATAGGTTTCATGATTTTATTTATAAAGAGATTTCGGCCAGCGTCTATGCACCCAAAACCATTGCGCGGGGGCAGCTTTGATTCGTTCTTCGATAAAGCGTGTCACGGTTTCGACACCGCGGTGAACATCCGTTTCCCGGTGACCTGTCTCTTGTACAAAAATGGGTTCAAAAAACTCGACGGTAAAATTGGCTTCGTCACGTGTCACCGCCATTGGCAAAAGAGGTCGCCCCGTTTTCAACGCTAATCGCGTTGCGCCCTGTGCCGTCATGGCCTCTTCCCCAAAAAAGGATATCGGTAAACCCGTATTGAATTTTTGGTCGTTCATTATGGCAATAGATTCACCTTGTTTGAGTGCTTCAAGTAGTTCTCGTCCCCCTTTATGGCGAGATTTCTGCACTAGAAATTTCGTGCCATAGGCTTCGCGCTTTTTTCGGACGCGCTTATCGATATAGGGGTTATTGATTTTGCGATACGTAATCCGCACAGGTAATCCCGACTGGGTTAAAACAGTTGCCATAATCTCCCAATTAGCAAAATGACCGGTGACAATGATGCCGGGAGCATGGGCCTTGAAAATGTCCAATCCAATAATTTTAACCCGTGTGCCTTCAAAGGCTTTGACGCGGTGCATGAGAGGAAACTCCGCGAATGTGCGTCCGATATTGCTCCATTGCTCTGAGAGCAACTCATCTATCTCTTTTTCTGTTTTATCCGGAAAGGCAATAGTTAGCCCTCTACGGGCGATTTTTTGTTTCGAGGTGAATGGTCCGATAAGGCGTAGTAAAGCGCCGCCAAAGGCAGAGGCCCAAGCGAAGGGAAACAACCTCAGAAGACCGCTGACAATATCATAGGCTAGCGCTTCTAGGCGCCAGACAACTATCTTTCCAAGATTGGGGGCGCTCTCCGCCATAACTATTGAGCGTAGCGAATAATCGGGTGGAGCAAACGGCGCATCATCAGCTCATCTTCAAACACGACCTTGACGGGCCAGGCGTGAACCCCTTTGCGATAGCCTTTGGGCAGACGGACATGGTCTTTCTCTGTCGTGATGAGAGACGCGTCATATTCACTCGCAAGCAGGAACAAGCTTTCAATCTCTGCATCATCATAGGCATGATGATCGGCGAAAGGTACTTCTTCGACAATCTCGGCTCCGTGACGGCGCAGGGCATCAAAAAACTTATTTGGTCGCCCAATCCCTGCGAAAGCATAGAGACGCCCCTTTGGCGGCTTTTTCTGCGGAGCTAAATAGGCTGCAATGACGACCTGGCCTTTGAGTTGATCGGCCAAATGTGAGCCAATTTCATAATCCGATGAGGGTTTCATCAAAATAACCGCATCAGAGCGGGACAAGGCATCGGCGAGGGGTTCACGTAGCGGGCCTGCGGGAAAAACACAGCCATTACCAAAGCCTGTTTCGGCATCAACAACCAGCAGGGACAATGTCTTGCTGAGTTGTGGATTTTGATGGCCATCATCCATGACGATGACTTGTGCCCCATGAGACTGAGCCGCGCGAGCGCCGTCATCGCGGCCTTCGGACACCCAAACGGGGCCATGGCGCGCTAATAATAAGGGTTCATCGCCGACATCTTTGGCGGTGTGTCGTTGATGGACGGGAATAGGGCCTTTTTCTTGGCCGCCATATCCCCGGGTGAGGCCAACTGCATTAATCTGCATACGGCGGAGACTTTGCAGCAAATAGATTACGACAGGCGTTTTGCCGGTGCCGCCCAAAGTCGCATTCCCTACACAAATGACGGGAATGCCTGCATCATAGCTTTGGGTTGTCTTGAAGCGTCGACGAACGGCTTTTGTGTACAGCCAAGAGATGGGCGACAGCAAAGTACGAATAACCGGTGCGGCATCACGCCCGTGGCGATGATTCCAAAATTCAGGCGGTCTCACGAGGTTTTATCCGTCAAAAGCGTTTCGAGTGATGCCACGGTTTTATCAAGTATCCCACTTTTTAAAGTGAGGCTGTCTTGCGCATTGCGACGCAAATTTTCCAACATATAGGGCTTGTTGAGCATATCACCTATTACTTGGGTCAGCTTTTGCGGCTCTGCAATAGTGACAACGGCATTATTTTCGATAAAGGGCTGATAGACTTCGGCAAAACTTGAGAAATATGGCCCAGTGACAGTGGGGATATCCAAACGTATCGGTTCTAAAGGGTTATGTCCCAAGAGCGAAGAATCTAGTGATCCGCCGACTAAAGCAAGCGTGCCGAGGCGATAGGCGAGGCCCATTTCCCCAAAAGTATCAAAGAGATAGATATCCGTTTGTGGAGTTGGTTTTTGACCTTTGGAACGAATGGCAAAACGTAAATCCGGATGATCCGCGATAATCATTCGCGAGGTGGCTTCGCTTGGATGGCGGGGCACAAGAATAAGCCCGGCACTATGTTTTAAGGATTTTTGGGCCGTGATAACTGTCTGCATTTCTTCAGCGTGAAGGCTTGCGGCCGTCCAAAGAGGACGATTGCCCATCGCCTCTTTCAGAGCGTCGACCTCCTCTATGTCGAAAGGCAAGGTCGGGGCATCATATTTCAAATTACCGAGCACGGGCATGTCTGCGTCCAAAAGCTGCGCCAACCATTCTGCCGTTTGCGTGTCTGAGGGGAGGATAATATCGAAACAGTCAAAAATGCGTTTGGCAAATCTGCGGCGCTTATTCCACCCTCGCAAGGATTTGGGATTCATCCGGGCATTGATCAGTGCCATGGGAATAGATCTGGCATGCGTTTCAAAAATTAAATTAGGCCAGATTTCTGACTCCATCCATACGGCCAGATTGGGTTGCCAATGATCAAGAAAACGCCGCACATAATGCGGCGCATCAAGCGGTAAATATTGATGGAGAGCGCGGTCGGGTAGGCTATCTTCCATTAATTTGGCTGATGTCAGTGTTCCGCTCGTGACTAAAATATGTCGATTTTTGTCTGTAGCGAGCAGGCGTTCAACAACCGGGAGGAGCGTTTTTGTCTCACCAACCGACGCTCCGTGCATCCAGATTAGGGTGCCCTTAGGACGAGGTTTCTCAGCCTGTCCATAGCGTTCTGACAAGCGGAGCAGATCTTCCTTTCCCGCCTTTACGCGATGTTTCAGCCAGATTGGCGCCAGCAGGGATAAACCCGTCATCAAAGCTGCGTAACGCCGTTTCATTTTTGAGGCTGTCTTTCGGATTTTCTGTCAGACTTTGGCGGAGCCGGAAGGACGGCTTCATGTCCCAATGCTTTATCTGCCTCAGCCAGTAAGCGGTTCATTTCGTCTTCAATCGAAAGACGAAGGGTTTCAAGGTCGGTCTCTGAACTCTCAGCTGGAATGATTCGTGGCGTTCCCCAATAAATTTTGCCGCGTCCGAAAGGGAGAGGAAAGACGAAGCGGTCCCAGCTTTTAAATTGTTTGCGCCGAGAAACAGAGAATAAGCAGGGCAAGAGGGGGGCGCCTGTTATTTTTGCCAAACGGATTGAGCCTTGATTGAGCCGTTGTCGCGGACCGCGCGGCCCATCGGGCGTGATAACGATACAGGCTTGATTTTTCAGAACTTTTATGATGTTAGACCCTGCTTGAGCGCCGCCTTTTACGCGGTCACTTCCGATTTTTTTGGCTGAACCTCGAATGGTTTTCAGGCCTAGATATTGCGTTGTTTTTGCAACGACTGCCCCGTCACGGGAGCGTGAAATCAGAACATGCGGCATGGCATATTGTTTTTTCCATGCTGAATTAAGCATCATAAAACGGGAGTGCCAAGTGAGCGCAATTAAGCCTTTATCACCTTTAATGACGTGCTCAGCTCGGTCAAAATTCTGCACCTCCCACCGTGTCGTGTATTTAATCAAGACCATATAGGCAGCGATGATCCAGCCTATCACAGCCGTCATGAAAGAGGAGCGCATCAAGCGTTTGAACACGGACCCTCCTCCTGTTAAGTGCAGTTAAGTCTATTTTCGCTTAGGTCATATGTCTCTTAATCTCAACAATATTGCTGATAGAAAGCAGGCGCTCCGGGAAGCGCTCTGGCATGACCATGGTTTTTTACGCTTATGGTTTCATAATTTTCATGATTTGGGTGGCGGCATGTATCGTTCCGTTCAACCGAATCAGAAGCGTATCGCCTATTTGGCCGATCAGGGCTTTAAGACGATTATTAATCTTCGCGGTGAAAGCCCTTTAGGGTTTTATGCTCTGGAAGAGGAGGCCTGTCAAAAGCATGGCATCGCCTTGGTTAATTTTCGTATGTACAGTCGTGATGTTCATACTGTGGCGCGGTTAAAAGGGGCGCGCGATTTGATGCAACGAATCGAATATCCTGCGCTGATGCACTGTAAGTCAGGGGCAGACCGTACAGGTATAATGGGGGTTTTATATCGCCATTTTATCATGGGGGATTCGATAGAAGAGGCTGTCGAGCAATTAACGTGGCGTTACGGTCATATAAAGCAAGGAAAGACCGGGCTTCTTGATTACTTCTTTGCCAAATATATCGCCTATAATGCCAAAATACCTCTCCCTTTTTTGGAATGGGCGGAAACGGTCTATGATCCGATTCAGCTAAAAGCTGAGTTTAAATCAGGCGGATTTGGGGACCTTATGACTGAACGTATCTTAAGGCGTGAGTAGATCACTAGTTGAAACCGTCTAAGCCTATGGGGTTCATGCCAAGAAAGCTTTTAATTTTAATGCCAGTCTTTATGCTTTGATTGTTTTGAGTCATAAAAAAAGCTCCGCCGAAGCGAAGCTTTTTTCAAATATATGTTGAGCCTTATGGGCTTGCTGGATCGTCGTCTGACAAAGCAACTGCAGCAAGAGCAACAGCGCCTGCACCAGCAAGAAGAAGGGCTGGTGAGCCAAGAAGACCACCTGCACCGCCACCTACAGCACCGCCACCAACACCAGATGCACCCGCACCGGCTGTGAAGTTAAGACCAGCTCCGCAAGGGCCGTCAACCATAGTGACGAGCGCAGTCGCTTGGCTAGCGATAGAACTTGTACAGTTGCCAAAGTTAACAACAGCGTTTGCTCCTTTAGTGGCCGTAATACGGTCACCCGGCATGATTGCACTGTTTGGCTGAGCTTTCAGAAGCTCACCGTTACGTTCGATAAGGACATCGCCATCAATAGATGAAACAAAACCTACGCTATCTTGTGCAAAAGCGGATGTCGCTGACAATGCAATAACACCAAGCGCAGTGAGGGATAATTTTTTAAAGTTACGCATGAATTTCTTCCAGTTAAGAGTTCAACCTATATATGACATAAGATGTCTAAGCTTACAAGAGGATTTTATCCCCAATTTGGACAAAAAATGTTACAAATTCAGTTATCTGTAAGCCTTTAACGATATTATATAAAACTTAATCTAGCGTGAAAATACGCTGAAAATGTGGTGAAGACTTGGTTTGAGCCCATTTGATATTTGAAAAGTGATTAAATAGGTGAAGGTGGGTCTGATTCGTAGAAAATAAGGCCCTGTGAGTTATAATTGTCCAAACTATATGGGGCGGCTATTTTACCAAGCTTGGTTTAAAAAGAATCAGCGCCGTTTTCAGCAAGATTTTGATGTCCAACCACAGGCAAATACGGTTGGCATAAAAAGCGTCATAGCGCGCTTTGTTTTCGGCAGTGATAAAGCTGCGGCCATTAATTTGCGCTAATCCCGTAATGCCAGGTTTTACATCATAAATGCCGCTTTTTTGAAAGCGGGCACCTTCAGCCTGATCATTAATGATGAGGGGGCGAGGGCCAACAAGGCTCATCTTACCTGTCAAAACGGCCCATAATTGCGGCAATTCATCAAGACTAGCTTTTCTGACAAAGCGACCAATTGGCGTGAAACGAATATCATTGTCTGTAGCGACTTCGCGGGATATTTCCTTTGAGCAAATTGTCATTGTCCGGAATTTCGGCATTGAAAAGACATCGCCATTCAACCCTCTGCGATCAGACCAGTAGAGAGCAGGTCCTTTCGAGGTCAACTTAACGGCTATCGCGGTTAATAAGAAAAGGGGGGATAAGAGGACAAGCATTGTAAAGGACACCAAAATGTCCATGGCTCTCTTAATCGGAGCATAATGTGTTCTCACATGCTGATTGAATACAGTATTAGAAACCAAGTTTCAGCCCCAAGCCAAGTTATACTATGCTTTGCATAGTTATTTTATTTTTTATTGTGCAATTATGTTTCCAGAAATTGCGCCCACCAGAGAAAAACCATATTTGGGCCGTAGAATCAAGGTATATTAAGAAACTATTAGGCCTAACCCCTATTCGACTGTCACAGATTTCGCCAAATTTCGTGGTTGATCGACGTCTGTCCCCAAATGAACCGCTGTATGATATGCCATTAGTTGAATGGCGATTGTCACGACCAAAGGCGATACAAAGGACTCACATTCGGGTAGAATAATGACATGATCGGCAATGTCTTTTGCAATCTCCGCACCTGCCTTATCGGTGATAAGATAAACCTTGGCACCACGGGCAGAGACTTCTCTGACATTTGAAATGGTTTTTTCCAATAATGGATCCTGCGCCGCTAAGACAATAACGGGCGTGCCCGGCTCAATAAGGGCAATCGGACCATGTTTGAGTTCACCCGCCGCATAACCTTCGGCATGAATGTAGGAAATCTCTTTAAGCTTCAGAGCGGCTTCTAGTGCGATGGGATAATTCATGTCCCGTCCTAAATAAAAGACCGACTTGGCGCTGGATAATTCCAAACAAAGCTTTTCAATCTGAGTGTCGAGTGTCAGCGTTTCTCCCACAGTGTCAGGCAGTTCGGTCAAAGCCTTTGTGAAGCGAACCAGCGTTTCTTTGTCTTTGAACTCTGTGTGCGCACTCATGGCCAATGTAAAACAGGCGAGGGCTGCGAGTTGTGACGTGAAGGCTTTAGTGGAGGCCACGCCGATTTCAGGTCCGGCATTAATCGGCAGAAATATATCGGCTTCGCGGGCCATGGTGGAAGTCGTCACATTGACTAGAGCCAATGTTCCAACTTTTTTGGATTTGGCATAACGTAATGCGGCCAATGTATCCGCAGTTTCCCCGGATTGAGAAATAGCGATAAAAAGGCCGTTTTCATCCAAAACAGGCTGACGATAGCGGAATTCAGACGCAATATCGATTTCGACCGGAATACCGGCGACTTGCTCAAACCAGTATTTTGCCACAGCTCCGGCATAGAAGGCCGTTCCACAAGCGACAATATAGAGACGTTTATATTGTGAGAAGTCGATCTGCTCGAAGCCTTTTTGAGGGACACCGAACTCGTTCATGAAAGTTGCGAGGGTACGGCCAATGGTAATTGGTTGCTCAAAGATTTCTTTGAGCATGAAATGACGATAATTACCTTTTGTGGCTTGGATAATATTATCCTGCAAATAGGTAATGGGGCGCTCGACCTTTTTGTCATTTTCATCATAAATCGTATAGCTGTCAGAGGTCAGAACTGCCCAATCCCCTTCTTCAAGATAGACGAGCTTTTTGCTTAATTGTTCAAGAGCAATGGCGTCAGAGCCTATAAACATCTCGCCTTCACCAAGCCCGATGGCCAGAGGAGAACCGGCGCGCGCGCAATATAAATGGTCTTCGTGACCGTCGATGATCAATCCGAGGGCATAAGCCCCTTCAAGGTCTTTTAAAGTTCGACCAAAAGCCTCTTTCGGAGCGAGCCCCTGTTCCAAAAAGCCGTTCATAAGGTGGGCGACGATTTCGGTGTCTGTCTCGGACTCTATCTCACACGCATGTTCAAGATTATCTCGAATATGAGCGTAATTCTCAATAATACCGTTATGGACAATACTCACCCGACCGGCGATATGGGGGTGGGCATTTACTTCACTGGGAATACCGTGCGTCGCCCAACGTGTATGGGCAATGCCGCTCTGACCTTCGACTTTATCTGTCTCTAATGCGTCTTCGAGTTTGGCAATTTTTCCTTCGGCCCGCACGCGTTTAAGTGTGCCGGAATCAAGTAAAGCGATTCCGGAGCTGTCATAGCCACGATATTCAAGCCGCTTCAGACCTTCAATCAGCCTATCCGTGACTCGTGTTTGTCCGACAATGCCTAATATTCCACACATAAAATACTCACATGAAACGTGCCAATGGACACGTAAATCCTTAAATAAAAAATGCTTATTCGCCCGATGAAGCGCTATGCCACGTCCGACAGATTTTGCAAGTCGAGAGGTGGGGTCAGATGAAATTGTACCTATCAACTCGCGTTTCAAATGAACACATCATCGGAATAAGACTGATTTGCGGTCTAATTTTGCCTTTTATTTGAAAGGATTATAAGCATCATTAGCTATATTAGGGGCCATATTAAGGTAGATCGTGACCCATACGTTTAATAAGAGCCCTCGCTTCTGCACCGATTTCCCTATGGGTCTGTGCAAAGGCTAAAACGGCTTCAAGATAACCAATTTTACTCCCGCAATCATAGTCTTCGCCCTCATAGACAAAGGCATGAAAAAGCTGATCATCCATAAGGCGCGCCATAGCATCGGTTAATTGGATTTCCCCGCCGGCGCCGGCTTCTTGGTCACGCAATAACCGCATTAGCTCGGGCTGTAAAATATAGCGTCCGGTAATTTTCAGGTTGGAAGGCGCCTCTTCTTGAGTGGGCTTCTCAACCATGCCGTCCATTTTAATCAGCGTGCTGGATTTATGATCTTCACCGGCTTTGGGCTTGATGACACCATAGCTTGAAACACGGTCTTCGGGAACGGCATCTACCGCGATAATATTCCCGCCAACTTGGTTATATGCGTCCATCATTTGGGCCAAACAACTGCGGTCAGACTGTATCAAAACATCCGGCAATAAAACGGCAAAGGGCTCATCACCGACCACATCTCTGGCACACCAGACAGCATGGCCAAGACCTTTGGCAGCCTGTTGACGGATAAAGCTCATAGAGCCTTCTCGCGGCTGTTTGGACTTTAAATGGTCATAAATATCCATTTTACCCTTGCGATGTAGCGCATCTTCCAACTCATAAGCACTATCAAAATAGTCTTCAATGGCGCTTTTCTGACGACCGGTAATAAAGACAAAATGTTCGATTCCGGCCTCTAAGGCTTCATCAACAACATATTGTAATGCCGGCCGATCAACGACGGGCAACATTTCTTTTGGAATTGTCTTTGTCGCCGGGAGAACTCGTGTTCCAAATCCGGCAACGGGTAAAACAGCAATGCGAACCGGTTTCATAAGACCTTCTTTCTCTCGGGTCTTTTAGTGACCCTAAACAGGCCGTCCTATATTGGCATAGGTAAAGCCGTGGCCCTTCATAGTCTCGGGTCTATAAATATTGCGTAAATCCACCAAGACAGGTTCCGTCAAAAGTGATTTGATGCGTTTGATGTCAAGCGCTCTGAACTCGTCCCATTCTGTGATAATGACGACGGCATCCGCGCCGTCCATACAACTATAAGCGTCTTCATAATATTTAATATCGGTCAAGAGAGATTTGGCTTCCTCCATTGATTCCGGATCATAAGCTCTGATGGTGGCACCAGCTTCCGTCAAGCGAGGGATAATTGTCAGTGAAGGCGCATCCCGCATGTCATCCGTATTGGGTTTGAAGGCCAAGCCCAATACGGCAATTGTTTTGCCCATGACGCCCCCGCCTTGATTATGTTCATTCACGGCATTGATCACTTTATCCGCCATATTGGCCTTACGTTGATCATTGGCATCAATCACGGCTTGGACGATGGTAACGGGTGTGCCCGCTTCCTCTGCGGTACGCGTAAGAGCGAGTGTGTCTTTGGGGAAACAAGAACCGCCATAGCCGGGTCCGGCATGTAAAAATTTGGTTCCGATACGTTTATCCAGACCAATACCCCGTGCCACTTCCTGAACATTGGCTCCGACAGCTTCACATAAATCAGCCATTTCATTGATGAAGGTGATTTTCGTCGCCAAAAAAGCATTGCCTGCATATTTGATCAGCTCAGACGTTCGTCGGCTCGTAAATAAAATAGGCGTCTCATTGATGAATAGCGGGCGATAAAGTGACCGCATAACCCGTTTGGCAATTTCATCTTCTGTTCCGACAACCACCCGATCAGGGCGTTTAAAGTCATTAATCGCCGCGCCTTCGCGCAAAAATTCGGGGTTGGAAACGACGGCGAATTTTTCTGTTGGCACATATTTGGCGATAATCGCTTCGACCTCATCTCCCGTACCAACGGGAACGGTAGATTTGGTCACAATAACGGTAAATTCTGCATCGCTTTGGGCTAAATTTTGCGCGATTTCTTCTGCGGCGGCATAGACATAGCTGAGATCTGCATAACCGTCTCCACGCCGAGAAGGGGTGCCGACCCCGATAAAAACAGCGTCCGCCCCGGTCATGGCGTCTGATAAATCGGTCGTGAAGGCGAGGCGTTTCGCTTTGACATTTTTGGCAACCAAAACATCAAGTCCAGGCTCAAAAATCGGAATTCCGCCCATATTTAATGTGTCAATTTTTTTTGGGTCTTTATCGACGCAAATAACGTCATGGCCAAAGTCAGAAAAACAAACGCCTGAGACAAGACCGACATAGCCCGTACCCACCATTACTACCCGCATGTTTCATCCTTTTTGTGACGTCCGCTTGTGATGCGCTGTATAGGGGGTCAGAAGGGGCAATCCTAGGCACGATTTGAAAAATTAATTGCGGTGATTGGGTCCGCTTTGACTAACCCTATATTCGGTCCGATTGGACTTTGAATAATCGCACAGCTTATTCCGCTCATGATATTGTCAGCCCAAAAATCATAGTTTACGGTCAAGTAGAACAAATTGGGGAATGAGATTAAGGTTGTCGGATTAAAACGGGGCTTTTCTCTCTATTTTGATTCAATTTGACCTTATCTGCCGGATAATTGATGAAAAATAAGTGGGAAGATAAAGTTCGGAAAATCCTCTTCCAACTGTCACGTTGGTGGTGGTTGATTGTGGTCTTTGCCTTACTTTGTGCCGCTGCCGCCTATGTGTACACAGGTACACTGACCCCCATTTATCAAGCCTCTGCCACGGTCGAAATTCAAGATCCGGAAGAAAGCGGTGTCTCGACAAAGGCCGCTCAGATTCTCAACCCAGAAGAATATTTGTCCACGCAACTTTTCCGAATGAAAAGCAGCGGCTTGATAGAGCAGGTGATTGAGTCTGAAAATCTTCATGCCCATTCAGAACTCAGCGCTCAAGCCGGGATTTTGGCGGGGGAGCCGCTCAGCCTTCGAACTGCAAAATTGGTTGAATTTCTACGAGCCGGCTTAGACGTCACCTATTTGGGGGATAGTCGCATTTTACGGGTTCGTTTCACAAATGAGAGTCCGGAATTGGCCGCCCTCATTCCGAACCGCCTTGTCCAAACCTTTGAGGATAATATTGTCGTCGCAGATCAAGCCGTTGTGGAGTCCGAACAAGAGGCCTTGGAAGGGCGTTTGCAAAGTGTGAAGTCCCGTCTCGAAGATTCCGAGCGTATTTTATCAGACTTCGTCAAGCAAACCGATTTGCAAAACCTTCCGGCAACAGGGTTCGAATTTGACCCCTCCGACACAGAAGAGGCGCGTCGCCTGCAACGTTTGACGGATGAGAAAGAAACTTTGCTCCGAGAGGTCGAAGACACGAAGAGGCGGGTGGACGCCCTCTCCAAAGGGCAAGCCTCACCAATCCTTTTGGATGACCCTGAAATCAAAAAAGTTATTGAGATTAAGCGGGCCTATGAACGCAAATATGAAGAAGACCTGCTGATCTTCAAAGAAGATTATCCAGATATGGTTGAGCTTCGGATTAAAATCAAACAGGCCGATGAAGATGTCGATTTGATTTACGAACAGAAATTAAAATCGACCCAATTCACTTTGGACTCATTAGAGGATCAATTATCATCTGTCGAAAGCCGTATTCAAATGTCCACGCGAGAGCTCAACGTCATCCGTGCGGCTTCTGTTGATTACAACCGTCTGCGTTTGGATGTGGAAACCAATCGGGCAGAATATAACGGTCTTTTGGAGCGGGTGAAGACTGATGCGGCCGAACAAGCGCCGATTATTCCTGCGGTGAATATTTTGGATTTGGCCCAAAAACCAACGAAACCCATCTATCCCAATCTTGAGCTCAACATGTTGTGGGCCGCATTGGGCTCGTCTTTTCTAAGCTTCCTCACCATTGTTTTCATCTCAATATTAGATGACAGGATTTCGTCTCCAGATAGCGTGATTGACCGCCTGGGTATGCGTTTGCTGGGTGTCATTCCCAAGATGAAGACGAAGGATATGACGAATGAATTATTGTCCAATCCGCTCTCCCCGACAGCAGAAGCCTATTCCACGGCGCGCACGAAACTGGATAATATTCTCGCCAATTATACGCATACGCCCTGTGTGCAGGTAACCAGTACCCGTGCAGGCGAAGGTAAGTCAGTGACATCTTTAGCGTTAAGTCGTAGCTTTGCTGTTATCGGTAAAAAGACCCTCATGATTGATGCCGATCTGCGTTTGCCATCTTTTCAGAATAAAGACTCTTCTTCCATCGGCTTGGCGGGATTATTGGAAAATGGCGGGAATGTTGAAAACGAAATCCAATCTACCCGTATTGTGAATCTGGACTTTCTCGAGGCGGGGATAGAACCTGACGATCCGGCCCGTTTGCTCGCCTCTCAAGAATTGAAAGATATTTTAGCGCGTGTTCGTGAGCTATATGATGTGGTGATTGTCGATGGCCCCCCGGTTCTTGGTCTGTCCGATGCTTTGCTATTAGGTGGGGTCTGCGATGAGACCGTTATCGTCACCCAGTCAAATACATTACCGGCTCGGGCGGTTATCACGACAATCCAGAGCCTGAAGCCCGCTTGTCGTCATATTGCGGGCTTGGTAATGACGAAATACAGACCCTCCCATGGCCGTCATTCCTATCATTATTCGCGCTACAGCTATGGCAAACAGGCCACGCAATATGGGAAAAATTCACAAGGGCGATTCAGAAACAAACCGAAAAAACGCGTTCATTTGGGACAAGAGTAATGCTCATGCGTGAATTTTTATTTTGCAAAGCTCTCATGCGGGGCTTATCTCGGCGATGAGATGATAAAACTCTTCAAAAAACCGAAAAAGACGAAGAAATCCAAAACGCCGGCTTATCTAGGCCCGGTAGAGGGTGCCTATGTCATAGGCGATATACACGGTTGTTTTGACAAGATGATTTCCTTGCTCAAACGTATCCGTGAGGACATTGGGCGCGAATATCCGAATATTTCCGCGCTTTCAGGTGAGGACTTACCTAAAATCATTTTCTTGGGAGATCTTGTTGATCGGGGGCCGAAGTCAAAAGAAGTTATCGAGTCCTTGATGAGTTATAAGCCTAGCTATGCCCGTCCGATATTTCTAGCCGGGAATCATGAAGAAGTCTTTTTGAAAGTATTGGAAGGCGACCTCAGTAGCTTGCGCTTTTGGTATAAATTCGGCGGGCGTGAATGTATGCGCAGTTATGGCGTGACTAATCTCGGGCAAATTCACCATAATCCTGAAAGCTTGCTTCACAAATTGCAGGGCCGTGTCCCCCGCTCACATTTTGACTTTATTTCGTCTTTTCAAAATTATTATTTGGCGGGCGACTACCTATGCGTTCATGCGGGTATCAAGCCCAAGGTCCCGCTTGATCGTCAAGATGAAAAAGACTTTCGGTGGATTAGGGATACGTTTTTGCAGTATAAAAAACCCCATCCTTACCGCGTCATCCATGGCCATACGATTTCTGAAGAGCCTGAAAACCTTCCCAATCGCATTGGCGTGGATACAGGTGGGTATAAGGGAAACCCCCTGACCGCCGTGTTCATTCGCAATGAAACGGTGCGGTTTATCCAATCTGAAACCTTTGAAGAGCCGTCGGCCGAACCGGAATCCATCTTTAATACTTCCGGATAGAGCCTGACTATCCACTGCTAATTCTTTTAATAAGCGTCGCATTCTTGCAAGCGTCCGCTAT
Organism: uncultured Algimonas sp.; assembly: GCA_964511495.1. Taxonomy (GTDB): domain Bacteria; phylum Pseudomonadota; class Alphaproteobacteria; order Caulobacterales; family Maricaulaceae; genus Litorimonas. The sequence goes on along the minus strand of CAZEFT010000001.1, from coordinate 35,671 downwards.
AGATATAAAAAGGTGGGGCAGCGCGTTAGAGGGTGAAACCTGTTATGAAACTGTTCCTGTCAATTCTATTTGGCCTCATACTTGCCTATTTTTTGGGTCGGCCTGCTTTGTCGTGGACATTTGCCAAAGATAATCCTGAACTTGCTATGCGCTTCGATGATGAAGGCAGTCGCCTCTTATCATTGAAAAACCGCAAAGCTTTGGAAAATGTGTCTGATGCCACTGTTCAAACGGAGCTAGCCGCACGTGCTAAAATGATTTTGAAACGCGACCCGCTTTCGGATACCGCGATTTTGCATCATGGATTTATCGCTTTTGAAAATCAGAATTTTGAAAAAGCTGAAACCTTGTTCAAAGCGGCGCAGAGTCGTAACCCGCGCAGTCGAGGTGCCGCTTTGGGGCTCTATAATATTGCCTTGCGGAAAGAGGAAACCACCAAAGCGCTTGAGCTGTTTAACGTATATTTGAGTTTGGAGCCTGAGACATTCCAACAGCAATTACCCGTTTTATTAGCCTTGTCAGAATTTCCTGTGATGTGGCCAGCGTTTGAAAAAATATTTGAGAAGGACCTTTTCTGGGCTTCTGATTTTTACAATGCCTTGGTTCAGAAAGAAGGGAAAAATCCGCAACTTTCCGCGCGACTGGCCAAAATGGCGGCGGGTGCATCGAACTACGCTATGAGCGGCGAGCAAACGCAAAGGATACTTTACGCCAACCTTTTGACGCTTCAAGATTACAAGAAAGCGCGCGACGTGTGGCGGGATATCCAGTCCTCTCAAGGGAAGGCGGCTCCGGTCATTTATGACGCTAGCTTTCAAGGCCTAGAAGGTCCTTTACCGTTTAATTGGCAAATTTATTCTTCGGCCAATGGTTATTCAGAATTTGAACGTGAAGGCGGGCTTATATTATCCGGGGCAGGCAATTCGAACGGTATCTTCCTGACGCAGCAATTTATCGGTGCCCCTGCTGGCCAATCCTATCGCCTGAGTATTACGGCGGAAGGACGATTAACGAAGAATAATGGCCCCTTCGCCGCCCGCATAGCCTGTGCCTTGGCAGACAGACAATTATCCGTCTTATCCATCAATGAAGCGGGAGAAGAAGAGCAAGTCTATACTCAGGATTTCACCATTCCCGAGGAGGGCTGTGACACACAGAAAATTCAATTCTTTGCCAATCAAGGCGCTTTCCCGGCGCGCGCTGAAATTATTTTAAAGTCGATTTCGCTCCGTCCCATCGCCGCTCTTAAAGAATAAACCAGAAAAAACTTCGCTCATGCTTTCTCTTTTTACAAAATTTCGGACCATGTCCTTCTTGCTTTTATGCTGCTTATTGGGTGGGACGAGTCAGTACATCTTTGCGCCGAAACTCGTGCTTTACGCCCTTTCGCTTTTGATAATTTGTTGGACGTTGTGGCAGGTTGATTTTTCGGAGATCGTCTCGAAATCCAAAACACTTTTTGTCATTCTCTCAGCATTTGTCCTGTTTACCCTTGTCCAACTTATTCCTTTTCCGCCGTCAATTTGGACGTCTCTACCGGGACGTGAAGTGATTGCTGAAGGCTATGCCTTGCTACAAATGCCGTTGCCGTGGCGCCCTATATCTATGGCACCCGAGAAGACATTATTCTCCCTCTCAAACCTGCTGCCGCCCATTGCGATTTATCTTATGGTTGTCCATTTCAGTGATAGCGATGAACAAAATACGGCAATCTGGGGGTTTCTCTTCTTCGCCCTCATTACGGTCATTCTTGGTTTTTTCCAAAAAGTGAGTCCGGGCGGACCTCTACATTTTTATGATGTGACAAATGAGGACTTAGCTGTTGGATTTTTCTCCAATGCAAATCATCAGGCGACGCTTCTGCTCATGGCTTTACCTTTCGCTTTTGCCTTTATGTACAAAGCATTTAACCCTGATGAATCATATATTGAGCCAATGAATAAGCGCTCAGTAGCAGCAATTATAATGATCATTGCCTTTATTCTGGGGCTGATGGTGAACACCTCAGTCGCCGGTTATATGTTGATGATATTTGCCGTGATCATGTCGGTCATCATGTTGTCGATGAAGGGGGGCTTTCGTTTAAACTCGAAACTATTGCTTATTCTGATTGTAGTTGCCCCCTTTATCGGATTGCTCCTTTATGACGCGTTTGACTCTCTGTTAAGTGTTGGGGTGGTGACGGATAAATTGGCCGTTAATGGTGAAATGTCCCGCGGTTTTGTCTATCGGAAAACAGTGGAAATTATGCCGGATTACCTGACGGTCGGGGCAGGTTTGGGGGCTTACCCCGATGTCTACCGCCTTTATGAGTCGCTCGATAATATCAGCAGCGTTTTCCTGCCTCATGCCCATAATGACTATCTGGAAATCTTGATTGATATGGGTGTGTTTGGCGGGTTTATCGTGGTCGCCTTTTGGCTCTGGTGGGGGCGGACATTGCTCCGCTTGGGTATGGCCGGACGCAAAGGCAGTATCGTCGCCAAAGCCGCAACATTGGCGCTTTTAATGGTAATGCTGCACAGCCTTGTTGACTATCCTCTGCGCACACTGGCGATTGGTACGCTCTTCGGCTTTTCGCTCGGACTGATTACACGCAGAAAAGTATAGAAGGGTTGAAGAGGCGACGCGTTATAAAACCGTGTCGCCCTGTCTCTTTATTTTAGCTTTTGTCTTTGCTTGCGCTCTCACCTGTGTGCCCCATCATCTCATTGATTTGGACGGGCATGTGGTGACGTAGTGAGGCTACAGCCGCCAAGGTTGCGGCCGCTACGCCATAAATCTCCGCAAATGGGATAAGAGGCTCTCCGCCTTCATTTACGCGTGCCATAAATTGCAAGACCATTTCAGACTGACCTTTATTCTGAATAGCGCTTTTCTCGACATTGGGTTTGCCACCCGAACGGTAAGACGTCGTCGTTTTGAAATCATCTATCACATGGCTCGTGCCGTCTTGGAAAATTTCAATATATTCCTTGGCAAGTGACTTCGCGCCATTCGCAAAATAATGAACCGTGCCGATGGACCCGTTTGCATATTCAATATTGATGGACACTGTATCTTCGGTATTTGCGGCGCTGCGCATGGCAGAGGCATAAACGCGTACGGGTAAGCTTCCGGTCAGGAAAGTAATCAGATCAATAAAGTGGCACCCTTCGCCAATAATGCGCCCGCCGCCGACGTCCATATCCTGGATCCAGCTCTCGGCTGGAATATTGCCGGCATTCACGCGGTAGGTAACAGACATGGGTGTCTTGCCGAGAGATGATTTGACCTTTTGTACATGAGGGGCAAAACGACGGTTAAAGCCGACCATAAGGTGTTTATCACTGTTTTGATATGCGGCGGCAATATCTTGCAACTCTTGCGATGTCAGGCATATCGGTTTTTCAACATAGACGTTTTTACCGGCTTTCAACCCGTCCAGAACATAAGGGGTATGGGTGTCATGGCGCGTGGCGATAAAGACCGTTGCAGTGTCTTCATCGGCAAAGACTTTAGACGGATCATCACTGCAATAATCAAACCCATATTGATCAGCGACACGTTGAGAGGTCGTGCCAGAATTGGTTACGGCTCCGCGTAGATTAAGCCCGTCCATTTTCCCGATATTGGGCAAAAGGAAGCTTTGAGCATAGCTGCCTGCACCAATAAAGGAGACGCCTCTGGTTGTGGCCGCTGCTTTTGGCAGGTCTTTTACCGTGCTTAAGTCGGATGCTTTTTCCAAATCATACGATAAGACGACTCCAAAATAAGGCTCGGTTCGGCCCAGAATAAGTTCGTAAGCGTCGGCGGCTTTCTCGAAGGCAAATTCATGCGTGATGAGGTTTGCCACATCAAGTTGCCCACTTTCAATTAGCTTATGGAAAGACTGCATATTCCGCTTTTCCGTCCAACGCACATAGGCGGCCGGATAATCAATTCCTTTTTCTTCGAAATTGGGATCATAGCGCCCCGGCCCATAAGAGCAGGACATACGCAAATCCAATTCTTTGCGGTAATAATCTGGGTCGCGTTCAAATCCTGTGGGCACAGCTCCGACAATCACAACTGAGCCTCGTTTGCGGCAAATCCGTCCGGCAAAATTAACGGGGTCAAGACTAGAGGTCCCGGCCGTGATAATCACCGAATCTACGCCTAAACCTTGCGTCATATGGTCAATTTTTTCAGCGAGGCCAGCGGTGCCACGTGTAAAGGCCGCGTCGCAAACGCCCGAAGCCGTGCGTTTTACGGTCTCGGCGTCAATATCAATCCCGATGACCTGAATGCCCGCAGCCTTCAACATCATCCCCGTTAATTGCCCGATGAGGCCAAGCCCGATAATAGCGCAACTTTCGCCTAGATTGAGGTCAGCGCGGCGGATTCCCTGCATAGCAATCGCTCCGAGCGCATTAAACGCTGCCGTGCGCATATCTGTGTCTTTGGCTAATTTTACGGCCAAATTTACAGGTACGGAGACATACTCTGCATGGCTGGCCGTATTGCCTGCACAGGCAACAAGATCACCAACGTGAAACTCTCTAACGTCATCAGCCATCTGAACGACTTCACCTGCACAGCTATAGCCAAGCGGTGAATAGGCATCGAGCTTTTTGATAACCGTACGATAAGTCTGTACCGGACCTTGGGTGCGTAAAACGTCAAAAACTTGTTTGGCTTGTTGCGGTCGGGCGCGGGCTTTGCCCAACAGGCTTTTACGCGCTGTGGCCACAGTGGAGCTTTCTGTCCCTGCACTGATAAGTGAATAGTGATTGCGTACCAAAACATGACCGGGGGGGATCATAGGCAAAGAGACATCTCTGATCTCAATCTGGCCTTTTTTCAATTTTTGCGTAAGCTGTTGCATGATGAACCTGCGATATTGTCGTGGAAGGGGAGATGCCACGCCTCTTAGAGCGTTGGCGATAATCCGTCATTTTCAATGTAAATTCTGTGCCAGATTTGGAAGACCAATAATTGCCAGATATGGTTGGCAAAATAATCCTCTTTTTTCTCTTCACTTTTGAGAAGCTTGGCGATGGTATCGGGGTTGAAAATCCCTTGTTTTTTAAGGTGGTCGCGTCCTAAAAACTCATCAACCAGATGTTTCAATTCATTATTGACCCATGATTGAATAGGCGCTCCGAACCCACTTTTTTTCCGCCAGATAATATCATGCGGCAAATGCGGTTCCATGGCCTTTTTAAAAATATGCTTTCTCTGACGTTTATAAATTTTCTGATCAACGGGTAGGTCCCAAAGATTGGCGAAGAGATGATCATCAATGAGGGGCACCCGCACCTCAATAGAGGCAGCCATGCTCATTCGGTCTGTATAGGTCAGGTTAAGGCAAGGTAGGAATGTTTTGGCATCAACATATTGCACTTTATTGAGTAGAGGCTGTCCTTCGCAACGATCAAAATAATCTCGGTGGTAGCGGTAAACATCTTCGCGGCAATAAGCGTCATAAAACTCTTGAGTGAAGAGTGTCTTATGTTGCTCGGGTGAGAAATAGGTCAGCATTTGCAAATAGCTGGACAGTTCATCACCCTTAACCGAGCGCAAAAACTTTTTCGCACTGCGCAAAACAGAATGGCTTCCTCCGGGAATAAGGTCACCTGTGCGCGTGGCGAGCGCTTGAAGCGGTCGCGGTAATTTCCGGAATGAAGCCATGAGCTTAATGGCCAGATGACGGGGATAACCTGCGAATAATTCATCACCGCCAACGCCGCTTAATAACACAGTCAATGTTTCTCTTGCCGCACGACTGACGAGGAAGGTCGTAATTGCTGCCGGGTCACCGACGGGTTCATCCATATGCCAGACGAGTTTTGGCAGCAGAGTTTCTAAACCATCACTCGTAATATCGATTTCGTGATGTTTGGAGCCAAGGCGGTCAGCCATCTCTTTGGCATAAGGCCGCTCATCCATCAGAACATCGGCTTTCAAATCTTCATTTTTGAAGCCAATGAAATAAGTCTCCAACTGACCGTCTTGATGATCGTTCAGAAAATGACACACAGCAGAAGAGTCAACACCGCCGCTCAAAAAAGAGCCGAGCGGAACATCAGAGATTGACTGACCAATCACAGCCTTTTGGACCTCCTCGGCCACACGTTCGGCAGAATTTTCGGACCATTTCTCGGGGTCTTCGGACGGTACACAATCCCAATATTTATGAAGACTAAGGTCGTCACCTTTCATTTCCAGAAAATGACCGGGTTCCAGTTTATGAACATTTTTGAACATAGTGCGCGGGAAAGGCGCGGTCAAAAATGTCATATGGAAGGGCAGAGTGTTATAGTCGGCTTCACAAGGGACAAGGCCAGAAGCAAATAAGGCTTTGGCTTCTGAGGCAAAGACAAGTGTGTCACCCTTTTTGTAATAATAAAGGGGCTTAATGCCGAGACGATCAACGGCCACAAAAAGAGATTTTTGTTCCGTGTCCCAAATGGCAAATCCGAACATACCGTTAAGGTGTTTCAGGCAATCCTTCCCCCATTCCTTATAGGCATTGAGCAAGACTTCCGAGTCAGATTCTGTTTTGAAGTTATGGCCTTTGGCTTTCAGGGTCTCGCGCAAAGATTTGAAATTATAAATTTCACCATTGAAAACCATCCAGTGACGTCCGTCACCGGATCGCATGGGTTGGGCTCCACTATCAATGTCGATAATGGCCAATCGCCGAAAGCCGAAACCGATATGATCATCGACGTGATATTGGCCATCATCAGGACCGCGATGGACGATAGAGCCCATCATGGATTCGATACGTTGCCCTTTATCCTCTTTGGACAAAGGCGAAATTATTCCGGCGATTCCACACATTCTTCGGCCCCTGAAGCTTTCGAGTGAATTTTGAGAGTTTGTTGCGCTGCTATATGCGCTAGATTAACTCGAATGAACAGCAGAAGTCATATAATCACCCAATTTTTTGGCGATGACGGCCTGACTGAAATTTTCGCGAACGTAAGCGGCATTATACTCTGCCACTTTCTCACGGTAGGTCGTGTCTGAAAGCAGTTTCTCCAAGGCTTTGGACAAGGCCGCTGTATCACCCGGCATGAACACTTCACCATTTTTTCCCGTGATCACAAAGTCGCGCATTGCGCCCACGGCTGTGCAGACAACAGGCTTGCCCATAGACATGGCTTCCAAGACAGCCATGGAAAAACCTTCAGAATAAGACGGTAAAACCAAGAAGTCACACTGCTTCAAGGCTTCTATCTTTGCGGGTTCGTCCAAAATGCCGACGTAATCATAGTGATTGTCAAACTGGCCTTTGATGAGCTCAGCATATAGTGCTTCTGGGTTTTCATCGGGTAAGGGTTCGCCTGTGGCTTGATTATGGAGGACGTTCGTTTCTTTTTTTAGTTTCGCCCCAGCAAATTTAAATTTCGTATGAGGAAACTTTTCAGCAATCCCAGGAATGACTTTCAGTAATTCACAATAGCCCTTGGCTTCGGATAAATGCCCTAAAAACAGGATTTCGCCTTTATTATAGTCTTTGGGAGGAACCGCTGCATATTTGCCAATATCAATCATATTGGGGCAGACAGCAATGCGTTCAGCAGGAGCGAGCCCTTCAAACTGATTGGCTAAAGATGGGGCTTGAACGAGGCTCCAACTCACACGGTGGCAAGCCCAACGAATGATAGCAATCTCGAACTTTCGTGCATTTTCGAGACGATTTTTGAAATGACCTGCTCGCATATGGGTAATGACTTTTGCGCCGAATAAGCGCGAAATCGCGATGCACCACACATCGCGGCCTAGCCACCCTAATTTTGTCGCGGTGACAAAATAATAGACAACCTTTGGGCGGGTCACGATGAGACTTTTTATCAAGCGCATGACAAAAACAATAAAGGCCCAAAGCATGGCCAGTCCGGGGCGTCCTTTATTCGTATTATGTTTCCGGACATTGGTTGAAAGAAAAGCGAGATCAACCTCCTTTTTTAGAGGTGAGTCCAAAAGCATTTTAATCGCCATTTCCGGCCCTGAATAGGGCGGCGGATAAGGGCCAATCACAAGCGCTTTCAGCTTTTTTGTCATGAGAATATTCGCCTAATATTCGGTGAACCGAACGATTAGTTTTTGCGGCACCAGATAAACTGATAAAAGCCCAAATAACGTGCGAGGAACCTCTCGAATTTTTTAGGAAGGCCTACAGGGAAGTGAGCTTTACGCGCCCGTTCCACCGAGAAACCAGCAGTCTCTAACATTGTCTTCATCTCATTGAATGTGCGGATATAGGCGATTTCACATCCCGGACCGTCGGTACAGTGATGCGGCCAAGTATTCCAACTAATATAGTCGCGCCCACGGGCTTTATAATTTTCGTAATGCTCTTTCCAAGGCTCTTTCAATGTCATGCTCAATTTGGCTTTGATTCTGGCCAGTGCGAAACGCAAGCGCATGAGGCCTTGAATTCTAACCCAATAATTAAAGGAGTTTTTGGCGTAGAACATCACCATAAACTCACCATTGGGGCGAATAACGCGATTAACTTCTTTCAAAGTCTGAAGCGTATCCGGCGTATGATGCAACACACCATGAGAAGACACAAAATCAAATTGTTCATCCTCGAAAGGAAGTGACTCCGCATTGCCGACATGAGTCTTTCCAGAAAAGCCCCGAATATTTAGATGCCTTTGTGTTGATTCAGCGGCCATTGGGGTCAGATCAACGCCTGTAAAGCTCTTGGCGTGTTCGGCCCAACGGGTGGCATCTGCGCCCAAGCCCAATCCGATTTCTAAAACATCTTTACCTTTGGCGCTTTCCCAATCCACAATATGATCAAGGTGATGTTCTTTATCATAACGGAATTGACGATAGGCCGCGAAAAACTCAGGCGTCTGTCTCTCTACGCTCGGATTAATAAAATGCTCGCCGCAGACATTGTCATCCCAGAAGTCATGCACTTCTTCAACTGTGTGATTAGACAGAGGTGTCTTTGATAGAATTGTCTCGTTATTATCCATGGTCTTTGTCTTTCACCTTGCGCCTAGGTCAGATTTTACGGGGCTATAGCACTGACCATTTGGTCACGCCAGTTATCAATAGAGAGATAGTCTGCTTTTTCTCTGGCTGCCAAACAGTGTGCCTTATATCGCGTTTCGTCGGTTATTAAGTTCAATATATGTTCACAGTCTTGAGCTTTTTCGCCTGATAGGAGAAGCCCGTTCTTGCCTGACTCCAAATAGCTGAGCTCCGGCCCGTGAATGAGTGACGGCAAATCCAAGGTGAAGTAAGGTTTCCCATAAGCAAAAGCATGAACCACGGACAAACCCGTCTCTCCTGGAATAAAGACGGCGTGGGCTTGGTTCATGGCCGGGGCAATTAGGGCTTCTTCGGTCACTGCTCCCAACCAAGTGATGTTCTGATTGTTCTGCGCGGCCTCTTGAGCAATGTCGGATAAAGGCCCGTCACCGATAATCGTCAGTGCAATGTCAGGATAAGATTGTTGCAGGGTTTCAAAATAAGCGACGGCGAGGTCTACCCGCTTCGTCGGGATAAGCCTTCCGATGAATAATAATTGGAAAGGGCGATTGAGGTTTGGTGTTTTATTTGCGTGCTCTGAAATTCTCTGTGTATCCAAAGTGTTATTAGCAAAGAAAGCTCGGTCTTTTGGAACCATCTGATTGTCGACGGCCCACTCTTTAGCGGTTTTAGTGTAAAAAACGATACCCTGATAGAGCCTGAATAATTGCTTCGTAATCCATTTATCAAACCCATATTTTTTCCATAAGCGCATAGGCATGATGGGATGATTATAGCTGATAAGACGAACATGCCTGAATAGGGTGAGTATTTTCACCCATATGAGTAAGGGCAGGAGTTTTTTCTCCAAGGGAAAGAGGACGGTGTCAGAACGACCCGACACTATCTCTTTCCACAGCAGGGCGTAACTCTGCCAATGCCAGGAAAAATTCTTCTTACTGGCTTTAGCTTTTATTGTGTGGAAATGGCTTTCTTCACTGTCATGGCGATGTCCCATGTCTGTCACCATATCACCAACGATCACATGAAGCTCAATCTGTGAGTGGCGTGATAAATGGTCTAATAATCGCTTCTTATAATGATTGAGATTGGGTGAAATCCAAAGAACGCGTGTGACAGCTTTATCACTCGTTCTGCCTTTCCCCGCTTTATTGGTTTCGCTGCTCATGATAATCGGCCCTCAGGCTTAACCTATGAAAGATTAAGGGCGTCCCGGGACGGGGCCGTAATCCGCAATATTGATCATTTGGTTGGGCTCTCGCCGCGGGCGTCTCTCCGCTTGATTGTCACCTAGACGCCGCGCATTGAGAAGGAATGTTCCGATAAAGCCAAAAACAAACCACTGATATTGCGGGAAAGCACCAGGGGTGGCACCAGCGGCTTCTACCGCATACATGGCCATAATCATCACGGCAAAAATCGCATATCGAGCCGCGTCACCTGAGAGCAATTTGGCGGCACTCCATAGGCCAATTGAGACAATTGATACTGTATAAAGGGCTAAGCCGAACAAGCCATTCCCCAAAAGGGAACGAAGAAATTCATTATGGGTGCCCAGACCTGTGTAATATCCGCCAAAAAATTGATTAATGCGATTTTGTTCAGCCCAGACGTGAATATCTTCTTGCCAAATTCCGATGCGCCCGTTCAGAATTTTTCTGTTATCTGTGAAACCGCCTTCGTAGAAATCTACCTCTTTACTGAAGAGTTGAATGACTTCCGTTGATAAAGCACCTTTGGTATAGACATCCACGGCAACAAGTCCTGCTGCTGTAATAAGCCCCCAGTGAAGTTTTCTGTAAACAATCACCCAGATAATGGCCCACAAAGCGAGTGTGGCCATGCCCCCTCGCGTGTAGCCTCGATAAAGCATATAGGTGCTGAGCAACAAATAGGTGAATAGCGCCAATTTAATAATAAGTTTTTTAGGTGTAAATAATTGCAGGTACATCAAACTGACGAGAATGGATTGTAAGCCAAAGTGCCGGATAGAAACGGCATTGTGATAAAGACCGATATTTCTTTCCAAGCCGATTGTTGTTCGAACCCGCCACACTGTACCTGTTAACTCACTGTAAATCGACACAGCCAATGGTGCTAATCCGGCAATAATGAAGGCGATAAGAATTTGTTTCAGCCGTTTATCATTCGTGGCGAAGGCCGGAATCATAAGGAATGCAAGGAAAACATTTAAAGAACGGAAAATCGAGTCAAACCCCGCTATCGTATCTTGCAAAAGACTGACGATAGAGGGAATAAATTGCCCGATGAAGACCATTATGCCAAGCACCATCCAGACCCTGTGTTTAGGGTCTTTCCAATAGGCGCTTTGCAGCAGGCGAGGCAACAACAACACCGGTAAAATAACCGATGCCATTTGAATCAAACTGAAACCGCCCGGGCGGAACTGCCATGTCATATCAATGATCGGCTTGGACATAATAATCATCAAAAACCCGTAATAAGGACGGGCGATGAGCAAGACTGTCGAAACGGTCAATAAAATTATGCCAAGGAGTATGAGCATAGGTTTGAACTGCCGATTAAGGCAGCCCCGTTTTTAGTTTTTCTTTGGCTTTTGAATAACCATATAGGCACCGCTTGGTCCCAATACGCTGTGTTTGCGACAGAAAAGCTTGATGAAGCCTCGATCAAGCCAGATTAGGAAGCGCCACCATGTTTCTGTAGAATAGACTGGAATTTTTTTGATCCAACCAAATGTCATTAATGTCCGAAGTACGGAGCCATTAAAATATTCATGCTGCAAATCGAGATTTTCGCGGGCAATAATCTGGTGAAACTCTTCCACATTGATATCATTATCATGCTCGGAATGCTCATATTCTTCAATGAGACTGCGTAATTTAGGGTGCTTATCTTCATCAATAAATTGAGGCTTATCAATGGGCTCATTAATGAGAATATGTCCGGTTTCTTTTGTAATGCGGATAGCTTCCATGAAACCACTTTCCCGATTGGGTAAATGGTGAATAGAACCGAAGGCGACAGAAACATCAAATGCGTTTTCTTTAAATGGTAGGTTCAAAGCACTGGCTTGCAAAAAATCACCAGAGGGCATGACTTGTTTGGCAAGCACTAATCGTTTCCAAGCAATATCAATCCCCGTATAGGCGAAGCCTTTTTCAGAAGGCGGTGCAATTTTAGCCATCGTCCGGGCATTGCCGCAGCCGATTTCTAAAACATTTACACCCTCTTTTAGGGTTACGCGGTCCATTAAATGGCGCTTACGCTCTATAAAGATATGCCAAAGTGGCTTCTTGCGGATGGTTTCCAAGAATTCCCGACGCTTTTCGACGGTTGCAACGTCGGCATCATAATATTCCATCTCTTCACGGTTCCATTCACCATCATGGGTGCTTTTCGCTGAGGCCAAGCGTTCCAAATTGGCTTTAATCGCTTTTTTATAGGCTGCAGGGCAAGATTCAGACAAGCGGTTTAGTAACTCGTTATAATGACCTTGATGTGCGTCCTCGTCTGACAGAACACTACCGACATAGTCAGAAATCGGATAAGTCATATTGCCTTTGATATTAGCAATCACACCTTCTTTAACATCATCTGTATCCAGAATGTCTTTAAACTTAACATTGGCAACTGTTTCATCGCCGCGGGTCAATTCAACCGCAAAAATTTCAAATGTATCACTGCCTGTGTTTGGACAGATCAAAGTCTCTAATACGCGTTTTCTCATTATGCACCCCTAAGGAATCCTGTTTTTCATATTATGGCGCGTTCTGCGCCCAAAATCAGCAGTTCTTTACACCCACTTCTTCACCCACACTAGGAGAAAATAGAGAGTCCAGATATTACTGGTCAGATTACTGTCGCCCGCGCGGAATTGTTCGACCTGCTCAAGAATGGCGGCTTCATTAAACAGGTTAAATCGGGCCGTAAATTTGGGTAATTCTTCCAGAATTGTATCAATCATGATTTCCGCACCCCATTCCTGAAGTGGTACACAAAAGCCCATTTTCTTACGATAAAGGACCTCGTCAGAAACAATCGGCTCAAAAGCTTTCTTCAGAATATATTTGGGCTCGCCATTTTTGAGCTTCAAACTCGGATCAAGCGAGAGTGCATATTGAGAAAAATCATAATCCAGATAAGGCGCGCGTAATTCGACGCCATGGCGCATGCCCAGACGGTCTGCACGATGGAGATAAAAATAGGGGATAACAAATTGCAAGCCGATAAAGGACATCCAATTTTCATCAGAGTTTAGACCCGCAAAGGCGGCATCATATTTCTTGCGAATATTGGCGACAACAGAATGACAGTCCCAGTCTTTGGCACGCTCTCTGAAGTCCGGAGACAATAAGGCTTCTTTTTCGCTTTCTCGAAAGCTTGGTGCGCTCCCCCAAAATAATTCTTGTCCAAGCTTGGCACGCTGTAAAACTTCTTTATTGCGGGCGGATTTCACAAAAGGTTCCGCCAGTGTTGTGAGTACATGTCGTATCGGGCGTGGAAGCGATTTGATTTTATTATAGGTAGGATAGAGTTTGATATATTTCGCCCAATTTCTGTATCCGAGAAGAAGTTCGTCCGGACCGTCCCCGGTCAAAATCACTTTAATGCCGTGTTCATGGGCAATTTGTGAAAGGAAATAAATCGGAATAACGGTGGGGTCTGCCAAAGGTTCATCAAAAACTTCGACGATGGTTCCCATCATATCGCGCATATCCTGCCGCGTGACGGTATATTCATGATGGACAAATCCAAGTTTTTCAGCCGTTGCGCGAGCGGAGGCCGTCTCATCATAATCCGGTTGATCTTCAAACCCGATAGAAAAAGAATGAATAGGCTCATCCGTTCGTTCGCGCATCATGACAGCCAGGCCCGTTGAGTCGACGCCGCCGCTTAAGAAAATACCAATCGGGACATCACTGACCATACGTAAATCGACAGAACGATATAACTTCTCTTGCAGGTCTTGAATAACTTCGGCTTCATTTTTGGCCGTTTCGACGGAGGATATCGCCCAGAACGGCAGAGGCTCTGAACAGCCATTTTCGTCCACCCAAAGACTATGACCCGGCTCTAGTTTTTTAATGCCGCCAAACATCGTCAGCGGCGGTGCAACAAAGCCGAAAGTCAAAAATTGATAGAAGCTCTCTTCATCCAACTCGCTCTTGATCCACGGTAAGGAAAAGAGTGAGCGTAATTCGGAGGCAAAGGCAAAACAATTATTGGTTGTTGTGTAATAAAACGGCTTTTTACCGATATGGTCACGCGCAATGAACAGACCTTTTTCTTTCGGGTCCCAAATGGCAAAGGCAAACATACCGACCAGATAATCAACGCAGCGGCGGCCATGTTTTTGATAAAGCGCCAAGAGCAATTCAGTGTCAGAATCAGACTTGAAGTCAAAGTCCGGCAATGTTGTTTTTAATTCTCGGAAATTATAAATTTCACCATTAAAGGCGATAGCTGTGCCGTCTTCTAAGATCATGGGCTGGTGGCCCAAATCGGAAAGCTCAATAATGGTCAGTCGTCCCTGTCCCAGACAGGCGCGACCTTTCGGTTCGAGCCACACACCTTCATCGTCCGGGCCACGGTGGCGAACCAAACGGTTCATTTCCGCGACCAAGGCTTCAGGCTTGTCTATTGCTTGTCCGCGAAGCGGGAAGAGTCCGTTAATGCCGCACATAGTCTAAGGCCTAAATCTTGCCGTCAGGCTTGGTCGCAGAAAATGTAAACCCCAAAGGATTCGCTTTATAATAAGAAACCCGACCCGGATTTAGTCCCAATTTAACGAGCGCATAATAAATCAATTCAGGGATCCGGATGATTAAATTATAAAGGGCGGCCAAAGGCGGTAATTTTAATTTATAGAATAATTTGGTCACAATGCCGAATGTTCTCGCGAAATTAGCGGCTGTAACGCCTATCGTATCACCCACATATTCCAGATCTTTGACTTCAAATCCGGCCTCCTCAAACATTTGTCTCAGGGCGAAGGATGTATAGCGATGAAAGTCGTAAGGGGCTTCATGTTCGCCAACGGCAAATGGTACGGTTCCGATGACAGAGCCTCCTGGTTTTAATATGCGATGAATGTCTTTCAGAGCCGCAACGGGCTTGTAGATATGTTCCAAGACTTCAGTCAGAACAACGCAATCCATGGTTTCGTCCCCGACGTCCAACCCATCATCAGTGATGAAAATATCGGGGCGATTGGTATGGGCTTCATTAGAAGGGGCATAATCCGCTGCTAGGTAGCTGTCGAATTTTGTCTTTAGCATTGGTTCCATCGGACGATCGCCGGCACCATAGTCGAGAACCTTTCCGCCTTGCGGTAAGGCTGCGACATAGCGAGAGAAGTTTTCAAACTTTAGAACACGCGCCACTGGATTCCACAAAATGGAATAGAAAAACTTATCGCCTCTTTGCTGTAATTTAAGCATTATGACTGGGTCCCTAAAATCTCGCGATAGATAACGTCAAAGGCCTGAGTCATTTGCTCAATATTGAAATCTTGTGCTCTGGCTTTGCGTGCGGATATTCGGGTTTTATCTTGTAGCGCCCCTGATACCCACATTTCGCGGTAATCTATAAGCCTTTGCGCGAGGGATTCAACATCGCTTGCCACATCGGCAGGTTCAACGGCTTCGATGATTTCCAAAATACCACCGCCATCACGCATCACCAAAGTTGGCTTGCCTTTGGCAAAGGTCTCGACGGCGACCAATCCGAAAGGTTCGCCGACCGACGGAAATGCGCAAACATCTATAACGTCCTGAAAAGGCGTTACAGGCGTTTGAAAACCAGTGAAGATAACCCGGTCAGCGACTCCCAGCTCCGAAGCCAAGGTTTCATAATCTGCGCGTAGAGGGCCATCACCGACCAAGAGCAGGCGTGTATCCTCAAACTTTCCCATTTTGGCGAAGGCCTTAATCAAGCGGTCGACCCGTTTAAACCCTGCAAAACGAGTGGTGGTGCCGATGATAAAAGTTTTTTTCGGGTTAAATGGCAAAGTTAGCGGGGCAGGGTGAGGAGTGTTATCGGTCTTTATATCCACGCCATTATACACAACACCACTTTTAACGTGGTTGAGTGACATGCGTTTAGCGGCCTGGTCCTGCGTAAATTTCGAATTGAAGGATAAAAAGTCCACTTGTCTGGACATGAATTTGTCCCGCAGAGGGAAAATAATGCGTTCGGTCAGGCTCCGCTTTCGACCCAAAGCATTGTTTCCATGATCGGTGTAAAGCAGTGGCGTTTTTGAGTGACGCGCCAAGCGGGCAAAGAACGGGTTATAGGCGTGAATATGAATGACATCCGCTTCGCGCATTGCCGTTAAAACAGTCGATTTTTTCTGCGTGATAGGTTGGAATCCGCGTGTGATATCGGCTGAGAGGACCGGAATGTCGGCAGAGGCAAAAGCGTCTTTTAACCCACCCTCAGCGTGGCCCACTAAAACGCTCGGGCTATGGCCCTCCGCTTTTTGGGCTATGGCCAAATCCAGAACAAGACGTTCAATGCCGCCAATGCCCAAGGTCCACATAATATGAAGAACACGCATTATTGCAGCACCAAGCTAGAGGTGAGCGGCATGTAATAAGGCAAGTTTTGGCGGTTATACCCCCAAGCCCGACGCGTGTAATCAAATGAGCGTTCAATATGCTCCGGTATAGTTTCACTGGTGAAGGGCATTGTCGCGTCAAACTGAACATAGCGACTTTGTAGGCTCAAAACCTTTCGAGCTAGTTTTTTCGGCATCCAAGGCAGGGTGAAGCCTGATTTTGAGTCAGCAAAATCTTTCCCTTGTTTCAAAGTTATATTTCGCCCCAATTTATAATGTTCTAAATCAGGGAGGTAGAGTGTTTCAGTTTCGAAATGTGTTGTGAAAAAATCTTTCAACGTTTCGTAAAGCGTGGCGTAAAGCTCTGCAATCTCGCCATTTTTAGGTCGGTTTTCAAACCAACAGGCCCGCCATTTCATAATTGTGTCCAAGCAGGCTGAAAAATCTTTTGGATTGGCTTTTAGAAATTCCAAATCATAACGTAGGCCATTGCCCTGCAATAAAAGATTTCGAACTTTGTAAACGCCGTAACCGCGCTCCACGATCATGTTGATCCACATGCGGATAAGAAATTCATGCGCGAGTTGTTTTTGCATAAGGTTTTCTGTCTGCGAATCCAGTTCGGGTACGTCATCTCTGAGTTCTTCACCATGCAGTAAGCGGTAATTGTGAAATGACGTATAGAGGCGGCTTTCATTGAAGAAGCTACGACTTGTGCCGAATAATTGATGGCAGAACAGGTAACGTGGATGACCTGTTAAATAGGCCTGTGGGTCGGCTTGCGTTGAAAACCCGTCCTCAAAAACAGCGACCATATCAATATCAGAAATACCCGGTGCGCCAAAACCACCGATTTGGTACACGCTCAGTAACCCAGGCAAGTTTTTCAGGTGCGCTGTCATGGCGTTAATGGCGGCTTCATAATCGCTCAGTGCGACGGGCTGGGGCTCATCAATAAATATCATGATGTTGTCGATTTAATTTGTGACCACCAAAGGTCAAATTCACGGCGATTGAGCAGCAGGTCAATACTCTTCGCATATTGTGCTTGTTCTTCGGAGCCGTCTTTAAAATGCAAAAGGCGGGTCACGCAACATACCAGAAGAATAAATCGAATCCGAAACTTTATCGCATGACCGGTTGTTTCACTCACGAAGTGGGCAAGGGCTTTGCGTTGAAAAGTCCAATCCATCAAGGCCGTTGGAGGGATAGTCAAGAAATAGCAGATATCAAAAAGCGGGTCGCCCCCCGCATATCCTAATTCCAAATCTAAAATTGATAATTTATCCGAATTTGTAAAGGCACAGTTTAATGTCGTCATGTCGTAATGTGTCGTGCCATAGCGAATAAAAGGACGGTGCAGAGTGTAGCGAAATGCAAAAGCGACAAATTTTACAAGCTTGAAAAAGGGCAAAGCCCGTCGTCTCAAAACTGTCGGAATAGATAACAGGGCTTTCAAGGTAGGGTATAAAGGCCCCATTAGTTTTTGTTTTAACGTGTAAATCGAGGCAGGCACTTCCAGATTTTGAAATTCTCTCAAACCGCGGCTCAAAACCACAATATCAGAGTCTGACCAGTCTCTTTGGCTGATCGTCTCGCGCGTTTGGTCTTCTCGTTCGACAAAACTCATCAATAGGTAGTCTGGCTCGAAACCCAGAAGCTTTGGGAAAACCAAATAATGTGATGTTTGCACATTCACGGCGACCAGAACGTCTTTTTCCAAAGCCAAGCTCGGGCAATGAGTTTTACAGTATTTCAACACGCTTTTCTCGCCTGAGGCATTCTCCATCAAATCCACAGTCTTAAATGCTGTATCTTGGAGGTTACGGAGTAAGGTCAAGCCGTGGCTTTTCATAATGTCGGCGTGGCGGGACATCTTGGCGTTTAGGAGGGCTTTTTCAAAACAACCGTAAACTTACCGCTGAACATTTTGAGAAGAGGCATTTTTCCCAAAAATTTCGACTCACCGCGATAAAAGCCATAAGATTTGATAAGAAGCGGATATTCCGTTCCCCAATATTTAACCATGCCGAAGTCACCAAAGAGTTTTTTCAACTCCCAAGAAAATGCATAGCTTTTGACAGCTTTCTTCTTCACCAAGCGATGCCAAAGAACTTTCACAAGACTAATCGGACTATAAGCACAAAGCGCATTGGAGACTTCAATCACCGCGACACCGCCCGGCTTCAAAACACGGTATATATCTTTGACATAATCCGCATACTCGTCCCGAGGCACGAGATATGCAAAACTGGCAATGACCGCCTCATCAATGCTGTTATCCTCAAATTCGAGCGCTTTCATATTGCCGATTTTAAAGCTGACCTTATCTGCTTGAGCGGGAAGATTGTCGGCATTCACTTTCAACATGCCCGGTGAAATATCGAAGGCATGAATATGCCCAAAAGGTTCAGGTTGGCTCACTAAATGGTGGACGATACGACCCGTTCCGCTAGGGCAGTCTAAAATGATTCGTTCAGGGTTTTGAGAGCCAAATCGGTTCAAAGCCTCAACGACCAATTCATTTTTATAGCGGGCGGAAAAATCACCTTGCGCACTGTCAAAGCTGCGTTGGTCATATTTTTCAGCTTCGGCATCATAAACATCTTGATAGCGATCATCACGATTTTCAGTCATGGAGCGTTCCTTCACTTAAATTCGATTTTATACGGGCGTGTAGTTTTTTAATAGATTGTATTTCATCATCCGAAATGCGGGCTCGCAGAGAGTTTGGGACCGGCGCAGAAAACTTTCGTCTCATTATATCACCGAGCAGACCGGGTCGTCTGGACAATGACTTCGGGTGAGCGGCAGAGATTTTGGGCCATGCTTGCCGAATATCGCTACAGGTCTCAATAATGTGACGTTCGTCTTTAGCAAAGTCATTTTCTATGGCGGTAAAGCTCTCACGCTTGAAGATGCCTTTGCCATAACGGGCATGAGTATATAGAGCGGGGATGAGCAAAATTTTACTGACAAAACCCTTAAAGCGATAAAGATTATCAAAAGCGATAGCTGTGTCCAAATTGGCCTCGATATTATTCATCATGGATAAGAGGTTTTGACGACTAACTTCAGGCTTGGAAGCAGGAGAAAAACTAAGAGGACGATCCGTATCTCCATCGAGGAGTGAAGCCTGCTCCATCGCTTCCACGGGCAAATAATGTTGCGGCCAGGACAACATCATTGATTGTGTGGCGACGAACCAACCATGGTGTTGGAGGGGGTCAATCTCATAGGTCGTCTGACGGGCTTTGAATAAATGATAGGCGAGGCGCCCCAGACGTTTCGGGTCTAATAGAACCTCGTCTTTGATGATGACCAATGCATCACAATCGGAATAATTGATTTGTTCTTCGGAGCCCAGACTGCCTTGTATAATAAAGGCCTCAAGGTCAGCGTTTAAAGCCATGACATTATTTTTCAGCCTGCGCAAAGGAGGCGAAAATTTCCCTAATTGGGGCAAAGTCAGTGTGACCGATGGTTCAGCGCTTTTTTCAACAAAACCTGAAAGGTTTTTACTAACGTCTTGTGTAAATAATTTGGCTTGCCGTTTAAATATCAGACGCGGAAAGACCTCCGCAAACAAGCGTGTACTCTTGGCGGCAAAGTCACCGTTCACAAGGCGGGACAGGTTTTCCTGCATTTGGGAATAAGGCAGGGTCATGTGCTTGACCCTTTCATTTTACCAAATGCTGAGTCTGTTCGCAGCACGCGCCGCGTTACCCAAGCGATAGAGAGGAATTGGACGCTCACACCAATGACCACACTGACGGCCATGCCTGTAGCTTGGGCCATGGGGACAAGGAAATAACCTGCAATACCCATGCAAAGAAGGCCGGCCACATTCGTGAAGATTATCGCTTTTGCGCGCCCCGCATTGAGCATGAGCGCATTGGCCCAGAAAAAGAGTAAATAGTAAAAGCTGGTAATAGTGAGTATGACCAATATGGGTGAGGCTTGAGCATATTTTTGGCCATAGAGTGTCGAAATCAAGAAAGGGCCGATAAAATAAAGGGTCGTGAGGGCAATGATAGCCAAGGGTATGCCAAACTTAAATAAACGCAAAATCAGCTTTTTCAAACGGGCCTTTTGATTGGCTGCCATGGCCCGTGAAATTTGCGGAAAGGCAGCAAGTGCGACAGCGTCTCTGCCGAGTAAGGCCATTGCGGCCAGTTTCTTACCGACATCATAAAGTCCGACGGCAGCGGTCGGTGCCAGAAATCCTAATAAAACCACATCACCTTTACGCATGATGCGTTGCACGGAGCTCGCAACCGAATTGCTGATGGCCAGTTTAAACATCGGCTTGGTATCGCTTGTCAAAGCCGACAATGGGGCTTTCCACCATTTTGGCGCGGCGGTTTTCAGAATGTAAAATGTGACCAAAGTGCCGATAATATTCAAAAATACAATGCAGACAGCTGTTGCATAAAGGGCGGTGGTGAGAGTGTTCTCGAATAGGGTGAAAATTGTGATGATAATGGCAATATTCAAAACAACGGCGAATAAATCCATCAGGCAGCTAATGCGGAATTTATCCAGCAAGCGTAGGATTGATTTATTGACGCCATCGAAACAATTAAAAGCGGAAGCCATCGCTAAGATAATAACCGGCACCATTAAATCAGGCGCTTTGACGAAGGCATCATAAGCTAAATTCAGTATGGTGGATATGATGAGAACCGCAATCACTGCGATAAAAAACGTGGCGATATAACTAGTTTTTAACAACGCTTTGAGCTTTGATTGGGTTTCTAATCGCTCATATTTCGCTCCATAAGTCAGGGTCATAGATCCGAAATTGAGATGAATCACTTCAGTCATGAGCGCGGTGAAGGCCATGATAATGGCGTAAGCGCCAAAGTCATTCAAATTTAGAGCACGGGCGATAATGATAGAGCGGATCATTACATCCAGAATGCGCGCACCTTGGGCGAGCATCATCCATCCAGTGTTACCGGCAAATTTGGTCAACCATGGGGCTTGTGAAAGGCGATTGCCTAAAGCGGTTTTAGATAATTTGACCACAATCCACTAACAAACCAAAGCCTATTGCGGCCTTGGCGGGAAAATAAGGGTTTTCAAGAAAGTCAGACCGTAACGGAAAATCAGTCCTGCGCGGCTAAGGTCATAAAGACTGCGGTAAAGCCATTCTAGGCCGAGTTTTTGTACCAAGGATGGCGCGCGTGTTTTGGCTCCGGCCCAAATGTCAATGGCGCCGCCAACCGTGATACAGAACCGAACATTTAATTTATCAAAGTGATCAACGATGAAATATTCTTTCTGGGGCAAACCAAGCCCTAAGAATAAAATGTCCGGATCGGCCGCATTGATTTTGTCGATGACGCTATCAATCTCATGCGGTTTAAAATAACCGTCTTGCGCCCCGACAATATTGGGAGAGTCATAGCGTTGATTGAGAGACTCAACCGCTTTGGCAAGATTTTCGGGTTTGGTTCCCAAGAGAAATAAACGCCAATTTTCTTCTTTGGCTTTTGACAGGAGTGTCTCCGCTAAATCTACACCTGTGACACGGTGAACTTTTTTATTCCCCATGCGCCGTGCTAGCATCTCAATCGATTTACCGTCGGCCACCACATAATCTGAGTCATTGAGCGCCTGACTCAGTTTTGGGTCCGTTTTCGCCATCACAAATTTTGACAGGTTTAACGGGACGCTGAACTGATGCGCTTTGGCGGCAATGCCGTCAGAAATTTGCCTGACAAAATCATCCAGAGTCCCTTCCGAGACTTTGACATGACCCAGTTTCAGATCGTTTATGGGCTCAACCTTGCTCATTTTTCGACGAGGTAGTCTTCCATTTGAATCACGTCCAAACCGGAGTTCAGGAAGGTATAAATCGCATCTTCTGCTGTCATAACAATCGCGTCGCCGTGAAGATTAAACGATGTGTTGAGCATGCCGCCCACGCCCGTCATTTTTTCAAATTTTGAAAGCAGGTCGTGGAAGTCTGCATGGTGTTCCGTGTCAACAATTTGGCAGCGGGCTGTCCGGTCAAAAGGATGCGTGCCCGCTGGAATGTCAGTCCAGGCGCGCTCTTTTGTTTTCGGGGCCACTGTCATGTAAGGACATTTAAAATCGGGTCTAAGCTCGAGATATTCATCACGGTATTCTGAGAGAATGGCTGGCGCAAACGGCATCCAGAAATCACGCATTTTGATGGCTTTATTGATTTTATGGATGACATGGCCATTCCGCGCGTCTGCTAAAATTGAGCGGTGACCTAATGACCGTGCGCCCCATTCCATACGACCCTTCATCCGACCCACGACCTTACCGTCCGCAATGCGCTTGGCCAAAGCCGAGTTGACGTCAGCATATTTTTTAATTTTGTAATCCGTGCCTTTCAGCATTTTATCAATGGCGGCTTTGACATCGTCATTTGTGTAAGACGCGCCCCAGTCAATCATACCGAGCGTTGGAATGTCTTTGGCAGGGAAACCGGCGTCTATTGCGGCTAACACACCTGCACCGACGGGGTTCGATTCATCGCCGCAACCCGGCATAATGAAGAGTGAGTTGACTTCAGGGAGTTTCAAAATCTTGTCGTTGACTTTGACGTTCATGAAACCACCACCAGACAGCGCGATGTCGTGAATGCCTGTTTCTGCGATAGCGTTTTGAATCCATTGAACGACAACGTGTTCAAACAACTCTTGAACTGCACCCGCAACGATATCGAAACGCGCAAAGCCGATGTCTTTTTGCAGACGTTTATAAAACTGCCACTTCCAAGCGCCGGATTCATTAATGAATTGGAGCGGATTCTTTGGATCGATTTTATAATAGGATTTGAAAACATCGACGACTTCTTGGCGGCCATATTCGGATGCAAACGGCGCCATCCCCATAACTTTATACTCATGCGCCATTGGTTTCATGCCGAGGAAGGTTGTGACGTAAGTGTAGAAGTCACAAATAGAGTTGTAATTAAAGGTTTCAGAGATACGGGTCAGTTTGCCATTTTCACCAATATTGATCGTCGCACAAACCGCATCGCCAGATCCATCAAGCGTGATAACCAATGTCTTTTTGTCATTGTACCAGCTTTTGTAATAAGTGGACGCTGCGTGACAGCTATGATGCTCATAGAATTTGATTTTATCAGCTGAAATGCCGAGCGCTTCGATGTTAGCAATCATTTTTTTATTGCGCGTTTTGATGAGTTTCGGAGCAATCGCTTTTACGCGCGCCGCATTTTTCGGGTTTTGCAAAACGGATTTCGGCAAGACAGTCGCGGCTGCACCGAATACGCGTTTATACCAAGGAGGATTTTTCCAACCTTCACCGCCGATTTGCGGCATGAGAGAACAGACGCCAACAGCGTCGATTTGATCAAAGGATTTACCCGCTATCCGCAAACACTCTTTAATGGAGAGAACAGGGAAACCATTCCATTCTTTTTCTCGGAGAAGCCGCTCTTCTGAAACGCAGGCGAGCACCTTACCGTCTTCGAGCAAAGCCGCTGTGGCCGTGTGGCCGTCATGAATACCTAGAGTTAACATTATCTCTCACTGTCCTTTTGTTGTGCGGCTAATACATATTCGGTTAACCCGTGAAAAGCCCAACTTTGCGCCCATCGCATATACGGTATTGAAATGGGTTTGCCTTTGCGTTTCTGAAAATAGAAATAGCCCTTGGGGGAACGAAAGTCCCTGAGCATTTTTTCTGCGACCCGTGTGGTCAAACCCTGATAGTCCTCCCCCATTGTTGAGAAGAATACAATGGCCTGAGCGTAGGAATGAATATCTTCGGGCAACGTCCGGTCATGGAAATATTTCGCCGTTCCGTCTTCGAGGAAAAACGTCTCCGCATAATATTTCACGCCGCGATCATAGGCTTGTTGAAATTCTGTCGCTTTGCCCAAATCGAGAAAATAGCGAATACATTGTAGGTTAAAGCCTGTGTGGAAGGAATCAATCCATTGTTGGTAATCCGTATCGGCATACCACCAAGACCCATCTTCGCGCTGGCAAGACATAGAATAGCCAAGACTGGCCAAGGCCGCTGCTTCACTGTCTGCATGGGCTTCATAACCGTTTAGCCGGATCAAGACAGAAGCCCCGAGCAAATTGGCATTGTGAACAATTAACTCGTCAATCGGCGTGTAGCTGAAGCAAAATGTGTCGCCAAATTGAGTGCGGTTCAAATCCTTCAAAAAGAAATCTCGAATGGGCAAAGCGTGTTTAAGATAACGCTCCTCACCAAAGGCTTCATAAGCGTCCAAAAGCGCATGACCGATAAAAGAGGTGTTGACGATTGTCGGTGTCCCTTTGGGGACATAAAAAGCCCGGGACTGCCAATTAAAATTATAACCCCAAGCATGCCCATTATAACCCTTGGAACGAACGCCTTCCAGCAGGTCGAAAATCTTTGACGCTTTTTCGCGATACGCTTCGTCGCCTGTGGCTTTATAAAGCTTGGCATAGCTCCAAAGGAAAAGACCAAGGCCCTTCGGGTTATGCCCTTTTTTGACGAGTAAAAGTGGGCGCAAATTGATTGGGAAATGTTTCACCGTTTGCGTTACGGCAATACGTGGCCATTTCAGACCTAAGCTCACAAAACGCAGAAGGGGGCTGTTTAAAGCATCGTAAGGATCGTAACCCGCATAATTCTCACCCTCGACATAGGCTTGTAAAGACTCTGTCGCTTGTTCGACGCGCTCCAATAATGGCGCCTGACTGTCACTAGAATTCTCTTGCATTATTCTATCCGAAAACAGAGTGAGACGAAATCAGGCCAGGTTTTGCTTTTGCAAAACGGCGATGAAGCCGCTGCGAAGCCCATTATATTCAATCAACTCAAACCCCAAGTCTTTCCCGTGAATGGGCAATTCTTTCGGCGCATATATGTCCTTGCCATAAACCCGACGGAAAAACCCGTGTGACATTTTTGATAAAGTCTGTCCCATTTCAATCTTCCACACACTTTATGATGAATGTGAAGGCTTATGCCCGCACTTCAAAATAATTCTCTTTCAGGCCTTTTTACAAAAGCCATTGATTTCAATTTAAGGGGGAACGAATTTGGAAACCCGCCTATTCAATTTAACAATCGAATATCGCTTTGCCCATTCCGTCTAAGAGGTCGAAGCCTCTATGTTTTGCCGGTTTTCCGCAAATGCTTGGACATGAGTTTTATCACCCTGTCTTCGCATAATTCTGCCGAAGTTCCGGCAACGCCCCTGAACTTTCATACATTAATTTTGCGCCTCATTATACATGTTGCCAAAAATAGCAAGTGATTGTGCGTATGAGGAGATTAGGTTCGCCAGCTTAATCCTTCCACGCGTGTAAGGGGTGTAAGCTTAAGGTTTTCTGGCCTCGGGAAAGACTGACTCACGCGTGTCAGGCCAAGCTTAGACTGTGCCTTCAATAGAAAAGAAAGCACATCATGAATACAACACCGGTATTGGATCTCCCCTATATTATGGGCGCGCAGGCCCAGAAACACATCACACATAATGAAGCCTTGCGAAAATTGGACGCGCTGGTTCAAATCCATATTCTGACCGAAGGTCTGTTGAGTCCGCCAAACGAGCCTGACAGGGGTGAGCGCTATATAGTCGGCATGAACGCGGTCGAGGATTGGGCAGGGCATGATTTTGATATTGCCCTTTGGGAAGGTACAGGATGGTCATTTTATGCCCCGCAGATTGGCTGGATGTGTTGGGTGGCGGATATTTCGGAGTTACGAGTCTGGAACGGGACGGACTGGGCTTCTCCCCTACCTGCGAACGCTTCCGGTACGAATGGCTCTGATACAGGTGAATTGACGCCGCGTCTCGGCATTAACGCGACGGCAGATGATATAAATCGACTCACCCTGTCATCGACGGCTTCTTTGTTTAATCATGACGGACAAGGCCATCAGATAAAGCTGAATAAACAGGCGGCGGGGGAAACGGCTAGTTTGGTTTTCCAATCTGATTTTTCAGGATGTGCCGAGTTGGGTCTTACGGGCGATAATAACCTTCATATTAAAGTCAGTGCCGATGGTGCACAGTGGGTGGAGGCTCTCACTTTTGCCCACCAATCAGGTAATATGTCACTTCAAACCAATTCAGCCTCTCATTGTTTGACGATCGGCGGGGATCGTACGCTCGCTTTTGCGGGCGGCAATGCAACTCTTAAAACTCAAGGTCATCGGCTTACGCTGAATGATGGTGGTGTGATCAATCTGATGTCGGACAATGTAAGGCTGAACGGCTTTGATGCCGGCGCAATGATGAATATTCAGGCAGGACATAGCTTGAAAACGCCGCTCGTGATTCGTGCTGCCGCAGGGCAGGTGGCGGATTTACTGCGTGTACAGTCCGAGAGCGGGGCTTCAGTTTTCGAACTGGATAAGGACGGGAGTCTGGCCGTCACAGATAATCTGGGGGCAGAAGTGACGTCCGTTCTTACTCTTTATCACAATAGCACTGTTACCACGTCTGCTGGCTCAGGCACGGCGATTGTATTTCAATCTGATAATACCGGAAATAATAAGCAGTCCATGGGGCAAATCCATATGGAGGCGACAGATGTGGTCGGGCATCTATCGGCTGATTTTGTGGTTCAACTTAATCAAAACGGCCCTGACCCGCAGGAAGTTCTGCGCGTGACTTCAGAAGGTAAGATGGGGGTCGGTGTGACAGACCCTGCCTGCCAGTTAGATGTGGCGGGGGCTATCCGTCCCGGTGTCTATGACAAGGCGTCTGTGCCGTCTGCTGTGGGTTTAGGTGTCGGCGCAATGGCCTGCATCAACGATACGGTTGTCGGCGTCAGTCTTGTCTATTCCGACGGGACGGATTGGCGCTTGGTTTCGGATAATAGCGTACTCGCGTAATGGCCCAAAGAAAAAGCCCGCGACAGAAAAGTTGCGGGCTTTTAAAAACTTGTGAGCGCAAAGAGCGGCCTTTTTACATAAGGTCAAGCTTATCGCGTTTCTTCTTCTGGAAGAGTTTCGGCTTACGGGCCGCCTTTTTCCGTGACGCTGTAGTATCCCCATATTTGTGGGCGTTTTGGCCATAAGAGTAGTAATAATAATCCATATATTGGTTCATGGGTGACTTATATTTGTTCAACACCCCGCCCAATAAATTCACATTGGAACTGCGCAAACGTCCAATAGACGTCTTGGCCATTGGCGTCCGGACGCCACCATATTCCACAACAAAGAGACCATAGTCACACATGGACCCAATGGTTGGCGCATCGGCCAAGCCCAAGACAGGAGGCGAGTCGATAATAACAACGTCATAGCTCGTTTTAGCATCAGCCAAGACTTCGGCGAAACGACGGCTCGAAATCAGCGAAGCCGGGTTAAGCGGTTTTTCACCACAGGGCAGAAGAGAAAGATTGGCAACTTTTGTTGGGACAGCTTCATTTATCACGCGCTTATCGCTTAGCAGGACACCGCTAAGACCCACGGTTTTGTCCTCGGGCCAAGCAAAGGCCGGTTTACGCATATCGCCATCAATAATAAGCGTGCGCTTACCAATATCGGCGAAGCTTTTAGCCAGACCATAAACAACAGAGGACTTCCCTTCGCGACCGCGCGTACTGGTAATATGAAGCGTGAGAGGGGCATCCGCGACGACATTGGCCATGATACTTGTACGAATAGAGGCATAAGCCTCAGATGTTGAGGAGGTTGGGTCTGCGAAATTCTCCAAACGTTCCTTTTCAGAACCAATAGCCGGGATAACGCCCATAAGCGGCAACCGCAAAGCGTTGGACATAGCACGGGGATCTTTGATCTTATTGTCAACCAGTTCAAGCAAGAAAATCAGACCAGCGGATAGAATGCTGCCCGCAACAAAAGCCAAGATGAGCGCCTGAAACAGGTCCGGGCGCACAGGTCTTTCCGGCACGCGTGCTTCGTCAACGACGTCAATCAAGTTGGGCCCGATACCGTCTGTAATACTCAATTCTTTGAGGCGCTCTAACAGCCCTTCATATTGTGCCCGATTGGTTTCGACCTCACGCAGAAGAATATTATAGTCAATGCTGTTATTGCGGTCGCTACGGATGTCACTTTTTGTAGCCGCGATGCGTTGTTTTAAATTGTTTTCAACTTTTTGAGCTTCCTCATATCGCGATTTTACAACCTGACGGATATTTTCCGCTTCAATGTCGATTTGAGACTGAACCACTTCAATGCGGGCGGCCAATTCCTGCATAGACGGAAATTCGGGTTTTAAGATCTGCAGTTTCTCTTGATATTCAGCTTCGAGTTTACGTTTTTCGGCAGATAAGTCAGCGAAAACACTATTGCTCAGAAAATCTTCTGTTTGGTTACTGCGTTGGGCCTGTTCATAGCGTTGTCCCAAGAGGATGCGCCGCGATTGAGCCTTGGAGAGTTCCTCATTCAAGGAAAATAATGCTGAGCCGGCCAAACTATCAGAGCCACTATCTATGCCCGTCGCACCGCTAGAAAGATCAAGAATTTGATTCTTATCAGCATATTCTGCCAACATACGCTCGGAGTCTTCCAACGTGCTTTTGGTCAGAGCCAAACGTTTCTCGACGAAATCACGGGCAGTGGCATTAGCGCCAAAACGACGCTCAAGTGTGGCTGCAATAAAGTTTTCGGCAAGAGAATTGGCCGCGCGCGCTGTCATGACCGGGCTTTCATCTTCAAATGAAATTTCGATCAGACGGCTTCGACCAACAGGGTTGACGCGGAGTTTGCGTTCGAACCGAGAGGCGGCTTGGTTAATCCGGTCTTCCCGGGAGAGGGACTGATTGGCGAATCGCGGGTCTGAATGCAAATTCATACTTTCAACGACGCGCTCAATCAAAGAAAAGCTTTGGAGCAAGGATAGCTGTGTCACCATGTACTCGTTATTGGCAACAATCTGTTCGACTTGATTGACGTCAAGAACATTGGCCTCTTTTTGTTTGATCTCAATGGAGGTCGTCGCACTATAAATAGGTGTTGCTTTATCCGTGAGGTAAGCCGCAAGAGCGAGGGCAGAACCGATTAAAAGGATCGGAATCCACCACCATTTGATGAACATCCGCACATATTTAACAACATCAAGTTTGAAAGCCTCACTGCCGAAATCATCAATTTCGTCAAATTCTCTGCTTCGACGATTGGCGCGATTGTCAGCGCTTTGAATGTTGTTGGCCTGTATATTCATTCTTGCTGTCCACTATTCGCATTTAAGCGACTGACTTATCCCCAATAATCCAAACTCTATCCGGGCTTGCATTTCACAAGCTTTGACGATGCGTATGAAAATTCCGCATCCTCTTATGCCTTGCCATAGCTATTTGCAACCTTTGAAAACACGGCTTGAAAGTTGTTTTTTGGTTCTTTTGCAAAGTTTATGTGAATGAAATCTGACCAGTAAAACATAAGTTAAGTCTATCGCAAAAGGGCTGTCTTTTTCTCACAAACAGGATTGTCTCTTGTCCTAGAAGGCGGAGCGTGTATCAAACGCCGCAAATATCAATAGGCTCTGGGGCGGTTATAGCACGCATTTTAGAGCTGATTTGACAGAGAGGCCGTAAATTGGGCGGCCGAAAATTGGAGGGCGCAAATGGAACCGATTATTGACCTCATTGCCGGGGCTCGCCCGAATTTCATGAAAATCGCCGCCATTACAGCGGCTTTGGAAGACCATGCTGAAAAAGGTGGGCCTTTGCGCTTCAGGCTGATTCATACGGGTCAACATTACGATACGCGTATGTCGGAAAACTTTTTCACCCAATTGGGCATTCCTGAGCCGGATGTTAATCTTGGTGTGGGCTCGGGGACACAAGCTGAACAGACGGCCGGCATTATGATTGGCTATGAAGCATTACTGATGGAACAAAGGCCGGCGCTTTGCTTGGTCGTCGGTGACGTGACATCCACAATGGCTTGCGCGATTTCAGCTAAAAAACTGCATATCCCTGTCGCCCATGTCGAAGCCGGTATTCGCTCCGGTGACAGACGTATGCCTGAGGAAATCAATCGCTTGGTAACGGATGCTATTACGGATTACTTCTTCACAACCAGCGCCCTTGCTAATGACAATTTGCGCAAAAGCGGTGTTGCTGAAGACGCCATCTTCTTTGTTGGTAATACGATGATTGATACCTTGTTGAAAAACATCCCGCGTTTGCGCCAACCAGAATTTTGGGGTGAAGAAAAGCTCAAGGAAAAACAATATCTTGTGGCGACCCTACATCGTCCTTCAAATGTTGATGATCAGGCGAATTACTTCAATTTGCTGAAAGTGATTGCTGATAATGTTGAAAACATGCCGGTGGTTTATCCCGTTCATCCACGTACACGTGCAGCTTTGGCAGAATTTGCAGATTTGCCGGCCAACATTGTTTGTGTTGATCCGCAGCCCTATCTGGAATTTAACTATCTGGTGAAACACGCCAAAGGCGTCATTACAGATTCAGGCGGCATCACCGAAGAAACGACGGTTATGGGCGTGCCTTGCATGACTTTACGTGACTCGACAGAGCGGCCTGAGACCATCACTGAAGGTACTAATGAGTTGGTCGGAACGAACCCTGATAATATTGTTCCTGCTCTTAAACGCCTTTATGCAGGTGAATGGAAAACAGGCGGCATCCCCGAAAAATGGGATGGAAAAACAGGGCCACGTATCGTTAAACACCTTGAGGACTTACTTCTGTCTTAATTGGATGTTTTGAGATATGCTGCGCAAGAGAAGATAAAAGCTCTGACTTGCGTGATTCCGGAAGTTATGCCATGCCGAACACAATAAGCTTCAACACGCGCGGGACATGAAATGTTGACAAAATTCTCCTTCCTTAAAATACTCCTTACAGCTTTTACGGCATTTGCCTTTATTAGCTTGTCGGCCTGTTCGACAATGCCAAACAATAAGCCGAATGCTCGAAACGATGATGGGTCTTTCAAAAACCCTGTCTTTGTTAGTAAATTCCCCGACATTACGGTCGCAGATGTGACGGGCTTTGTTCAGGATGATGTTTTCAAGGTTGGTGATACAGCGGATGTTGTTGTCTATAACACGGAAGACCTCTCAGGCTCTTACATCGTTGATCGGGCTGGACAAATCGGCTTCCCGCTTATCGGTTCAGTTCAAGTTGCTGGATTAAGTACATTAGAACTACAAGAGCGTTTGGTTGAGCTCTATGGGCAACGCTACCTGCAAGACCCGAGCATTGCGGTGAAGCTTGAGTCACGCAAATTGGGTAAAATCGTCGTGGACGGTGCTGTAGTGAAGCCTGGCGTGTTTGAAATGTTCGATTTGATGCGTTTGTCTGAAGCGATTGCTTTGGGCGGTGGTCTTAATGATGATGCGAACAGAAAAGAAGTCTATGTCGTACGTGATTTCAATGGAGAGCGCAAAGTCCTGACAGTCAATCTAAATGAGATTCGGAAAATGGGCGCTGAAGACCCACGATTGATTCCAAACGATATTGTGTTTGTGCAGGACAGTGCAGCCCGTATTGCTTTCAAAGAAATTCTGGCGACGGTTCCGCTTATCAATACGCTGGCCATCCTTTCGACGCGTAACTAAAGCGTTTAAACCCTCACAAGATTTGCCTGTCTGTTTCGATGAACAGGCAGGCTTTCTTTATGGGCGTGTGCGAAGAGGGTTGATTTCAGCGCATAGCTGGTACATCAGGCGGTGCAAATTATGGAAACGGGTGCCATGAAACATAAGATTGCCATCATTGGATTAGGCTATGTCGGTTTACCGCTGGCGGTAGAGTTCGGAAAGACAAGCTCCACTGTCGGGTTTGACATTAATGCAGAGAGAATTTCCGAATTACGGGACGGCGTAGACCGCACATTGGAATGTAGTTCTGATGAATTGGCCGAAGCCAAGCATATTAGCTACACGCACCAACTCGAAGATATTGCAGACTGCAATACCTATATCGTCACGGTTCCAACACCTGTCGATAGCTCCAAACAACCCGACCTTAGCCCCATTAAAGGCGCGTCGAAAATGTTGGGGCCCATCCTCAAAGACGGCGATATTGTCATCTATGAATCGACCGTTTTCCCGGGCTGTACCAATAATGTCTGCGTTCCGATTTTGGAAAAAGAATCAGGCCTGACCCATAACAAGGATTTCTTCACTGGCTATAGTCCTGAACGGATTAACCCGGGCGATAAATTGCACCGCGTCACAGACATCCAAAAAGTTACGAGCGGCTCGACCCCCGAAATTGCCACCATCGTTGATGATTTGTATAAAAGTGTCATCAAAGCGGGCACTTTCAAAGCCACGAGTATCGAAGTCGCCGAAGCCGCGAAAGTTATCGAAAATACACAACGCGATTTGAACATCGCGTTGATGAATGAATTGGCTGTGATTTTCGAAAAGCTGAACATTGATACGCAAGACGTTCTTGATGCGGCCGCGACGAAATGGAACTTCCTCCGCTTCACGCCCGGCCTCGTCGGTGGACATTGCATTGGTGTCGACCCTTATTACCTGACCCACCGTGCGCAGCAGGTTGGCCATCACCCCGATGTGATTCTCGCCGGACGTCGCATTAATGACGGGATGAGTGCCTATGTTGCCGAGCGTCTGGCCAAGCGGATGATGCGCAAGGAAATCTCCGTCGTCGGAAGCCGTATCTTAGTCATGGGCCTGACATTTAAGGAAAACTGTCCTGATTTACGCAATTCCAAGGTCATTGATGTGATCACCACATTGCGTGACTTCAACGCCAATGTGGATGTCTATGATCCGTGGGTCGAAGCGGAAGATGCGAAGAGTGTTTATGGAATAGATCTGCTGTCAGACCTCCCTGAAAGTGGCACTTATGATGCGGTTCTGATGGCGGTGGGCCACAAAGAATTCGTCGAAATGGGTGCGGATAATGTTCGTGCACTCGGAAAATCAAGTCATGTCTTCTTTGATTTGAAAGCCGTATTCGCGCGTGAAGAAAGCGATGATAGGCTCTAATATGACTGTCTGCGTCACAGGTGTTGCCGGATTTATCGGATATTTTACCGCCAAACGTCTTTTGGAGCGCGGTGACACGGTTTTGGGCATTGATGTCGTCAATGATTATTACGATGTGGAGATCAAAGAAAAACGCCTGTCTCTTTTGCATGAATTAGCTGAAACGACCCAAGGCGATTTTCATTTTAAACGCATCAACCTTGCAGATCAGGCCGCAGTTAATGCCGCCTTTGAGGCGCATAAACCCGAAACTGTTATCAATTTGGCCGCCCAAGCGGGTGTGCGTTACAGCCTCGTCAATCCGCATGCCTATGTCGAATCTAACATTATTGCTTTTACGAATATTCTGGAAGCCTGTCGTCATTTCGACGTGAAACACCTGACTTACGCTTCAACCTCCAGCGTCTATGGCAGTCACACGAAAATGCCTTTTACGGAACATGAGAGTGTTGACCATCCTCTGCAATTTTATGCGGCGACGAAAAAAGCCAATGAGTTAATGGCTCACTCCTATAGTCATTTGTTCCGCTTGCCGACAACCGGCTTACGCTTCTTTACGGTTTACGGTCCTTGGGGTCGTCCGGATATGGCGCTCTTCCTATTCACTAAGAACATCATCGAAGGAAAGCCAATCCAGCTTTTCAATTATGGTAATCACACGCGCGATTTCACCTATGTGGATGATATTGTTGAAGGGGTTGTGCGGGTAAATGATAAACCAGCGGAACCCAATTCGGACTGGGACCCGAACAATCCTGATCCACAAAGTTCAGATGCGCCTTACCGTATTTACAATATCGGCAATAATGACCCGGTCGAGTTGATGCAATATGTTGCCGCGATTGAAAAAGCGGTCGGCAAAAAGGCTATTCAGGAAATGTTGCCCCTGCAAAAAGGCGACGTCCCTTCAACCTTTGCCGATGTCAGCGAATTGGTCAAAGCTGTTGACTACAAACCCGCAACCCATGTCCAAACAGGGGTCGACGCCTTTGTAAAATGGTATCGCGATTACTATAATGTCTAGTTGCTTAGGTGCGCTTGGTTTAAGTTGAGTGAAGTGTTGTTCGGAGAGAAAACTTAGCCGAACAAGACCATAGAAATGACATAACGAATTGCGAAGAGTTATCATTGTTTACTTTTTCTGTGGTTCTACCGAATTATTTTTCGTAGAGTTGTATGATGCGCATATTGATAACGCCTTTACTAATGTCATTCATAGCGACAGCCTGTGTGCCTAATGCTAGCCAAGAACAAGTAAATCAGCAGTCATCATATCAACAAACCGTTTTGCCAAATAACGCCGAGATGCTTGGCGTGCATGACGAAGCTACAGATGCAGAAAGCTCAATAGTCCTGCTTATTTTACAAGGCGGACCACATGATGAATTAGCATTTGTTCGCGATGGCCGATCAATTTTTCGGTATCTTCCCAATTATCAGAAATATAATGTTGTGTATCTGCATCAATCACAGACGATTAACCCAGACCTGATGAAAGCCGGCCGAGATTTCACCTTAGCTGATGCCGAAAAGGAAGTTGAGATATCCGCTCAAATCTTATCCCAAGCCATTAGCTATTATACGGCCTTAAACAAAGATATTATCGTACTCTCGCATTCTTATGGTTCATTCATTACCTTAAAACATTTGCAAGCGTCAGGTCCAACCGCGACCCAATATGCTATTCTTGCTGGCCGTTTGGATGTTAACGAGGAACTCGTAAATATCCATCGCTCTGGCGAAAATGTTAGGTTTTCAAGTGATGGCGTCTCACTTTTACAAAGAGAGCCACGAGATTCAAATGAAGCTGTGTCCTCACGAAATGATTATCGTAATGGCAATTTATTGAAGGCCGCAATAGGCGCGCCTAGGTATAGTGCGGACTTGGCATCGCTGGATTTATCAAATGCGGTTTTCATATTTGCATCGAATGATGAGGCCGTGGGGGCATTAACTAAGGCTGAGATCAAAGTGTTAAGGGCGCTGGGTGCCAAAGTTGTCGAAACCCATGACGGCCATGGCGACACAATTAAGCGTTTCATTGACAAGGTGATGGACGGGACGATTGTTTTACCTACGCCCCAATAGGGTCTTGGTTTAACCCTGTTATCAAAATAATGATCCGCACTTAGCGTTTTGAAACCTTCAATAAATTCAATCCCTTGTGAGAAAATCAAGAGAATGATCCACGATCTGTGATCTTGGCGTATATTGAG